>NZ_JAXCFT010000022.1:0-93243 GCF_056150385.1 Micromonospora marincola | reverse complement strand
CGAACATCGACCGACGCACCTACCAGGCCACCATCAGCCTCAACATCCTCGCCGGACCGGTCTTGACGACCAGCCCAGACCCTTAACTACCCGGCATTGGGGCTAGCGTGCGGGAATGACGACGGCTCTGTACGACGGCATCGCGGACTGGTACGAGGAGTACGCCACCGACCTGTCCGGGCCGTACATGGACCGGGTCCGGTCGGTGCTCGCGGAGCTGCTGGGCGGCGGCGCCGGGCAGTGCCTGGACCTGTGCTGCGGCACCGGGGCGCACGCGGCCGAGCTGCGCCGGCTGGGCTGGACGCCGGTGGGCGTGGACCTGTCCGGCGGGCAGCTACGCCACGCCCGGGCCCGGCTGCCGGTGGCCCGGGCCGACGCGACGGCGCTGCCGCTCGCCGACGGCGCGGTGCCGGCCGCCGTGTGCGTGCTGGCGCACACCGACATGCCCGACTATCCGGCGGCGCTCGCCGAGGCGGCGCGGGTGCTGGCGCCGGGCGGCCGGCTGGTGCACGTCGGGTTGCATCCGTGCTTCTGCGGCGCGTTCGCCGACCGGTCCGACCCGGAGCGCATCGTGATCGACGGCGGGTACGCCGAGCGGGAGCGCACGTTCCGGTCGTGGAACGCCACAGGTGTGCGGGCCCGGGTCGGCGCGTGGCACCTGCCCCTGGCCGACCTGATCACCGCCGTTCACGCCGCCGGCCTGGTCCTCGACCGCGTGGTGGAGTCCGGCTCTGGTCCCGTCCCCGACATCCTGGCCCTCCAGGCCACCAGACCCCACTGACCCCCACCCACCCGAGCCGTCCCCGGCCCCGCGCCCCTGCGGCGTCCCCGGCCCTGCGGCGGCGATCATGAAGTTGACGTCGGGTTTGATCTCTTTAGTTGCCGCTAAGTTCATGATCGACGGGGGTGGGGACGGGGGAGCCCGGCCTGCCTGGGGCGGGCCGGGCTCCTGGGGTGGTGCGGGGTTGGGGTCAGCCGGCGTGTTTGCGGCGGGCGGCGGCCCGGCCGCGCTGCTGCTGGTCCAGCACCACCTTGCGGATGCGCACCGCGACCGGGGTGACCTCGACGCACTCGTCCTCGCGGCAGAACTCCAACGCCTGCTCCAGCGACAGCTTGCGCGGCGGGATCAGCTTCTCGGTCTCGTCGGAGGTCGAGGCCCGCATGTTGGTGAGCTTCTTCTCCTTGGTGATGTTGACGTCCATGTCGTCGGAGCGGGAGTTCTCCCCGACGATCATGCCCTCGTACACCTCGGTGGTCGGCTCGACGAAGAGCTGTCCGCGCTCCTGAAGGTTGATCATGGCGAACGGGGTGACCACGCCGGACCGGTCGGCGACCAGGGACCCGTTGTTGCGGGTGCGCAGCTCGCCGAACCACGGCTCGTACGACTCGAAGACGTGGTGCAGGATGCCGGTGCCCCGGGTGTCGGTGAGGAACTCGGTGCGGAAGCCGATCAGGCCGCGCGCCGGCACCAGCCACTCCATCCGGATCCAGCCGGTGCCGTGGTTGACCAGTTGCTCCATCCGGCCCTTGCGGGTGGCCAGGAGCTGGGTGATCGCGCCCAGGTACTCCTCCGGGGCGTCGATGGTCAGCCGCTCGACCGGCTCGCAGGTCTTGCCGTCGATCTCCTTGGTGACCACCTGCGGCTTGCCGACGGTCAGCTCGTAGGACTCACGGCGCATCTGCTCGACCAGGATGGCCAGGGCCAGCTCACCTCGGCCCTGCACCTCCCAGGCGTCCGGCCGCTCGGTGGGCAGCACCCGCAGCGACACGTTGCCGACCAGCTCCTTGTCGAGCCGGTCCTTGACCATCCGGGCGGTGACCTTGGCGCCCTTGACCCGGCCGACCAGCGGCGACGTGTTGGTGCCGATGGTCATCGAGATGGCCGGCTCGTCGACGGTGATCAGCGGCAGCGCGACCGGGTTGTCGAGGTCGGCGAGCGTCTCCCCGATCATGATCTCGGGGATGCCGGCGACGGCGATGATGTCGCCCGGACCGGCGGACTCGGCCGGCTTGCGCTCCAGGCCCTCGGTCATCAGCATCTCGGAGATACGGACCCGCTGGATGCTGCCGTCGGTGCGGCACCAGGCCACCGTCTCGCCCTTGCGGATGGTGCCCTGGCGGACCCGGCACAGCGCCAGCCGGCCGAGGAACGGCGAGGCGTCGAGGTTTGTGACGTGCGCCTGAAGCGGCGCGCCCTCTTCGTAGGCGGGGGCCGGGATGGTGTCGAGCAGGGTGCGGAACAGCGGCTCCAGGGAGGTGCTGTCGTCGGGCACCGAGCCGTCGGCGGGCTGGGTCAGCGAGGCGACGCCGTCGCGGGCGCAGGCGTAGACGATCGGGAAGTCGATCTGCTCCTCGTCGGCGTCCAGGTCGAGGAAGAGTTCGTAGGTGTCGTCCACGACCTCCTTGATCCGGGCGTCCGGCCGGTCCACCTTGTTGATCACCAGGATGATCGGCATCCGGGCCTTGAGCGCCTTGCGGAGCACGAACCGGGTCTGCGGCAGCGGGCCCTCGCTGGCGTCGACCAGCAGCACCACGCCGTCGACCATGGTCAGGCCGCGCTCGACCTCACCGCCGAAGTCGGCGTGGCCGGGGGTGTCGATGATGTTGATGGTGACCGGGTCGGACCCGTCCGCCGGCAGGTAGCGCACGCCGGTGTTCTTGGCGAGGATGGTGATGCCCTTTTCCCGTTCGAGGTCCCCCGAGTCCATGACGCGCTCGGTGTTCTCGCCGCGGGCGCCGTAGGCGCCGGCCTGCCGCAACATGGCGTCGACCAGGGTCGTCTTGCCGTGGTCGACGTGGGCGATGATGGCGACGTTGCGGAGGTCGGTGCGAAGCTGCATACCCTCCATACTCCTGTCTGCGGTTGCCGGGGCACGCCTCGGGGTCACCCCCGAGATGGCCCGGATCTGTGTCGAAAGTGCTGTGCCGACCGTTCCAGCGACTGGCATGCTGACTCCCGTGCGGGGTGCCGAATGCCTGACCTGCTGAACTGGCTGCAGGAGCTGCCGCCCCTGCTGATCTACCTGGTCGCCGCGACGATCGTCGCGGGCGAAACCGCGGTGATCTTCGGGCTGCTGGTGCCGGGCGAGGCGACCCTGCTGCTGGTCGGCTTCCTAGCGTACGCGGGGACGCTACGGCTCGCCCCCACGCTTGCGGTCATGGTGGCCGCCGCCGTGATCGGAGACACACTCGCCTACCGGGCCGGCCGGCGGTACGGCCCCCGGTTGCGCGCCTCCGGGCTCGGCGCCCGGATCGGGCCGCACCGGTGGCGGCGTGCCGAGGAGTTGCTGGACCGGCTGGGTGGCCGCGGCGTGCTGGCCGCCCGCTGGGTCGCCTTCGCCCGTACCCTGGCGCCCCGGCTGGCCGGCGCGGCCGGGTTGCCGTACCGGCGGTTCGCGCCGTGGAACCTGGCCGGGGTGGTGGGTTGGGTCGGGGCCTCGGTGCTTGCCGGTTACCTGGCCGGCGAGTCCTACGCGCGGGTGTCGGAGCTGCTGGGCCGGGCCACCGGGGCGGTGCTGGTGCTGCTGGTGTGCCTGCTCGGCGTGGTGCTTGCCGGTCGTTGGCTCGGGCGCAACCCGGATCCGGCCCGGGCGCTTGCCGCCCGCGCCGCCGCGCTGCCGCCGCTGCGCTGGCTCCGGGCCCGGTACGGGGTGCTGTTCTTCCTGGCCGGCATGCGGGTCGGCCCGCTCTGGACGCTGCTGATCAACCTGGCGCTCGGGCTGGCGCTGCTGTTCGGCGCGGGGCTGGCGGTGGCCGCGTTGCTGGAGGCGGTGGTCCGGCACAGCGGGCTCGGGGTGCTCGACGGGTTGATCGCCGACTGGTTCGCCGCCCGGCGTACCCCCGGGGTGGTCGACGCGGCGCTGGCCGCGTTGTCGGTGTTGCGCGGCTGGGTGCTCATCGGCGTGGTCGCCGTGGTGGCGGCGGTGGTGGCCCGACGGCACCGGCCCTGGCGGGCGGACCTGTTGTCGGTGGTGGGCACGGTCGGGGCGGCCGTGCCGCTGGTGCTGCTGGTCGTGGTCGCCGACCTGACCGGCCCGCACCGGGTCAGTGACCTGTTCCCCACCCAGAACGTGGTAGTGACGGCGAGTTTCGGCACGCTTGCGTGGTTGCTGTCGCGCGGGGCCCGCTGGCCGATCGGCGTGGCCGTCTGGACGGCCGCCTCGGCGGGCGTCGTCGCGGTCACCGGCGCCCGGCTCTATCTGGGCTGGAGCACGGCCAGCGGCACCGTTTCCTCGGTGCTGCTGGGCGCCGCCTGGACCACCGTGTTCGTGGTCGCCTGGGCGACCCGGGAGCGGGTGGTGGCCGGCGAGGACACCGGTCCGGTGGCCGGCGAGGACACCGGTCGGCCCGGCCCGGCGGGCGACGACGCCGGCCCGCCCACAGCGGGCGATGACTCAGGTCCGCCCGCGGGGGTCGCCGGGGAGGGTCCGCCCCGGCCGCGGGAGGAGCGCCGGCCGGCGTCGCCGGGACCCCGTAGCCCCACCGATCCCTGTTAGGGTGCGCCGACGGAACCACGGGGATCCTCAGTCCCGGGCGGTGACCGGCTCGGCCGGCGCGTCGGCCCCGTCGGCGGGCGCGTCCGGCTCGCGGTTGACCCGTCCCGGCCACCAGAACCGGTCACCGAGCAGGAACGCCAGCGCCGGCACCAGCACGGTGCGGACCAGCAGCGTGTCCAGCAGCACGCCGACGCAGACGATGATGCCGATCTGGGTGAGTGTGATCAGCGGCAGCACGCCGAGCACCGCGAAGACCGCGGCCAGTAGCACGCCGGCGCTGGTGATGACGCCGCCGGTGACCCGCAGCGCGGACAGCATGCCGTCGCGCGTGCCGGCCCGCCGGGCGTCCTCCCGGGCGCGGGTGACCAGGAAGATGTTGTAGTCCACGCCGAGCGCGACGAGGAACACGAACGCGAGCAGCAGCACGCCGCTGTCAAGCGCCGGGAAGTCGAGCACGTGGTCGAAGAGCAGCCAGGCCGCGCCGAGGCTGGCGAAGAACGACGCGATCACGGTCAGCACCAGCAGCAGCGGCGCGAGCAGGCCGCGCAGCAGCAGCACCAGCACGGCGCCGACGAGCAGCAGGATGATCGGCAGGATCAGCCGCAGGTCCCGGTTGTTCGCCTGGTTCGAGTCGTAGGTGGCGGCGACCGCGCCGCCGACCAGGGCTCCGCCGGGGGTGTCCGCGCCGTCGACCGCGGGTGGCGCGGAGTCCGGAACGGCGGCCACCGCGTCGCGCAGCGCCACCACCGCGCGGTCGGAGGCGGCGGTGCCGGGCTCGGCGGCGAGCACCACGTCGACCTGGGCGACCCGGTCGCCGGCGGCGCTCGGCCGGGCCGAGGCGACCCCGTCGACCGTGCCGGCGGCGGCGAGCACCGCCGGGGCCGCCTGCGGTGTGGTGAGCACGGCGACCGGCTGGGTGCTGCCGGCCGGGAACGCCCGGGCCAGGGTTTCCGCGCCGGCGACGGCCTCGGGTCGCGCCCGGAACTGCTCGGTCTCGGACAGGCCGGTGCGGATGCCCAGGCCGCCCAGGGCGAGGCCGGCGAGGAGCAGGGTGGCAAGCACCGCGACCGGCAGCGGCCGGCGGACGACCAGCTCGCCGAGGCGGCCCCAGAGCCGGCCCTCCCGGGCGGGCCCGCCGACGCGCGGGACGAACGGCCAGAACAGGCCGCGACCGAAGAGCACGAGCGCGGCGGGGAGCACAAACAGGGCGGAGAGCATCGCGAACACCACGCCTGTGGCGCACGCCACCGCGAGCGCCCGGTTGGTCTCCTGCTCCGACAGCAACAGCGTGAGTACGCCGAGGACGACGGTGCCGCCGCTGGCCAGGATCGGCTCGGCGGTGCGTCGCAGGGCGGCGCGCATGGCGGCGAACCGGTTCTCCTCGCGGCGCAGCTCCTCCCGGTAGCGGGCGATGAGCAGCAGGGCGTAGTCGGTCGCGGCGCCGAAGACCAGCACGCTGGCGATGCCGGTGACCTGGCCGGCCTGGAGGTAGATGCCGAGCGCGGGCACGACGGTGTCCACCGCCCGCAGGGTGATCTGCTCGGTCGCGGCCACGACCAGCAGCGGCACCAGCCACAGGAACGGGCTGCGGTAGGTGATCAGCAGCAGGAGCGCCACCACGGCGGCGGTGACCAGCAGCAGGGTGGTGTCGGCGCCCTCGAAGACCTTGCTCAGGTCGGCGGTGAAGGCCGGCCCGCCGGTGACCTCGACGGTCAGCCCGTCGGGCAGCCCGGCGACGGCGTCGCGCACCTTGGCCACCTCGTCGACCACGGCCTCCTGCCCACCGGCGGTGGACAGCGGCACGGCGACGAGCGCCACGGTGCCGTCGGGGGAGAGCTGGGCGGGGGCGACCCGACCGCCGACCGCGAGGCCGCCGAGCGTGCCGGCGGTGTCGTCGAGCGCGGTCCGGTCGGCTCCGGTGAGCGGCGCCCGGTCGGCGCGGCTGACGACCACCAGGGCGGGCTGGACGTCGTGGGAGGGTAGTTGTTCCTGGAGGCGTTCGACCTGGGTCGACTGCCATTCGACGGACAGGCCGGTGGCCGAGACCGGCTCGGGGTTGTCCGGCTTGGGTAGGCCGAAGACGACCGCGCCGACGACGAGGGCGGCGACCACGGTGAGCCAGGCGGCCAGCCGGCCCCGGGCGACGCGGGTGAACAGTGACATCTTCGGGCCTCACATGCCTTCTCGCTGGCCGAGTATCTTGATGAGCGAGATTATCCGGGGAGGGCTTATGCTGCAACCGGACCGGGAAGAGGTGGCGGCGAGCGGTGGCGGGGCACGGCATGTACCGGCGACGGGACGACCCGCGGGGGCGGATGGTCGCGGGGATCACCAACGACCTGCGTCGCTACTCGACGGACGCCCAGCACGTCGGGCACGCGTTCGCCGGCCTGCACGGGCTCAACCCCACCGACCTGCAGGCCCTGATCGCGGTGATGGAGGCCGAGTTGGTGGGCGACCCGATCACCCCCGGCCGGCTCGGCGACGTGCTCAACCTCTCGTCCGGCTCGGTGACCGCGCTCGTCGACCGGCTCGAACGCGCCGGCCACATCCGGCGCGACCGGGACACCGCCGACCGCCGCAAGATCCTCCTGCACTACGCCGACCGGGGCGCCGCCCTGGCCCAGAGCTTCTTCGGCCCGCTGGGCCGGCGCACCGACGAGGTGATGGCCCGCTTCACCGACGACGAGCTGGCCGTGGTGCACCGGTTCCTGGGCGAGATGGTGCACAGCATGCGGGCGCACCGGGACGAGATGCGCGCCACCCGCGCCACCGCCGATCCCCCCGGCGACCGCTGACCGTGCGGCTGATCACTCGGCTCGCCGCGACCGCGCTGCGTCTGCCCGCCGCCCGCGCCGGCCGGATCGCCGTCCGGCGGGACATCCCGGTGCGGGTCCGCGACGGCACCACGTTGCGCACCGACCACTACGCGCCGGACCTGCCGGGCGCGGCCTGCGTGCTGATCCGCACCCCGTACGGGCGGGGCGGGCCGATCCGGCTGCTCGGCCGCCTGGTCGCCGAGCGGGGCTTCCACGTGGTGATCCAGTCCTGCCGCGGCACCTTCGGCTCCGGCGGCGAGTTCGCCCCGCTCGTGCACGAGCGCGACGACGGCCTGGACACCCTCGACTGGCTGCGCCGCCAGCCGTGGTGGACCGGGGCGTTCGGCATGTTCGGCGCCAGCTACCAGGGCTTCGTGCAGTGGGCGGTGGCCGCCGAGGCGGGCGACGAGCTGCGCGCGATGGTCGCGGTGGTGACCGCCTCGGCCACCCGCGACTCGACGTACGCGGGGGAGTCGTTCGCGCTTGACACGGTGCTCACCTGGGCCGAGCTGCTCCAGGCGCAGACCGTGCCCTGGCTGGCCCGGCAGTGGGAGCTCAAGCGCGGCCAGCCCCGGCTCGTCCGCGCGCTCACCCACCTGCCGCTGGCCGAGGCGGACCGGGTCGCCACCGGGGTGACCGTGCCGTTCTTCCAGGAGTGGCTGCGGCACCACACGCCGGCCGCCGACTACTGGCGGGCCCGGGTCTTCGCAGACCGGATCACCGAGGTCCGCGCGCCGGTCGCCATGGTCAGCGGCTGGCAGGACATCTTCCTCCCGGCCCAGCTCGACGACTACGCCCGGCTGCGGGCCGCCGGCGCCCGGCCGAGGCTGACCGTCGGCCCGTGGACCCACGGCAGCCCGGGGCTGCTCGTGGCGTCCCTGCGGGAGGGGCTGGACTGGTTCGACGAGCACCTGGCCGGCCGGCCCGTGCCGGCCCGCGCGCCGGTGCGGGTGCACGTCGGCGGCGTCGGGGGCGGCTGGCGGGACCTGCCGGGCTGGCCGCCGCCCGCCACACCGACCCGCTGGCACCTGCGACCCGGCGGCGGCCTGGCGCCCGGGCCGCCTGACGGCGGCGCGCCGGACCGGATCTGGTACGACCCGGCCGACCCGACCCCGTCGCTCGGCGGGCCGCTGCTCGTCGCCAAGCGGGCCGGCGCGGTGGACAACCGTCCGGTCGAGTCCCGGGCGGACGTGCTGACGTACACGAGCGACCCGGTACGCGACCCGGTGGAGGTGGTCGGGCCGGTGCACGCCGAGATCCACCTGCGCAGCGAGTTGTCCTACCTGGACGTGTTCGTGCGGCTGTGCGACGTGGACCGGAAGGGGCGCTCCTGGAACGTCTGCGACGGCCTGGTCCGCGTCGAGCCGGGCCGGTTTCCGCGCGACGGATCCGGGGCGGTGCGGGTGCCGGTCGCGCTCTGGCCGACCGCCCACCGGTTCGCGCCCGGTCACCGGCTCCGCGTCCAGGTCTCCGGCGGCGCCCACCCGCGGTACGCGCGCAACCCGGGCACCGGGGAGCCGCTCGGCACCGCCGTTACGCTGCGTGCCGGATGGCGGGAGGTGCTGTGCGGTCGCGAGCATCCCTCGGCGTTGCTGCTGCCGCTCGCGTCGCGATCGTCCACACCGGTCGAATAATCGTAAATATTGCCACTGAGCTGGGCTTTTCCCGTAATGAGGGATACGCTCGCAGCAAGTGCCCATTGCTGTGCAGCTATCCGGCAGGGGCACGTCCGCAGATCTCACGCCATCACGTGCAGTGATTGTCGTGCCTTTGCCGATCATCGATCGGAAAGGGGATCTGCCATGACGTCGGCCCCGGCAAACCTGCTGGCCGTCCGCGCTCTGCTACTCGAATATCTCAACGTCGACAAGAACGTCGTCCGGGACTCCGATCTCGAACCGGCGGAGGTCGGCATCGTCGGCGATGCCAGCCACCGCGGCGGCTACCACTGCGGCTCCGACCGGATCGTCGCGAACGACTACTCGGTGGTGGAGTCCACCCGGGACCGTTCCGGGTTGACGCTCGACGCCTCCGCGCTGGATATCGGCACGTTCTCGGTCCGCTCCGGCGGCGCCACGCACACCCTGCGCACGTTCTCCACCTGGCTGGTGGCGCAGTGCGCGGCGAACGCGGCCGACACCCGGGACATCCGCGAGGTCATCTACTCCGCGGACGGCCGCACCGTGCGGCGGTGGGACCGGCTGGGCAAGCGCACCAGCGGCGACAGCAGCCACCTGTTCCACACCCACATCAGCTTCTTCCGCGATTCCACCAAAGCGGGCCGGGACCAGACCCCGCTGTTCCGCCGCTATCTCACTGCGATCGGCCTGATCGCCCCGACGAAACCGGAGAACGACATGGAACAGAACGACAAGCTCGTGGGCAACACCGGCTCGAACAGCCGTACCGTCGGCGACGTCCTCGCCGACCTGCAGAACCTGCGGAACTGGCTGATCTCGCCGGCGAACACCACCGGTCTGGTCACCCCGCCGGCGGCGAATTCCCCGCTCCAGCAGATGCTGGCCATGCTGCGCGGGTGGCCGGCGCTCGTGGCGCAGGTGAACGAGTTGTCCGGCAAGGACTTCACCGACGAGCAGCAGATCGTCACCGGCGTCCTCGCCGGGCTGCCGCCGGAGCGGATCGCCGAGGCCATCCCCCCACAGATCGCCCGGGACGTCGCCGACGAGCTGTCCCGGCGGCTCACCGCCTGACGCGCGCCCGCCGCGACGACTGCAGCGTCGCGGCGGCGGCATCCCGCAATAACTATTGCGCAATAGCCCTTGCGAATGTCAGACTCGGCCGCATGGATCAGCCCACGGTCAGACAGGTCACCGACTCGCGGGTGCTCGCCGCGCTCGCCCACCCACTGCGCCGCCGCCTCATGGACGTGTTCAAGGTGTACGGCCCGAGCACCGTGGGCCAACTCGCCGAGCGCACCGACCAGGCGCCGGCGAACGTCAGCCACCACCTCCGGGTGCTGGCCGCCGCCGACCTGCTGGTCGAGGCGCCCGAGCTGGCCCGCGACCGCCGGGAGAGCTGGTGGAAGCTGCGGAACCGAGGCGTGCGCTGGTCCGAGTCCGACTTCGACGACGACCCGTCCACCCGGGTGGTCGCCGACGCGGCGGGCTCGCTCAACCTGGAACGGCACGCCTCGCTGGTGCGGGCCTGGCACACGGCCCCCGACGAGGCCCGCGCCGCCTGGGGCGACGGACCGTTCAGCACCGACCACTGGCTGCACCTGACCCCGGAGGAACTGGCCGAACTCAGCCGCGAGGTGATCGCCCTCTTCATGCGGTGGGCAGACCGGCCCGTCCCGGACGACGGCAAACGGCGCGAACCGGTCTTCGTGTTCACCCACGGCGTCCCGGCCCGGCCGTGACCGCCCCGGCCGACGCGCCCGCGCCGGGCGCCGTCGCGCCACCCGGCGGGCTGCTCCGGCACCGCGACTTCCGGCTGCTCTGGACCGGCCACACGATAAGCGCCGTGGGCAGCAACATGACCGCCGTCGCGCTGCCGCTCGTCGCCGTGGCGGTGCTCGACGCCACCACGTTCCAGGTGGCGGTGCTGACCGCCGCGGCCTGGCTGCCGTGGCTGCTGGCCGGCCTGCCGGTCGGGGCGTGGGTCGACCGGGTCCGCCGCCGCCCCGTGATGATCGCCGCCGACCTGTTCGCCGCCGCGTTGTTCGCAAGCGTCCCGGCCGCCGCGCTGCTCCACCGGCTCACCGTCGGGCACCTGCTGGTGGTGGCGCTCGGCGCCGGCCTGGCCCGGGTCTTCTTCGAGACCGCCGACCAGGTCTACCTGCCCACCCTGCTGCCACCGGAGCAGGTGCCACCGGCCAACGCCCGGCTGCACGCCACCCAGACCGCGAGCTACCTGCTCGGCCCCGGGCTCGCCGGCCTGATCGCCCAACTCGCCGGCGCGGTGACCGCGGTGGCGCTGGACGCGGTGAGTTTCCTGGCGTCCGCGCTGTGCCTGCACCGGATCCGCGCCATAGAACCCCGGCCGGCGCGTCCGGCCGCATCGGCGTCGATGCGCCGGGAGGTGGCCGACGGGCTGCGCTTCGTCACCCGGGATCCGTACCTGCGGGTGCTGACCGTCTTCGGCGCGGCAAGCAACATCGGGCTCACCGGCTACCAGGCGGTGCTCGTGGTCTTCCTGGTCCGCTCGGCGCACCTGCCGGCCGGGCTGGTCGGCCTGCTGATCGGCCTGGCCAGCCTCGGCGGCGTCGTCGGCGCGGCGCTTGCCGCCCGGCTCGCCCGTCGGCTCGGCACCGCCCGCGCCCTGCTTGTCGCCGGCGCGCTCACCGGCCCGCCCGCGCTGCTGATCCCGCTCGCCGGCCCCGGCGCGCGGGTGGCCTGGCTGGTGCTCGGCGGGGTGCTGGTCAGCCTGGGCGTCGCGATCGGCAACGTGGTCAAGGGAAGCTTCCGGCAGACCTACACGCCGCACCGGCTGCTCGGCCGGGTCACCGTGAGCATGCAGCTACTCAACTACGGCACCATCCCGCTCGCCGCGCTGCTGGCCGGCGTGCTCGGCGCCGCGTGGGGGCCGGCGGGCGCGATCAGGTTGATGACCGCCTGGCTCGCGCTCACCCCGCTGATCCTGCTGTTCGGGCCGCTACGCCGCCGGCGTGACCTGCCGGCGGCACCCGCTTGAGAACGCGCTGCGGCGGCGGTCGGAGCCCGACCGCCGCCACCGGCACGTTGTCACATCACATCGGGCGGACGTTGTCCGCCTGCGGGCCCTTCTGGCCCTGCGTCACCTCGAACTCGACCTTCTGGCCTTCGTTCAGCTCGCGGTATCCGCCGCTCTGGATGGCCGAGTAGTGGACGAAAACGTCCGGGCCTCCGCCGTCCTGCTCGATGAAGCCGAAGCCCTTTTCCGAGTTGAACCACTTGACCGTGCCGGTTGCCATGCGTCTCTCCCTGTTCAATGCGGGTGAGCACCGGCCCGCGGCCGGTGATCGCCCCTGTACCTCCCCGACAGTAACCGCCCGCGCCCGGATCCGCTGGCGGAAGTGCCGGCGTGGCTCATGAATACCTCGGAACCGCCAAATGCCCCCGACACGCGGCGGGCCGGGGCATGCTTGCCCCGATGAGCACAACGACGGCGCTTGCCGACCTGGAACGGGAGATCACCGCGCCCGGCGCGGGCCCGGACCGCCTGCGGCTGGTGACCACGCCGTTCGTGCCCGAGGTGCGGCTGCACCTGGCCGAGGACGCCATCCTGTGGTGGGCGCGGATGGAAGCCGCCGCCGGCCGGTCGCTCCCGCCGCCGTACTGGGCCTCCGTCTGGGCCGGTGGGCAGGCGCTGGCCCGGCACCTGCTCGACCACCCCGAGCTGGCCGCCGGGCGGCGCGTGCTCGACCTGGGCGCCGGCTCGGGGCTGGTCGCCATCGCCGCCGCGCTCGCCGGCGCCGACCGGGTGGTCGCGAACGACATCGACCCGTACGCGCTGGCCGCCGTGACCGTCAACGCCCGGGCGAACCGGGTCACCGTGGCCGCCGACGGCCAGGACCTGCTCGACGGCGTGCCCCCTGCCGACCTGCTGGTGGCCGGCGACGCCCTCTACGACGCGGAGCTGGCCGCGCGGGTGCTGCCCTACCTGCGGCGCTGCGCGGACCGGGGCGTCGACGTGCTCGTCGGCGACCCGGACCGGGGGCACCTGCCGCCGGACGGGCTGGAGCTGGTGGCGAGCTATCCGGTGCCCACCACCGAGCCCGCCGTGGACTCGCCGGTGCGCCGGGTGCAGGTGCTGCGCCCCCGCTGACCCTCGGGGATCCTCCGGATGCGATCTCCGGGGTCGGTGGGGGATCACGCCCGATGCGCCGGGTGGCTTCCCGGGCCTAGCGTGCGAGGCATGACCGATCTCCTCGCCCAGTTCGGGCAGTTGCCCACCACACTGCTGATGGGGCTGCTGGGCGTGGTGATGCTCGCCGACGCCGTACCCCTGCTCGGGGTGCTGGTCCCCGGTGACGCGGCGGTTCTCGCCGCGGTCGGCGCGGGCCGGCCGGCAGGTGGCGCGGCGGCGGTCGTGGCGGTGGTGGCCGGATGCCTGGCCGGCTGGTCGTTGAGCTTCCTCGCCGGGCGGCGCTGGGGCGCGCGGCTGCGCAGCGGCCGGCTGGGCGCCTGGATCGGCGAGTCCCGCTGGGCGGCGGCCGAGACGCTGCTGCACCGAGGTGGCGGCCGGATCGTGCTTGTGGCGCCGTTCCTGCCGGTGTTCAACGCGCTGTTGCCGCTTGCCGCCGGCGGTCTGCGGATGCCGTACCGGCGGTTCGTCACCTGCGCGGCGCTGGGCGCCACGGCGTGGGCCGGGCTCTACGTGGCGCTCGGGCTGGCCGCGCGGACGCTCACCGGCCTGCTGCCCGGCGCGCTCGATCCGACAGTGCTCACCATGGCGGTCGGGCTGCTGCTCGCCGGCCCGGTGCTGCTCGGCACCCGGCGCCGGCTGCGCGCGGTGACCGGCTGACCGGGCCGGGCCCGGCCGCCACGGGGGAGGCCGGACCCGCCGCGCTCACCAGCCGCGCGCCCGCCACTGCGGCACCGACGGCCGCTCGGCGCCGAGCGTGCTGTCCTTGCCGTGACCCGGATAGAACCAGGTCTCGTCCGGCAGCCGGCCGAAGAGCTTGGCCTCGACGTCGTCGATGAGCTGGCCGAACCGCTCCGGGTCCTGGTCGGTGTTGCCAATCCCACCGGGAAAGAGGGAGTCACCGGTGAAGAGGTGCGGCCCGCCGGCCGGGTCGCGGTAGAGCAGCGCGACCGACCCCGGGGTGTGCCCGCGCAGGTGGATCACCTCAAGCGCGCAGTCGCCGACCGCGACGGTGTCGCCCTCGCGCAGCGGCTCGGCGCCGATCGGCAGGCCCTCGGCGTCGTCGGCGTGCACGAGCGCGCGGGCGCCGGTCTTGGCGACCACCTCCTCCAGCGCGACCCAGTGGTCCATGTGCCGGTGGGTGGTCACCACCGTGGCGAGCCCGCCGTCGCCGATCAGCTCCAGCAGGCGGGGCGCCTCGTTGGCGGCGTCGATGAGCGCCTGCTCGCCGGTGGCCCGGCAGCGCAGCAGATAGGCGTTGTTGTCCATCGGGCCCACCGACAGCTTGGTCACGGTGAGTCGGTCGAGCTCGCGCACGGCCGGCGGACCGCCGGGCGTGACGTCTCCGGTGTAGGTCATGACGATGTTCAGATCCATTCCGGTGGGTTCGGCAGAGGGCCGTCGGGATCGACGGTGAGCAGCTCGCCGACGCCCCGGCCGGTCAGCCAGGCGGCGAGCTCCGGCGCGGGGCCGGTGACCGTGGGCGCACCCTCGGGGTCGCCCACGACGAGTTCGTGCGCGGCGCCGTCGACGCGCAGCACCATGGCCGGCGCGGCCGGGTCGCCGGCCAGCCCGGTCGTCACCTCGTGCAGCAGCCGCTTGGCGAACGCCTCCGACCAGTCCGACGGCAGGTAGCCGGCCGCCAGGTCGACGTGGTGCACCTCGATCTCGCGCAACCGGCCCCAGACCAGCAGCGCCGCCGGCCACGGACCGCGCCGGGCCTGCACCATCGCGCCCCACGCCGCCACCGGCATCGCCGCCACCGCCGCGTCGTAGCGCTGACCGCTGCGGCGCAGGTCGTCCAGGAGATCCGCCGGGCCCCGGCCGGCGCCCGCCTCGATGTCGGCGTTCCGCGCATCGATCGAGGCGTACATCGGGATCGGCTCGCCGGTGCGCGCGGCGGTGAGCAGGTTGACGAACCCGTCGGCGTTGCGGGCCAGGTGGGTGAGCACGTGCGCGCGGGTCCAGCCCGGCAACAGCGACGGCGCCGCGACGTCCGCGGCGGTCAGGCCGGAGACGGTACGCAGCAGCCTGTCGTTCGCCTCGGCCAGCTCGCCGGTCAACAGCAGGGGATCAGTCGTCATCGGGTCTGACCCTAGCGGTCCCGGACCCGCCCCGTCGCCGGGGAAATCGCTTTCGGCGCCTCGGGACGCCCCTTACCGTCGGGTCCGACAGCTTCGGTCGCGGCGTCGGGAGGGAGGTGGTGAACATGCCGGACGCAGCGCGCGTGTTCCGCCCTTCACCCCCACGACACCGATGAGGACACCATGACCCTTGATCTGACCGCCCTCGGCTGGGACGCCGACTGGGCGACCCACCTCGACCGACGCGCCGACCGCCGACCCGGGCGGGTGGCCCGGGTGGACCGGGGCGTGTGCACCGTGCTGCGCCCGGAGGGGCCGGTGCGGGCCAGCCTCGGCGGCGGCGTGCTCGCCGCCGCGGCCCGCGACCTGACCGCGTTGCCCTGCGCCGGCGACTGGGTGCTGCTTGTCACCTGGCCGGACGGCCCGGTCACCGTGGAGGCGGTGCTGCCGCGGCGCACAGCGCTGGTGCGGCGCACCGCCGGCAAGGACGCCAGCGGCCAGGTGCTGGCCGCAAACCTCGACGCCGCCGCGGTGGTCGAGCCGGTGCACCCGACTCCGGACGCCGCCCGGATCGAGCGGCTGCTCTCCCTGGCCCACGAGTCCGGCGCCGAGCCGCTGGTGGTGCTCACCAAGGCCGACCTGGCCGCCGACCCGGCCGCCGTGGCCCGGCAACTGGCCGAGTTGGCGCCCGGGGTGCCGGTGCTGCCGGTCAGCGCCGAACGGGGCACCGGCCTGGCGCCACTGCGCCGGCACGTCGTCCCGGGGCGCACGCTCGGCCTGCTCGGCCCGTCCGGCGCCGGCAAGTCGAGCCTGGTCAACGCGCTGGCCGGGGCCGACGTGATGCGTACCCAGGCGATCCGCCGCGCCGACGGCAAGGGCCGGCACACCACCACCTGGCGGGCGCTGGTGCCGCTGCCGGGTGGGGGAGCGGTGCTGGACACCCCCGGCGTACGGGCGGTCGGCCTGCTGGACGGCGCCGCCGGCCTGGACCGGGCCTTCGCCGACATCGCCGAGCTGGCCACCGGCTGCCGCTACGCCGACTGCGCGCACGACGCCGAGCCGGCCTGCGCGGTGCGGGACGCGGTGGACCGGGGCGAGCTGCCGGCACGCCGCTGGGAGAACTGGCGCCGGCTCCAGCGGGAGATCGCGTACGAGGGCGGGCGGCGCGCGACCCGGCTGGCCGCCGAGCGGCGGGGTGGCTGGCGGGCCGGGCGGCGGCGTGCCGGACGCCCGGCGACCCCGCCCTCGCCCGGCGCGTTCTGAGCTGGGGGAATGGTCGCGCGACGGAAGTTGTCACACCTCGGGGCTAGAGTTGCCGGGGCGCATTCCCCGCGCCCTGCAACTCGTGAAAACAGACTTAGCCCCATATTCTTCTTCCGGGAGCACACGCACCGTGGCCGACCGTCTGATCATCCGTGGCGCGCGCGAGCACAACCTGCGTGACGTCAGTCTCGACCTGCCCCGGGACGCTCTGATCGTCTTCACCGGGCTCTCCGGTTCGGGCAAGTCGAGCCTGGCGTTCGACACCATCTTCGCCGAGGGGCAGCGCCGTTACGTCGAGTCGCTGTCGTCGTACGCCCGGCAGTTCCTCGGTCAGATGGACAAGCCCGACGTCGACTTCATCGAGGGCCTGAGCCCCGCGGTCTCCATCGACCAGAAGTCCACCTCCCGCAACCCGCGCTCCACCGTCGGCACCATCACCGAGGTCTACGACTACCTGCGCCTGCTCTTCGCCCGGATCGGTGAGCCGCACTGCCCGGTCTGCGGCGAGCGGATCTCCAAGCAGAGCCCGCAGCAGATCGTCGACCGGGTGCTCGCCATGCCCGAGGGCACCCGCTTCATGGTGCTCGCGCCGGTGGTGCGTGGCCGCAAGGGCGAATACGTCGACCTCTTCGCCGAGTTGCAGGCCAAGGGCTACGCCCGGGCCCGGGTCGACGGCGTGGTGCATCCGCTGACCGAGCCGCCGAAGCTCAAGAAGCAGGAGAAGCACACCATCGAGGTGGTCATCGACCGGCTCAGCGTCAAGGCGGGCGCCAAGCAGCGGCTCACCGACTCGGTCGAGGCCGCGCTCGGCCTCTCCAGCGGCCTGGTTTTGCTCGACTTCGTCGATCTGCCCGAGGACGACCCGGCCCGCGAGCGCCGCTACTCCGAGCACCTGGCCTGCCCGAACGACCACCCGCTCGCGATCGAGGACCTGGAACCCCGGGTGTTCTCCTTCAACGCGCCCTACGGCGCCTGCCCGGAGTGCACCGGCCTGGGCACCAAGAAGGAGGTGGACCCCGAGCTGGTCATCCCGGACCCGGAGCGCACGCTGCGCGAGGGCGCGATCCAGCCCTGGGCCACCGGGCACAACCTGGAATACTTCCTGCGCCTGCTGGAGGCGCTCGGCGAGGCCGAACACTTCGACGTCGACACGCCGTGGCGGGCGCTGCCGTCCCGGGCGCAGAAGACGATCCTGCACGGCTCCGACGACCAGGTGCACGTCCGCTACCGCAACAAGTACGGCCGCGAGCGCTCCTACTACACCGGCTTCGAGGGCGTGGTGCAGTGGATCGAGCGCCGGCACACCGACACCGAGTCGGAGTGGTCCCGCGACAAGTACGAGGGCTACATGCGGGACGTGCCCTGTGCGGCCTGCGGCGGCACCCGGCTCAAGCCGGAGGTGCTCGCGGTCACCCTGGCCGGGCGGAGCATCGCCGAGGTCTGCAACCTCTCCGTGGGCGAGGCGGCCGACCTGCTCGCCGGCATCGAGCTGACCGACCGGCAGAAGATGATCGCCGAGCGCGTGCTCAAGGAGATCAACGCCCGGTTGAAGTTCCTGCTCGACGTCGGCCTGGACTACCTCTCCCTGGACCGGCCGGCGGGCACGCTCTCCGGCGGTGAGGCGCAGCGCATCCGGCTGGCCACCCAGATCGGCTCCGGCCTGGTCGGCGTGCTCTACGTGCTCGACGAGCCCTCGATCGGCCTGCACCAGCGGGACAACCACCGGCTGATCGAGACGCTGCTGCGGCTGCGCGGCCTGGGCAACACGCTGATCGTGGTCGAGCACGACGAGGACACCATCCGGGTGGCCGACTGGATCGTCGACATCGGTCCCGGCGCGGGCGAGCACGGCGGCAAGATCGTGCACAGCGGCTCGGTGCCGGCCCTGCTCGACAACGCCGAGTCGGTCACCGGGGCGTACCTGGCCGGGCGCAAGGCCATCCCGACGCCGGCCGTCCGCCGTCCGCAGACGCCGGGCCGGGAGCTCGTGGTGCACGGCGCGCGCGAGCACAACCTGCGAAACCTCACCGTGGGCTTCCCGCTCGGCCAGCTCATCGCGGTCACCGGGGTCAGCGGCTCGGGCAAGTCCACGCTCGTCAACGACATCCTCTACACGGTGCTCGCCAACCAGATCAACCGCGCCCGGCTGGTGCCCGGCCGGCACACCCGGGTCACCGGCCTGGAGCACGTGGACAAGGTCGTCGGCGTGGACCAGTCGCCGATCGGGCGCACCCCGCGCTCCAACGCGGCCACCTACACCGGGGTCTGGGACCACGTCCGCAAGCTCTTCGCCGAGACCACCGAGGCCAAGGTCCGGGGGTACGGCCCGGGCCGGTTCTCGTTCAACGTCAAGGGCGGGCGCTGCGAGGCGTGTTCCGGCGACGGCACCATCAAGATCGAGATGAACTTCCTGCCGGACGTCTACGTCCCCTGCGAGGTCTGCAAGGGCGCGCGTTACAACCGCGAGACGCTCGAGGTGCACTACAAGGGCCGCACGGTCGCCGAGGTGCTGGACATGCCGATCGAGGAGGCCGCCGAGTTCTTCTCCGCGATCCCGGCCATCCACCGGCACCTGAGGACGCTCGTCGACGTCGGCCTGGGCTACGTGCGGCTCGGTCAGCCCGCGCCGACGCTGTCCGGTGGTGAGGCGCAGCGCGTCAAGCTCGCCTCCGAGCTGCAGAAGCGCTCGACCGGCCGGACCGTCTACGTGCTCGACGAGCCCACCACCGGCCTGCACTTCGAGGACATCCGCAAGCTGCTGACGGTGCTTGAGGGCCTGGTCGACAAGGGCAACACGGTCATCACCATCGAGCACAACCTCGACGTGATCAAGACGGCCGACTGGCTGATCGACATGGGGCCCGAGGGCGGTCACCGGGGCGGCACGGTGCTCGCCACCGGCACCCCGGAGGAGGTCGCCGAGGTGCCGGAGAGCCACACCGGCGAGTTCCTGCGGCCGATCCTCAAGCTCGCGGGCGAGGCCAAGGGCGCCAAGGCGGCCACCACCCGGGCGGCCAAGGCCAACGGCGTCACGAAGTCGCGGGCCCGCAAGGTGCCGGCGGGGGCGCGCTGACCGACGCGTCCGCGCGGAATGCGGATGTTTACCCGTTCCGTGACGCCTCGGTATGAACCCGGCCACCACCCTGATGCGTGTAACACAGTGTGGCCACGGATCATGACCGGTGGCGACAGCCGAGAGGAAGGCCGGAGATGAGTGATGATCAGGCGCTGACCGGGCGGGTCACCCAGAGCCGCCGGGCGCTGCTCGCGGGCGCGGGCGCGGTGGGCGCGGCCGTGGTGCTCGCGGGCTGCGGCGACGACGACGCGACCCCGGGCCTCGCCCCGACCAGCGGGGGCCCGCCGGGCGCCACCGCGACCGGCGACGCCGGCGGCGGCAACCGGGACAGCAGCGGTCCGCTGGCCCGCACCGCCGACATCCCGGTCGGCGGCGGCACGGTGTACGCCAGCCAGGGCGTCGTCATCACCCAGCCCGAAGCCGGCCAGTTCAAGGCCTTCGACCCGATCTGCACCCACCAGGGGTGCCCGGTGTCGAACGTCGACGGCGGCACGATCAACTGCACCTGCCACAACAGCAGGTTCTCGATCACCGACGGCGCGGTGAAGGGCGGCCCGGCTACCGCGCCGCTCGCCGCCAAGCAGATCAAGGTCGAGGGCGACCAGATCACGCTTGCCTGACCGGCCGCGCCGCCCCCGTCCGCCGGGCGCGGGCGGGGGCGCGGCAACCGTCGGTGTCGGGGGTGGGGATTACGCTTGGGGTGTGGCTGACCCCTCGACCTACCGTCCCGCGACCGGCACCATTCCGGAGTCGCCAGGGGTCTACCGCTTCCGCGACGGCACCGGCCGGGTGATCTACGTGGGCAAGGCCCGCAACCTGCGCAGCCGGCTCAACTCCTACTTCGCCGACCCGGTCAACCTGCACCAGCGCACCAGGCAGATGGTCTTCACCGCCGAGTCGGTCGACTGGATCACCGTCGCCACCGAGGTGGAGGCGCTCCAGCAGGAATACACCTGGATCAAGCAGTACGATCCGAGGTTCAACGTCCGCTACCGCGACGACAAGTCCTACCCCTACCTGGCGGTCACCCTCGACGAGGAATACCCGCGGTTGCAGGTGATGCGCGGCGCCAAGCGCAAGGGGGTGCGCTACTTCGGTCCCTACTCGCACGCCTGGGCCATCCGCGAGACGCTCGACCTGCTGCTGCGCGTCTTCCCGGCGCGCACCTGCTCCTCCGGGGTGTTCAAGCGGGCCGGCCAGGTCGGCCGGCCCTGCCTGCTTGGTTACATCGGCAAGTGCTCGGCGCCGTGCGTCGGCACCGTCACCGCCGAGCGGCACCGGGAGATCGTCAACGGCTTCTGCGACTTCATGGCCGGCCGCACCGACACCATGGTCCGCCGGATCGAGAAGGACATGCTCGACGCCAGCGAGCAGTTGGAGTTCGAGCGGGCCGCCCGGCTGCGCGACGACGTGGCCGCGCTGCGCCGGGCGATGGAGAAGCAGACCGTGGTGCTCGGCGACGGCACCGACGCCGACGTGGTGGCGTTCGCCGACGACCCGCTCGAGGCCGCGGTGCAGGTCTTCCACGTGCGTGGCGGCCGGGTCCGGGGCCAGCGCGGCTGGGTGGTGGAGAAGACCGAGGAGCTGACCATGGGTGACCTCGTGCACCACTTCTGCACCCAGGTCTACGGCGGCGAGCAGGGCGAGGCCGACGTCCCGCGCGAGCTGCTCGTGCCCGAGTTGCCCGACGACGCCGAGGCGCTCGCCGACTGGCTCTCCGACCGGCGGGGCAGCCGGGTGTCGCTGCGGGTGCCGCAGCGTGGCGACAAACGTTCCCTGCTGGAGACCGTCGAGCGCAACGCGAAGGACGCGCTGGCCCGGCACAAACTGAAGCGCGCCGGTGACCTGACCACCCGCAGCCAGGCCCTCGACGAGATCGCCGACGCGCTCGCCATGCGCACCTCGCCGCTGCGCATCGAGTGTTTCGACGTGTCCCAGATCCAGGGCACCGACGTGGTCGCCAGCATGGTCGTGTTCGAGGACGGGCTGCCCCGCAAGAGCGAATACCGGCGGTTCATCGTGCGGGGCGCCACCGACGACCTCTCCGCCATGTCCGAGGTGCTGCGCCGGCGGTTCGCTCGTTACCTCGACGCCCGCGCCGAGACCGGGGAGCTGGGCGAGGAAACCGCCGCCGACCCCGACCGACCCGGCATCGACCCGACCACCGGGCGCCCGCGCCGGTTCGCGTACCCGCCGCAGTTGGTGGTGGTCGACGGTGGGCCGCCCCAGGTGGCCGCCGCCGCGAAGGCCCTGGCCGAGCTGGGCATCGACGACGTGGCGCTGTGCGGGCTGGCCAAGCGGCTGGAGGAGGTCTGGTTGCCCGACGACGACTACCCGGTCATCCTGCCGCGCACCTCCGAGGCGCTCTACCTGCTGCAACGGGTCCGCGACGAGGCGCACCGCTTCGCCATCACGTTCCACCGCCAGCGGCGCTCCAAGCGGATGACCGAGTCGGCGCTCGACAACGTGTCGGGCCTCGGTGAGGTCCGCCGCAAGGCGCTCCTGCGGCACTTCGGCTCGCTGAAACGGCTGTCCACGGCGACGGTGGAGGAGATCACCGAGGTGCCCGGCGTGGGCCGGCGCACGGCCGAGGCGATTCTCGCCGCCCTCGACGGCGCCGACTCCACCCCGGCCGCTTCCTCCTGAGCTGCCCTACCCGCTTCTCCTGACCTGCTCGCCCGCTCCGGGGGCGGGACGGTCGGGGCGCACGATCGTGGTGCTGCCCGTCCGCCCGGCCGACCACGTCAGCGCCGTGGGGCTCGTGGCGCTGGACAGTGCCGCCTATCCTTCGGGCGTATGGGAGCGATCAAGCCGTGGCATGTGTCCATCCTGGCGATCTGTTGTCTCCTGCCGACCGCGGTGGCTGTCGTCGGCGGGATCTGGGCGATTCTCCGCTCCCGGAAGCGCGGCTGACCGCACCCGGGGAGTCCCGTGCCCCTTGATCGACTCCACCTCGGCGAGGTGGCGGGGTTGGGCGCACCGGGATGCCGCCACCTCGGCGAGCTGGAGTCGATCAAGCAAGGGTTCTCGCCTTCCGGGATCCTTTTTCCACTTCTCGGGACGCTCAAGATCTTGGTACGAAAACGCCCCCGGAGGGGCCATGCCGTACCAAGATTGACCCGCGGACGGATTGCGTGGTTGCTGAGCGTGAAGGCCCCGGCGGGGCGGGATGACGCTGCCAGGTGTGCCTTTGCTCTGCAGCCTTATCCGCATCAGCTGGTTGAACTGCTCAGACGCCTGTGTCGCCGTCGTGGGTACGAGACCGGTTCGGTGACGGTGCGTGCGCAGTGCGCGGATGGGTGCAGAGCAGCGGCGGTTCGCGACCGCATCTCCTGACCACACAGGCGACGAGGGCCGTCCCCGAGAACGGGGTCGGCCCTCTCGTCACCCCTCGGCGAGGACGGTGAGGATGGCTTCGCCGTACTTGGCGAGCTTGTTCTCGCCCACGCCGTTGAACCGGGACAACTCGGCCAGCGAAGCCGGCGGCTCGGCCGCGATCTGGCGCAGCGTCGCGTCGTGGAAGATGACGTACGCGGGGACGCCCTGCTCCTTGGCGGTGGCGGCCCGCCAGGCGCGGAGCCGCTCGAAGACACCGGCGGCGGCGGGGGAGAGGTCGGCGACGACCGTCGCCGCGCCGCGGGGCTTCGCGGCCCGGCCGGACAGCGGACGCTCCGGCTCCTTGCGCAGCGTGACCGTGCGCCGCCGGCCGAGCACGTCGGCGCTGGCCTCGGTGAGCGCCAGCGTGCCGTAGTCGCCCTCCACGGCGAGCAGCCCTTCGGCGAGCAGTTGCCGCACCACGCCGCGCCACTCGGTGTCGCGCAGGTCGGTGCCGATGCCGAACGTGCTCAACGCGTCGTGGCCGTGCTGGTCGATCTTGTCGGTGTGCTTGCCGAGCAGGATGTCGATGCTGTGCCCGGCGCCGAACCGCTGGTTGCGTTCCCGGTCGAGCCGGTAGACGGTGGAGAGCAGCTTCTGCGCCGCGACCGTGCCGTCCCAGGACTCCGGCGGGTCGAGGCAGGTGTCGCAGTTGCCGCAGTTCGGCGCCCCGGTCTCGCCGAAGTATTCGAGCAGTTGGGCGCGGCGGCAGCGGACCGTCTCGCAGAGCGCCAGCATCGCGTCGAGGTGGGCGGCGAGGTTGCGCCGGTGCGCCAGGTCGCCCTCGGACGTCTCGATCATCTTGCGCTGCTGCACCACGTCCTGGAGCCCGTACGCCAGCCAGGCCGTGGACGGCAGCCCGTCGCGCCCGGCGCGGCCGGTCTCCTGGTAGTAGCCCTCCACCGACTTGGGCAGGTCGAGGTGGGCGACGAAGCGTACGTCGGGCTTGTCGATGCCCATGCCGAACGCGATGGTGGCCACCATCACCAGCCCGTCCTCCCGCAGGAAGCGCTGCTGGTTGGTGGCGCGGGTGCGCGCGTCGAGCCCGGCGTGGTAGGGCAGGGCCGGGATGCCGTTGGCGACCAGGAAGTCGGCGGTCTTCTCCACCGAGGCCCGGGACAGGCAGTAGACGATGCCGGCGTCGCCCGGGTGCTCGTCGCGCAGCAGGCTCAGCAACTGCCGGCGCGGCTCCCGTTTCGGCACGATCCGGTATTGGATGTTGGGCCGGTCGAAGCTGGCCACGAAGTGCCGGGCCTCGGTGAGCTGCAACCGGGTCGCGATCTCGGTACGGGTGGCCCGCGTCGCGGTGGCGGTCAGCGCGATCCGTGGCACCTGCGGCCAGCGTTCGTGCAGCATGGACAGGTTGAGGTAGTCGGGGCGGAAGTCGTGCCCCCACTGGGAGACGCAGTGCGCCTCGTCGATCGCGAACAGGGCGATCTTTCCGCGCTCCAGCAGGCCGAGGGTGGACCGCACCGCCAGCCCTTCCGGGGCCAGGTAGAGCAGGTCGAGGTCGCCGGCGAGATAGGCCGCCTCGACCCGACGCCGCTCGGCCGGGTCCTGCGTCGAGTTGAGGAAACCGGCCCGGACGCCGACCGCGGTGAGCGCGTCGACCTGGTCCTGCATGAGCGCGATCAGCGGCGAGACGACCACCGCCACGCCGTCGCGGACCAGCGCCGGGATCTGGTAGCAGAGTGACTTGCCGCCGCCGGTGGGCATGAGCACCAGCGCGTCGCCGCCGCCCACCACATGTTCGATGATGTCCTGCTGGACACCGCGGAAGGCGTCGTAGCCGAAGACCCGCTGCAACACGCCAAGCGCGTCGGAGGTCCGCTGCTCGGTGGGGGAGACCATCAGCGCAGTCTACGAGCGTCCCCCGACAGCCTTACGGAAGAAGCCCCGTCGTCCCGTCGCCGTCGCCCCAGCGGAGCCCGTCGACGCCGGCCGCGTGGTGGAAACCGGGGTGCCCGGTGACGTCCGCGCAGACCTCGTCGTCGGGCCCGACCCGACCGCAGAACACCGGCTCGATGTGGTTCCAGGCGTCGGCCCGGGACAGGAGCGCGCCGGTCGCGGGCACCTCCGGCCGCAGGATCGTCAGCCCCTCGGTGTAGACCACGGCCTGGTCGCGGGCCTCCTGCGCGTCGGCCGCCAGGTAGGTCAGGCGCAGCGTCCACCGGCGCGGCATCCGGTAGGCGCCGGCGGGCGCCTGGTTGCGGCCCGCCCGCCGCGCGCGCTCCGCCGGACTCCGATCGGGCGGAACTCGGGGGTACGGAGAGAGTGGGTGCGCCGTCGACAACGCGTGGCGATGGCGGCGCGGACCCGCTCGGACACGTCGGCCCCGTCGAGCATGGCGGCCAGGTCGTGGTGGAAGTCGGTCACCGTATGCTGCCTCTCCGTAGGCGGATGGTTGCGAACAGCTTGGACCACGTAGCTTCAAAGCGCAACGTCGCATTTCCTTCTTGCCTTTCGGTTGCGGTGGGAGAAAAATCGACTACTCCCGGTGGAGGTGAGTGTCGATGGCGCAGGTGCCGAGTCCGACGATCAGAGCCCGTCGTCTGCGGCGCGAACTGCGTCGTCTGCGGGATCGCGCCGGCCACACCGCCGAGGAGGTGGCCAAGATCCTCGGCTGGCACCGCACCAAGGTCATCCGCATGGAGCAGGGGCACTCCCGGGTGATGCCCAAGGACATGCCGCCGCTGCTCGACCTCTACGAGGCCACCGAGTCCGAGCGGGAGCTGCTGGCCACGCTGCTCCGCCAGTCCCGGCTGAAGGGCTGGTGGAGCGCGTACGGCGACGTGTTGCCGGACAACTACGTCGGCTTCGAGGCGGAGGCCACGTCGATAAGCTCGTTCGAGAGCCTCTACGTGCCCGGCCTGTTGCAGACCGAGGAGTACGTCCGCGCCATCGTCCGGGCCGGTCGCAGCACCGCCGACCAGGACGAGATCGATCGACGAGTAGCCGCCCGACTCGGCCGCAAGACCCTGCTCTCGCGGGACGCGCCGCCGAAGCTGTGGATGGTGCTCGACGAGGCGGTGGTGCGCCGCGTCGTGGGTGGCCCGGAGGTGATGCAGGCGCAGCTCACCCGCCTGATCGAAGCGTGCGACCTGCCCACCGTGGAGATCCAGATCCTGCCCTTCGTGGCTGGCGCGCATGCGGCCATGGGCGGCCCGTTCACCCTGCTCGACTACGCCGATCCAATCCTGGACCCCACGGTCGTCTACCTCGACAACGACTCCAGCACGCTTCTCTTGGAAGAGGCGAGGCACGTCGCCCGATATAGACTCATGTTCGACCACCTCATGGCCAAGGCGCTCGACCCGGACGAGTCCGCAGGCTTCCTGGCTCGGGTGGCCGACGACTACTGACCCAGCGGCTGAGGAGCCCGAACGATGACTGCTCCGGACGTTCACGCGGCGATATGGCGTAGGAGCAGCCGGAGCAGCGCGAGTGGCTCGAACTGTGTCGAGGTGGCCGACCTGCCTGGCGCGTTGGCGGTGCGTGACTCCAAGGACCCGGATGGGCCGACCCTGCTCTTCACCCGCCACGCCTGGTCGTCCTTCGTCGTCGACCTGCGGCGCGACTGACAGCTCGCCGCCCGCCACGACCTGCCCGCCCCGCCCCGCTGCTTCACGGAAACTGCGGCTAATCCGGCAGCTATAGCCACTCTTCCCGTGAAACAGCGGAGATGCGGGAGCGCGGGGGAGGGACGGGTGGGACGGGGGGCGGGAAATCGGACGACCCGCTGTTCCGGTGGTCACCCCGTGGAATCCCGGGCGGGGGCTCAGCCGTTAGAGTCGGCGACTGACCATGCGCGGCCGACCGGCCGCGGCGCCAGGCTGGGGGTAGCGGTGAGCGAGGCGCGAACGGTGGACGATCTGGTGCCGACCGGCGCGGAGACAACGATGGGGAGGCCGGCGCCGGCCGAGGCGGAGACCTCCCTGGTGGTGGTGACCGGCCTCTCCGGCGGTGGCCGCAGCACGGTGGCCCGGGCGTTGGAGAACGTCGGCTACTACGTGGTCGACAACCTGCCCCAGGCGCTGCTGCTGGACATGGCCGAGCTGGCGTTCAAGGCCGGCGGCGCGGCCCGGCGTACGGCGATGGTGCTGGACGTGCGGTCGCGCGCCTTCTCCACCGACCTGGCCGGCGCGATCCGGGAGTTGCGCGAGCGCGGCTTCCAGCCCCGGGTGGTCTTCGTCGACGCCGACGACGAGGTGCTGATCCGCCGGTTCGAGAGCGTGCGTCGCTCGCACCCGTTGCAGGGCGACGGGCGGCTGGCCGACGGCATCGCGGTCGAGCGGGCGCTGCTGGAGGAGGCCCGCGACCAAGCCGACGTGATCATCGACACCAGCCACCTGAACGTCAACCAGCTCCGTCGCCGGGTCGAGGAACTGTTCGGCGGGGAGGACGCCCGCCGGCTGCGGATCACCGTGCTGTCGTTCGGCTTCAAGTACGGCCTTCCGCCGGACGCCGACTTCGTGATGGACGCCCGGTTCCTGCCCAACCCGTACTGGGTGCCGGAGCTGCGTGAGCACACCGGCCGGGAGGAGGCGGTCAGCGCGTACGTGCTGGGTCAGGAGGGCGCGGACGGGTTCGTCGCCGGCTACGCCGACCTGGTCAACGCCACCACCGCCGGTTTCGAGCGGGAGGGCAAGCGCTACCTGACCGTGGCGGTCGGTTGCACCGGCGGCAAGCACCGCAGCGTGGCGATCGCCGAGGAGTTGGCCGCCCGGCTGCGCGCGTCAGGCATCGCCGCCCACGCGCAGCACCGGGACCTGGGGCGGGAGTGACCCCGACCAGGGTGGTCGCGTTCGGCGGCGGCCACGGGCTGTCGGCGTCCCTGCGGGCGCTGCGGCACTGCGTACCCGGACTGGACCTGGACATCACCGCGGTGGTCACGGTCGGTGACGACGGCGGCTCCAGCGGCCGGTTGCGGGCCGAGCGCGGCGGACTGCCCCCGGGTGACCTGCGGCAGGCGCTCGTGGCGCTCTCCGGTGACCACCCGGCGACGCGGCGCAGCGCGGCGCTGTTCCAGCACCGTTTCGCCGCCGTGGCGACGCCCGCGCCGACGCTCGGCGCGGCGGCGCCGGCCGGCGGGATGGGCGACCCGCTCGCCGGTCACGCGGTCGGCAACCTGCTGCTGCACGGGCTGGTCGAGTTGCTCGGCGACCCGGTGGCCGCGCTCGACCACGCCGGGGCGATGCTCGGCGCGGTCGGTCGGGTGCTGCCGATGTCGCGGCAGCCGGTGGGCATCGAGGCGCGGGTCCGGGGCGCCGACCCGGCCCACCCGGACGAGGTGTCCACGGTGCGCGGCCAGCACCAGGTGGCGGTCACCCCGGGCACGGTCGAGTCGCTGCGGCTCGCCCCGGCCGCGCCGGCCGCGTGCGCCGAGGCGGTGACCGCGGTACGCGCCGCCGACTGGCTGATCTTCGGGCCGGGCAGTTGGTACACGAGCGTGCTGCCGCACCTGCTGGTGCCCGGCCTGGCCGACGCGATCGTGTCCAGCCCGGCGCGGCGGCTGGTGACGTTGAACCTGGTGGCCGAGAAGGAGACGTCCGGGTTGTCCCTGCCCGACCATTTGGACACCCTGCGGCGCTATCTGCCCGAGCTGAAGGTGGACATGGTGCTCGCCGACTCCACGGCGGTGGGTGATCCCGTGGCGGTCGAACGTGCGGCAGAATCGCTTGGTGCCCGGCTGGTCCTCGCTCCCGTCGCCGTCACCGACGGCACACCCCGTCATGATCCGGCCGCCCTGGGCGCCGCACTGGTGCCTGTCCTGGGCGCCGATCGTTAGACACGTACGTAATCACCGGCGACACGCCGGTACCGGTCCGTGAGGGGGCGCTGGAATGGCGATGACGGCTGCGGTCAAGGACGAGCTGAGTCGGGTCGACGTGCCCAAGCCCTGCTGCCGCCGGGCGGAGATGGCCGCCCTGCTGCGGTTCGCCGGCGGCCTGCACATCGTGTCGGGTCGCGTGGTGGTCGAGGCGGAGCTGGACACCGGCGCGGTGGCCCGCCGGCTGCGGCGGGAGGTCGCCGAGGTCTACGGCTACCCGAGTGAGATCCACGTGCTCGCCTCGGGTGGCCTGCGCAAGGGCAGTCACTTCATCGTGCGTGTGGTCAAGGACGGCGAGGCGCTCGCCCGGCAGACCGGCCTGCTCGACGTGCGGGGCCGCCCGGTGCGGGGCCTGCCGCCGCACGTGGTGGCCGCGAACGTCTGCTGCGCGGTGTCCGCTTGGCGGGGCGCGTTCATGGCACACGGCTCGCTCACCGAGCCGGGTCGCTCC
This sequence comes from Micromonospora marincola, assembly GCF_056150385.1. Lineage (NCBI taxonomy): Bacteria > Bacillati > Actinomycetota > Actinomycetes > Micromonosporales > Micromonosporaceae > Micromonospora > Micromonospora marincola. The sequence continues at coordinate 64,044 of NZ_JAXCFT010000022.1, read as the reverse complement.
AGCGCGTTGGAGATCACCTGCCCGGGGCCGGAGTCGGCGCTCGCGCTCGTCGGCGCCGCCCGCCGCATCGGCATCGCCGCCAAGAACCGTGAGGTGCGCGGCGTGGACCGGGTCGTGGTCAAGGACGGCGACGCGATCGCCGCGTTGCTCACCCGCGTCGGCGCGCACTCAAGCGTGCTGGCCTGGGAGGAGCGGCGGGTACGCCGGGAGGTGCGCGCGACCGCCAACCGGCTGGCCAACTTCGACGACGCCAACCTGCGCCGCTCGGCGCGTGCCGCGGTGGCCGCCGCCGCCCGGGTCACCCGGGCGCTGGAGATCCTCGCCGACGACGCGCCGAACCACCTGACCTCGGCCGGCCGGCTGCGGCTGGAGCACCGCCAGGCGTCCCTGGAGGAGTTGGGCGCGCTCGCCGAGCCGCCGCTGACCAAGGACGCGATCGCCGGCCGGATCCGCCGGTTGCTCGCGCTTGCCGACAAAAGAGCCCGTGACCTGGGCATCCCGGATACCGAAGCGGCAGTCACGCCGGACATGCTCGTGGTCTGATAGGACGGTGGGGCGACGTCGCACGAGCGGGACCACCACCCGCCCGAGCGTGCCGCCGCGCGCTCGGATAGGGTCGCTGCGTACGGCAAGGGGGCCGGCACAGGCACTCTCGCCGTCATCACCGCCTCGGGCGGTCAGGTCCCCAGAGACCGCGGCGGGGTGGCCGAGATGAATCGTCAACGGCCGGCTCGAACGGTCGGCGCACACACCTTCGCCGGCCGTGGTCTGACGCCGGCGGACCAGAACGCGAGGAGATGGGACCTGTGACCATCCGGGTTGGCATCAACGGCTTCGGCCGGATCGGCCGTAACTTCTTCCGGGCAGTGCTGGCGTCCGGCGCCGACATCGAGGTCGTCGCCGTCAACGACCTGACCGACAACGCGACGCTCGCCCACCTTGTCAAGTACGACAGCATCCTGGGCCGCCTCCCGCACGAGGTGAAGGCCACCGCCGACGAGATCACCGTGGGCGGCAAGACCATCAAGGCGTTCGCCGAGAAGGACCCGGCGAAGCTGCCGTGGGGCGAGGTCGGCGCCGACGTGGTCATCGAGTCCACCGGGTTCTTCACCGACGGCGGCAAGGCGAAGGCGCACATCGACGGCGGGGCCAAGAAGGTCATCATCTCCGCGCCGGCGAAGAACGAGGACGTCACCGTGGTGATGGGCGTCAACCAGGACCAGTACGACCCGGCCAAGCACAGCATTATCTCGAACGCGTCCTGCACCACCAACTGCCTCGCCCCGATGGCCAAGGTGCTGCACGACACGTTCGGCATCACCAAGGGTCTGATGACCACCATCCACGCGTACACGCAGGACCAGAACCTGCAGGACGCGCCGCACAAGGACCTGCGCCGGGCGCGGGCCGCCGCGCTCAACATCGTGCCGACCTCGACCGGCGCCGCGAAGGCGATCGGCCTGGTCCTGCCGGACCTCAAGGGCAAGCTCGACGGGTACGCGCTGCGCGTGCCGATCCCGACCGGTTCGGCCACCGACCTGACCGTCGAGGTCGGCCGGGAGACCACCGTGGACGAGGTCAACGCCGCGCTGAAGGCCGCCGCGGACGGCCCGCTCAAGGGCATCCTGGTCTACAACGAGGACCCGATCGTCTCGTCGGACATCGTCACCGACCCGGCGTCGTGCATCTTCGACGCGCCGCTGACCAAGGTGATCGGCAACCAGGTCAAGGTCGTCGGCTGGTACGACAACGAGTGGGGCTACTCCAATCGCCTGGTCGACCTGGTCAAGCTGGTGGGTCAGTCGCTGTGACGATCCGTAACCTCGACGACCTGCTTGCCGAGGGGGTCTCGGGTCGGCGCGTGCTTGTGCGCGCCGACCTGAACGTCCCGCTCGACAAGCAGACCGGCGCCATCACCGACGACGGTAGGATCCGGGCCGTGCTGCCGACGCTCGGCGCGCTTGTGCAGGCGGGCGCGAAGGTGGTCGTCTGCTCGCACCTGGGCCGGCCGAAGGGCGCGCCGGACCCGCAGTTCAGCCTCCGCCCGGTCGCCGGGCGGCTCGGTGAGCTGCTCGGCGCCCCGGTGAGCTTCGCCGAGGACACCGTGGGCGACTCGGCGCAGTCCACCGTGGCCGGGCTGGCCGACGGTCAGGTCGCGCTGCTGGAGAACCTGCGGTTCAACAAGGGCGAGACGAGCAAGGACGAGGCCGAGCGGGGCGCGTTCGCCGACCAGCTCGCCGCGCTCGGCGACGCCTACGTCGACGACGCCTTCGGCGCGGTGCACCGCAAGCACGCGAGCGTGCACGACGTGCCGGCGCGACTGCCGCACGTCGCCGGCCGGCTCGTGCTGCGCGAGGTCGAGGTGCTCAGCAAGCTGACCGGCGAGCCGGAGCGCCCGTACGTGGTGGTGCTCGGTGGCTCGAAGGTCTCCGACAAGCTGGCCGTGATCGAGGCGCTGCTGCCCACTGTCGACCGGCTGCTCATCGGCGGCGGGATGTGCTTCACCTTCCTCAAGGCCCAGGGCCACGAGGTGGGCACCTCGCTGCTGGAGGAGGAGATGGTCGAGACCTGCCGCAACCTGCTGGAACGCGCGCCGGGCAAGATCATGCTCCCGGTCGACGTGGTGGCCGCGGACGCCTTCGCCCCGGACGCCGCGCACGACACGGTGCCGGCTGACGGCATCCCCAGCCACCGGCTGGGCCTGGACATCGGCCCGGAGACGGTGGCTGCCTTCGCCGCCGTGCTGTCCCAGGCGAAGACCGTCTTCTGGAACGGCCCGATGGGCGTGTTCGAGATGGCGGCGTTCGCGAACGGCACCCGCGGGGTGGCCGAGGCGATCACCAAGGCGGACGCGTTCAGCGTGGTGGGCGGCGGTGACTCCGCCGCGGCGGTGCGCGCGCTGGGCCTGGACGAGTCCTCGTTCGGGCACATCTCCACTGGTGGCGGCGCCTCCCTGGAATATCTGGAGGGCAAGACCCTCCCCGGCATCGCGGCTCTGGAGAACTGAATGGCGAGCACGACCCGCCGGCCGCTGATGGCCGGCAACTGGAAGATGAATTTGAACCACCTCGAGGCCAACCTGCTGATGCAGAAGCTGGCCGCGAGCCTGACCGAGAAGCAGCTCACCGACGTCGAGTGCGTGGTGCTGCCGCCCTTCACCGACCTGCGTACCGTGCAGACCGCGGTGGACGGCGACAAGCTGCTGATCGGCTACGGCGCGCAGGACCTGTCGCCGTTCCCGTCCGGGGCGTACACCGGTGACATCGCCGGGTCGATGCTCGCCAAGCTCGGCTGCACCTACGTGGCGGTCGGCCACTCCGAGCGGCGGCAGTACCACTACGAGGACGACGCGCTCGTCAACGCGAAGGTGGCGGCGGCGCTCGCGAACGGGCTCACCCCGATCCTCTGCATCGGCGAGGGCCTGGAGATCCGCGAGCAGCTCAAGCAGGTTCCGCACTGCTGCGACCAGCTCGACGGCGCGCTGAAGGGGCTCACCGCCGAGCAGGTCACCAAGGTCGTCGTCGCGTACGAGCCGGTCTGGGCGATCGGCACCGGCAAGACGGCGACGCCCGAGGACGCCCAGGAGGTCTGCGGCGAGGTGCGCAAGCGGCTCGTGGAGACCTACGACGAGGCCACCGCCGGGCAGGTCCGGATCCTCTACGGCGGGTCGGTGAAGGCGTCGAACGTCGCCGCGATCATGGCCCAGCCGGACGTGGACGGGGCGCTTGTCGGGGGCGCGAGCCTCGACGCGGAGGAGTTCGCGCAGATCTGTCGGTTCCCGGAGCACACGGGCCGCTGATCGCTCGCTATTCTTGACGCTGCCCGTCCACCGGTCGGTGCCGCCGTGCCCGACAGGTCCGGGCAGTGATCGTAACGAGAGGACTGACCCCCGCCATGCCGATCTGGTTCGCCTACACGATGATCACCTTGCTGGTCATCACCAGCGTGCTGCTCGTCCTGCTGATCCTCCTGCACCGCGGTAAGGGCGGCGGGTTGTCGAGCATGTTCGGCGGCGGCGTCAGCTCCAGCCTGGCCGGTTCCTCGGTGGCCGAGAAGAACCTCGACCGCTACACCGTTCTGGTGGGGATCGTCTGGTTCGCGTGCATCGTCGGGCTGGGGCTCTGGCTCCGGCTCCAGATGAGCAGCGGCACCTGAGCGAGCGCCGAAGAAGCGTACAATCTGCGCGCGGTCCGTCACGGACCGCGCGCAGTTTTGTTTCTCCGCCCGTCGCCCGTCGCCGACCCCTCCGGCGGCGGTCCCCCTCCGACGACAGGGAGCGAGCAACCGTGCCCAGCAACAACGTCATCCGCGGCACCCGGATCGGGTCCGCCCCCGAGCGCTTCGACCAGCGCTCCGAGCCGGCCCCGCGCCGGCCGGTCGTCTACTGGTGCCGCCACGAGCACCGGGTCGAGTTCCTGATCGCCGCCGAGGCGGAGACCCCGGCGTCGTGGGACTGCCCCCGCTGCGGTGAGCCGGCCGGCCCCGAGCCGGGCAACCCGCCGGGCCGGCAGCGCGCCGAGCCCTACAAGACCCATCTGGCGTACGTGCAGGAGCGCCGCACCCCGGAGGAGGGCGAGGCGCTGCTCGCGGAGGCCCTGGCGGCCCTACGCCGCCGCCGGGGCCGCGCCTGACGCGGCCATCCCCAGCGGTGTTAAGAAGGGGCCCCGCCTATACCGCAGGCGTTAAGAGGGGGCCCCTCCTTATCACCTCAAGCTGCGCGAGCGCGGCGGGACGTTCGCCGCCGCGGCGCGGTCCAGCAGCCAGAGGGTACGGGAGACGCCGTGCACGCCGGCCGCCGGCAACTGCACCGGCCCCGCCCCGGCCAGCGCCATGCCCACCGCCCGGGCCTTGTCCGCCCCGGCGGCGACCAGCCACACCTCCTCCGCCGTGTTGATCGTCGGCAGGGTCAGCGTGGTGCGCACCGGCGGCGGCTTCGGGCTGCCCCGCACCGCGCTCACCGGGCGGTTGTCGTGGTGCACCGGGTGCTCCGGGAACACCGACGCCACGTGCCCGTCCTCACCGACACCGAGCATCAGCACGTCGAAGTGGGGGAGGGCGGCGTGCCCCGGACGCGCGGCGGCGGCCAACTCCCGCGCGTACCAGGCGGCGGCAGACTCCGGGTCATCACCGGCCGGACCGTCCGACGCCGGCATCTGGTGCACCCGGGCCGGGTCCAGCGGCAGCGCGTCAAGCAGCGCCGCCCGGGCCTGGGTCTCGTTGCGCTCCGGGTCACCGGCCGGCAGGAACCGTTCGTCGCCCCACCAGAAGTCGACCCGGGACCAGTCGACGGCGTCCCGGGCCGGCAACTCGCCGACCGCCCGGTGGACCGCCGCGGCGATCCGCCCGCCGGTCAGCACCACCGACGCCTGACCGCGCTCGGCCTGCGCGTCGAGCAGCTTCACCACAAGCCGGGCCGCCACCGCCTGCGCCAGCAGGTCAGGGTCGGCGTGTACGGCGACACTCGCCTCACTCATCCGTCGTGCCCTCGCGTTCCGACCACCCCGCGGCGGTCCTCGGTGCCTGTCGCCGCCCCGTCCGGGCGGTCACTCGTTCGCGGTCGCGCCCGCGTGCGCGGTCACGCCGGCCTCGGCGCGTCGGGCGGTCGCCGGATCCTTCCACACGTGCACCCGCTGGGCCGAACGCTGGTCCAGCCCGGTCAGCCCGAACGCCGCGCCGAGCGCCTCGGCGTACACCTGGTCGGCGTCGAGACGGCGCAGCTCCTCGGCCAGCTCGTCGCCGAGCGGCCGGCGGACCAGCGGCAGCGTCCGGTCCTCCTGCCCGGTACGGCGGAAGTTCGCGACGCTGTCGTCCCGGGTCAGCGTCAGCTCGTCGCCGTTGGCGCAGCGCAACTGCACCTCGCACATCCGCGGGGACCTGTCGGTGTGCTCCCAGGTCGGCTCGATGCCGAGCCGGGCGGTCAGCCATCCGCGCATCAGCGCCGCGGTCGGGTCGGCGCGCGGCGCCACCACCGTCGCCTCGGTGACCCGGGCCTGGGTGGTGTCGAACGCCCCGGCGACAAGCGTGCGCCACGGGGTGATCCGGGTCCAGGCCAGGTCGGTGTCGCCAGGCGCGTAGTCGTGCGCCCGTTGCCGCAGCGCGGCGATCGGGTCGGGGGCCTGCGCCGTGTCGGTGATCCGGCGGTCGGCCACCACGCCGAGGAAGTCGGTGGCGATCTCGTGCGGCGGCTCGTCGTGCCACCAGGTCACCACCGGCACGTCCGGCACCAGCAGCGGCATCACCACGGACTCGGCGTGCAGCGCGAGCCGGCCGTACATCCGGGTGACCACCGCCTCGCACGGGCCGAGCCGGCCGCCCACGACGATCTCCGCGTCCAGCCGGTTGCGGTCCCGCTCGACGTCCGAGCGGACCACCACGAGAAGCCGGCAGGGGTGCGCGGCGGCGGCGATGGTGGCCGCCGCCTCCGCCTCCCGGACCCGCTTCTCGTCCACCACGACGATCAGGGTGAGCGCCATCCCGCTTGCCACCCCGCCCGCGCTGCGCCGCTCGGCGGCCAGCGCCTTGACCACCTCGTTGCCGGTGGTGTCCCACAGCCCGATCACTGGAGCCTCCTGGTTCGCTCGCTCTGCCCGCTCACGCTCTCCGCCAAGCCCGGCCCTCGCGGGCCAGCATCTCGTCGGCGGCCCGGGGGCCCCACTCGCCGGCCCGGTACGGCTCCGGCTTCGTCCCCTCCCAGGCGTGCTCCAGCGGGTCGACGACCTGCCAGCTCTGCTCGACCTCGGCGGCGTCCGGGAACAGCGTCCGGTCGCCGATCAGCACGTCGAGCACCAGCCGCTCGTACGCCTCGGGGCTGGACTCGGTGAACGCCTCGCCGTACTGGAAGTCCATCGCGATGTCGCGGACCTCCATGGTGGTGCCCGGCACCTTGGAGCCGAACTTCAGCACCACGCCCTCGTCCGGTTGCACCCGGATGACGAGCTGGTTGGAGCCGAGGGACTCCATGTCGGCCGGGTCGAACGGCAGGTGCGGCGCCTTCTTGAACATGATGGCCACCTCGGTGACCCGCCGGGGCAACCGCTTGCCGGCCCGGATGTAGAACGGCACCCCGGCCCAGCGCCGGTTCTGGATGGCCAGCTTCACCGCCACGTACGTCTCGGTGGTGGAGTCCTCCGGGACGTCGTCCTCCTCCAGGTAGCCCTTGGCGCGCTCGCCGCCCACCCAGCCGGGCAGGTACTGCCCGCGCACCGTGTCCGCGGCGATGTCCCGCGGCACGGCGATGGCCTTGAGCACCTTGAGCTTCTCGGCCCGGATCTCGTCGGCGTCGAAGCTTGTCGGCTCCTCCATCGCGACCAGGGCGAGCAGTTGGAGCAGGTGGTTCTGGAGCACGTCCCGGGCGGTGCCGACCGAGTCGTAGAACGCGGCCCGGGTGCCGATGCCGACGTCCTCGGCCATGGTGATCTGCACCGAGTCGACGTACTTGGAGTTCCACAGCGGCTCGAACAGGTTGTTGGCGAACCGCAGGGCCAGGATGTTCTGGACCGTCTCCTTGCCCAGGTAGTGGTCGATCCGGAAGACGTCCTGGCGGGTGAAGACGTCGTCGACCAGGTCGTTGAGCGCCTTGGCCGAGGGCAGGTCGTTGCCGAACGGCTTCTCCACGACCACCCGCCGCCAGCCGCCGGACTTCTCGTTGTCCGCCATGCCGGTGCGGGCGAGCTGCTTGAGCACCACCGGGAAGGCGGCCGGGGGGATGGAGAAGTAGAACGCGGCGTTGCCGTGGATGCCGTGCGAGTCGCGCAGCTCGTCGAGCGTGGTGGCGAGCCGGTCGAAGGCGTCGTCGTCGTCGAACGAGCCACCGACGAACTTGATGTTGCCGACCAGCCGGGCCCAGACCTCCTCGCGCCACGGGGTGCGGGCGTGCTTCTTGGCCGCCTCGTGGGCAAGCGACTCGAAGTCGCCGTCGCCCCAGTCGCGGCGGGCGAAGCCCAGGACCGCGAAGCCGGGCGGCAGCAGCCCCCGGTTCGCCAGGTCGTAGACCGCCGGCAACAGCTTCTTCCGGGCCAGGTCGCCGGTGACCCCGAAGATCACCAGGGCGCACGGCTCAGGGATACGCGGCAGCCGCCGGTCCTGGGAATCACGTAACGGGTTCACCGGGCCACCTCCTCCTGCATCTCGGTCCGCTGATTCCAGGTCGTTGATCGTCACGTACGTGTCCGTCCGGCCGTATCCAGCAGCTGGGCGACGCCGGTCGCCCGCTCGGTCAGGTGCAGTCGCAGCACCGGTCGCTCCCGGCGGGCCAGGGCCCGCCGGTCCGCGGCGGCCTGGGCCGCCTGTAGCTCGGCGAAGGTGTACGGGCGACCGGGCACCGGAAGATCATCGGTGACCGCACCGGTGATCTGGAGGTGCCGGGCGCGCCCGTCGGTGTGGGCCGGGCGGCGGGGGCCCCACCCGACGGTCACCGGCCGCCCGGTGCGCCGCGCCAGCACCGGGCGCAGCCCGGCCACCGCCGCGTCGGCCCGCCGGTCGAGCCACGCGGTCACCGCGAGGTGCTCGTCGGGGCCCAGCCCGTCGGTGAGCCAGCGCAGCGCGCCGGCCAGGTCGGCGGGGGCGCCCGCCGGGGCGTACACCTCGATCGCGCCCTCGACCGACGAGGGCGACGGGCCCGCCGGCGCCGGCTCGTCGTCGCACGTGGCGCCGGCGGGCTCCGCGAACGGGTCGACCCGCAGCGTCACCGCGGCGGTGGCGGCGGCGTACTGCCAGGTGAGGAACTGCGCGCCGAGCGGGCCGTTGACCGCCACGTCGGCGGCCGGGCCGGGCGCCACACCCGGGCCGAGCGCGCCGCCGAGGCCGACCGTCAGCACCCCCGGGCCGGTGGCGCCGGGCGCGTCCGGGGACTCCGTCGCGACCGGCAGGACCCGCCCGCCGGTCGCCGCGGCGAGCAGCGCGGCGGCCCAGTGGCGCAGCCCGTCGAGGCCGGTGCCGTCGGGCACCAGCGCCACGGTGGCCCGTCCGCCGTCGGGCGCCGCGCCGAGCGCCGCGCCGAGCGCCAGGCCGGGATTGTCCCGGCCCCGGTCCAGCGCGCCGGCAAGCGCCGCGGCCTCGTCCAGCAGCTCGGTGACCGGGGCGCCGGCGAGCGCCGCCGGGACCAGGCCGAACGCGGTGAGCGGGGCCCACTGCCCGGCCACCTCCGGATCGGCCGGAAGCACCACCGCGCCCCACTCGTCGGCGAGCGCCTCCAGCTCCGAGCCGGGCCGGGTGACCACCACGACGTGCCGGGCGGCCTCCGGCCCCGCATCGCGCCACACCTGCCGGTAGGCCCGCAGGTGGGCGTCGGTGGTGCGGTCCAGGGTGGCGCGCGCGGACCGGTCCACCGCGTCCGCGCCGTGCACGGCCAGGCCGGCGGCGATGTCCGCCGGACCGGCCACCAGGTCGCTCAGGTCACTCACCTCACCGGTTCCACGGTACGGCGGGACGCGCCCCGGGGCGGCGCCCCGGGACGCGTCGGACGCCATCTGTCACGCGTTCCCGCCGGCCTGCTGGGCGTTCTGCGCGTTCCCTTCGGCGGCCCGGTGCGGGCTGTCGGCGCCCTTGGCCGCGTCGGCGAGGGACTTCTTGACTCCCTCCAGCAGCTCCAGCCAGCTCGCCTCGAACTTCTCCACGCCCTCCCGCTCCAGGGTGGCGATCACGTCAACCAGGTCCACGCCTACCGACTCCAGGTCCGCGAAGACCTTCCGCGCGTCGTCGTACGCGCCGGTGACCGTGTCGGCCCGGGTCTCGCCGTGGTCGGCGTAGGCGTGGACGACCGGCTCCGGCATGGTGTTGACCGTGCCGGGGGCGATCAGCTCCTCGACGTAGATGACGTCCCGGTAGTCCGGGTTCTTCGTCGACGTGGAGGCCCACAACGGCCGCTGCGGGTGGGCGCCGGCGTCGGCCAGCTTCTGCCAGCGTGCCGACGAGAACACCTCGGCGTACCGCTCGTACGCCAGCCGGGCGTTCGCGACCGCGGCCTTGCCGCGCAGCGACTTGGCCTGGTCGGAGCCGATCTTCTCCAGCCGCTTGTCCACCTCGCTGTCGACCCGGGAGACGAAGAACGAGGCGACCGAGCCGATCTTCGACAGGTCGTGCCCGTTGGCCCGGGCCTGCTCCAGGCCGGCCAGGAACGCCTCCATCACCTGCGAGTAGCGGTCCAGCCCGAAGATCAGCGTGACGTTCACGCTGATCCCCTCCGCGAGCGTCCTCGTGATCGCCGGCAGGCCCTCCTCGGTCGCCGGGATCTTGATGAAGAGGTTCGGCCGGTCGACGAGCCACCACAGCGCCTTGGCCTCGGCGGTGGTCTTGTCCGCGTCGTGCGCGGATCGCGGGTCCACCTCGATCGACACCCGGCCGTCCACCCCGGCGCTGGCGTCGTACGAGGGGCGCATCACGTCGCACGCCCACCGCACGTCGTACGTGGTGAGCATGCGCACCGCCTCCTCGACGTCCACGTCGCGGGTGGCGAGGTCACGCAGTTGCCAGTCGTACTCGTCGGCGTCGCTCAGCGCCTTCGCGAAGATCGTCGGATTGGTGGTCACCCCGGCCACGTGGCTCTCCCGGCGGAGTTTGTCCAGCCCGCCGGAGGTCAGTCGTACCCGGGAGAGATCGTCGAGCCAGATCGCCACCCCGGCGTTCTGGAGCTCGCTCAGCCTGTCCGTCATGCCGTCCACGCTCCCCTCAGTTGCCGGTCGTGAAACCGGTGATGTCGCCCACCCGGGTCAGCGCCGCGTGCGCGGCGGCCACGATCCGGTCGGGGGTGAACCCGAACTGCTCGAAGAGCACGGTGTAGGGCGCGCTCGCGCCGTAGTGCTCGATGCTCACGCACTCGCCGCTGTCACCGACGATCCCCCGCCAGGACATCGCGATGCCCGCCTCCACGCTCACCCGTGCCTTTACCCCGCGCGGCAGCACCGACTCCCGGTACGCCTCGTCCTGCGCGAAGAACCATTCCTGGCACGGCATGGACACCACCCGGGTGGGGGTGCCGTCGGCCTCCAGCCGCTCCCGGGCCGTGAGGCAGAGCTGCACCTCCGAACCGGTGCCGACGATGATCACCTGCGGCTTGCCGTTCGACGCCTCGGCCAGCACGTACCCGCCCTTGGCGGTGCCCTCCGCCGAGCCGAACTCGGAGCGGTCCACCGTCGGGAGCGCCTGCCGGCTGAGCGCCAGCGCGGTCGGCCGGTCGGTGTGCTCAAGCGCCTGCCGCCACGCCCACGCCGTCTCGTTGGCGTCGGCCGGGCGGACCACGTCCAGGCCGGGGATGGCCCGCAGCGCGCTCAGGTGCTCGATCGGCTGGTGGGTCGGGCCGTCCTCGCCGAGACCGATCGAGTCGTGCGTCCAGACGTAGGTCACCGGCAGCTTCATCAGCGCGGCGAGCCGCACCGACGGGCGCATGTAGTCGCTGAACACCAGGAACGTGCCGCCGTAGGGGCGGGTGCCGCCGTGCAGCGCGATGCCGTTGAGGATCGACCCCATGCCGTGCTCGCGGATGCCGAAGTGCAGCGTGCGGCCGTACTCGTCGCCCGGGAAGTCCTTGGTGGCGTGCCCGGCCGGGACGAACGACGGCTCGCCCTTCATGGTGGTGTTGTTGCTCTCGGCCAGGTCGGCCGAGCCGCCCCACAGCTCCGGCAGCACCGGGGCGAGCGCCTCCAGGACCTTGCCGGAGGCGGCCCGGGTGGCGACGCCCTTGGCGTCCGCCGGGAAGGTGGGCAGCGCGTCGGTCCAGCCGGTCGGCAGGGTACGGGTCGCCATCCGCTCCCACAGCGCCTTGCGCTCCGGGTTGGCCTGCGCCCAGGCGTCGAACCGGGTGGTCCACTCGGCCTGCTCCTGCGCGCCCCGCTCGACCACCTGGCGGGCGTGCTTGAGCACCTCCTCGTCGACCTCGAAGGTGCGCTGCGGGTCGAAGCCGAGAATCTCCTTGGTGGCCTTGACCTCGTCCGCGCCGAGCGCCGAGCCGTGGATCTTGCCGGTGTTCTGCTTGTTCGGCGCGGGCCAGCCGATGATGGTGCGCAGCGCGATGAACGAGGGCTTGCCGGTCTCCGCCTTGGCGGCCAGCAGCGCCTGGTAGAGCGCCTCGACGTCCTCGTGGTAGTCGCCCTGGTCGGCGTCGCCGGTGCGCCAGTCGACGGTCTGCACGTGCCAGCCGTACGCCGCGTAGCGGGCCGCCACGTCCTCGCTCTTGGCGATCCGGGTGTCGTCCTCGATCGAGATCTCGTTGTCGTCGTAGATCACGCAGAGGTTGCCGAGCTGCTGGTGGCCGGCGAGCGCGCTGACCTCGTGGGTGATGCCCTCCTCGATGTCACCGTCGGAGGCGATGCACCAGATGTCGTGCCGGAACGGCGAGTCGTCGCGGTCCGGCTCGGGGTCGAACAGGCCCCGCTCGCGCCGCGCCGCCATGGCGAAGCCCACCGCGTTGCCCAGACCCTGACCGAGCGGGCCGGTGGTGGTCTCCACCCCCGGGGTGTGGCCGTGCTCCGGGTGGCCCGGGGTGAGCGAGCCCCACTGGCGCAGCGCCTTGAGGTCGTCCAGGGCCAGCGGATAGCCGGAGAGGAAGAGCTGGATGTAGAGCGTCAGGCTGGAGTGCCCGGCGGACAGCACGAACCGGTCCCGGCCGGGCCAGTTCGGGTCGGTCGGGTTGTGCCGCATGACCCGGTTGAAGAGCAGGTACGCCGCCGGGGCGAGGCTCATCGCCGTACCCGGGTGGCCGTTGCCGGATTTCTCCACGGCGTCCATGGCCAGCACGCGGACCGTGTCGACGGCCCTGCGGTCGAGGTCGGACCAGTTGAGAGCGGGAAGCTCGGGTCGTTTCGCAGCCACGTTGTGTGCTCCTCGGCAGATGGGCGGAACCCTCAGTGATGACCCTATCGAGCGACGCTAAACGTCCGCCCGGGGATCTCGGCATGCTGACTTCTACGTGTCCCGCCCGGCCGGGCGTTCAACCACCGGTGTGACGGCCCGCACCGTTGCCGGGTCCGCGGGGCAGCCAAAACGACGACGCGTAGTGTGTGGCTCGGTGTGTGGACCCGGTTCGGGTCCGGGCCGTAAGACCTCCCTTGCCGATGCCGGAAGGTGGCAATCCGTGAGCATGATCACCGAGCGCCCGGTCAGCAATCCTGCCGGGACGTCGCCGGTGGGCGCGGTGACGGCGGCGCCGGCGACCGGCCGGCGGGACGTGCGGGCCGTGGTGGCCGCGTACGTGGCGCTCACCAAGCCGCGGATCGTGGAGCTGCTGCTGGTCACCACCGTGCCGGCGATGATGCTCGCGGACGGCGGTATGCCGTCGCTGTGGCTGGTGGCCGTGGTGCTTGTCGGCGGCTCGCTCGCCGCCGGCGCGGCAAGCGTGCTCAACTGCTACATCGACCGCGACATCGACCAGTTGATGCGGCGCACCAAGCGCCGGCCGCTGCCCGCGCACACCGTGTCGCCCCGCAGCGCGCTTGTCTTCGGGCTGGTCCTGGCGGTGGTGTCGGTGGCGCTGATGGCGGCCACCACCAACTGGCTGGCGGCCGGGTTGACGCTTGCCGCGATCGCCTACTACGACCTGGTCTACACGCTCTGGTTGAAGCGGACCACGGCCGCGAACACGTTCTGGGGCGGTGTCTGCGGGGCCGCGCCGGTGCTGATCGGCTGGGCCGCGGTGACCGGCGGCCTGGCGCCGGCGGCCTGGGGCCTGTTCGCGGTGGTGTTCTTCTGGCAGATGCCGCACTTCTACGCGCTGGCCATCAAGTACAAGGACGACTACGCGCGGGCCGGCATCCCGATGCTGCCGGTGGTCGCCTCCGTCCGGCGGGTCAACGCGGAGATCATCGCGTTCGCCTGGCTGACGCTGCTCTCCTCGCTTGCGATCTGGCCGCTCGGGATGAGCCCGCTCTACGGGGTGACGGCGCTCGTCGTCGGCGGCGTCTTCGTGGTCGAGGCGCACAAGCTGTGCCGGCGCGCGGCCCGTGGCGAGGCGGTCAAGCCGATGCGGCTGTTCCACTGGTCCACCACCTACCTGACCATCCTCTTCGCCGCCGTCGCCCTCGACGCGCTGCTCTGACCCGCACCGAGCGCGGTTCATCGGAATTTTTCTCGGCGAATCTCGCGGGGGATCAACCCGGACAGAGCATGACGATATTGGTCGTCCGTTTCGCCCAAACTTAACGGATAAATGCAGGCTAATTGCCCGTGGTTCCGCTTAAACCGACGGGTAATTGGTATCACATTCAGTTCACGGTTCTCGCACATCCGGGTGGAAGTCTGCTTAGGCTTCGCGTCATGGCAGATGGTTCCGATACGACGCTGACGACTGATCAGACCCCCGAGCAGGCCATCAACGGTCTGGTCGCGGGCATCAAGTCGTTCGCCGCCGGGCACGGTGGCGCCAAGGCGGTCATCGAGTACGTCGGCAAGCGCGGTGCACGGATCGTCCTCGTGGGTTCCGACGGGGCATGGGCCGACCAGTTCGCCGACGGCACCGACATCGCGCGGCAGGCCTGCACCACGGCCGGAGTCGACATCGAAAACGCTTGGGAGCGTGAACTGATGGACCAGATGCGTCCGAGCAACGACCTGTGGCGGTCGATGGCCCGGCGCACCATGGCCCGTTGACACATATAACCGCATGACCAACCACCACCAGTCGACCCGGGGGAAACCCCGGGTCGCTCTCGTCACCTGCGCCGCCCTGCCCGACCTCGACCCGGACGACCGGCGCGTGCTCGGTCCGCTCGCCGCCCGCGGCGTCACCGCCGAGATCGCGGTCTGGGACGACCCGACCGTGGACTGGGCCGGTCACGATCTCGTCGTCCTCCGCTCGCCCTGGGACTACGCGCTGCGCCGGGACGAGTTCGTCGCCTGGGCGCGCACCGTCCCGACCCTTGTCAATCCGGCCGACGTGATCGCCTGGAACACCGACAAGCGCTACCTCGCCGCGCTCTCGGCCGCCGGGGTGCCCACCGTGCCGACCGTGTGGGTTGGCCCGGGGGAGAGGTGGACGCCGCCGGCCGGCGGCGAGTACGTGCTCAAGCCCGCGGTGAGCGCCGGCAGCCAGGACACCGGTCGCTACGACATGGCCGCGCCGGAGCACCGTGAGCTGGCGTGGGCGCACCTGCGGCGGCTCGGCGACGCCGGGCGGGTCACCATGGTCCAGCCGTACCTCGACGCGGTGGACACCGCCGGCGAGACCGCGCTGCTCTTCCTGGCCGGCCCCGACGGCCTGGCGTTCAGCCACGCGATCCGCAAGGGGCCGATGCTCACCGGCCCGGACCTGGGCGAGGCCGCGCTCTACAAGGAGGAGCGCATCGAGGCCCGCACCGCCACCCCGGACCAGCGGGCGGTCGCGGAGAGGGTGCTCGCCGCCGTGCCGGGCGGCGCCGACCGGCTGCTCTACGCCCGGGTCGACCTGATCCCCGGCCCGGACGGCACGCCGGTGCTTGTCGAGCTGGAGCTGACCGAGCCGAGCCTGTTCGTCGGCTACGCCGACGGCGCCCCCGACCGCCTCGCCGACGCGATCCTCGCCCACCTGCCCCGCCGCTCCTGACCGCTCCGCCCGGGGCCGAGGCGCGCCACCACCAGGCGCGATGAGTGATCGCCGCACCTCCGGAAGTCGAGCGAGTGATCATGAAGTTGACGGCATCAACGGAGATCAACGGTGCCGTCAACTTCATGATCACCGGACTGGCTGGCGGTGAGAAGCGAGGCCGGCTGACGGGGCCTGGGCCGCTGAGCGGGAGCCTCAGTCCCGGTCGATGTGGTTGCGTTCCCAGCGACCGCCGATCGGCGGCGTGTCCAGCCGCAGCGCGTCCGCCGACCCGGCGAGGTCGTTGTCCTCGACCGCGCAGGAGACGCAGCTTCCCGCCTCGGTGACCCAGATCCCGTACGCCTGGGTGTCGGCGTCCCGGTGCCAGATCCGGTTGCCCCGCACGGTGGCCGAGTCGAACGGGGCGGCGATCGTGATCCCGGCGCACACCGCCGGCCCGTCGAGCAGCTCGTACGCGGTGCCCGGGCCCGGCGTGGCCTCGTTCCAGGCGGTGGCGCCGTCGGGGCGTACCTCGGCCAGGGAAAGCCGGTCGCCGGTGTTGTCGGCGACCACCGCGTTCCGGGTGCCGGCCCGGACGACCTTCCCCCGGTGCCCGCCGGCTGGCCAGTCCGCCGCGCCGTCGGTGACTTCGCGGGTGCCGTAGCGCACCGCGTCGCCCGAGCCGCGGTGGGTCGGCGCGGAGCGGCGCCCGTTGTCCCGGATCCGGTTGCCGACGATCGACGCGTCGAGCATCGGCCGGTCGATCCGGATCCCGTCGAGCGCGTTCTCGCGGATGTCGTTGTCCTGGATCACCACGTCCGCGGCCGTGCCCCGGTAGCCGTGGCCCAGGTCGTGCTCGTGGTAGCCGTACCCGCCGTTGCGGCTGATCCGGTTGCCCTGCACGGCGTACGGACCGGGGGTGTCGCCCATGCTGATCCCGTCCCCGACGTTGCAGTCGATGACGCAGCCGGTGAGGAGGCCGCCGCGCCCGGCGATGCCGGCGGTGCCGTTGGCCGAGACGTCGAAGCCGGCCTCCAGGTTGTTGGTCATGGTGCAGCCGGAGACGATCAGCCCGTCCGCGCCCCAGTCCGAGATGCCGAACCGGTTGGCCTGGCTGTGGCAGCCGATGATGCGGATGCCGCGCGGCGGGGTCCAGTAGTCCTTCTGCAACTCCAGGAAGATCCCGTTGGTGCCGTTGCCGATCGTGGTGCAGTTGGTGATGGTGAGGCGTTCCACGTCACCCCAGCCGCCCACGCCCACCCCGATCCCGGCGCCGCCCATCTGCTGGCCGTTGTCCAGCCGGCCGCAGCCCACCGCGACCACGCCGTCGATCAGGGTGTCCTGGAGGAAGTCGCAGCCGAGGCCGGTGGCGCCGGTGTGGTGGATGTAGAGGTTGCGGAACACGCCGCGCACGACGTATTGCAGGCCCAGGCCCTTGGCCAGGTAGTCGTAGGCGGTCTGGGCCACCCCGGAGCCGTCGATCTCGAAGTCAGCGAACGTGCAGTCGGTGATGTGCCGGTCCCGGTCCGCGCCGTGCTGCACTGTGGTCCAGTAGGCCAGCGGCACCGGGTCGGCGCGGTTGCCCTCGTTGCTGAGCAGGAACCGGGTCGCCGCCGGGCCGGCGCCGATCAGGGAGACGCCGCTGCGCCAGATCGTGCCGGCGTCGCGGATCGAGTAGAGGCCGGGCGGGCAGTGGATGACCCGGGCCCGGCCGTCGGCGTCGTACCCCGCGCCGAGGCGGTCCACGAGCGCGGCAAGCGCCGGCTGGTCGTTCGTCACCCCGTCCCCGGTGAGGCCGTGCTCACGGGCGTCGCACCACAGGGGCGCGCCGGCCACCGGGGTCAGTCGCTGCGGTGCGGTCGTGGCGAGTCCCTTGCGCGACACCGGCGGCTCCCCTCGGGCGTACGGTCCGTCGTCCGGGCCGTATTCCCGCTCCCGCCGCGCGGTAACGCCCGGCTCAGGCGGTGGCGCCCACCGGCTCGGCGGCGGGCGCGGCCGGGGCCGCCGGCGTGGCCGGAAGGCGCTCCCGCGTGCTCCAGAGCACGCCCAGCGTGGCCAGCAGCACCAGGCAGGAGCCGAGCATGTGTGCGGCGACAAGCACCGCGGGCAGGTGCGTGAAGTACTGCACGAAGCCGATCAGACCCTGGCCCGACTCGACCGCGAGCAGCACCCCGGCGGCCCGGGCGGCACGCTGCGCGCCGACCGCGCGGAACGCGAAGAACAGCGCCACCGAGAGGCCGATCAGCAGGAAGACGCCGTCCGCGTGGACCTGGGAGATGGCCTCCGGGTCCAGGCCGTTGCGGGCCGCGCCGTGGTCGCCGGCGTGCGGGCCGCTGCCGGTCACCCAGGTGCCGACCACGAGCACGGCCGCGGTGACCACGGCGGTGATCCAGGCGAGGGTACGCAGCGGCGCCGGCACGGTCGGGGTCACCGGCCCGCCCGGCTCGCCGGTGCGCCGCCACAGCGCGTACGCGGCGGCGATCACCGCCATCGAGGCGAGGAAGTGCAGCCCGACCACCCACGGGTTGAGGTTGGTGAGCACGGTGATCCCGCCGACGACCGCCTGGGCCGGGATGCCGAGCAGCACGCCCACGGCCAGCGGCAGCAGTCCCCGTCGGCGCGGGCGCTGGGCCAGCACGGCAAGCACCACGGCGAGCGCGATGATGCCCACCGCGAACGTCAACAGCCGGTTGCCGAACTCGATCACGCCGTGCACGCCCATCTCGGACGTGGTGGTGTAGGACTCGTCGGTGCACCGGGGCCAGGTGGGGCAGCCGAGGCCGGACGCGGTGAGCCGGACGCCCCCGCCGGTGACCACGATCGCCACGTTCGCGATGATCGAGGTGTACGCGAGCCGACGCAGCAGCGTGGGGGAGACCGGGAACCGGACGGAACGCTTCACCCCGCGAATCCTACGCATCGTAGTGGTGCCCGATCGGGTGACTCCGCCGCTCCGGTGGTCGGGATCACCGGACCCCGGGTTTGCGGGGCCCGCGCGAATTACGTAACGTTGTCGTTGTGAAAAACGTGGCAGCGCTGTCCGAAGGGTCGGTGACCAGCACGGTCGCCGGTGCGACGGCGCCTGCCGACCTGCCGACCCGGGACCGGGTCACCCAGTTGCTGCTGGAGCGGGGCGCGACCACCGCCGCGCAGCTCGGCTCGGCGCTCGGCCTCAGCCCGGCGGCGATCCGCCGGCACCTCGACGCGATGCTCGCCGACGGTGACGTGGTCGCCCGCGAGCAGGTGGTGCGGGGCAGCCGGGGGCGTGGGCGTCCGGCCAAGGTCTTCGTGCTGACCGAGGCGGCCCGGGTGCGCTGCGGCACCCACCACTACGACAACATGGCCACCGCCGCGCTCCGGTGGATCGCCCGCACCGGCGGCCACGAGGCGGTCGCGGAGTTCGCGGCCGACCAGGTGGCCGCGCTTGAGGCGCGCTGCCGGTCCGCCATGGAGGACGCCGGCGACGCCCCGCTCGCGCGGGCCGAGGCGCTCGCCGGTGCGCTTACCGCCGAGGGCTACGCTGCCAACGCGTCCACGATCGCCTCCGGCGGTCAGCTCTGCCAGCACCACTGCCCGGTGGCGCACGTGGCCGCCGAGTTTCCCCAGCTGTGCGAGGCCGAGACCGCGGTTATCTCCCGTCTGGTCGGCACCCACGTGCAGCGCCTGGCCACCATCGCGCACGGCGACGGCGTGTGCACCACGCACATTCCCGCCCAGTCCGGTTCCACCGTCACCACTGTGAGGACAGATAGATGACCGAGCAGATCGTCCAGCCCCTGACCCAGGAGGAGCAGCTCGCCGCCCTCGGTCGTTACGAGTACGGCTGGGCCGACCCCGATGTCGCCGGCTCGTCCGCCCAGCGCGGTATCAACGAGGCGGTGGTGCGGGACATCTCGGCCAAGAAGAACGAGCCGGCCTGGATGCTCGACCTGCGCCTGAAGGGCCTGCGGCTGTTCGGCCGCAAGCCGATGCCGGCCTGGGGCGCGGACCTCACCGGGATCGACTTCGACAACATCAAGTACTTCGTGCGGTCCACCGAGAAGCAGGCCACCAGTTGGGAGGACCTGCCCGAGGACATCAAGAACACCTACGACCGGCTGGGCATCCCGGAGGCGGAGAAGCAGCGGCTGGTCGCCGGCGTCGCGGCGCAGTACGAGTCCGAGGTCGTCTACCACAAGATCCGTGAGGACCTTGAGGAGCAGGGCGTCGTCTTCCTCGACACCGACACCGCGCTGCGCGAGCACGAGGACATCTTCAAGGAATACTTCGGCACGGTCATCCCGGTCGGCGACAACAAGTTCGCCGCGTTGAACACCTCCGTCTGGTCCGGCGGCTCGTTCATCTACGTGCCGAAGGGCGTGCACGTGGAGATCCCGTTGCAGGCATACTTCCGGATCAACACCGAGAACATGGGCCAGTTCGAGCGGACGCTGATCATCGTCGACGAGGGCGCGTACGTGCACTACGTCGAGGGCTGCACCGCGCCGCTCTACTCCTCCGACTCGCTGCACAGCGCGGTCGTGGAGATCGTGGTCAAGAAGAACGCGCGCTGCCGCTACACGACCATCCAGAACTGGTCGAACAACGTCTACAACCTGGTCACCAAGCGCGCCGTGTGCCACGAGGGCGCGACCATGGAGTGGGTCGACGGCAACATCGGCTCCAAGGTCACCATGAAGTACCCGGCGGTCTACATGACCGGCGAGCACGCCAAGGGCGAGGTGCTCTCGGTGGCCATGGCCGGTGAGGGCCAGCACCAGGACGCCGGCGCCAAGATGGTGCACGCGGCGCCGCACACGTCCTCGACCATCGTGTCGAAGTCGATCGCCCGGGGCGGTGGCCGGACCTCCTACCGCGGCCTGGTGCAGGTGCTTGAGGGTTCGCACAGCAGCCGCAGCACGGTCAAGTGCGACGCGCTGCTCGTCGACACCATCTCCCGCTCCGACACCTACCCGTACGTCGACATCCGTGAGGACGACGTGTCGATGGGGCACGAGGCGACCGTCTCCAAGATCAGTGACGACCAGCTCTTCTACCTGATGAGCCGGGGCCTGAGCGAGGACGAGGCGATGGCGATGATCGTGCGCGGCTTCATCGAGCCGATCGCCAAGGAGCTTCCGATGGAATACGCGCTGGAGCTCAACCGCCTGATCGAGCTGCAGATGGAAGGCGCGGTCGGCTGACCGCGGCCTCCCGCACCCACTGACACCGCCGTCGCTGAACAGACCAAGGAAGAGATGACTACCCAGGCTTCCGCGCCGCCCACGACCAAGTCGCAGGCGCTCCGCTCGTACGACGTCGCCGACTTCCCGGCCCTGACCGGCCTGGAGGAGGAGTGGCGCTTCACCCCGCTCAAGCGCCTCCGCGGCCTGACGGGTGACGGCTCCGGCTCGCCGCGCGGCACGGTCCGGCACGAGTACGGCGACCTGCCCGAGGGCGTCACCGTCGACCGGATCGGCCGGGACGACCCGCGGA
Organism: Micromonospora marincola; assembly: GCF_056150385.1. NCBI lineage: Bacteria > Bacillati > Actinomycetota > Actinomycetes > Micromonosporales > Micromonosporaceae > Micromonospora > Micromonospora marincola. Next base: position 43,082 of record NZ_JAXCFT010000022.1, on the reverse strand, counting down.
TGGGCAGCGTGCTCACCCCGTTCGACCGGGTCAGCGCGCTCGCCTACGGCGCGGCCGAGGGCGCGTTGCTGGTGGCGGTCGCCCGCGACGCCGTCGTGGACGCGCCGGTGCGCCTGCGGGCGGTCGGCGAGGACGCCGGGGCGCTCGCGTTCGGCCACACGTTCGTCGAGGTGGGCCGGTTCGCCGAGGTGACAGTGGTGCTTGAGCACGTCGGCTCGGCGACGCTCGCCGACAACGTCGAGGTGACCGTGGCGGACGGGGCGAAGCTGACCCTGGTCACGGTCGCCGACTGGGCCGACGACGCGGTCCAGGCGCAGCACCTGAAGGTGCGGCTGGGTCGCGACGCCAGGATCGTCCACGTGCAGGTGACCCTCGGCGGCGACCTGGTCCGGCAGCACACCACAGTGGAATACGGTGAGCGTGGCGGCGAGGCCGAGCTGTACGGCCTCTACTTCGCCGACTCCGGCCAGCACCTGGAGCACCGGCAGCTTGTCGACCACTCGGTGCCGGACTGCCGCAGCAACGTCGGCTACCGGGGCGCGCTCCAGGGCGACGAGGCGCACACCGTCTGGGTCGGCGACGTGCTGATCCGGGCCGAGGCGACAGGCACCGACACGTACGAGATCAACCGGAACCTGCTGCTCAGCGACGGTGCCCGGGCCGACTCGGTGCCCAACCTGGAGATCGAGACCGGCGAGATCGCCGGCGCCGGGCACGCCAGCGCGACCGGCCGGTTCGACGACGAGCAACTGTTCTACCTGATGGCCCGGGGCATCCCGGAGGGCGAGGCGCGGCGCCTGGTGGTGCGCGGTTTCTTCGCCGAGCTGATCAACAAGATCCCGGTCGAGGACCTGCGCGAGCGGCTCGGCGACGCGATCGAGGCCCGTCTCACGAAGGCCGGCGCCTGATGATCAGGATCTGTTCGACCGAGGACGTGCCGAAGGGCGCCGTGATCAGCGCCGACGTGGACGGCGTGCAGATCGCCGTCGTGCACGGCGAGGACGACGCGTTCTACGCCGTGCACGACGAGTGCTCGCACGCCGCCGTGGCGCTCTCCGAGGGCGAGGTCGAGGGTTGCACGCTGGAATGCTGGCTGCACGGATCCCGTTTCGACATGCGTACCGGTGAGCCCACCGGGCTGCCCGCGACCGAACCCGTACCCGTCTATCCCGTCGAAGTTCGCGACGGCGACATCTTTGTCAGTCTGACGCCGAGCAATGGAGTGACCCGCTGATGAGCACCCTGGAGATCCGCGACCTGAAGGTGTCGGTCAAGCTGCCCGAGGGTGAGCTCAAGCCGATCCTGCACGGGGTCGACCTGACCGTGCGCTCCGGCGAGACCCACGCGATCATGGGCCCGAACGGCTCCGGCAAGTCGACGCTCGCCTACTCGATCGCCGGCCACCCCAAGTACGAGATCACCGGCGGCGAGGTGACCCTCGACGGGGAGGACGTGCTCTCCATGTCCGTCGACGAGGGGGCCCGCGCCGGCCTCTTCCTGGCCATGCAGTACCCGGTCGAGGTCCCCGGCGTGTCGGTGGCCAACTTCCTGCGTACGGCGAAGACCGCCCTGGACGGCGAGGCGCCGAAGCTGCGTACCTGGGCCGGCGAGCTGCGCGGCGCCATGGAGAAGCTCCAGATGGACCCGGCGTTCGCCCAGCGCAACGTCAACGAGGGCTTCTCCGGCGGGGAGAAGAAGCGGCACGAGATCGTGCAGCTTGAGCTGCTCAAGCCGAAGATCGCCATCCTCGACGAGACCGACTCCGGCCTCGACGTGGACGCGCTGCGCGTGGTGAGCGAGGGCGTGAACCGGGTCCGTGACACCGGCGACACCGGAATGCTGCTGATCACCCACTACACCCGGATCCTGCGCTACATCAAGCCGGACCACGTGCACGTCTTCGTCGCCGGCCGGATCGTCGAGCAGGGCGGTCGCGAGCTGGCCGACAAGCTCGAGGAAGAGGGCTACGAGCGGTACGTCGCCGGGGCCGGCGCGGCGCGGGCCTGACCTGACATGGCCTCCTCCATCGCGATCCCGGCGGGCATGCCGCAGTACGACGACGTGCCGCGTTTCGACGTGGCGGCGGTGCGGGCCGACTTCCCGATCCTGGACCGGGAGGTCAACGGCCACCCGCTTGTCTACCTGGACAGCGCCAACACCTCGCACAAGCCGCGGCAGGTGCTCGACGTGCTCGCCGAGCACTATGCGATGCACAACGCCAACGTGTCGCGCTCGGTGCACACGCTCGGCACCGAGGCGACCGAGGCGTACGAGGGCGCGCGGGCGACGATCGCCGCGTTCCTCAACGCGCCGAGTGTGGACGAGGTGGTGTTCACCAAGAACTCCACCGAGGCGATCAACCTGGTGGCGTACGCGTTCTCCAACGCCTCCCTGGGCGCGGGCGGCGACGACCGGTTCCGGCTCGGCCCTGGCGACGAGATCGTGATCTCCGAGATGGAGCACCACTCGAACATCGTCCCGTGGCAGTTGCTGGCGGAGCGCACCGGCGCGACGCTGCGCTGGTTCCCGGTCACCGACGGCGGCCGGCTGGATGAGTCGGGCCTGGACGAACTGGTCACCGAACGGACGAAGATCGTCTCCCTGGTGCACGTGTCGAACATCCTCGGCACGGTGAACGCCACCGCGCGGATCACCGAGCGGGTCCGCCAGGTCGGTGCGCTGCTGCTGCTCGACTGCTCCCAGTCGGTGCCGCACCTGCCGATCGACGTGGTCGACCTGGACGCCGACTTCATCGTCTTCACCGGGCACAAGATGTGCGGCCCGACCGGCATCGGCGTGCTCTGGGGCCGGGGCGAGCTGCTCGCCGCGATGCCCCCGGTGATGGGCGGCGGCTCGATGATCGAGACGGTGACGATGGCGCGGTCGACGTTCGCCGCGCCGCCGGCCCGGTTCGAGGCGGGCACGCCGCCGATCGCCGAGGCGGTCGCGCTCGGCGCGGCGGTGGACTACCTGACCGGCGTCGGCATGCCGGCGATCCAGTGGCACGAGAAGGAGCTGACGGCGTACGCGCTCGATGCCCTCGCCACCGTGCCCGGGCTGCGGATCTTCGGCCCGTCCGTGCCGGTCGGGCGCGGTGGGACGATCTCGTTCGCCCTCGGTGACGTGCACCCGCACGACGTCGGGCAGGTGCTCGACTCGCTCGGCGTGCAGGTGCGGGTCGGGCACCACTGCGCCAAGCCGGTGTGTGCCCGCTTCGGCGTGCCGGCCATGACGCGGGCGTCGTTCTACCTCTACAACACCACGGCGGAGATCGACGCGCTTGTGGCGGGCCTGGAGCGGGTGCGGAAGGTGTTCGACTGATGCAACTCGAATCTCTCTACCAGGAGATCATCCTGGATCACTACAAGCACCCGCACGGCCGTGGCCTGCGGGACGCGGCGGATCCGGCGGCCCGGGTCGGCGAGGCGCACCACGTCAACCCGACCTGCGGCGACGAGATCACCGTGCGGGTGGCGACCGACGGCACGGTGTTCACCGACATCTCGTACGACGGGATGGGCTGCTCGATCAGCCAGGCGTCGGCGAGCATCCTGCACGAGTTGCTGCGCGGCCGGGCGGCGGGCGACGCCGCCGCGGTGCACGAGGCGTTCGTCGAGTTGATGTCCGGGCGTGGCCAGGTCACGCCGGACGAGGACGTGCTCGGGGACGGGGTGGCGTTCGCGGGTGTCGCGCGCTACCCGGCCCGGGTCAAGTGCGCGCTGCTGTCGTGGATGGCGTTCAAGGACGCCGCGGCACGCGCCGGGGTGGGCGTGAGCCCCGAGTCGAAGGCGAATCACCAATACAGCGCGGCGGCGTCCCATGCCGGCGCCGAGCGAAGCGAGGGGGCGGCATGAGCGACGACGAGATCACCACGACGCCGGAGACCGGCGCGGTGGCGACCGACAGCCCGGTGACGCCGGGCGGCGGTAAGGCCGCCCTCGGCGACATCGAGGAGGCGATGAAGGACGTCGTCGACCCCGAGCTGGGCATCAACGTGGTCGACCTGGGCCTGGTGTACGGCGTGCACGTGGACGACGAGAACGTCGCCACCCTGGACATGACGCTTACCTCGGCGGCCTGCCCGCTTACCGACGTGATCGAGGACCAGGCCCGGCAGGCGCTGACCACCGGCCCGGGCGGCGGCCTGGTCAACGACATCCGGATCAACTGGGTCTGGTTGCCGCCGTGGGGCCCCGACAAGATCACCGACGAGGGCCGCGACCAGCTCCGCTCGCTCGGCTTCAACGTCTGACCCGTATCGGGTCACCACCCGGGCGCGGCACCCCGTAATGGGGTGCCGCGCCCGACGTGTCCCCCACCCCCACCCCTCGGGATGCGCGCTGATTCACGGAAAGAGTGCCTATCCGCGCGCCGGAAGCCACTCTTTCCGTGAATCAGCGGCTCGTGGCGGGTGGGGTGAGGGCGGCGTGGGCGGGTGGGGTGGGGCGGAAATTGGTGGCGGGGGAGCGGGGTGGGTCGCAGGATGAGCGGATGATCAAGGCGTACCCGAAGCAGACCCAGGTCCGTGCGGGCCTCCTTTCCGCGCGCCGACAGGGTGCCCTGCCGACGGCCGCCCCGACCCGTCGCCTGTCGTCGTGACCGGCGCGTTCCTCGCCGGCCTGGTCGCCGGCTACGGCGTCGCGATCCCGGTCGGCGCGATCGCGATCCTCATCCTCGGGCTCAGCGCGCGCAACGGGTTCCGGGTCGGCGCAGCCGCCGCGCTCGCCGTGGCCACCGCCGACGGGCTCTACGCCACGGTCGCCGCGCTTGGCGGCGCCGGGCTGGCCCGGGTGCTCGCCCCGGTCGCCGGGCCGCTGCGGGTGGTCGCCGCGCTGGTCCTGCTCGGCATCGCCGCGCACGGCCTGTGGCGCGCCTGGTCCGGCCGGCGGGCCCGGCAGGTCGCCGAGGCGCCGGCCGGTCGCGGCCTGCACACCCCCGCCCGGGCGTACGCGGCGCTGCTCGGGTTGACCCTGCTCAACCCGGCGACGGTGCTCTACTTCGCCGCGCTGGTGCTCGGCCGCCGGGATGCCGCCGACCCGGATCCGGTCACCGCCGCGTCGTTCGTGACGGGCGCGTTCGTGGCCTCGGCGAGTTGGCAACTGCTTGTGGCCGGCGGTGGCTCGGTGGTCGGCCGGGTGCTGGCCGGACCGCGTGGGCGGCTTGTCACCGGGCTGGTGTCAAGCGCCCTGATCGCCGGTCTCGCGGCCGTCACCCTGCTGTCCGGCTGAACCGCGTACCGTCGTGCCATGAGCAGCCGTCCCGCAGCCGGGGGTGGCCGGTGGGTCGAGGTCGATCCGGCCCGCGTCACCCGCTGGGTCGAGGGCTTCGCCGACCGGCACGGCCCGCCCACCATCACCGCCCTGGGGTACGGGCTGCTGCTGACCGCCCCGGACGGCGCCACCGCCGAGTTGCACTCCCCGCCCGGTGCCCGCCCGGCGGCGGACCTGCCCGGATTCGTCGGCGTCGCCGCGGCTCCCCGCCGGCTCGGCCTGCTGCTGGCCCGCAAGGGCGCGGTGGCGGTCGGCGTCGCGGACGGCACCGAGCTGGTGGTCTCCAAGGTGGACACCAGATACGTGCAGGGTCGCACCGCCGCGGGCGGCTGGTCCCAGCAGCGGTTCGCCAGGCGGCGCGACAACCAGGCGAGGGCGGCGCTCGGCGACGCGGCCGACCTCGCCGTACGCCTGCTGTTGCCGGCCGCGGGCACGCTCGCGGCGCTTGTCTGCGGCGGTGACCGGCGGGCGGTCGACACGGTGCTTGCCGACCGGCGGCTGGCCCCGCTCGTGGCGTTGCGCGCGGAGCGCCTGCTCGACGTGCCCGAGCCTCGGCACGCGGTGCTCGTGGCCGCCGTCGCCGCCGCCCGGGTGGTCCACATCCTGGTCCGCTGAACGGGAAAGATCGCATCAAGGCGGTCAATCCAACGAGCCGACAGTGCATTGAATAAGAACGATGCCTAAGGTCGGTGTCACGAAGTGGTGGGTCTCCGGGCGACCCGCCGGGGCAGCTTCGCCTCCGCCATCCGAGCACCGACATCGTTGGGAGAGAACATTTTCATGAGCGGACAACAGGACGGCCGGCTGCGGACCCGGTGGCGCCGTGCGACGAGGCTCCTCGCCGCCGCGGTGGCGATGTGCGCCGGAAGCGTCATGCTCACGGCCGGCACGGCTGCCGCGAGCGTCAATCCCGCCTCCGCGCTCGCGGCCCAGTCGGTCAGCAGCGTCACCGCGGGCGGCGCGCACACGTGCGCGATCGTGACCGACGGGGGCCTGTGGTGCTGGGGCTCGAACTACGGTGGTCAGCTCGGCGACGGGACCACCACGAACCAGAACACTCCGGTGCGGGTGGGCACCGCCACCTGGACCGCTGTCGACGCGGGCACCGGGCACACCTGCGCGGTCCGGACGGACGGCACGCTGTGGTGCTGGGGCTCGAACTTCCGGGGTCAGCTCGGTGACGGCACGACCACGAGTCAGAGCACTCCGGTGCAGGTCGGCACCGCCACCACGTGGGCAAGCGTCAGCGCCGGCCCGGCGCACACGTGCGCCGTACGCACCGACGGCACGCTGTGGTGCTGGGGCTTCAACCGGACCACCCAGTTGGGTGTCGGTGCCTCGCCCTACGTGGCGACCACCCCGCTACAGGTCGGCACCGCGACCAACTGGGCGAGCGTCTCGACCGGCTACGCGCACACCTGCGGGCTCCGTACCGACGGCACGCTGTGGTGCTGGGGTCTCAGCTCGGACGGGCAGGTCGGTATCGGCACCCTGAGCGCCCAGCCGACGCCGGCGCAGATCGGCACCGCGAACACCTGGACCGGCGTCACCGCCGGCTACGTCCACACCTGCGGGATCCGGTCCGGCAGCCTGTGGTGCTGGGGCGAGAACGGGTACGGGCAGCTCGGCGTGAGCGGCAGCTACCAGACCGCGCCGGTCCAGATCGGCACGACCACCACGTGGAGCCGGGTGGCCGCGAGCGGCGACACGTCGTGCGCGTCGCGCACCGACGGCAGCCTGTGGTGCTGGGGCAAGAACTCGATGGGCCAGGTGGGCGACGGCACCACCACCCACCGGTCCGCGCCGACCCGTGTCGGCACCGCCACCACGTGGACCGGCGGCCTCGCCGTCACCGACCACGCCTGCGCGATCCGCACCGACGGCGGCCTGTGGTGCTGGGGCGACAACAGCGGGGGCCAGTTGGGCGACGGCCCGTTGGCGGGGAGCAGGTCGCGCCTACTGGCCGCCGCCGAAGGTGTCGCACGCCTTCGGATCGCCCGTGGAGAAGCCCTTGGTGAACCACTGCCGACGCTGCTCGGACGTGCCGTGGGTGAACTCGTCCGGGTTCACCGGCCGGCCGGAGCGCTGCTGGATGGCGTCGTCACCGATCTTCTCGGCGGTGTCGACGGCCTGCTTGATGTCCTGGTCGGTGATGCTCTTGAAGATCTTCTGGCCCTGGTCGTCGGCGGTGCCGGTGGCGTTCTTGGCCCAGGCGCCGGCATAGCAGTCGGCCTGCAACTCCAGCTTCACCGAGAGCGCGTTGGCGTTCTGCGGGTCGCGCTGCTGCTGCCGGCGCATCTGCGCCTCGGTGCCGAGCAGGTCCTGCACGTGGTGGCCGTACTCGTGGGCCAGGACGTACGGCTGGGCGAACTCGCCCTCGGCGCCGAGCTGGTCGGCGAGCAGGCGGTAGAACGTGAGGTCGATGTAGACCAGGTCGTCGGCCGGGCAGTAGAACGGGCCGACCCCCGAGTCGGCCGCGCCGCAGCCGGTGTTGACGTTCTGGCTGAAGAACACCGTCTTGGACGGCTTGTACTGCTCGCCGAACACCTCAGGCATGGCTGTGCGCCAGTAGGCCTGGATGGAGTTGACGTAGAGCGTGTTGCGGCAGTCGAGCTGCTCCAGCGCGTCCTGTGCGGAGCACTTCTGCTCAAGCGAGGCGTTGTCGCCCTGGTCGGAACCGCCACCGTTGGTGGCCGCGTTGAGGCCGAAGCCGCCGCCCACGAGGGCGACGACCACGGCGATGATGATGCCCACGATCCCGCCCCGGCCGCCGCCGCCCGGGATCGGGATGCCCATCCCGCCCCCGCCGCCGGACCCTCGCCGGTCGTCCACCTGGCTGGTGTCGACCCGCGCGTTCTCATTCAGCTCCATGTTGACCCCGATCACCGATGTGTCCGTGTGTGATGGTTGCGGTACCGGACCGGGTCCGGACGGCGGATTCGGTACCCGATGATCTTGCCCGGTAATCCGGCCGGGTGGGTGCGACGCGCCCGGTACACTTGTTCCGTGCTGCGCTGCGAAGGCTGAACGGCCCCGCGCCGACGGAGATGACGATCCGCCGGCGCTTTCGCGTGCCCTGAGTCAGCCCTTCCGGACCCCGAGAGCGAGTCTTCCGAGATGATCACTGCCACCGGCCTGGAACTGCGCGCCGGTTCCCGGATCCTGCTGTCCGACACCACCCTGCGGGTGCAGCCGGGAGACCGGATCGGCCTGGTCGGGCGCAACGGCGCCGGCAAGACCACCACCCTCAAGGTGCTCGCCGGGGAGGGCCAGCCGTACGCCGGTCAGATCGACAGGCGCAGCGCCATCGGCTACCTGCCGCAGGACCCGCGTACCGGCGATCTGGAGGTCACCGGCCGGGACCGGGTGCTCTCCGCCCGCGGCCTGGACGTGCTCATGGCGCAGATGACGGAGCTGGAGAACAAGCTCGCCGAGGGCGCCGACGACGAGCGGCTGGTCCGCCGCTACGGCGCGCTCGAAGACCAGTTCGCCTCGCTCGGCGGCTACGCGGCCGAGGCCGAGGCGGCCCGGATCTGCGCCAACCTGGGTCTGCCCGACCGGGCCCTGGCACAGACCATCGGCACCCTCTCCGGCGGCCAGCGCCGGCGCATCGAGCTGGCCCGGATCCTGTTCCGTGACGCGGGCGAGAACGGCGGCGGCATCCTGCTGCTCGACGAGCCCACCAACCACCTCGACGCCGACTCGATCACCTGGCTGCGTGGCTTCCTCGCCAACCACAAGGGCGGCCTGATCGTGATCTCCCACGACGGGTCGCTGCTGGAGTCCGTGGTCAACAAGGTGTGGTTCCTGGACGCCACCCGGTCCGTGGTCGACAACTACAACCTCGGCTGGAAGGCGTACCTGGAGGCGCGGGAGACCGACGAGCGACGCCGCCGCCGGGAACGGGCCAACGCCGAGAAGAAGGCCGGCGCGTTGATGGCGCAGGCGGACAAGATGCGGGCCAAGGCCACCAAGACCGTCGCCGCGCAGAACATGGCCCGGCGCGCCGAGCGGCTGCTCTCCGGCCTGGACGAGGTCCGGGTGTCCGACAAGGTGGCCAAGGTGCGCTTCCCCAACCCGGCGCCGTGCGGCAAGACGCCGCTCACCGCCGCCGGCCTGTCCAAGTCGTACGGGTCGCTGGAGATCTTCACCGACGTCAACGTCGCGGTGGACCGTGGCTCCCGGGTCGCCATCCTCGGCCTCAACGGCGCCGGCAAGACCACCCTGCTGCGGATGCTCGGCGGGCTGCTGGAGCCGGACACCGGCGAGGTGCGTCCCGGGCACGGCCTGCGGCTCGGCTACTACGCCCAGGAGCACGAGACGCTCGACGTGGAGCGGACGATCCTGGAGCACATGCGCAGCGCCGCCTCGGACCAGACCGACACCGACCTGCGCAAGATCCTCGGCGCGTTCCTGTTCTCCGGGGATGACGTGGACAAGCCGGCCGGGGTGCTCTCCGGCGGTGAGAAGACCCGGCTGGCGTTGGCCACCCTGGTCTGCTCGGGCGCCAACGTGCTGCTGCTGGACGAGCCGACGAACAACCTCGACCCGGTCAGCCGGGAGCAGGTGCTGGACGCGATCGCCCGCTACCCGGGCGCGATCGTGCTTGTCACCCACGACCCGGGCGCGGTCACCGCGCTCAAGCCGGACCGCGCCATCCTGCTGCCCGACGGCGACGAGGACGCCTGGTCCGACGACCTCCTGGAACTGGTAGAGCTGGCCTGACCCACCCCACCCCACCCCACCCCACCCCGTCCCCCGCCCCGCCCTCCGGCGTCGATCATGAAGTTGGCGGCACCGTACGAGATCCACACCGCCGTCAACCTCATGATCACCGACTTGCCCTTCCTGAAGGGCGGGTTGGGCTGGTCGTTCGTCGATCTTGGAGGGCAGTGGCCCCCGGAGGGGCATTTTCCTTCCAAGATCTCTCTGGTTTCCGGGATGCGAGAGGGTTGTCCGCCGTATGGGAGCAGTGCGGTGGCGGGTGGCCGGTGGCGGATCACGTACGTGGTCTCCGGCGTCCATCTCGGCCCGGCCCGGCTGGCTGGCGGCGCAGGGGTCGCTTGTCGCCGCCGACGTGATGAGCCCCTGGGCAGCCCCACTCACAGATCTTCGAGCCCGAAGGCCGGGCCGGGCCCGGGTTGGAAGGCGTACAGGCGGGGAGAGTGCTCACCCACCCGCGGCTACCGGTGTCGAGTGTGCCGATCGGCTCACCCGACAGCTCCCAGTAGGTGCGGGAGGACGCCGGAGGTGAGCAGGATCGTCGCGCCGATGGCGATGAAGATGGCCGGCACCAGCCAGTGTCCGGCGTGGCCGACCAGGGCCACCACCCGGGGGTGGCTGCCGAGCGCGGCGGCGACGCCGCACCAGGCGGCCACCAGCAGGGCGAAGACCAGCAGCCAGAGCAGGCCGGTGAGCGGGGTGAGGGCACGGAAGACCGGCACGTAGACCGCGATGTTGTCGGCGCCGTTGGCCACGGTGACCCCGGCGACGCCGAGCAGGCTGCCGACCACCGCCGGCGGCTCGTCCTCGTCGGCGCGGGCGAGCAGCGCGCGCACGCCGAGCGCGATCGGCAGCAGCCCGAGCAGACCGGGCCACGGGTCGGGCACCACAAGCAGTCCGGCGGCGGCCACCACCGCGACGGCGACGAGCGCGCCGATGCCCGCGTACTGGCCGGCGACGATCTGCCAGGGTCGAGGCCGGCCACTGCGTCGGGCCGCCACGAACAGCACGGTGAGCACGACGACGTCGTCGAGGTTGGTGGCGGCGAACACGCCGGCGGCGCCGGCCGCGGCGGTGATCAGGTCGGTCACCGGAGCAGGGTACGGCCGGTCCGTGCCGACCCTCGCCCCTGCATCCGACACGCGGTACGGATCGGACGATCGAAAGGATCACTCTATCGGGAAGCTGACAATACGTAGCGTGTCGGTTGGCGAATAGTTGATATCTGGCGCATGATCGTCCGAGGCGGTCTAATAGGTGGGACCGTATCCGAACCGCACAGTCTGGGACGTGAGGAATCAGCATGGCAGCCACCGGCACAGCCACCAGCACTGAGAAGGGTCGCCGGATCGTCGGGGCCGAGCGTCAGACGCTCGCCAAAGACCTGGTAAAGCGGTACACCGGGGGTGAGAGCATCCGTGCGCTGGCGGCCTCGACCGGCCGTTCCTACGGGTTCATCCACCGGGTGCTCACCGAGTCCGGGGTGCAGCTGCGGCAGCGCGGCGGCGCCCGGCGCCGCAAGAAGGCGTGACCCGCCCCCCAGCGTCGTCCATCAGCGTCGCGCTCCGGGTGGTCCGGTGACCGCCGAGACGACCGGAGTTCGACTCGACTGCGACGGGCCGGTTGCGACGGTGACGTTGTGCCGGCCCGACGTGCTCAACGCCCAGACCCCGGCCATGTGGCGTGCCATGAGCGAATTCTCCCGGGACCTGCCCGGTGACGTCCGGGTCGTCGTCGTACGCGGCGAGGGGCGTTCCTTCTCCGCCGGCCTGGACCTTTCGGTCGCCGGCGCCTCCGGGCCGGGCTCCTTCGCCGAGCTGGCCACGCTCCCCGAGAGCGAGTGTGCCGACCGGATCGCCGGTTACCAGGGCGGCTTCACCTGGCTGCACCGGCCGGACGTCATCTCGATCGCCGCCGTGCAGGGCCATGCCATCGGCGCCGGTTTCCAACTCGCCCTCGCCTGTGACCTGCGCGTGCTCGCCGCCGACGCCAGGCTCTCGATGGCCGAGGTGACCCTCGGCCTGGTTCCCGACCTGGCCGGCACGCGCCGACTTGTCGAGCTGGTCGGCTACTCCCGGGCGCTGGAGATCTGCGCCACCGGCCGCCGGATGGACGCCGCCGAGGCGGACCGGATCGGCCTGGCCACCCTGGTGGTGCCGAACGACGAGCTGGACGGCGCGGTGCGCGACCTGTCCGCCGGGCTGCTGGCGAACAACCGGGACGCGATCGTGGAAATCAAGGCGCTGCTCGCCGGCGCGGTCGGGCGGTCGCACGCCGAGCAGCAGCGGGCCGAGCGGGAGGCGCAGACCCGGCGGATCCGCGACCTGGCCGGCCGCGGCGAATAGTAAGGACCGCTCGGGAAGATCCGGGTTACTCGCGAGGTTGTCACAGGCGTCGGGAGAATGGACTCCGACGGTTCTCCGTTGCCCGACGACCCGGAGGTGACGAGTGTCCAACCACATGGCCGGCGGCGGCATGGGCGGCTGGAGCATGCTCCGGTCGCTGCGCAACCGCGACGAGGTCTCCGCCCACCAACTCAAGCGCGGCACCGCCCGGCGGATCGTCGCGTTCGCCCAGCCCTACCGGCGCGACATCGTCGTCTTCCTGATCACCGTCATCGTGGCCGCGGTGATCGGCGTGGCCACCCCGCTGCTCGCCGGTGACGTCATCGACGCCATCGCCGGCGGCGGCTCCGACGCCCGCGACACCGTGGTCCGGCTCGCCCTGGTCATCGCCGTGCTGGCCGTGGCCGACGCGCTCTTCTCGCTGGCCCAGCGGTGGTATTCCGCCCGCATCGGCGAGGGCATCATCCTCGACCTGCGCACCCGGGTCTACGACCACGTCCAGCGGATGCCGCTGCAGTTCTTCACCCGCACCCAGACCGGCGCGCTCGTGAGCCGGCTCAACAACGACGTGCTCGGCGCCCAGCGGGCGTTCACCTCGACGTTGTCCGGGGTGGTCAGCAACGTCATCCAGCTCGTGCTCACCGCCGCGGCGATGCTCGTGCTGTCCTGGCAGATCACCGTGCTGGCGCTGGTGCTGCTGCCGATCTTCATCATTCCGGCCCGCCGGGTCGGCCGGCGGCTGGCGGAGATCACCCGGGAGTCCTACGACCTCGACGCCAAGATGAACGCCACCATGACCGAGCGGTTCAACGTCTCGGGCGCTCTGCTTGTCAAGTTGTTCGGCGCGCCCGAGGTGGAGGCCACGCGGTTCGCCGGCCGGGCCGAGCGGGTGCGCGACATCGGCATCCAGTCCGCCATGTACTCCCGCACCTTCTTCGTGGCGATGCTGCTTGTCGCCTCGCTGGCCCAGGCGCTTACCTACGGGCTGGGCGGCTGGCTCGCCGTCGCCGGCGCGGTGAGCGCGGGCACGGTCGTCAAGCTGGCCCTGCTGCTCACCCGCCTCTACGGCCCGCTCACCGCGCTCTCCAACGTCCGGGTCGACGTGATGAGCGCGTTGGTCTCCTTCGACCGTGTCTTCGAGGTGCTCGACCTGCGCCCCGGCATCGCGGAGAAGCCCGACGCGGTGCCGGTCCCGCCGCGCAACGGCCGGGTCGAGTTCCGTGACGTGCGCTTCCGCTACCCGAGCGCCGCCGAGGTGTCGCTGGCCTCGCTGGAGGAGGTCGCCGCGCTCGACCGGACGGTCAACGAGCCGGTGCTCAAGGGCGTCTCGTTCGCCGTCGAGCCCGGGCAGATGGTCGCCCTGGTCGGGCCGTCCGGCGCCGGCAAGTCGACGCTGTCCATGCTGATCTCCCGGATCTACGACGTCAGCGAGGGGCAGGTGCTTGTCGGCGGCGTCGACGTCCGGGAGGCGACGCTCGCGTCGCTGCGCGACGAGATCGGCGTGGTCACCCAGGACTCGCACCTGTTCCACGAGACGATCCGGGAGAACCTCCGCTACGCCAAACCCGACGCGACCGACGACGAGATCTGGGCGGCGCTTGCCGGCGCGCAGGTCGCCGACCTGGTCCGGGCCCTGCCCGACGGGCTCGACACCACTGTCGGCGAGCGCGGCTACCGCTTCTCCGGGGGCGAGAAACAGCGGATCGCCATCGCCCGGCTGCTGCTCAAGGCCCCGTCCCTCGTGATCCTCGACGAGGCCACCGCGCACCTCGACTCGGAGAGCGAGGCGGCGGTGCAGCGGGCGCTGTCGGTGGCGCTGACCGGGCGTACCGCGCTTGTGATCGCGCACCGGCTCTCCACCGTGCGCGACGCCGACCAGATCCTCGTCCTCGACGAGGGGCGGATAGTCGAGCGTGGTCGGCACGAGGAGCTGGTGGCGGTCGGCGGCCTCTACGCCGAGCTCTACCGCACCCAGTTCGCGGTCGCCGACTCCCCGGCCCCGTACGCCGAGCCGGAGCAGCCCGAGCCGATCGTGACCACGGTGCCCCTGGGTACGTACGTCGCGCAGGAGGCCATGCCGCCGGCGTCGGCGAACTAGGAGGCGTCCCGCGCCGGGGCGGTGGTGACACGCCGGGCCGGTCCTCGGCCGGGCGACGGTGTCTGCTGGCGCGGCACCGATCGGTGGGCCTCGGCCCACGTCTCGGCGAGGTGTTCCTGGAGCAGCGCATGCCGGAACTGGTAGACCGGTCCCGCGGTGCGGAGGATCTGTCGCTCTCGCGCGTCCTCCAGGAAGCGGCGCATCCGCAGGGGTGTCCGGAAGCGGACGGCCAGCTCCACCTGGCGGCACCAGGCCCGCCAGGTGGTGGAGAACGACCAGAGCCAGAGGGCGTTGGCGAGGCCCCCAGCACGCCGATCGCCAGTGCCTCGGGCAGGTCCGCGTGGTAGTGCATGCCGAAGCCGATGCCCACGACGAACGCGCCCGTCCCCCCGGTGGCGGCAAGCATCGCACTTGCGACCGCGTCGTCCCGCCACGACCGTCGGGGATCGAGCGCGTAGTCGTCGGGCTGCGCCGTGGTGAACAGCAAGCCGCCGAACTCGATCGTCAGCCAGGCGGCCAGCCCGGTGACGATCCAACCGCCGACGCCGGGCAGGGCCGAGCCGATCAGCGTGAGCGGCAGGACCAGCGCGAGCCCGAGCGGGAGGGAGGTCAGGATACTGCGGGGTGCGAACACGGTCTGCCACCAGCGCCGCGGCACCCGTCGTCGCGTCGGTTCCCGTCCCCGGATCGAGACGAACGCCGACGCGAGCCCCATGATCAGCCCGATCGGCAGCCCGCTGGTGATCTCACGTCCGTCCCCGAGCCGGTACGACAGGCCGAAGAGCAGGCCGATCGGAAGGGCTACCGAATACCAGACCGCCAGGGCGGACAGCGTGCCCACGCCGGGGCGTGCGGGGCCCGTCGGCGGCAGGTCCCACCACTTGAGGCCGCCGGTGCGGCTGAGGTGGTGGGCGAGGAAACCGAGCGTCTGTCGGGCGGTGCGAAGAGAGTACCGCGGTGGCGGTCCTCCCGGGCCGGCGGCGTACGCCGCGGCCAGCGCGCGGTCGAGCAGATGGTGCTCGACCTGCCGGGCCTTCTTGAACCGGCGACGGTCCAGGAGTTCGTCAACCGGATCGAGTGGGTCGTACGCGTCGCGGAGCAGGGTGAGCATGAACGGGTTCTGGAGGGGGCCGGCGAGCGGACCGGTCGGCCCGAGCCTGAGTCGGTCGACCACCTTCTCCCAGGCGGGCGGCGGCGGGGAGGAGAGCCGGCTCAGGAGGTAGTGGGCGGCGGTGTCCTCGCCGACGGGCCGGAGCTGGATCCCCGCCGCTCCGATCAGTGGATATCGCCTGATGGCCGCGGTCAGCTCGTCGATCCGGCTGAGCAGCACCAGCCGGAAGTCGGCCTGCCGGCTCAGCTCCCGCAGGACGACGGGACGCAGCCCCTCGCCGATCTCGTCCAGCCCGTCGACGATCACGGAGACCCGGTGGCCCTCGACGAGTTTTGCCGCGTCCTTGGCGAAGCCGGGAATCTCGGCGATCCGGCCGGTGATCCAGTGCGCGAGCGACGTGGTGGCGGCGTCCCAGCCGCGCAGGCTGACCAGCACCGGCACCGGCATGTGGGCCCGGTGCTCCGGGCTGGCCCGCCCGCGTGCCTCAAGCGCGTCCCGGAACAGGAGGACGGCCGCGGTGCTCTTGCCGGCGCCGGGCGGCCCGGCGATGACCAGTCGACCGGAGGGCAGGCCGGCGTAGAGCGCGTAGAGGTCCTTGTGCGTACCCTTGACCAGGTCTTGTTCGGTGACGCGCTCCGCACCGGGAAGTGGCTCGAAGGGGCCGGTCAGCGCGGCTCGCGCCGGGGCGCCGATCGGCGCGGAGGCACGGCGCCACGTGATCGGGATCGGCGCCGTCAGGTCCCGCTCGATGATCTCCTGGCCACCCCGTTTCCGCATGGCCCGCGCGAGGTCGTCGGCGAGGTCGTCGGGCGATCGGGCCGGGGTCCGGGGGAACCACCGCGTGACAAGCAACGTGACGAGCGCGATGAGCGTCCCGATGATGGCCAGCACGAACTGGGCGGAGCCGCTGGCGATGCCGCGCTCGATGACATCCGGCAGCCCGCCCGTGGCCAGTCCATGCATGGCCGCGATTATCGCAGGGCGGCTCTACGTCGTGCGGCCCCGCCGTCGCGGTGCGTCATCGCCGCTGACCGCCGCGCGCAGCTCGCCGAAGGCCGCTCCGAGGGTCTCCGGCGTGAAGTGGGCGTTGAGGCCGCTCGGGTTGGGCAGCACCCAGAGCCGGGCCGGGCCGAGCGGCTCCGGTTGCGGCCCGAAGCCGGCCTTCGGCCTGGCGAACCCGATCCGGTACGCGGTCACCCCGACCACCGCCACCCAGCGCGGCCGGTGGCGCTCGACCTTCCCGGTCAGCATGCGGGCGCCGTCGACCAGCTCCCGCGCGGTCAGCTCGTCGGCGCGGGCGCTGGCCCGGGCCACCATGTTCGTGATGCCCAGCCCCAGCGCCGGCAGTTCGTCCTGCTCGCTGGGGTGCAGGAGCCGTGGGGTGAAGCCGCCCTTGTGCAGCGCCGGCCAGAACCGGTTGCCCGGGCGGGCGAAGTGCCAGCCGGTGGCCGCCGACCACAGGCCCGGGTTGATCCCGACGAAGAGCACGTCCAGCCCGGGCGCGAGCACGTCGGGCAGCAGCCGGTCGGCCGCCGCGGCGAGCTGTTCCCGGCTGGGCCGGGGGTGGCGGCGGGCCGGCGTGCCGGGGCCGGGCGCGGGCTCTGGCCGCCCGCCCCCGGGGCGGCGTCGGTCGTTCACCGGAACGCCGCCGCGAGCTGCGAGGTCGCCCGGAGCCCGGTCACAGCCCGCGCACCGCGCCGCCGTCGACCGGCACGGTCACCCCGGTGACGTAGCCGGCGGCGGGGGAGAGCAGGAACGCGGCCACCCGGCCGAACTCGGCCGGTTCGCCGAAGCGGCCCAGCGGGATCGCCGCCTCCGCCTCGGCGCGGGCCCGGTCGGCGTCGCCGGAGGCGGCCAGCAACTCCCGGTTGCGGTCGGTCATGATGCGTCCGGGCAGCAGGCTCAGCACCCGTACGCCGCGCGGACCGTACTCGTCGGCCATGTCCTTCGCCACGCCGGCCAGGCCCGGTCGCAGGCCGTTGGAGATGCCGAGCCCGGTCAGCGGCCCGCGCACCGAGGTGGAGAGCACCAGGCCGATCGCGCCGCCGTCGGTGAGCGCGCCGGCCACCGTGCGGGCGACCCGGACGCTGCCCAGGAAGACCGTCTCGAACGACTCCCGCCACTGCTCGTCGGTGACCTCGGCGGCGGTGCCCCGGGGTGGCCCGCCGACCGAGACCAGCGCGCCGTCGAGCCGGCCGAAGTGTTCGCGGGCCGCCGCGACCAGGCGTTCCGGGGTGCCGGGGTCGGCCAGGTCGGCGGCCAGCCCGATGGCCCGCGTCGGGTCGCCGAGCGCCTCGATCGCGGCGGCCACCCGTTCCGGCGCCCGGGCGGAGAGCACCACCCGGGCGCCGTCCGCGACGAGCTGCTGGGCGGTGGCGAAGCCGAGGCCGGCGGACGCGCCGGTCAGCACGTACACCCGGTCGGCGAGTCCGAGATCCATGCGCCCGATCCTGCCGCATCGGGCGGGACCTGTCAGCGCGGGGCGGGCCGCAGCAGGCGTACCCGGCCGGCGAGCTGAACCGCGACGGCGCCGCCGGTGCGGGCGAGCGCCGGGAGGCGGCGGGGCCGGGGCGCGGCGCGGCCGTCGTAGCGGCTCGCGGCCTCGCGCCCGGCCAGCTCCTCCGCGCCGAGCGGCGGCAGCGTGCCCGCGTCGCGCAGTTCGCGGGCCAGGTCCCAGCCGTCGCGCAGCGAACCGTTCGTGGGGCGGCCGGCCGCCCAGCCGGTGAAGACCGCCGGCCAGTCGGCGCCGAGGCCGGCGGCGAGCAGCGGCCAGTGCCGGGCCACGTCGCCGGCCCGTTTACGCAGCAGTGCCCGGCGGGCGGCCTCGACCGGCGCCGGGGCGAAGCCGGGCGGCAGCGGCCCGGCGGCCACAAGCGCGGCTACCAGCTCGGCCTGCCGGGCCGCCAGGTCGCCGCTCACGTGATCACCGGGTGGCCGGAGGCGGCGGCCAGCGCGTCCAGCTCGCCGCGCAGCTCGGCGGCGGGCGGGTAGTGGCCGTCGCGTTCCAGCAGCAGCGCCGGCGGCCGGCGCCTGTCGCACAGTTGGCGGATCAGGTCGAGCACCTCGGCGGGCACCGGGTCGGTGTGCGTGTCGTGGTAGAAGCCGCCGGCCTCGGCGCCGCCGGCCACGTGGACGTAGGCGATCCGCTCCAACGGCAGCCGGTCCAGCAACGCGGCGGCGTCGCCACCCCGGTTGCGCGCGTTGGCGTGCACGTTCGCCACGTCGAGCAGCAGCAGCGCCCCGGTGGCGTCGAGGATCTCGGTGAGGAAGTCCGCCTCGTCCAGCTCGTCGTCGGGCCAGTCGAAGAGCGCGGCGATCGGTTCCAGCGCCAGCGGCACCGGCAACTCCGCCTGGGCCCGCCGCACGTTCGCCACCACCGCGGCCACCGCCTCCCGGCTGCGCGGCAGCGGCAGCAGGTGGCCGGCCTCCAGCCCGCCGGCCCGCACGAACGCGATGTGCTCGCTCACCAGCGGCGCCGCCAGCGCCGTCGCGACCCCGGCCAGGTGCGCCACCCGGGCCGGGTCGACAGGTTCCGCGCCGCCGAGCGAGAGCCGCACCCCGTGGGGTACGACTGTGACGCCGCGCTCGCGCAGCTCGGCCAGGCCCTCGGGCGGCGGCCCGGCCGGGGCGACCGTCTCCGCGACCACCTCGACGAACCGCAGCCCCGGCAGGCCGGCCACGAAACCGGCGATCTCGGGACGCCAGCCGATGCCGACGCCGGACGGGCCGCTCATCCGCCGCACCCGCCGCCGCCCCCGCACCCGCCACCCCCACCGCAGGAGCTGCCGCCGCCGCAGGAGGAGGAGGAGGAGCCGCCGCAGGAGGAGGAGCTGCCGCCGCCGCACGAGGTGCCGGAGCTGCCGGTGGATCCCATCGCCTGGCGCTGGATCTCGGCCTGCTCCGCGAAGCCCGGGTCCATGGTCCAGAGCGTGGCGGTGCCGAACAGCGCCACGCCCAGGGCCGCGTCCGACGGGCCGTAGGTGGCGTACGCCGGTGCGGCGGAGGGGCGCAGCCAGGCGTGCCGGCGGCGCAGGTCGCGCAGCGCGGCGGTGGCCGCCCGGGTGCGCCAGGGCACGCGGTTGAGCAGCAGGAACGCGGCGAACAGCGGGAACAGGGTGAGCAGCAGCCAGCCGGCCGGGCGGCCGTTGGTCAGCCCGACGAAGGCGCGCACGACGCCGAGCGCCAGCAGGAAACCGACAAGCATGGCGCCGCGCCGCAGCGACCGGCGGCGCTCCTGGTCCAGGGCCAGGCCGCGGCGGACCAGGCCGTCGCGCAGCTCGTCGAGGGCGCGCCGGACCCACTCGTCGCGGGCCAGCTCGCGGGAGCGCAGCCCGCGGCCGGCGGCGTGGTGGACGGCCTGGTCGAGCGGGGTCATCCCGGCCGGCAGCGGCCCGCCGGGGGCCAACCGCCGGTCCGGGTGCACCCCGACCGCGCCGGCCCGGCGCAGGCCGCCGAGGGAGGTCCAGACCGCGAGTTGGTCGCCCCCGTTGAGGTACGCGACCTGCTGCGGCCCGAGCGCGCCGTGATCGGTCACGGCGGTGCCGGCCAGGGCGCGGAACCGGTACACCGCCGTGCCGACGACCAGGACGACGGCCGCGACGAGATACCAGCGCAGGAAGACGGGGCCGGGGACGCCCCAGGTGTCGGCCGCGAGGACGGTCATGGTGTGCTCCTGTCGCGAGGGGGTCGCGGCTCATTGTGGAGCAGGTGCGCCAGCGTCGATCCCCGCGGGCGGCGCAGTTACCGCACCGAGACTCAGTGCCGGCGGACGGCCTCCTCGACCAGGTCGAGCACGCGGCTCAGGTCGCCGGCGGGGCGGCCCATCGCCAGGTGCAGCACCAGCCCGTCGTAGGCCAGCTCCAGGAACTGGGCCAGCACGTCGATCGGCACGTCGTCGCGGAGCACGCCTGCTTCCCGCTGGCGGAGCAGCCGCTCCCGGGTCGCCTCGGCGATCGCCGCCGACCGCTCGGACCAGCGCTTGGCGAACGCCGGGTCGGTGCGCAGGCGGCGGGAGACCTCGAGCTGGCTGCCGAGCCAGCCGGTGGTGTCCGGGGAGACGGCCCGGGCCAGCAGGTCGCGCATCACCTGCACCAGGCCGTTACGGGCCACGGTCTCCACCATGGCGGCGGCGTCGTCCTCGGCGACGGCGAGGAAGAGCGAGTCCTTGTCCCGGAAGTGGTGGAAGATCGCGCCCCGGGAGAGGCCGGTGGCCTCCTCCAACCGCCGCACGGTGGCGCCCTCGTAGCCGTGTCGGGCGAAACACGCCCGCGCCGCGGCGAGAATCTCCTGCCGGCGCGCGTCGAGCTGGTCCTGACTTACTCTGGGCACGGCACGATCGTCCCAGGTGGCAGGGGGCCGGCGCAAACCGTACGTACGGTTCGCTACGATCCCGGTCGTGTCCCTCCCCACCCGACCGCTCACCGTCGCCGCCGTCCAGGCCGAACCGGTGCCCGGGGACGTCCCCGGCAACGCCCGCGCCGCCGCCCGCCTGGTCCACCGGGCCGCCGGTGCCCGCGTCGTCGTGCTGCCCGAGCTGTTCCTGCCGGCGTACCATCCGCCGACGCTCGGCGCGGACCCGGGGACGGACGTGGCCGCCGACCCCGACGGGCGGGTCGACGACCCGCGGCTGGACCCGCTGCGCGCCGCTGCCCGGGACGCCGGGGCGGCCGTCGTGATCGGCGCGGCGGTCCGCCACCCCGACCGGCGGCGCACCATCTCGTCGCTCGTTGTCGACCCGGCCGGCGCGGTCACCGCGGCGTACGACAAGCAGCAGCTCTGGAGCGGCGAGCGCGAGCTGTTCGACGCCGGCCGGCGCGGCGCCACCCTCGTGGTCGACGAGTGGCGGCTCGGCCTCGGCATCTGCTACGACGGCTGCTTTCCCGAGCACGGCCGGGCCGCCGCGGCCGACGGCGCGCACGGATATCTGTGCCCCAGCGGCTACCTGGCCGGCTCGGCCCACCGCCGTGACCTCTACTACGCGGCCCGCGCGCTTGACAACACCATGTTCGTGGTCTTCGCCAACGCGGTCGGCGGCGCGGATCCCTGGCGGTTCAACGGTGGCGCGGCGGTCTACGACCCGGAGGGCCGGCCGCTGGCCCGGGGCGCGGACACCGGGGAGGACGTACTGGTGGCGGCGTTGGACCCGGGTGTCCTGGCGGACACCCGCGCGGCACACACCATGCTGCTCGACCGGCTGCCCGACGCCGGGGCCGCCCGCGCGACGCTCGTCGCGTGACAGTGCACGCGGGACCCTCGGCCCTGCCGGTGTCCCGGCCGTTCCCGTAGGGTGCTCAAGTGCCGTTGCTCCTGCTTGATCTGGACAACACCCTCCTGGACCGCGACGGGTCGTTCCGCGCCTGGGGAGCACGCTTCCTGGACACCATCGGCGCGCCCACCGTCGACCTCGACTGGCTGGTCTCCGTCGACGCCGACGGGTTGACCGACCGCTGGGACGTGGCCGACGCCATCCGTGACCGCTACGGCCTGCGCATCCCCTCCATCGACCTGGTCGACGAGCTGCGCGACGGCGTGGTTTCGCACATGCGGCTCGACCCGCTCGTGGCCTGCGCGCTGCGGATCGCCGCCGACGCCGGCTGGGTGCCGGTCGTGGTCACCAACGGCGCGGCGCGTCAGCAGGACGACAAGATCCGCCGGACCGGCCTGGACCGGTACGTCGCCGACTGGGTGATCTCCGAGGAGGCCGGGGTCAGCAAACCCAACCCGCGGATCTTCGCGCTCGCCGCCCAGCGGGCCCGGATGCCGCTGCGTGGCGCGTGGGTGGTCGGCGACAGCCCGGAGGCGGACATCGGCGGCGCGACCGCGGTCGGCCTCCCGAGCGTCTGGTTGCACCGGGGCCGCCGCTGGTCGGACCCCCGGTTCGCGCCGACCCGGGTCGAGGACGGGCTGATTCCGGCCGTGGCCGCCGTGCTGGCGGGCTGAGCGGGGAAAATCGGTTGCGCCGCCCGGGTCGCCCCGCGACCATGGTGCCGCGCGAGGGCGCACCCGGGCGCCGCCCGGTCGAGGAGGGGAGGTCGGTCATGGCCGTTTTCTCAGGGTCGTTCCACAACCCTCCACCAGCCTCGACCGAAGGACAGATTCACCCGTGCGCGATCACGATTTCCCGGCGCCGCAGCGCCGTGGCCGCGGCAAGAGCCGCTTCGACGACGACGAACCCGACTTTCTGAAGCGGGGCCGGCCCCAGCCGGTCCTCGCCGACCCGGACGCCAAGCCCGACGCGGAGGACAGTTGGTCCTCCTGGGACCAGGCCGTCCACGGCCCCGAGCCGCACCCCGCCTGGCTGGTCACCGAGCTGGCCGCCCGGGACACCGAACTCGGGGTGCTCAAGACCGGCAAGGAGGCGGACGTCCACCTGGTCCGTCGCGCCGTGCCGGACACCGACCGGAGCTGCCTGCTTGCGGTCAAGCGCTACCGGGATGCCCAGCACCGGCTCTTCCACCGGGACGCCGGTTACCTGGAAGGCCGCCGGGTCCGCCGGTCGCGGGAGATGCGGGCGATGGCCGGCCGCACCGCGTTCGGCCGGCAGATGATCGCCGGGCAGTGGGCAGCGGCCGAGTTCGCCGCGCTGTCCCGCCTCTGGGAGATCGGCGTCGCCTCCGGGCGGATCGCCGTGCCCTACCCGGTACAACTGCTCGGCACCGAGTTGATGCTGGAGTTCGTCGGCGACGCCGAGGCGGGGGAGGCCGCGCCCCGGCTGGCCCAGGTCCGACCCACCGACGCCGAGGTGCGTGACCTCTGGAACCAGATGGTCGAGGCGCTGGTCGTGCTGGCCCGCGCCGGATACGCCCACGGCGACCTGTCGCCGTACAACCTCCTGGTGCACGCCGGCCGGCTCGTCATGATCGACCTGCCGCAGGTGGTGGATGTGGTGGCCAACCCGCAGGGCGGCGAGTTCCTGGCCCGGGACGTGCGGGTGGTCGCCGCCTGGTTCACCGCCCGGGGGCTGCCGGCCGCCGCCACCGACCCGGACGCGCTTACCGAGACGCTGTTGCGGGAGGCGGGCATCCGCTGACCGAGCCCCGTGTCCCGGGCGGGCCCGCCCGCTCCCGCCCGGGGACACGGGCCGGCTCGTGCCGTGGGCGCCGGGTCACTGGAGGTAGCGCTCGACCTCCGGCACCGGGCGCTCGCCCTGCGCTTCCGGGTCGCCGTGCGCCTGGCGGGCCGCCCGGCGGCGGCGGAGCAGGTCCCAGCACTGGTCCAGGGACTCTTCCAGGTGCCGCAGTCGCTCGCGTGCCTCGTCGTCGGTGCCGGCCTCGTGCTCCTGCGCGCCGGCGCGCAGCCGGTGCTCCTCGTCGACGAGTTCCGAGATCCGGCTCAGGATGGTCTTGTCGTCCATGCCCGAAGCTTGGCACAGCCGACGGTCCCCCGCCCGCGTTCCCGCTCCCGCGCCCATTCGGCCCGTGTTAAGAGGGGGCCCCTCCACTACCGAATGCGTTAACCGGGGGCCCCTCCTTGCAGGCCGGAAGGCTTGCGGCGTGACGCATATCCCACCGGCTCCATTCTCGACAAAGAGATTGTTGTTACGTGAAATATCCTCTGTGCCGCCTTTTGATTCACGGCTCAGGATGGCATGCTCACGAGCAAGAATCACGGGTCGAGACGGGGTAACGACCCTCAGTCATACCGAGGGAGCGTTCAGGTGGTCGATTCGTCCGACCCGTCCCCGTCTTCGTCACCCCGGAAGCCGCGCATCGTGCCGCTGCGGCGGATCCTGCCCGCCGTCCTGCGGGACCCGGCAGGCGCGCTCATCGACATCGGCAACCGCACCGGCGGCGACCTGGTCCGGCTCAACCTCGGTTCGTTCCGGCCCTACCTGGTCACCCACCCCCGGCACGTGCAGCACGTGCTGCGGGACCGGGCGGACAACTACGAGCGCGCCGGCGACGGGCTGTTCTGGCGCCCGGTCAAGCGGCTGTTCGGCGAGGGCATCCTCGGTGAGGGTCAGGTCTGGTCGGCCAGCCGCCGGATGTTGCAGCCGATGTTCACCGCCCGCCGGGTGGAGGCGCTCATCGACGGCATGGCCGTCGCCATCTCCGACGCCGTCGACGAGCTGGACGAGCCGTACCGTGCCGGCCGCCCGGTCGACATCGGCGTCGAGCAGGCCCGCATCGTCAGCCGAGCGATCATGAAGGCGCTCTTCGCCGACCGGATCTCGGTGCCGGACGCGATGCGCGTGATCGACGCCCAGGACCGGATCGCCACCGCGGTCATCCCCCGGATCGTCGTGCCGTTCGCGCCGCTGTCGCTGCCCATGCCGGGAGACCGCACGTTCCGCCGCGCGGTGCGCGTCGTCGACGACGTGCTGGTGCCGATCGTCCGGCGGACCCGCGACGACGCCGACTCCGGCGACGACATCATCTCCACGCTCTGGCGGGCCCGCACCGACGACGGCCGGCGACTCGACGAGCGGCAGGTCCGCAACGACACCGTGGCCATGTTCGCCGCCACCACCGAGACCACCATCAACGTGCTCACCTGGGCCTGGCCCCACCTGCACCAGCACCCCGAGGTGGCCGGGCGGCTCTACGCCGAGATCGACGAGGTGGTCGGCGGTGGGCCGGTACGCCGCGAGCACCTCGACCGGCTCACCTACACCCGGATGGTGCTGGACGAGTTGCTGCGGCTCTATCCGATCGGCTGGATCATCCCGCGCCGCGCGGTCGCCGAGGACGTCATCGACGGCGTGCCGATCGAGGCCGGCGCCACCATGGCGGTCAGCCCCCTGGTCACCCAGCGGATGGGGCAGTTCTGGGACCGCCCGGACGAGTTCGACCCGGAGCGGTTCCGGCCGGAGCGGGTCCGCGCCCGCCACCGGTACGCCCACTTCCCGTTCGGCGGCGGTCCGCACCAGTGCCTCGGCATGTACCTGTTCTATCTGGAGGCCCAGCTCATCCTCGCCACCATGCTCAGCCGCTACCGTTTCCGGCTGCACCGCACCGACGTGCCCGGGCTGCGGCTGGCCGCCGCGTTGCGCCCACGCGAACGGGTCGAGCTGACCCTGCTCGCCGCCGGCCGGGCGGAGGCGGCGTGACAAGCACACCGGCGTCGGATCCGGTCGCGGTGGCGGCGGAGCAGGGCCGGATCTGCGCGCTTGCCGCACACGGCCAGCGCGGGCTGCGCCGGGCCGCCGCCGCGCACCCCGACCTGTTCCCCGGCGACCCGTTCGACGCGACGCTGTTCAGCAGCATCGCCTCGGCCATGGCGTTCAGCGCGCCCTGGCACACGGCCGAGGAGCTGGCGGTCACCAACCGCGCGGTGCTGTGGGGCTTCGCCGTCGACTGGCTTGTCGACCACCAGGCGACCAGCCGCGCCGAGGTCGACCGGATCACCCGTACCTGCCTGGACGTGCTCGACGGCGCGGGCGCCGACGACCCGCTGGGCCGGTTCCTCGCCGAGCTGCGCGACGACGTCGCGTCCGCGCCCGGCTACCAGGCGTTGCGCGGACGCTGGCGCACCACGATGGAGCGCACGCTCGACGCGATGGCCCGGGAGTGGACGTGGCGACGCGCCGACCGCCCGACGCTCGCCGACTACCTGGCCAACGCCGACAACCTCGCCGCCACCGTGGTCAACGTGGCGCACTGGATCCACACCGGATCGGTGACCGACGCCGCCGCGCTGGACCGGCTGATCGAGGTCGGCGACGAGGTGCAGCGGGCCCTGCGGCTGGTCAACGACCTCGGCACCCACCGGCGGGACGTGGCGTCGGGCGACCTCAACGCGTTGCTGCTCGTGGACGACCCGGCGGAGGTCGAGCGGCGGTTCGCCGAGCAGGTCGACCACTGCCGCGTCCTGCTGGCGAAGCTGGCCGGTGCGGCGCCCCGGGAGGCCGACTTCCTGTCCCGGCAGCTCGGCTTCACCACCGGGTTCTACCGGCACACCGACTTCTGGGGCGTGCGGTGAGCCTCACCGTCCAGCCCGCGACCCGGGCCGGAGCCGCGCAGCGACTTGTCGACGCGCTCGCCCGCGACCCGGCCGGGCAGACCTCGCCGTCGGTCTACGAGACCGGCCGGCTGACCGCCCTGGCGCCCTGGCTGCCCGGCCACCGCGCGCGCGTGGCCTGGCTGCTCGACCGGCAGCGCCCGGACGGCGGCTGGGGTGGACCCGGCGGCTACGCGCTGGTGCCGACGCTCAGCGCCGTCGAGGCCCTGCTGGCCGATCTGCACCGGGCCGGGCCGGCCGCCGCCATGGCGACCGCCGCGCACCGGGGTCTGACGTTCCTGGCCGCCGCGCTGCGCGGCGACGCCCCGCCCGACCTGCCGGCCACCGACCTGATCGTGCCGGCGCTGCTCGCGGCCGTCGACAGGCATCTCACCGGGCCATCGGGTCCGCCGCCCGGGCTGACCGAGTGGGCGGACCGGCCCCGCCTGCCGCTGCCGGCCGGTCTCGACCCGGCCAGGCTGACCCGGGTACGCGGACTGCTGACCGCCGGGCGGCCGGTGCCGCAGAAGCTGGCGCACGCGCTGGAGGTGACTGGTGAGCTGGCGTACCGGGCGGCAGGCGTGCGCCCCTCGGCGAGCGGGGCGGTGGGCGCCTCCCCGGCCGCCACGGCCGCCTGGCTCGGCCGACCCGAGCCCGGTCCGGCGCTTGACTATCTGCGCGCCGTCGCCCGGCCCGGGCCGGTGCCCTGCGCCAGTTCGGTCACCGTCTTCGAACGGGCCTGGGTGCTCGCCGTCCTGGTCCGGGCGGGCGTCTCGGTGCGCGTGCCCGCGCCGGTGCTGACCGAGCTGCGGGCGGCCGTCGGCGCGTCCGGCGCCGCCACCGCGCCCGGGTTGCCGGCCGACGCCGACACCACCTCGGTCGTGCTCTACACGCTGGCCCGGCTGGGCCGCCCGCTCTGCGTCTCCCCGCTCGCCGGGTATGACACCGGCCGCCAGTTCTGCACCTGGCCGGGGGAGGACGGGGCGTCGCTGACCACGAACGCGCACGTGCTCGACGCCCTCGGCGAGCACCCGAGCCGACCCGGTGTCACGGCGGCCCGGCGCCGGGTCACCGATTGGCTGGTGCGACGCCAGGAGCCGGACGGGCGGTGGGACGACCGCTGGCACGCCTCGGCGTACTACGCCACGTACGCGGTGCTGCTCGCGCTTGCCGACCACGCGCCCGACGGCGCGGCCGGGACCGCCGTGGAGCGGGGCGTGCGGTGGCTGCTGGACACGCAGCGGCCGGACGGATCCTGGGGCCGCTGGCACGGCACCGCCGAGGAGACCGCGTACGCGGTGCTCACGCTGGCGCGTGCCGGCCGGCCGGGCGACGCCCGGATCGCCGCGGCGTTGGTGCGGGGTCGGGGTCGACTGTCCGAGCTGGACCGGAGCGTCGACGGGCCGGCGCTCTGGCACGACAAGGACCTCTACCGCCCGACGCTCATCGTGCGCGCGGCGGCGCTTGCCGCCTCGGGACGCACCGGTTGGACATCGACGCAACCCCTACCTGCCATGATCAGGATCGCTTGAACGGAGTTCACGACGACTGCTAGCGTGCGCCGGAGTCGATCGAATGTCGGACCGACCGAAGACCGGGCCAGGACGGTGTGATGGGTTCCCGCAGTACGAATCTCCGTACGAAGATCATCGCCCTGCTGGCGTCGCTTGTCGCGCTCTGGGCGTTCGCCGCCTGGGTGACCGTGCGCGACGGGTTCAACCTGCTCGGCGTGCAGGCGCTCAACGCCCGGGTCTTCGAGCCGAGCGATCCGCTGCTGCTGGAGTTGCAGAACGAACGCCGGCTCTCGCTGCGTTATCTGGGCGAGTCCGACCCCGGGCAGTTGGCGGAGTTGCAGGCCCAGCGTGGGCGCACCGACGAGGTCGCCGGCAGGCTGTGGCGGTCGGTGCGGGACTGGCGCACCACGGTCCCGGCCAGCGACGAGTTGGAGCAGCGCCTCACCGAGCTGAAGGGCGAACTCGACCAGCTCGCCGAGGTGCGGGAGGAGGTCGGCCGCAAGGCCATCGACCGGACCGCGACGCTTGCCGCGTACGACGAGGCGGTCGACGGCATCTTCGCCGTCTTCGACGCGCTCGGCGGCCTGGACGACGACCAGATCGCCCGGGACACCGCCGCGCTTATCGATCTGAACCGCTCCCGCGAGTTGCTGTCCCAACAGGACGCCCTGCTCACCGGCGCGGTCTCGGCCAACCGGCTGACCGTCGCCGAGCAGACCGCGTTCGCCCGGCTGGTCGGCGCGCAGTGGTTCCTCGCCGACCGCACCGCCCGGGAACTCGCCCCGACCGACCGGGCCCGCTACCAGCGGATGACCGAGGGCGACACCTTCGACCAGCTCCGTACGCTCCAGGACCGGGTGCTCGCGGCCAAGGGCGAGGACGTGCGCCCGCCGGTCACCGCCGCAGACTGGCGGGTCGCCGCCGACCAGGCGATGGCCGACCTGCGCGGGGTGGTCCTCGCCGGTGGTGAGGACATCGTGTCCCGGGCCACCCCGGTCGCCATCGGCGTCATCGTCCGGCTGGTGCTCGCCGCCGGTCTCGGTCTGATCGCCGTCGTCGCGTCCGTGATCGTCTCGATCACCACGGCCCGGGCGCTGGTCCGGCAGCTCGAACGGCTGCGTGAGGCGGCCCGGCGGCTGGCCGAGGAGCGGCTCCCGAGCGTGGTGGAGCGGCTGGGTCGCGGCGAGGAGGTGGACGTCGCCCGGGAGGCGCCGCCGTTGCAGTTCGGCGACGACGAGATCGGCCAGGTCGGCAAGGCCTTCAACGCGGTGCAGGAGACCGCCGTCCGCACCGCCGTGGAGCAGGCCGAGCTGCGCCGCAGCGTCCGCGACGTGTTCCTCAGCCTGGCCCGGCGTACCCAGGCGCTCGTACACCGGCAGCTCACCCTGCTCGACGCCATGGAGCGCCGCGAGCACGACGCCGCGGAGCTGGAGGATCTGTTCCGGGTCGATCACCTGGCCACCCGGATGCGGCGCAACGCGGAGAATCTGATCGTGCTCTCCGGCTCGACGCCCGGCCGGGCCTGGCGACGCAACGTGCCCATGGTCGACGTGGTGCGCGGAGCCGTCGCCGAGGTCGAGGACTACACCCGGGTGACCGTACGGCCGTTGGGCGCGGTGTCCCTCACCGGCCGCGCCGTCGGTGACGTGATCCACCTGCTGGCCGAGCTGATCGAGAACGGCCTCTCCTTCTCGCCGCCGCAGACCACCGTGGAGGTTCGCGGCCAACTCGTCGCCAACGGCTTCGCCATCGAGATCGAGGACCGTGGCCTCGGGATGAGCGGTGACGAGCTGGCCGCCGCCAACGGCCGCATCGTGGACCGGTCCGAGCTGAACCTGGCCGACGCCGCCCGACTCGGCCTGTTCGTGGTCAGCCGGCTCACCGAACGGCACGGCGTGAAGGTGCAACTGAGAGAGTCGGCGTACGGCGGGACGACGGCGGTGGTGCTGATCCCCCGCGAACTGATCACCACGGACACCGGCGAGCCCGTCGCCCTCGCGCCGTCGCCGGCCGATGAGCCGGCGGAGCCGCCGGCCGTCGCCGAGGACACCGTCGCGGTCCGGGTGGGTGAGGACACCGTCGCGGTCCGGGCGGCCGAGGACGGTGACGCCGGGACGGACACGCCGGCCGGTTCCGGCACGCCCGAGGCCGAGCCGGAACCGGCGGCGCCCCGGCTGACCCCGTCCGGGCTGCCGGCGCGTACCCGCAAACGGCAGTCGGCGGCCGTCGCGCCGACCGCGGAGCTGGCCGTGGTCGAACCCCGCGCCACCCCGGCGCCGACCGACGAGCCCCCACCCGTGACAGATGTGGGGTTGCCGGTCCGGGTACGCCAGGCCAGTCTTAACCCGGAACTGCGGCAGGATCCGTCCGGCGCGGACGACGACGGGGCGGGAGACATGGCACGCGCGCCGGAGCAGGTGCGCCAGATGATGAGCTCCTACCAGAGCGGAACCCGCCGCGGCCGCACCGACGCGGCGCGGTTGCTCGGCGGAGCGCACGGGGCCGGCGGTGGGCCGGCCGACGCAAACGAGCAGGCGACCTGACCGGGCGTCGACGCCGACGGATCCGGGACGAGAACGGCACACCAGCCGGGGAGAAGAGGACGACGAGTGGCGCAGAAGACGGCTTCGGGCGCGGATCTTGCGTGGCTGCTGGATGACCTGGTCGGCCGGGTCAAGCAGGCGGAACACGCCGTGGCGCTCTCCACCGACGGACTGCTGATGGCCTCGTCCCGTGGATTGAGCCGGGACGACGGCGAGCACCTGGCGGCGATGGCGGCGGGCATCCAGAGCCTCGCCCGTGGCGCGGGCAAGCGGTTCGGTGGTGGTCAGGTGCAGCAGACCATCATCGAGATGCAGTCCTCCTTCCTCTTCGTCACCGCGGCCGGCCGCAACGCCTGCCTCGCGGTGCTGGCGTCGGAGGACGCGGACGTGGGTTTGATCGCGTACGAGATGGCCATGCTTGTCACCCGGGTCGGCCGGTTCGTCGCCTCACCGACCCGGGAACAGCCCGCCGGCGAGAACGCGGCACGATGACCGGCCACGGGGAGCCCACGGAGCAGGAGTGGGTTGACGACCACGCGGGTCCGGTGGTTCGCCCGTACGCGGTGACCGGTGGCCGGGCCCGCCCGGTGACCGGCACGTTCGATCTGATCTCCCTGGTGAGCTCGACCCGCACCGAGGTGGGGTCGGAGACCGGGCTCGGCCCGGAGCACGTGGCGATCGTCGGCCTCTGCCAGCGGATCCAGTCCGTGGCCGAGATCGCCGCCCATCTCGACCTGCCCGTGGGCACCGTCCGGGTTCTCCTCGGAGACCTGGCGGCCCGCAGTCTGGTGCAGGTACGCGAGCCGCGCGCCACCCCCGCCGGCCTTCCCGACGAGCACGTTTTCGAGGCGGTAATCAATGGACTACGGGCGCTCTGAGCGGCCGGCGGGTGCGGCTCCGCTGCCCACCGCGATCAAGATCCTGATCGCCGGTGGCTTCGGCGTCGGCAAGACCACCATGGTCGGCGCGGTAAGCGAGACCCGCCCGCTGCGTACCGAAGAGGTGCTGACCGAGACCGGGATCGGCATCGACGACCTGTCCGGCGTGGAGGAGAAGTCGACCACCACCGTGGCGATGGACTTCGGCCGGATCACCCTCAGCGACGACCTGGTGCTCTACCTGTTCGGCACACCCGGGCAGGATCGGTTCTGGTTCGTCTGGGACGAGCTGGCGCTCGGCGCGCTCGGCGCGGTGGTGCTCGCGGACACCCGGCGGCTGGCCGACTGCTTTCCGTCGATCGACTACTTCGAGGGCCGGGGCACGCCGTTCGTGGTGGCGGTGAACTGCTTCGAGGGCGCCCGCGAGTTCCGGCTCGACGAGGTGCAGGCGGCGCTCGACCTGGACCCGGGCGTGCCTGTGGTGCTGTGCGACGCGCGGCGGCGGGAGTCGGCCAAGGAGGTGCTGATCACGCTGCTGGAGCACGCCATGAAGCTGCGCGAGGCACGCCGGAGGGCCGCCGGTGACTGAGCGTGTCCGCCGTCCCGGCAGCCTCCGGCGCGGCTCCGTGCCGCACTTCTCGGGGCGGTGCGGGCGGGCGGATCGTGAGAGCCTGTAGCGCGTGACTGAGGTGAGCGTCCGGGCGATGTCCCCGGAGGAGTTCGATCGCTGGCAGGAAGAACTCGCCGCCGGCTTCGCGCAGGAGCACGTGGCCGCCGGCAACTGGACTCCGGCGGAGGCGCTCGCCCGCGCACGGGAGGCGAACGCTGTCCTGTTGCCGCAGGGCATGGCCACACCCGGCATGCTGTTCCTGCTCGGCGTGCTGGCCGACGGCTCGCCGGTCGGGCGCCTGTGGATCGGCCTCACCCATCCACGCGGGCTCGCCGGCTGCGCCTTCCTCTACGACATCGAGGTGGCCGCCGAGCACCGGGGTCGAGGCCTGGGGCGGGCGCTGCTCGCCGCGGGGGAGCGGGCAGCCCGGGAGCAGGGCGCCCAGGCGCTCGAGCTGAACGTCTTCGGCTCCAACGAAACGGCGCGCAAGCTGTACG
Organism: Micromonospora marincola; assembly: GCF_056150385.1. Lineage (NCBI taxonomy): Bacteria > Bacillati > Actinomycetota > Actinomycetes > Micromonosporales > Micromonosporaceae > Micromonospora > Micromonospora marincola. The sequence goes on along the minus strand of NZ_JAXCFT010000022.1, from coordinate 10,556 downwards.
AGACGTCGGGCTACCGGGTGGTCACCCAGCAGATGCGCAAGGACCTGCCCGCCTAGATCCTCAGAGGCGGGTGGCGGTCCGGACCAGGGCGGCGACGGCCCGGGACCGGCTGTGCGGCGGCCAGGCGATCACCGTGGTCACCGCGGGCGCGTCCGGCACCGGCACGGCGGCCAGGTCGGGGAGCAGGAGCGTCCGGGCCGACTCGGGCAGCACCGCCGTGGCGCGACCGAGCGCGATGAGCTGGAACAACTGGGCGTGGTCGCGGACCTCGGGGCCCGGGCCGTCCGGATACGTGCCGTCCGATCGTGGCCACCGCGGCATCGGCAGGCCGGGCAGCGCCTCGACGTCTGCCGTCCGCAGGTGCGCCCGCCCGGCCAGCGGGTGCGTGGCCGGCAGGATCACCACCTGCTGCTCCGTCACCAGCTCCTCGGTGTCCAGCCCGGCCGTCGAGTCGAACGGCAGGTGCAGCAGCGCCACGTCGGCCCGCCCGTCACGCAGCAGCCGTCCCTGCTCGCCGATGCCGCACAGCAGCACGTCCACCGCGACGGCGTCGGGTTCGGCGGCGTACGCGTCGAGCAGTTTCGGCAGCAGCTCGCTTGACGCGCCGGCCTTCGCGGCCAGGACCAGGCCCGGGCCGCCGCCCGCGACGGACGCGGCCCGGCGGGTACGGCGGTCGGCGGCGGCCACCGCGTCGAGCGCGGCCCGGCCCTCCCGCAGCAGCACCGCGCCGGCCGGGGTCAGCGCCACGGTCCGGCTGTCGCGTTCCAGCAACGTCACCCCGAGCCGCCGTTCGAGCGCTCTGATCGCCCGGGACAGCGGCGGCTGGGCGATGCCGAGGCGGCGCGCGGCGCGGCCGAAGTGCAGCTCCTCGGCGACCGCGACGAAGTAGCGCAGCTCCCGCGTCTCCACCCCACCACCGTACCGCCGGACCGATACCCGCCGGGTATCGCACCCTACTCAGATGGTGTTGGAGCGCCGGCGGCGACACGGACAGGATCGAGTGCATGAGCGAACGCAGGATCGCGCTGGTGACCGGCGCGAACAAGGGAATCGGGTACGAGATCGCGGCCGGCCTGGGCGCGCTGGGCTGGCGGGTGGGCGTCGGCGCCCGGGACGAGCAGCGCCGGGAGGCCGCCGTGGCGAAGCTGCGCGTGGACGGCGTGGACGCCTTCGGCGTACCGCTTGACGTGACCGACGACGCGAGCGTGACCGCCGCCGCCCGCCTGCTGGAGGACCAGGCCGGCGGCCTCGACGTGCTGGTCAACAACGCGGCGGTGACCGGCGGCATGCCGCAGCAGCCAGGCGACGTGGACTTGGCGACAGTGCGGACGGCGGTCGAGGTCAACGTGATCGGCGTCGTCCGGGTCACCGAGGCGATGCTGCCGTTGCTGCGCCGCTCGGCGGCGCCCCGAATCGTCAACATGTCCAGCGGCGTCGGCTCCCTCACCCGGCAGAGCGCCTCCGCCGGCGAGCACCAGACCGGGCCGCTGTCCGTGGCGTACGCGCCGTCGAAGTCGATGCTCAACGCGGTGACCATCCAGTACGCCCGGGCGCTCGGCGACACGAACATTTTGGTCAACGCCGGCTGCCCGGGTTACACCGCGACCGATCTGAACGGCTTCCGCGGGGTGCGGACGCCGCAGCAGGGCGCGGCGATCGCGATCCGGCTGGCCACGCTGCCCGACGACGGGCCGACCGGCGGCTTCTTCGAGGACGCCGGCGTGGTGCCGTGGTGAGCGCCGCGGATCAGCACCACATGACCGGGTTGCCGGTGGCCACCGACGCGGCGCAGAGCCGGCGCAGCGGCTCGACGAGGTAGGCGAAGTCGTCGGCCGACCGGCTCCGCGTCCGCACCGCGAGCCGGTCGGGCGGCGGCGACCCGTGCTCGGCGACCGGCGACATCGCCACGACGGCCCGCGCCCCGCCCGCGACGAACTCCACCAGGCCGTCGGGCCGCACCCGCTGGCGGCACGCGGCGGCGCGGAACAACGTGACAGGCGGATCCGCGTCGGTGTCGACGACGAAGAAGCCGTCCGGGTCCACGCCTGCCTGGCAGCCCGGACCGAACGTGAACACCCCACGGTAGGCCTCGACGTACTGCATCAGCACCCGGCCGGTCGCGTCGTCGACGAGCGCCACCTCGTCCGGGACCGGACTCACCCGGAACGCCTCCAGCTCGGCCAGGGCGTCAGCCGCCCGCGCCGCCGGCAGGCAGCCGCCATTGCGGTCCGGCAGGTGGGCGGTAAGCGTCGGGAAGAGGTTCTCGCCGGCCGCGCGCAACGCCTGCTGGAACAGCCGAAGGCCGGCCCAGTTGGTCACGCCCTCGCTGGCCAGCTCCATGTCCAGGTGCGGGCAGGCATCCTCGGACATCCAGGTGTAGAAGGCGTTGTCGGCCACCCCGTCGTACGCGCCGGCCGGCAACAGGGCGAGGTATCCGTCCTCGTCATAGCCGACCGGGCCGACCGGGCACGGCGTGGCCAGGCCGTCCTGCCAGCACCGGCAGTAGACGAACGCGTCGAGTCCCACGCCGGCTGACCCTACCGGTGTCGGCCTGGTCGTCCGGTCACGACGGGGGCGGCGTGCCGGCGGCCGACCCGACTGACCGGGACCGCCCGTCCTCAGCGTGTGATCCGGTAGCCGTCGCCCGTGTCGATCCGGGCCAGGTCGGCCGCGGTCAGACCGCGACCGGTGAACCGCTCGACCGCGACCAGGCCCTTCTCCACCCGGTCGCCGGCCTCGGCGAAGTCGAGGCCGGCGACGGCTGTCGACACCTCCGGCGGATAGACGTCGCGCCCCCACGGCTCGGACGCGGCGAGCAGCCGGCCACCCTCGGCGAAGGAGAGCCGGGTGACGGCGTTGACGTTCCAGAACATGCTTGCCGCCCGGCCACCGACCGAGGCGGCGCACAGCACCGACGCGTCCGCTCCCCGGTAGCCGTTGTCCTCGACGACCATTACCGCGCCGTCGTCGGCCAGCACGGCGGCGACCCAGGTGTCGGCCGCCCCGCGCAGGGACAGGTCACGGCGGAGAGCGTCGACCGGCTCCGCGCGGGCCGGATCCGCGCCGAAGGCGCGCACCACCTGCTCGACCGAGGCGCCGGTGACCACGGTGACGGTCGCCGCCTGCGACACCGAACTCGACCGGATCCACCGGTACGTGTGCTCGGGCGGCCGGGTCGGCTCGGGTTCGCCGCGCAGCCGGTGCCCGAGCTGGTCGGAGCGCCGGTGCACCACCTCCGGCACGGTCGGAGCCGACCAGACGACGAGCTTGTAGCCCTCCAACCGGGCGTCGTTGTCGTCACGCCCGCGGGCGTGCACCCGGACCCGGTAGTCGCCAGGCCACGGCGGGGTGAGCCGCGACGACCTGCCGTCGCCCGGCACCCAGGACGTGTCACCGACCGCGGCGTGCCAACTGACCTCGACGACGTCCTCCCACCACGACTCCACCTCGTCCGGTGGACCGGCCAGCACGACAAGCTCCACGCGCACGTGACCCGTCGCGACGCCGGTGCGCACCGCCACGCCACCGCCGACCACGGCGACCAGCCCGTTGCCCGTGAAGTCGACCTCGTCGGGGAGCCCGTGCTCGGCGAGCCCGAACCGGTGCCCCTCGACGTGCAGGGTGCTGGTCAGGTGCCGCGGCAGCAGGTATTCCGCTCGGATCCGCTCCAGCAGCGCCGCCGCGTACGCCGGCGGCAGTGGCACCTCGCGCAGCACGAGCGCTGCAGCGCCGACGGCCAGGCCCACGACGGCGGCGGCGCGCTCCACGATCACCGGCGGGTCCGCCCGGTGCACCGCGGCACCGGCGACCGCCACGGCGAGGCCGAGATGGGCGGCGCCGTGGGCGGCGGCGATCGCCGGCTCATCGGCCCCGGCCGGCGTGCCGGCGAGCAGCGGCGCGACGGCCGGATGCGGGACCAGGGCCCGCATCGCGGCGGTCACCCGGTCGGTCAGCCCGGGGCGCAGCGCGTGCAGCACGGTCGCGGCGGACGTCGCCGCGCTGTCATTGCCGCCGGTGGTCAGCCACGCGTACTGGCCCGCCGGCGGCGGGGGCGGGTCGCCCACCAGATCCGGCGCGCCACCCCAGTCGTGGTCGGCGACTGTCGACTCGAGCGCGCCGAGCAGGCGCTCCACCGGCAGCGGACCGAGCGCGCGCAGCGCGGCCATCCAGTCCGGCTCGTCGCCGCGCGGCACGCCCGGCCAGCGGTGCGCCCTGTGCGGATCCGCCTCGGCCGGCGCGGCCAGGCGCCCCAGCAGCCGCGCCGGCGGGACGGGCACCCGGGCCGTGAACACCGGCGCCGCCGACGCGGCGAAGGCCGCAAGCGCGTCGCTCACCGCGAACGCCGACGTGTCTGCTCGCATGGGACCTCCCCGTCCGGTCTTACGACAGCGGGCACATGCTCGCATCGGCCACTGACAGTTCCGGCCGCCATGCCATCATCGGCGGTGTGGCTACCGAATCCCGGCACCTCAGCGTGCACATCGACCGTCCGGTCGCGACGGTCTACGCGTTCGCGTCCGACCCGGCCAACCTGCCCCGCTGGGCACCCGGCCTGGGCGGCTCGGTGACGCGCGAGGGCGGCGACTGGTTCGTGGAGACGCCCGAGGGCCGGGCCTGGCTGAGGTTCGCGCCGGCGAACGACTACGGGGTGCTCGACCACGAGGTGCGGACGCCGTCCGGCGAGACGGTGTACGTGCCGTTGCGCGCCATCGCCGACGGCGACGGCGCCGAGGTGGTGTTCAGCCTGCGTCGGGGCCCCGCCATGAGCGACGCGGAGTTCGAGCGGGACACCGCGCTCGTCGAGGGTGACCTGGCCCGGCTCAAGGCCGTGCTGGAGTCGGCGGAACCGGGCGGCGCAGGGGCCACCTGATCCGCGCGGCGCTGCGCGACAGGGGAGAGCGGGACGTGACCGGCTCAGCGGCGGGTAAGCGTCACGAACCGGGTCCACGCGGCCGGGGTGAAGGCGAGCACCGGCCCGGCCGGATCCTTCGAGTCGCGGACGCCGACCACGCCGGGCAGGTTGCCGGCGACCTCGACGCAGTTGCCGCCGTTGCCGCCGCTGCGGGTGCTCTTACACCACCGGGCGCCGCTCAGGTCCATGCCGCCGCAACTTCCCTCAGGAGTTCCAGGGTCCGCGCGCGGGGCAGTGCCTCGCCCCGGATGCGTTCCCACCGACGCTCCAGGGTAGCAATCTCCGAGGGCTGCTCGATGATCTGCGCCTGCGCCTGGCTGTCCACATGCGCCACCCGGGTGCCGTCGCGCAGTTCGGCGATGACGAACGGACCGTCCAGCCCGGGATAGGTCGGCGTGTCGGCGGGCACCACGTGGAGCTGCACGTTCGGCAGCTCGGCGCAGGCCGCAAGGTGGGCGACCTGGGCGGCCATCAGCGCGCGGTCGCCGGCGGCGGCGCGACGCAGCACCTGCTCGTCGAGCACCGCGACGAACAGCGGCCCGCGTTGCCGGTTGAGGATGCCCTGCCGGTCCAGCCGCGCGGCGACCAGATCGGTGACCTCGTCGGAGGTGAGCGGCTGGCCGAGGAACGTGGCGCGGGCGTACCCCTCGGTCTGCAACAGGCCCGGCACCCAGGCCAGCTCGAACGTGCGCAGGGCGACCGCCTCGCGTTCGATGTCCACCCACGGGCGGAACCACACCGGCTCGCGGCGGCGGCCCACGTCCGGCCAGAGCGCGTCCATCGGCAGGCCGAGCAGGTTCGCGACCGTCGCGCGGTGCCGGCTCTGCGGAATGTGCCCCGGGTTCGCCCAGCGGGCCACCGTCTTCGGATGCAGACCGAGCCGTTCCGCCAGAGTCTCGGCGGTGTGGCCCGAGCCGGCAAGCGCGGTGACGAAGGCATGGTTCATGCCGGTTCCTCCCCGGAGCAAAAGAAGCGTCCGAAGGAGATTACACAACGCTGTGTGATTGTGTGGCCACGGTCGGCACGGTGGAGGCATGACTGACCCGACACCGAGATCGTCGTACCCCCGGGTGGTGCTGCCGTTGCCCGCGCACCGCGCGTGCGGCCCGGCCTGGCGCTGCGACAGTTGCGGCGAGCCCTGGCCGTGCCCGACGCTGCGGGCCACGCCCACCGACGCGGCCCGGCGCGCGACGCTGATCCCCGAGTTCTCCCGGATCACCCGCCAGGCCATCCGCGACCTGCGCGGGCAGCCCGGCGGACCGGACCCGATCGCGATCGTGCGGCGCTTCCTGTGGTTCATGCCGCTCACCGACGCGGAGGCGCGCGCCGTAGCCCTCCGCCTCCGCTGACCGCCCGCACGTTAGGAGGGGGGCCATGTTTACACACGGGTGGTTAAAAGGGCCCCCACCGAACCCCCAAGCCGCCGCTCGCGGGAATCCGGCGCAGGACGGACGGGCGGATGCCGCCGTGCCGGTAGTAGTCCGCCTCACCGGGAGTGTCGATGCGGACCACGGCGTCGAACTCCACGCCGGTGTCGGTGGTGACCTTGACCGTGCGCGGGGTGTCGCCGTCGTTGAGCGCGGTGACACCGCTGATCGAGAACGTCTCGGTGCCGGTCAGGCCCAGCGACTCCGCGGTGGTGTCCACCGGGAACTGGAGCGGCAGGACGCCCATGCCGATCAGGTTCGAGCGGTGGATCCGCTCGTACGACTCGGCGATGACGGCCTTCACGCCCAGCAGCATGGTGCCCTTGGCCGCCCAGTCCCGCGACGAACCCGAGCCGTACTCCTTGCCGGCCAGGATGACAAGCGGAACACCCGCCTCCTGGTACGCCATCGAGGCGTCGTAGATCGACGACTGCTCGCCGGTCAGGTGGTTGACCGTGAAGCCGCCCTCGACACCCGGGACGAGCTGGTTGCGCAGCCGGATGTTGGCGAACGTGCCCCGGATCATCACCTCGTGGTTGCCCCGGCGGGAGCCGTACGAGTTGAACTCGTGCCGGGCCACGCCGTGCTCGGCCAGGTAGGTGCCGGCGGGGGAGTCCGCCTTGATCGAGCCGGCCGGGGAGATGTGGTCGGTGGTCACCGAGTCGCCGAGCTTGGCCAGGACCCGCGCGTCGGCGATGTCCCGCACCGGGGTCGGCTGCTGCTGCATGCCCTCGAAGTACGGGGGCTTGCGCACGTACGTCGAGTCGCCGGCCCAGGAGAACGTGTCTCCGGTCGGGGTGGGTAGCGACTGCCAGCGCTCGTCGCCGGCGAACACGTCGGCGTACGCGGCGCTGAAGCCGGTGGCGCCGATCGCGGAGGCGATGACGTCCTGGATCTCGGCGGTGTTCGGCCAGATCTCCCGCAGGAACACCGGGTTGCCCTGCGCGTCCTCGCCGATCGGCTCGTTGGCCAGGTCGATGTCCATGGTGCCGGCGAGCGCGTACGCGACCACGAGCGGCGGGGACGCCAGGTAGTTCATCTTGACGTCCGGGTTGATCCGGCCCTCGAAGTTGCGGTTGCCGGAGAGCACCGAGACGACGGCCAGGTCGCCCTCGTTGACGGCGGCGGAGACCTCCTCCGGCAGCGGGCCGGAGTTGCCGATGCAGGTGGTGCAGCCGTAGCCGACCAGGTTGAAGCCGAGCTTCTCCAGGTAGGGCGTGAGGCCGGCGCGGTCGTAGTAGTCCATGACGACCTTCGAGCCCGGCGCGAGCGTGGTCTTCACCCACGGCTTGCGGTTGAGGCCCTTCTCCACCGCGTTGCGGGCCAGCAGCGCCGCGCCGATCATCACCTGCGGGTTCGAGGTGTTGGTGCAGGAGGTGATCGCGGCGATCACCACGGCGCCGTGGTCCAGCTCGTACTCGACGCCGTCGGCGCCGCTCACGCGTACCGGGTTGCTGGCCCGGCCGCCCGCGCCCACGGCGGCGGTCTCCAGGTCGCGCGGCGCGTCCGCCGGGTCGTTGACGCCGTTGGCCGGGGCGTCGCTGGCCGGGAAGGACTCGGCGCTCGCCTCGTCCGCCGGGCCGTCGGTGCCGAACGGCTTCTGCTGCTGCGGCACGCCCGGCTTGCGGCCCGGGTCGCCGCCGGTCTCGTCGGCGGCCACGTAGTCGGTGAGCGCGGAGCGGAACAGCGTCTTGGCGCTGCCGAGCGGCACCCGGTCCTGCGGGCGCTTCGGGCCGGCCAGGGACGGTTCGATGGTGCCGAGGTCCAGCTCCAGGCGCTCGGAGTAGTCCGGCTCGTGGTCCGGGTCGTGCCAGAGGCCCTGCTCCTTGGCGTACGCCTCGACGAGCGCCACCTGCTGCGGGTCGCGCCCGGTCAGCTCCAGGTAGCGGATGGTTTCACCGTCGATCGGGAAGATCGCCACGGTGGAGCCGTACTCCGGCGACATGTTGCCGATGGTGGCACGGTTCGCGAGCGGCACGGCGCTCACGCCCGGGCCGTAGAACTCGACGAACTTGCCGACCACGCCGTGCTTGCGCAGCATCTCGGTGATGGTCAGCACCAGGTCGGTGGCGGTGGTGCCGGCCGGCATCTCACCGGAGAGCTTGAAGCCGACGACCCGGGGGATCAGCATGCTGACCGGCTGGCCGAGCATCGCGGCCTCGGCCTCGATGCCGCCGACGCCCCAGCCCAGCACGCCCAGGCCGTTGACCATGGTGGTGTGCGAGTCGGTGCCGACGACGGTGTCCGGGTACGCCTGGCCGTTGCGCTCCATGATCGTACGGGCCAGGTACTCGATGTTGACCTGGTGCACGATGCCGGTGCCCGGCGGGACGACCTTGAACTCGTTGAACGCGCTCTGGCCCCAGCGCAGGAACTGGTAGCGCTCCTTGTTGCGCTCGTACTCCAGCTCGACGTTGCGCTCGAAGGCGTCCTCGCGGCCGAACAGGTCGGCGATGACCGAGTGGTCGATGACCAGCTCGGCCGGCGCGAGCGGGTTGACCTTGGTGGCGTCGCCGCCGAGGTCGCGCACGGCCTCGCGCATGGTCGCCAGGTCGACGACGCAGGGCACGCCGGTGAAGTCCTGCATCAGCACCCGGGCGGGGGTGAACTGGATCTCCACGCTCGGGTCGGCGGTGGGGTCCCAGCCGCCGAGCTGCGAGATGTGGTCGGCGGTGATGTTCGCGCCGTCCTCCGTCCGCAGCAGGTTCTCCAGCAGGACCTTGAGGCTGTAGGGCAGCCGTTCGTGGCCCTCCACCTTGCCGATCCTGAAAATCTCGTAGCTCGCGTCTCCGACGCGTAGCTGGGTCTTCGCACCGAAGGTGTCGAGGCTCGCCACGTCGTACTCCTTCACACCAGCGACCGTGAGTAGTCCTGAGCAGTTTGTCGCACCGGCGGGGGCGCCGCCGTGCTTAGGCGACACTTACCTGCGTCGGCATCTACAAAACCGTACGTCCGTCTTGCTATTCGCGCAACCTCGTGCCACGCTGCGGGACGAGGAGGTGCCACCATGATCCACCACGTCCTGCTCGCCTGCCCGCGCGGCTCCGAGGACCTCTCCCGCTCCTTCTACGTCGGTCTGCTCGGCCTCACCGAGAAACCCAAACCCCCGGCCCTCGCCGCCCGCGGCGGTTGCTGGTTCACCGGGTACGACGTCGAGCTGCACCTCGGCGTCGAGGACGACTTCCGTCCCGCCCGCAAGGCCCACCCGGCGCTGCTCCGCACCGACCTGGACGACCTGGCCGCCCGGCTCGACGCCGCCGGCCACGCCGTCACCTGGGGCGACGACGAGATCCCCGGCATGCGGCGGTTCCACACGCACGACCCGCACGGCAACCGGCTGGAGTTCCTGGCACCCGCGCGTTGAGTTCTGCGCGGGTAGGGTCGGTGCGTGGTCGACGTGCAGCACTGGCTCTCCGCGCTACCCCCGGAAGTGATCTACCTGATCGTCGCCGGGGTGATCGGCGTCGAGAGCATGGGCGTTCCGCTGCCCGGCGAGATCGTGCTGGTCAGCTCCGCACTGCTCGCCGCCACCGGGGTGGTCCAGCCCGAGTGGGTGGCCGCCGCCGCCGCGACCGGCGCGATCGTCGGCGACTCCATCGGGTACGCCGTGGGCCGCCGGGGCGGCCGGCCGCTGCTGGAACGGCTGGGCCGACGCTTCCCCAAGCACCTCGGCCCGGCGCACCTCGCCCGCGCCGAACAGAGCTTCGCCCGCCACGGCGTGTGGGCGGTCTTCTTCGGGCGGTTCGTCGCACTGCTGCGTATCCTCGCCGGCCCGCTCGCCGGGGCGCTGCACGTGCCGTACCGCAGGTTCCTGGTGGCGAACGCGGCCGGCGGCCTGGTCTGGGCGTTCGGCACGACCTACCTGCTGTTCTACGTCGGGCGGGCCGCCGAGCACTGGCTCAAGGACATCTCCTGGGCCGGGCTGGTGCTCGCCGTGCTCGCCGGCCTGGTCAGCACATGGTGGCTGCGCCGCCGGGCGAAGCGGCTGCCCCCGGTCGAGGAGCCCGACAAGGCCGAGCCGGTCGGCGTCACCGAGCGCTGACAAAGGGCCCGACCCCGTGATGGGGTCGGGCCCTTTCGCCGTTGCTGCTCCCTTGCTCTGCAGCCACGGCCGCAGCGGTGGTGTCAGGTGGTGCTGTAGCCGCGGGTGGCGATCCAGTTGGCGAGGTTGTCGATGGTGATGTGGTAGGAGGCGGTGTTGGGGTTGGCGCTGTCGG
>NZ_JAXCFT010000021.1:0-97495 GCF_056150385.1 Micromonospora marincola | reverse complement strand
GCCGCCCCACCCCGCGCAGCACCCACACACCGCACCGCGCGCCGACCTTCCGCAGAACCGCCCCCTGAGAGCCACAGAGACGAATCAATGCATGGCCCAACACCAACCGTGCCGAGATCTTGCCTCTACAGCGCTCTCAGCGGGCCGCCCTACGTCCTTCTGCCGCAACGCCTTCCCCACCCACGTCAGACCCGCCCGCCGACCGAGAGGACGCCAGCATGCGAATCAGGCTGCACGGCACCCCCGCCGAAACCGCCGCCACCCTCTCCGCGCTCGCCCACGTGCTCACCATCCGCCAGGTCAGCAAGCCCTACCCAGACCGACCTCCGTCGACTTGGCGCCACATCTAACTCGACGCCGCCCCGAGGGAGGACAACCCGCTCATGACCGCCCTGAAGCGCACCACCTCGACTGGGAACCTGCTCAGCCTCGCCGAAGTCTTGGACGAACTGCGGGTGCCTCGGTCGACTTTCTTCCGCTGGAAGGCGACCGGCCGCGCTCCGCGAACCATCAAGTACCCGAACGGCAGCCTGTACGTCCGCCGCCGCGACCTCGACGCCTGGCTCAACGATCACGAGGAGGCCGCTTGAGCAGTTACAGCGTACGGATTCACGCGATCCTGACGAACGAACTTGCCGGCAAAAAGAAGTCCTACACCGTCCGATGGAAGGTAGCTGACAAGCCCTTCCGGAAGACGTTCGCAACCCGGGCACTCGCTGAGAGCTTCCGATCGAAGCTGGTCGTCGCACAGCGCGAAGGAACGGCGTTCGATGAGAAGACCGGGCTGTCTGAACCGATGGCCCGGCAACTGAACAGCCGGAGTTGGTACGACCTGGCGGTTGCGTTCGTGGACATGAAATGGCCGCGTGCCGCCGCGACTCAGCGCAAGAGCATTGCCGACGCGCTCACCACCGTCACGCCCGCGCTACTCGCCACGTCACGTGGGGCACCCGACGAAGCGGAGCTACGCCATGCTCTCTACACCTGGGCCTTCAACAAGCAGCAGCGAGACCGGGATAAGGCCACGCCGCCGGACAACCTCGCGCCGATTGTCCGATGGCTCAAGGCGAACACGCTGCCGCTGACGGACGTAGCGAATCCGGCGACCATCCGGAAAACGCTCGACCTGTTGACCACCCGGATTGACGGTGGCCCGGCCGCCGCTAACACGGTGGCGAGAAAGCGCGCAGTCTTCTACAGCGCGTTGAAATACGCCGTTGAACTGCGGCATCTCGACGCGCACCCGATGGACTTCATTCAGTGGCGAGCGCCGAAGAACACCGATCAGATAGACCGGAAGGTGGTGGTGAATCCCGAGCAAGCCCGGTCGCTGCTCGCTGCGGTTCGGCAGCGGGACCCGCACTTGGAAGGCTTCTTCGCCTGCATGTACTTCGCCGCGCTGCGCCCGTCGGAGGTGATCCACCTACGCGCCGACGAATGCGAGTTGCCCGACGACGGATGGGGGTGGTTGCACCTCAGCGGGTCGACGCAGCAGGTTGGTGAGGATTGGAGCGACGGCGGCACGTCGCTCGAAGACCGGGAACTTAAGCACAGAGCGAAGAAGGCGACCCGCGACGTCCCGGTCTGTCCCGAACTAGTTCGCATCCTGCGACACCACCTACGGGAGCACTGCCGGAGCGCCAACGGTCGGATGTTCAACGCCGCTGGCGCGCGGGTGGCCCCCGTGTCGAAAAGCACCTACCTGCGCGCCTGGCGGCAGGCCCGAGAGACAGCCTTGACGCCCGCGCAATACCGGTCACCACTGGCGCACCGGCCGTACGACCTGCGGCACGCCGCCGTGTCGCTGTGGCTCAACGCTGGTGTGCCGGCGACGCAAGTAGCTCAGTGGGCCGGGCACAGCGTGCACGTGCTCTTGAAGGTTTACGCCTCGTGCATCGACGGCCAAGACGAAGCAGCCCGAAAGAGGATCGAGGGCGCGTTAGGTACCACCCAGCAAGCCGTGGGTAGGGCTGGCACTACGGCGTCATTCTTCGATCAAGAGAACTGACGGATATACGACTTAATGATTGAACCCTCGACACCACTCTCTATCCTTTCGCGACGCCATCCGGACAGATGTAACTCAGGAAGATTGGTAGACGGCGAAGCATGGAGCCTCTTGAGGTAATCAAAGTAAGAGCAGAGAAGGTGGGCTTCTCATATCAGGAGAGGATGCTCGATGTCTATTATTCGGCCGATAATCCGGTAAAAGAAAATTTCTTAGAACTGGCAATACCGAACGGCAGAAAATCGCGTACCATCACGATCGGCCATAGAGATGCCTCAATAATCAACGCGGCAGATTTTGAGAACTGGATCTTCCTTGGCGAATATGCTGCCCTGTTCGACAAAAAGACAGGCGTGATCGAAGCGCTATTGCGGAACTTTGGAAGCCCAGGCATAGGGTTCGCGATAGATCGACTGGCCCGAGCAGCTAAAGTAGAGAATTTGTCGACCGATGAAGTAATCGATGCTTCCGAAGTAAACGACGACTCCGCCGATCAGTCTATCAGCATACGATTTGTCAGTGACTCACATAGAACAAGCCGCATTACCGCCGAGATCTGTCAAGCATCTCCAAGCCTAGTAGCCGCAGAGCGAGGTGGCGCAAGAGGCTACGCACTTAGAATCACCACGAGCGGCTTGAATGGACACGACCAAGCGCTAAGGTTTCTCAAGGAATTTTCGACCGCGCTCTTCCTCGAACTGGACCTAACGCAGCAAGTCTCCCTAGGACTCCACGTTAGCCGTTACGTCACGCTAGCTCGTCGCAAAAGGGCGAAGCGGAAGCAACTCGATGAGCGCCCCTTGCGTTTACCCAAGCTCCAATACTCGCTAGAGGCGGCCTCACTTTACACGTATGGCCGGTCTGCGACCGGCATGCCTCTCCTAGAATTTCTTGCGTACTATCAGGTAATGGAGTTCCACTTTCCGATCTATGCTAAACAAGAACTTATGCGACGTGCGCGTCAGGAGCTATTGGATCCCAGATTCGATGCGACGAACGACTCTCAGCTTGTAAGAGTCTTGTCCATTATCGGCGGCGGCCCTCGCGGGCTTGCCGAATCGGAACAGTTGCGCGCGACCCTGCGGAGTTGTGCCGACGATAAGGGAATCGAAGAATTCATCAAGCAAGACCCCGAGATGGAACAATTCCTTACAGGAAAGCAAGAAATTAGAGGCGCAAAGTCGATTAACTTCAACAACACGAATCACAAGCTGACAGATCAGGTAGCTGACCGACTTTATCAGATTAGATGCCGAATTGTGCACAGCAAGGAGGACGGCGGCGGCCTAGGGGCAGAACTTCTTCTACCATTCGGGGAGGAGGCAGGAAAGCTCTCGGTCGATATCACTCTCGCGCGGTACCTGGCCCAAAAGGTCCTAATAGCGGGGGCTCACGCTGCCAGCTGGAGCTGATGGCTGACCCCGCGTTGACGCGGCCTACGCATCGACGGCGAAGGTGAAGCGGCCCGGAAGCGCATCGAGGGAGCGTTGGACACCCGGGAGGCTGGTTAGTGCCGACACGGATACGACACGACCAGTGAGACGCGGCGGCCCCCAACGGGACGAAGTGAGACTCCCTCGGAGACGCGAGAACGCTCCCTGACCGGCCTTCGCGCTGGTCAGGGAGCGTTTCTACTGCTCGGGATGCGGAGGGTGTGGGATTCGAACCCACGAAGACATCGCTGCCTTACCGGTTTTCAAGACCAGCGCCATCGGCCACTAGGCGAACCCTCCCGGCGCGCTCCCACGAGGGGTACGCGACCGCGCCTAGTCTGCCATGAACCGCGGATCGGGTAAGACTGTGCCATGCGTGCGATCACGATCAGCGAACCCGGCGGACCCGAGGCGCTCGTCTGGGCCGAGGTCCCCGATCCCGAGCCCGGCCCCGGCGAGGTGGTCGTCGACGTGCGGGCCAGCGCGGTCAACCGGGCCGACCTGCTGCAACGGCAGGGCCACTATCCGCCGCCGCCGGGCGCGCCCGCGTACCCCGGGTTGGAGTGCTCGGGGACGGTCCGGGCGCTCGGCGCGGACGTGACCGGCTGGTCGGTGGGCCAGGAGGTCTGCGCGTTGCTTGCCGGCGGCGGGTACGCCGAGCGGGTGGCCGTGCCGGCCGGGCAGTTGCTGCCGGTGCCCGAGGGGGTGGACCTGGTGGACGCGTCGGCGCTGCCGGAGGTGGCCTGCACGGTCTGGTCGAACGTGGTGGACCTGGCCCGGCTGGCCGAGGGGGACACGCTGCTTGTGCACGGCGGCGGCAGCGGCATCGGCACGTTCGCGATCCAGCTCGGGGTGGCGCTCGGCGCCACGGTGGTGGTGACCGCGCGGGCGGCGAAGCACGAGCGGCTGCGGGAGCTGGGCGCCGCGCACACCGTCGACTACCGGGAGCAGGACTTCGTGGCGGAGGTCCGCCGGGTGACCGACGGGCGCGGCGCGGACGTGATCCTGGACATCATGGGCGCGTCCTACCTGCCCCGGAACGTGGCCGCGCTGGCGACCGGCGGGCGGCTCGTGGTGATCGGCATGCAGGGCGGTCGCAAGGGTGAGCTCGACCTCGGGATGCTGCTGGCGAAGCGGGCCTCGGTGCACGCAACCGCGTTGCGGTCCCGCCCGCTCGACGAGAAGGCGGCGATCACCCGGGGCGTACGCGAGCAGGTGTGGCCGCTCGTGGCGGCGGGCCGGATCCGGCCCGTGGTGCACGCGCGGGTGGGCATGGCGGACGCCGCCGACGCGCACCGGCTGGTGGAGACCAACGACCACCTGGGCAAGGTGCTGCTGGTGCGGTGACGCCTCAGTCCCGGGGCAGCACGAGACGCGCGCCGGGTCCTTCGGCGGCGAGCGAGTCATCCGGGTTGTAGAGCGTGCAGCGCTGCAACGACAGGCAGCCGCAGCCGATGCAGCCGTCCAGGTCGTCGCGGAGCTTGCCGAGCAGCCGGATCCGCTCGTCCAGCCGGTCCCGCCAGGCCCGGGAGAGCGCCGCCCAGTCCTCGGGGGTGGGGGTACGCCCGGAGGGCAGCGAGTCGAGCGCCTCCCGGATCTCGTCGAGCGAGACGCCGACCTGCTGGGAGATCCGGATGAAGGCGACCCGGCGCAGCTCGGTGCGGGCGTAGCGGCGCTGGTTGCCGCCGGTGCGCGCGGCGTGGATCAGGCCGAGCCGCTCGTAGTAGCGCAGCGCGGAGGGGGCCACGCCGCTGCGGTCGGCGAGTTGGCCGATGGTCAGGGTTGCCTCGTGCATCACAGGACCTTGAGGTGAAGTTCGGTTGAGGTTTGAGGCTATCGGCATGACGACGACCACCGCCACCGAGTTGGCCGCGCTGCTCGACCGGGTGCGCGCCGGCCGCGAGTTCGGCGCGAACGTGTACTCGACGCTCGACGTGCTCCAGGTCCTCTACGACCGGGTACTGCGGGTCACCCCGGCCACCGTGGACGATCCCGACCGGGACCGGTTCCTGCTCTCCAAGGGGCACGCGGTCGCCGGCTACTACGCGCTGCTCGCCGCCCGGGGCTTCGTACCAGTCGAGTGGCTTGACGACCAGGGCGGCCCGGCCAGCCGGCTCGGCGACCACCCGGACCGGACGCTTGTGCCGGGCGTGGAGGTGGGCTCCGGCTCGCTCGGACACGGGCTCGGGCTGGGCGTGGGCGTCGCGCTCGGCCTGCGCGCCCAGGGCCGCGCCGACCCCCGGGTGTACGTGCTGCTCGGCGACGCCGAACTGGACGAGGGCGCCAACCACGAGGCCATCGCGTACGCGGGCGCGACCGGGCTCGGCAACCTGACCGCGATCGTGGTGGACAACGGCTCCGCCACGCACGGCTGGCCCGGCGGCGCGGCGAGCCGGTTCACCGTCAACGGGTGGACCGCCGCCACCGTCGACGGCCACGACCACGACGCCCTGCACACCGCCCTGACCGGGCACGACCATCACCGGCCGCACGTCGTCGTCGCGGCCGTCGTCGTCGCGGCCGTCGCCGCCGGGGAGTGACGCCATGACCATGCGGGACGCGTTCGTGACAAGCGCCGAGGAGGTGCTTGCGGATCCCCGGAGCGTGATCGTGCTGGCGGACATCTCCGCCGCCGCGTTCGCCCCGGCCGCCGCCAGGTACCCGGACCGGGTGGTGAACGTCGGGATCCGGGAACAGCTCATGATCGGCGTGGCCGGCGGGCTCGCGTTGACCGGGCAGCGGCCGATCGTGCACAGCTACGCCCCGTTCCTGGTCGAGCGGGCGTACGAGCAGATCAAGTTGGACCTCGACCACCAGGGGGTCGGCGCGGTGCTGGTGAGCATCGGCGCCTCGTACGACCGGGCGGCGGCCGGACGCACCCACCTCGCGCCGGCCGACGTGGCGCTTGTCGACACGCTCGACGGGTGGACCGTGCACGTGCCCGGCCACCCCGACGAGGTACGCCCGCTGCTGCGCGACGTGGTGTGCGGGCGGGACGCGGCGTACCTGCGGCTGTCCACCGCCCGCAACGCGGTCGCGTACCCGGAGGCGGGTGACCTGCGGGTGGTCCGCGACGCCGGGCCGGGCGCACCGCTGCTGGTGGCGGTCGGACCGGTGCTTGACGCGGCGCTGCACGCGGTGGCCGACCGGCCGGTCACGGTGGCCTTCACCCACCGGCCGCGGCCGTTCGACGTCGCCGGGCTGCGGACGCTTGCCGGCGCCGAGGTGGTCCTGGTCGAGCCGTACCTGGCCGGCACCTCGGCCCGGGTGGTGGCGGAGGCGCTTGCGGACCGGCCGCACCGGCTGCTCTCCCTCGGTGTGGGCCGGGCGGAGCTGCGCCGCTACGGCGCGCCGGAGGACCACGACCGCTGGCACGGGCTGGACGCGGCCGGCCTGCGGCGCTCCGTCGACGCGTTCCTCGACCCGGCCGGCTGACCGCCGACACGACGGGACCCCGCGCCGCTCCCGGCACGACGGGACCCCGCACCGCTCCCGGCACGACGGGACCCCGCACCGCTCCCGGCACGACGGGACCCCGCACCGGGAGCGGTGCGGGGTCCTCGGGTCGTGCGGGTCAGCGGGCGGCGGCGGGATCCGCAGGGCGGCGGCGGGCGCGCTCGCGGGCCAGGATCCAGATCGCCTCGACGCCGTCCTTCCAGGTGATCTTCTTGCCCTCCTCGCGGCCCCGGGCACGGTAGCTGATCGGCACCTCGTAGGGGCGGATGCGCTGGCGGAGGAGCTTGCCGGTGACCTCGGCCTCCATGCCGAAGCCCCGCGAGCGCACCTGGAGCGAACGGTAGAGCTCCAACGGCATCAGCTTGAAGCAGGTCTCCAGGTCGCCGATGTAGGAGTTGTAGAGCATGTTGGCGGCCAGCGTGACGCCCTTGTTGCCCATCACGTACCAGAAGCTGTAAGAGCTGTGGCTGCCGAAGGTGCGATTGCCGTAGACCACGGTGGCGTGCCCGTCGAGCACCGGCTGCAGCAGGCGCGGGATGTCCTGCGGGTCGTATTCGAGGTCGGCGTCGAGGATGACCATGTATTGGCCCTCGGCGTTGTCGACCGCGGTCTTGATGGCCGCGCCCTTGCCGGCGTTGCGCTGGTGGGTGATCACCCGCAGCCGGGCGTCGTCGACCCGGCCGAGAACCTCGCCGGTGCCGTCCCGGCTGCCGTCGTCCACGACGACGAGTTCGATCTCGCACGGGTAGTCGACCGCCAATGCCTGCTTGAGCGCATCCGCGATACGTTCTTCCTCGTTGTAGACCGGCATGAGGATCGAGAGCTTCACGGGTTCTCCACGGAGGCGATGGCAAGTCGGGGCTTAGCGTAGCCTGGCGGGCTCGTCAGGTCACAACAGCCCGCCCACCCTACTTCTGCTTGAGTGGCACCACGATGAGCCGCGCGTTCCCCTTGTCGCCCTCCTTCGTCCCGGCCACGCCCACCGTCGTGCCGACCTTCACGTCGGTCGACCGGATCGTGGCGCGGCGCTCGACCACCCGCAGCTTCTCGTCGAACGTCCAGGTCATGGTGAAACCGTCGGTGGACTTCACGGTCACCGACGTCGCGTCGATCGCGGTCACCGTGCCGCGCTGAACGGCGACGGTCTTCGTCCCGTTCTCCTTGGTCTGCACCACGACCTCGCCGTGCAGCTTGTTCTTCCGCAGCAGCACCCGGGCCTGGTGCCGCTTGCGCCACTCCTGGGCCCGCTCGCCCTTCCGATTCGGTCCGGACTCCGGCGTGGCGGAGCCCGACGGGGCCGGGGCCGCGACCGGGTCGACGTCCAGGTCGGCCGGGTCGACGCCGAGCGCGACGAGCGCCTGCCCGTCCACGCCCATGGCCGCGGCCACCTCGACCGCGCTCTCCCGGGCCGCGCCGGCGCCGGTCTGCGCCGCGCCGCAGCCGGCAAGGCCGAGCGCCGCGGCGGCGAGCAGTGCGGTCGCGCTGGTGACGATTCGCTGACGTGCCATCGGTGTTCCTCTCGTCGGTGGTGACGTCAGCATTCCCCGGCCGTACGCAGGCAGCGTCAGGCCGATGTTCGGGCCGGGTAAGGATCCGCGGGCAGCCGAACGGTGAAGGCGGCGCCGCCCTCCGGGGCGTGCCCGGCGGCGATGTCCCCACCCAACCGGCGCACCAGCCCGGCGGCGAGCGCCAGCCCGAGCCCGCTGCCCACCTTGCGCACCCCCCGGTACCGCTTGTGCAACGCGCCGCGTTCGAACGCCACCGCGAGGTCGTCGTCGGTGAAGCCGGGCCCGCCGTCGCGGACCTCCAGGACACCGCCGGCCGCCAGGCCCGCGCCGGCCGGCCGGACCGCGAGCACCACAGGCGCCCCCGGGGGTACGACCCGCAGCGCGTTCTCCAACAACCCGTCCACCACCTGCCGGATCCGCCCCGGATCGGTGTACGCCGGCACCGGCGCGCCAGGCGTCTCCACCCGGAACGGCACACCGACCGCCGCGCACCTGTCGAACCAGGTGCGCTCGGCGTCGGCGACGACCCGGGTCAGGTCCACCGGACCCGGGTCGAGCGGGAAGTCGGCCGCCTCCAGCCGGGCCAGCGCGAGCAGGTCACTCACCAGCCGGTCCAGATGTTCGGCCTCGGCGAGCACGGTCCGGCCGGTCGCCGGGACCGCGTCGGCGCCGATGACGCCGTCGGCAAGCGCCTCGGCGTAGCCGCGGATCGCGGTGAGCGGGGTCCGCAACTCGTGCGAGACGGAGAGCAGGAACTCCCGCTGCCGGCCCTCGCTCGTGGCAAGCGCGGCGGCCAACCCGTTGAGCGCGTACGCCAGGTCGGCCACCTCGTCGGGCGGTTCGACCGGCACCCGGACCGCCCGGTCACCGGCGCGCAGCCGGGCGGCGGCGTCGGCCGCGACCCGGATCGGCCGGGCCAGCCGGCGGGCGAGCAGCAGCCCGGCCCCCGCCCCGGCGGCGAGGCCGGCCAGCAGCGGCAACCACAGCCCGCGCAGCACCTGCCGCCAGGGGGCGGTGGTGACGGCGCGGGTGAGCACCACCCCGTCGCCGCCGGACAGCGCCCGCGCCTCGACCAGCCGGCGTTCCCCGTCGACAAGCCGCCGGCCGGAGACGTTCCCGCCGGCGGCGACCCGGGCGACGAGCGACGCGGGCAGTCCACGCCTGTCGACCTGGCCGCCCCGGAGCACGTACACCTCGACCTGCTGCTGGCGGAGTTGCCGGATGAGCCGGTCCCCGGCGCCGTCGCGCTGACGTGCCGTGCGGATCCGCAGCACGTCGGCGGCGAGCCGGGCCTGCGCCGCGAGCGCGGCCTGGTCCCGACGCTCCGCGCCGCGCACCGCCAACGGGACCGCGACCAGGGCGGTGACAAGCACCGACACCAGCGCGACCGCGCAGGTGACGAGCACCGCGCGGGCGGTCAGGGTGTTGCCGTACCGCTGCCGGGCCGGCGGCGGGACGGGGCCGGGCCGGACGATCGGCAACGCCACCGTGTGCTGTTCACGCATCGGCCGCGTACCCGACGCCACGGTGTGTGCGGATCACGCTGGCCGGGGCGAGCTTGGCCCGGACCTGCGCCACGTGCACGTCGACGGTCCGGGTGCCGCCGTGCGCCGCGTAGCCCCAGACGGCGGCCAGCAGCTCCTCCCGGGTGAACACCCGCCCGGGACGGGCCATCAGATGGGCCAGCAGGTCGAACTCGGTGGAGGTGAGCTGCACCGGAGCCCCACCGGCGGTCACCGCCCGGCGCGCCGGGTCGAGCGTGACCGCGCCGAGCACCCGCGGCTGCTCGGGCGGCGTGCCGGCGCTGCGGCGCAGCACGGCCCGCACCCGGGCGACCAGCTCGCGCGGGCTGAACGGCTTGGTGACGTAGTCGTCCGCGCCCAGCTCCAGGCCGACCACGCGGTCCACCTCGTCGTCGCGTGCGGTGAGGAAGATGACAGGCGTCCAGTCACCCGCCGCGCGCAGCCGCCGGCAGATCTCGGTGCCGGCCAGGCCGGGCAGCGCGATGTCGAGCACGCAGGCCACCGGGCGCAGCCGCCGCGCGGCGGCCAGCCCGGCCGTGCCGTCCCGTTCCAGGTGTACGCCGAAGCCGTCCCGGGTCAGGTAGAGCCGGACCAGGTCGGCGATGGCGGGTTCGTCCTCGACCACGAGGACGAGCCCGCGCTGCGCGTCGGCGGCGGTCACCGGCCCATGATGACCGACCGGCCGCCCGCCGGGCGGTCAGGGACATGTTCGGATTCGGTAAGGAGAACGTCAGCGGGCCGGCGCCGGGCGGAACACGGCGGGCCGGTTGCCGGCCGGCGCGTCACCGATGGTGGCGACAAGTCGTTCCGCCGGAGCCCGCAGCCGGGTCCGGAAGGCGTGGTTGAGCAGCGCGTCGAGCTGCCACACCGCCTTCGGATGGTGGGTCCGGATGAGAAACCGCTCGCGCACCCCGTCGATGGCGGTGGCCGCCAGCTCCAGGCGGTGGGCCCGCGGGTCCGGGCTCCACGTGACGTTGCTGAGTTCCCGCAGCTCGGTGTTGAGGTGCAGGCGCAGCCGGTGCAGCACCCGGGTCTGCCGGGTCACCACCAGCCGGCGGTGGGTGAGGAGCATCAGGTATTCGCCACCGACCGGATGGGTCGGGCGGCTGCACCGGGTGACCAGGATGGTCGCGTCACCGGAGCCGACGCACCGACGGAACACCGGCATGTGTCGGGTGGCGGTCTGGATCGCCAGGCCGGTCTCGGCGGCGGCCGGAAGGAACGTTCGCGAGAACACGTCCATACCTGGTGCAACGAGCGGTTGACCTAGGGTGATATGGGTCACGCCCGATTTCTGGAACTTCCACCCGGCCCAGCGGGTTGTCGGCTCCCCCGCTCAGAGCAACTCGACGATTGTCGCGTTGGCCATGCCGCCGCCCTCGCACATGGTCTGCAGGCCGTAGCGGATGCCGTTGTCCCGCATGTGCTGGAGCATCGTCGTCATGATCCGCGCGCCGGACCCACCGAGCGGGTGGCCGAGCGCGATCGCCCCACCACGCGGGTTGAGCCGCTCCGGGTCCGCCTCGGTCTCCGCCAGCCAGGCCAGCGGCACCGGGGCGAACGCCTCGTTCACCTCGTACACCCCGATCTCCTCGATGCCCAGCCCGGCGCGGCGCAGCGCCTTCGCGGTGGCCGGAATCGGGGCGGTGAGCATGGTGACCGGATCATCGGCGGCGACCACGGCGGTGTGCACCCGGGCGAGCGGGCGCAGACCGTGCCGGCTGGCCCACTCGGCTGTGGTCACCGCGAGCGCGGCGGCGCCGTCGGAGATCTGCGACGCGGACCCGGCGGTCACCACGCCGTCGGCGCGGAACGGCGTGGCCAACTCGCCGAGCTTCGCAAGCGACGTGTCCCGGCGGATGCCCTCGTCGGCGGCGAACTTGCCGCCGTCGGCGAGCGCCACCGGCGCCAGCTCGGGGTCGAACGCCCCGGCGTCCTGCGCGGCAGCCGCCTTCTCGTGGCTGGCCAGCGCGAACTCGTCGAGCTGGGTGCGGGAGAAGCGCCACCGCTGCGCGATCAGCTCCGCCCCGACGCCCTGGTTGAACGGCAGCGCCGAGTCGTCGGCGACACCCTCCACCCCGCGATAACGCTCCAGGATCGCGGCACTGAACGGCATCCCGCCGGCCACGCTGGAACCCATCGGCACCCGGGTCATCGACTCGACGCCGCCGGCCACGACCAGGTCGGCCTGCCCGGAGAGAACGGTCGCGGCGGCGAAGTGCAGCGCCTGCTGACTCGACCCGCACTGCCTGTCGATCGTGGTGCCGGGGACCGACTCCGGCCAGCCGGCGGCGAGCACGGCGTTGCGGGCCACGTTCCAGGACTGCTCGCCGACCTGCGACACGCAGCCCCACACCACGTCGTCGACCTGACCGGGATCGATGCCGGTGCGCTCGGCAAGCGCGCGCAGCACGTGCGCCGACAGGTCGACCGGGTGCACTCCGGCGAGGCTCCCCTTGCGCCGCCCGACCGGGGTACGAACCGCGCCGACGATGACCGCGTCACTCATGTCTACTCCCGGGTAACCTCGCTTGCTCCGATCCTACGTGCTGACCGACCGGTCGTCCTCCCCCGCGCTCCCGCGCCCCGGCAGTCGCGGCCGGGCCTGACCGGCCGTCATCCCGCCGGGCGGCGGTCACGGCTTGACCTGACCGGTCTCCTCCCCGCACCCCGGCGGTCGCGGCTGGCATGCTGGGCGGATGGATCCACAGCCGTCACCGGCCCGGCAGTGGCGGGTGCCGCGGGCGCTTCCGCTGGTCAAGGCGCTCGGCGCGCTGGCCCTGGCCGCCCTGGGCCTGCTCCTGGCCGCCGGAGACCCGGTCCGGCCGGCGCTGGCCGGGGCGGTCGCCGTCGGCCTGCTCGCCTGGGCGCTGCGCGACATCGTCGCGCCGGTCCGACTCGCCGTCGACCCGGACGGGCTCATCGTGATCCGCGGATACGCCGGCCGGCGCCGACTGCCGTGGGCCACCGTGGAGTCGATCCGGCTGGACCGGCGCAGCCGTCGCGGGGTGACCGCCGAGACGCTGGAGATCGACGCGGGCGAGTCGCTGCACCTGTTCGGCCGCCGCGACCTGGACGCGCCACTGGACGAGGTGGCCGCCGAACTCACCGCCGCCCGCCCCGCCGCGCGCTGACTCCCGCCCCCGCCGGAGCGCGCCGTTCCGCCCGCCCGCCGCGCACGCCTCGTCCCCCTCTGCCGCCGCCAACGTCATGAACGCCAGGCCGGGCCGAAACGACGCCGGAGACCGCGTACGTGATCCGCCACCGGCCATCCACCACTGCTCCCCACACGGCGGACAACCCTCTCACCCGCAGAGATCTTGGAAGTCCAGTGCCCCTCCAGGGGCCACAGCCCTCCAAGATCTCGCACGCTAACGCCGACCTTGGACTTGTGGCACCTCCGATACCAGTCCGAAACCGACATGTCATGGCACCACAACTCCATGATCGAGGAAACGACCAACCCAGCTTCGCCCGCCCCCGCCCACCCTTCCGGAAGCCAAGCCGACGATCATGAGGTTGGCGACGGTGTTGATCTCCTTCAATGCCGCCAACCTCATGATCACCCCCGGTCCCGGCACCCCGGCAGTCGCAGGGGCGGCCCTCGCCCGGGCGTGATCAAGGAGTTTGCGTCGGATTTCGCCGACTCCGCGACGACGGAAACTTCTTGATCACCTGCCGACGGGGTAACCCGGATCGCGGGGCGTGCCGGGCGCGGGGATCAGCCGGTCAACGCGGCCGTGCGGACCAGGGCCAGGCCGATCAGGGCGACGAGCACGATCGCGCCGCCCGCGACCTGGAACGCGGTCCGTCGGGACCGTGGGGCGTACGCCAGGACCAGCGCAACCACCGCGCCGACCACCAGCCCACCGAGGTGCCCGGCCACCGAGATGCTCGGCACGGTGAACGTGAAGATCAGGTTGATCACCAGGATCGGCACGATCGCCGAGGTGTCCCGGCCCATCCGGCGCATGATCACGAAGATCGCGGCGAACAGGCCGAAGATGGCTGTCGACGCGCCGGCCGTGAACCGGTTCGGCGCGGTGAACACGTAGGCCGCCACGTTGCCGCCGATCCCGGCGAGCAGATAGAGCGCGAGGAAACGCAGCGGCCCGAGCACCGCCTCCAGCGTCCGGCCGAGCACCCAGAGCGCCCACATGTTCAACAGCAGGTGCAGCACGCCGTAGTGCAGGAACATGGCAGTGACCAGTCGATACCACTGGCCGTCGGCCACACCGCCGACGCTGTCGTCGGGGAAACGCGCCAGGCCGAGCACCGCGCCCCACTCGGTAAGCGGCGTCCCGCCGCCCATCAGGCCGCCGAGGCCGCCGCCGGCGATCGCGTTCCCGCTCCGGGCCGAGATGACCGAGAGCACCATCACCAGCACGTTCAGCCCGATCAGGGCCTTGGTGACGTAGCCCTCGCGGCCGGCGGCACCGCCACCGAAGGCGGTACGCGCCGGCCGCACGCTGCGGCGTCCCTCGGCGACGCACTCCGGGCACTGGTGGCCGACGGAGGCGTCGCGCATGCACTCGGGGCAGATCGGCCGATCGCATCGGGTGCACCGGAGGTAGGTCTCCCGGTCGGGATGCCGGTAGCAGACCGGGTTGGTCGGCACCGGCCCCTCGGTGGCGTCGCCTGCCGGCCCGAAGCGCTCAGTCATGCGAGCAAAGGTACCCGCGCGACGCTCAGGACTGCTGCCGCTCGATCTCGACCCGCTCGATCACCACGTCCTGGAGCGGCCGGTCGCTCGGCCCGGTCGGAGTGTTCGCGATCGAGTCGACCACCTTCACCGACTGCTCGTCGGCGACCTGACCGAAGATGGTGTGCCTGTTGTTCAGGTGTGGCGTCGGCGACACGGTGATGAAGAACTGCGAGCCGTTCGTGCCGGGCCCGGCGTTCGCCATGGCGAGCAGGTACGGCCGGTCGAAGCGCAGCTCCGGGTGGAACTCGTCGGCGAACTTGTAGCCCGGGCCACCGCGACCGGTGCCGGTCGGGTCGCCCATCTGGACCATGAATCCGCTGATCACGCGGTGCGAGATGGTGCCGTCGAAGTATGGCCCGCTACCCGGCTGGCCGGTACGCGGGTCGGTGTATTCACGGTTGCCCTCGGCCAGTTCCACGAAGTTGCGGACGGTCTTCGGCGCGTGGTTCGGGAAGAGCTCCAGCCGGATCGGGCCGGCGTTGGTGTGCAGGGTGGCGTAGACAGCCTCGGCCACGGGTACTCCTCACTCGTTGGTCAGTTCCTTGCGGATCCTCCCATGTGCCCGATCTGGCCATGCGGAGGCATCCGAAGGTGGAGGATGACGAAGGACAACTCCCAGGAGGTGGGACCGTGTTTCGAATCGGGCGGCGCAAGACCCAGGGCCAGCTCGCCAGGACCGAGCTGAACCAGGGCATCGATCACCTGAGG
Organism: Micromonospora marincola; assembly: GCF_056150385.1. Classification (NCBI taxonomy): domain Bacteria; kingdom Bacillati; phylum Actinomycetota; class Actinomycetes; order Micromonosporales; family Micromonosporaceae; genus Micromonospora; species Micromonospora marincola. Next base: position 82,154 of record NZ_JAXCFT010000021.1, on the reverse strand, counting down.
CAGGCCGCCTCGTACGCGGCGAAGGGTGCCGGTGCCACGGTCGGCCCGCGGGTCCAGGCAGCCCGGGTCGCCGTCGCGCCCACCGCGGTCCTGGTCCGGGACCGGGCGTCAAGCGGCGTCGCGTCGAGCGCCGCCGCACTCGCCCCGGTGCTCCTGGCCGTGCGCAACGCACGGACCGAGGCTGCGGGCAAGGCGCTCACCGGTCGTAAGGCAGCGGCGGCGAAGCAGGCCGCGATCACGAAGAAGGCGAAGAACATGAAGGCCGGAAAGAAGAAGCAGCGCAGGTCGCGGGGGATGACCACCGGCCTGCTGGTCGCCGGCGCCGTCGCCGGCCTGGCCGGCGCGATGGCCATGCGTCGCCGCCGTGAGCAGCAGGAGTGGGCCGAGTACGACCCGACCGGCACGCTCGGCGCGACCGGGCAGGACACGTTGGAGCCGATGCGGGAGGACGTGGACACGATCGTGGTGGAGACCCCGGACCCGAGCGCGAAGGTGACTCAGGCCGGTCCGACCGGCGCCGGCAGCTCGTCCGTGGCCGACGGCAGCAGCTCGTCGACCACCCCGCCGGCCGGTGACCCGGTGATCCACCCGAACAGCCAGGTCCCCTCGGTCGCCGAGGGTGCCCGGGACGTCACCGGCCGCCCGGCCGACGACGTCACCAAGGCCGCGCAGAACGGCCGGAACGCCGCGAAGGCCAGCGGGCGCCGCTGAGCCGGCACCGGCCGTCGGAGCAGCGCCGGCACGCGGGTACGCCCCGCGTGACCGGCGCTTCCGCGTCCCGGCCGGGTCCGGCTCGATCGGGTCCGGTCAGGTCCGGGCCGGCCCGGTCAGGCCGGTCTCGCGGTCAGAGCCAGCCGTTGCGGCGGAACCAGCGGTAGAGCACGAACGACAGGGCCAGGTTCACGGCCCAGATGCCCGGATAGCCGTACGTCCATTTCAGCTCCGGCATGTTGTCGAAGTTCATGCCGTAGATGCCGGCGATCGCGGTCCACACCGCGCCGATCGCGGCCCAGGCGGCGATCTTGCGCATGTCGTTGTTCTGGTCGACGGTGACCTGGGCCAGCCGGGCCTGGAGGATCGAGTTGAGCAGGTCGTCGTAGGAGTTCACCTGCTCGACCGAGCGGCTGAGGTGGTCCTGCACGTCCCGGAAGTAGCGCCGCACCTCCTGCGGCACGGCGCGGTTGGCCTGGGAGGTGAGGGTGAGCAGCGGTCGCTGCAACGGCACCACCGCGCGCTTGAACTCAACCAGTTCCCGCTTCATCTGGTAGATCCGCTGGATCCGGCCGCTGCTCTGCCTGTCGAAGACGTCCGCCTCCAGCACGTCGAGGTCGTCCTCCAGCCGGTCGGCGACCTCCAGGTAGAGGTCGACCACCCGGTCGGTGATCGCGTACGCGACGGCCCACGGTCCCTGCCGCAGCAGGTCCCGCTTCTCCTCCAGGTCGGCTCGGACCGGCGACAGCCGGCAGGCGTCCCCGTGCCGGACGCTGATCACGAAGTTCGGCCCGATGAAGAGCATCACCTGGCCGGTCTCCACCACCTCGGAGTTCTCCGTCAGCTCGGTGTGCTCGCAGTAGCGGGCGGTGCGCACCGCCAGGAAGGCGATCTCGCCGAAGTGTTCCAGCTTGGGGCGCTGCTCGGCCTTGACCGCGTCCTCCACGGCCAGCTCGTGCAGGCCGAACGTGGCGGCGATCTCGGTCATCTCGGCCAGGTCGGGCTCGTGCAGGCCGAGCCATACGAACCCGTCCCGCTCCCGGCGGGCGGCGGCGAGGGCTTCGGCGTACTGCGCGCGGCCGGGCCGACGCTCGCCGTCGACGTAGAGCCCGCAGTCGACGATCCCGCTGCGGCCGGGGCGGGCCGGCTGGGGTGTGCGGGGGGAGCCGTCGGCGTTGAGGATGCGGGACATGGCGCGTACCGGCGCGGCCCAGGCGCGTGGCCTGGGTGCCCGGTCGCCGTTCCGCCCGGCGCCGCGGTCGCGTGCCACCCGGTCCGTCATCTCTCGCCCCCTCCCCACGAAGCTGCGGCTTGCAGGCTACGCCGGTCCGGAACGAGCGCCGGGCGGGCCGGCCGCGTCAGGGGGGGTGAGGGGCGACGCGGCCCACCCGGCACCCCTGGGGGGGGCGGGAGTGATGCTGGGCACGCCGCCGGCCCGACCGGGGCGGCTCGGGCCACCCGGCGTGCGGGCCGAACACCGGAAAGGTGAGCGGCGCTCGCAGCATTGTGGGCCGCGGGCCGGCCGGGCGGGAGACTTCAGCCGGCCCACAGGGCCGTTCTGTCGGAAACCCGACAAAAATCAGCCGCGGACGGCCGCCATCGCCTCCGCGAACCGCCGGACGCCCTCATCGATCCGGTCCGCCGTCACCGCGGAGTACGCCAACCGCAGCGCGTGCCGGCCACCGTCGACCATGAAGTCGCTGCCCTTCACCACCGCGACGCCACGCTCGGCGGCGGCCGGCGCCAGCCGGTCCACCTCGACGTCCTCCGGCAGCTCGACCCAGAGGAAGTAGCCGCCGTCCGGCTCGACGAACCGGGCCTCCGGGATGTGCCGGCGCAGCGACTCGGCCAGCACCCCGGCGCGCTCGCCCAACGCCGTGCGGACCGTCTGGATCGACCGCTCGATCGACCCGGATACGCAGAACTGGTGCACGATCGCCTGCGCCACCATGCCCGGCGAGATGTAGAGGTTGGTGGCCCGCTTGGCGATCGCGGCGATCAGCTCGGCCGGACCCACCAGGTAACCGACCCGGACTCCCGGGCAGACCGTCTTGGTGAAGCTGGAGGCGTGCACCACCACGCCCCGGCTGTCCATCGACAGCATCGAGGGCAGCGGCTCGCCCCGGAACCGGATGTCCGCGTACGGGTCGTCCTCGAAGATCGTGAACTCGTGTTCCGCGGCGAGGTCCAGCAGCTCACGGCGCTTCTCCAGGGAGAGCGTCACGCCGGCCGGGTTCTGGTAGTTCGGGATCACGTGGGCCAGCCGCGGCCGGACCCCGGACTCCAGCAGCTTGCGCAGCTCGGCGGTGTCCAGACCGTCCGGCTGGATGGTCACGCCGTGCACCTCACCGCCCATCTGCTGAAGGTTGAGCAGCGTGCGGTCGTACGTCGGACGCTCGACGACCACCGCGTCGCCGCGCCGGACCAGGTGGTCGAAGAGGAACGCGTCGGCCTGCAGCGAGCCGTTCGTGACAAGCACCTGGTCGGCCTCGACGCCGTGCTTCTCGGCGATCCACTTCCGAAGGGGCGGGTAGCCGACGGAGGTGCCGTACGCCGTGACCCCGGCGGGGTCGGCGTCGAAGGCGTGGACGGCGGCGGCCTTGAGCCCCTCGACATCGACGATGTCCAACGAGGGAGCCCCACGGGCAAAGGAGATCAGCTGCTCGGCGGTCATGCGCAGAGCCTAGGGCCTGGCCCGGCGGGTCCGACCGCGATACACGGGAAGTTCAACATGCGGGCGGTCACCGGTGTCGACCAGGGTCGACGGGGAAACCGAGGCCGACTCGCGGCTGTCTACGATCCGACCGGACGCTGGCGCCGGTGACACCGCCGCCGAAGGATGACGGGTCGGCAGACCCGCGACACAGGGATGGGGCTCGTGACCGAGGACGAGACGGGACGACTCGACGACCAGCGGTTCGCGCAGTGGCTGGCCGCCGAGGCCGGGGTGGCGCTCACCGCGCTGCGGGACCGGCAGGGCTTCGCCGACCCGAAAGCGCTCAAGGACGCCGGTGACCGCGCGTCGCATGAGCTGATGACCGCGGCGCTGGCCCGCTGGCGGCCGGCGGACGCGGTCCTCTCCGAGGAGGAGGCCGACGCGCGCCGGGCCTGGGCGGACGGGGAGCGCGCGCCCCGGCACGAGGCGGACCGGGTCTGGATCATCGACCCGTTGGACGGCACCCGCGAGTTCTCCGAGGCGGGGCGGGACGACTGGGCGGTGCACGTGGCGCTCTGGCAGCGGTCCGCCGGGCCGGACGGCGCGCTCGTCGCCGGGGCGGTCGGCATGCCGGCCCGGACCACGGTGGACGGTGTCCCGGTCGTCCTCGGCACCACCTGCCCGACGCCGAAGGCGACCGAGGGGCCGATCCGGATCGCGGTGAGCCGCAGCCGGCCGCCGGCGTTCGTGGGTGAGCTGGTGGAGATGCTCGGGGCCCGGGCCGTGCCGATGGGCTCGGCCGGGGTCAAGGTCTGCGCGGTGGTGACGGGCGAGGTGGACGCGTACGTCCACGCGGGCGGACAGTACGAGTGGGACAGTGCCGCACCGGTGGCGGTGGCGCTGGGCGCGGGCATGCACGCGTCCCGGATCGACGGCTCGCCGCTGCGCTACAACCGGGCCGACCCGCGCCTGCCCGATCTGCTGGTCTGCCGCCCCGAGTTGGCCGACCGACTGCTCGACGCAATTGCCCGGACCGGAGTCGAGATGCCCGCTTCGGCCGTCACCGGTGACCGGGGTGAGGCGTTCGGCTGAGAGTGACGGTACGTACGGCCGGGGTGGATGCGGGTTATCGTCGGACGGGAATGCGCGTCCGACCTGAGCCCGACCACCCGGGCCGCCGACAGCCAGGGAGGGCCATGCCGGCCGACCGAGACCCGCACAATGCCTTCGGGCAGCCGACCGGCCTGTGGCCGGGTCAGGACATTTCGCGCCAGTCAGGCAGCCCCGCGCTGCCCTGGCCCGACGCCGAGGCTCCGCCACCGGCCCAGGCCGATTTCCGCGGTGACCTGCCCTGGCCGCAGCGGGAGCTGCCCGGCCACAACGGCCCGGAGCCGTCCTGGTCGGACGCCGACCAGGGTTGGCCGGGGCCCGACCGGGCCGGCGCCGACTGGGCGCCGGACGGCCCCGCGTCCGACTGGGGCCCGCCGTCCGGGCCGACGCACCGAGACGGCACCGCCTGGGCCGGACCCACCAACGGCACCGGCTGGGCCGGACCGAGCGACGGCACCGGCTGGGCGCAGGGAGCGACGGCGACCGCCACGCTCACCGGGCCGCCGCTCGCGGACGCCCCGGCCGAGCTGCGGCCGGCCGGCGGCGGCCCCGGCCGTCCACCGCACCCACCTGTCGCCTCGGGCCCGCCGCCCGGTGGTTCCCGGCCGCGCTGGCGCATGATGGTCGCGGCGGCCGTGACGCTGGCCGTGGCGAGCGGCGGGGTCGCGGTGGCCGCGCTGCGGCCCGACGCGACGAACCCGCAGGCCGGCGAGGTGCCGGCATCTGGCGGGCCGGCACCGTCGGCCGGCCTGGGCGCCCCGGCCAAGCCCGGGTCCGCGCCCCCGAGCGCCGCGCAGGGCCTCGGCGGCAAGCCCGACGCGAAGGCGTCGGCCTCCGCCGCCCCGGGTGCCGGCAAGGGCTTCGCCGGTACGCGGCTGACCCTGCCCGGCGCGTCGATCGGCGTGCAGAACGGGGAGAACTTCGGGCAGGCGCTGAGCCGTTCCGACCGGACCTTCGGCAAGCTCCAGATGGCCCGGATCTTCTACCCCGGCCTGCCGCCGGCCTGGTCGGGCAGCCGCTCCGACGTGGTGGACCGCACCGTGGTGGTGTCGTTCAAGGCCGCGCCCCAGGAGATCAACTCCGGCAAGCACGACTCCCGCCTGGCCTCCTGGTTCGCCTCGATCCCGCGCGACCACAACGTGTACTGGTCCTACTTCCACGAGCCGGAGGACGACGTCGAGCGCGGCGCGTTCACGCCTGACGCGTACCGGGCCGCGTGGAAGCGGGTCGCGGGCCTCGCCGCCCGGGCGAACAACCCGAAGCTGATCAACACGCTGATCCTGATGTGTTGGACGCTCGACCCGAAGTCCAAGCGCAGCTTCGACTCGTACTACCCGGGTGGCGACGTGATCGAGACGCTCGGTTGGGACTGCTACAACTGGGGCGTCAAGTGGAAGCGGTACGCCCCGCCGCAGGAGATCTACGGCGCGATGATCAGCAAGTCCAAGGCGCTCGGCAAGCCGTGGGGTGTCGCGGAAACCGGCAGCGACCTGGTGCCCGGTGACTCGGGCGCCGGGCGGGCCACCTGGATCCGCTCCATGAGCGGCTTCCTCAACGGCCAGCGGCCGGAGTTCGTGGCGTACTACAACCAGACCGTCAGTCAGGGCGACTTCCGGCTGCTCGACCAACCGAGCATCCAGGCGTGGAAGGCGTTCTGCATGGCCTGAGACGGGCCGGCGGAACCGCGACGGGCGGGCGACCGAGGTCGCCCGCCCGTTGTCGTCGTCACCGCTCGGACGACCGGCGGTCAGATACCCCGGCCGCGCTTGTGCAGCGTGCGCAGCACCCGGTCGGCCTGCACCGCCCGACTCGCCACGGCCAGTGCCAGGTAGGCGCGTGGTTCCTTCGGATTGCGCGCCAGCGTGCGCCGGGCCCAGCGGACCGCGTCACGTCGGTTGCCCATGGCCGCCTGCGCGAAGGCGATCTGGCCGGCCACCCGCGCCTCGCCGTGCGGGACGGTGGCGAACTCGGGGTAGCGGCGGAGCAGCCACTGCAACGCGGTCGAGATCGTCTCCCAGCGCTGCGCGAAGTAGGACCGCTTGTGCCAGCGGACCAGCACGTACGGGCTCTCCACGTTGACCAGCGGGGCGTAGCGGGCGGCCCGGAGCAGGAACTCGTAGTCCTCCGCGTAGCTGCCCGGGATCTGCTCGTCGACCAGGCCGATCGCGTCGACGAGCGCGGCCCGGCGGATCAGGAAGGTGGACGGGTGCAGCTCGGTGAGCCGGTCGCGGAGCAGCGCCTCGAGCGAGATCCGCGACCGGTCCAGCGAACGGTCCACGGTGCGGTCGTCGTAGCTGACCCGGATGCCACAGCTCACGAGCGCGCCGTCCGGGTGCGCGTCGAGCGCGCCGAACTGGGCGGCCAACTTGCCCGGCAGCCACTCGTCGTCGTCGTCGCAGAACGCCACCCAGTCGCCGGTGGCCGCCTCGATGCCGGTGTTGCGCGCCCCCGCCAGCCCGGCGGTGTGGGTGTTGGTGATGACCCGGATCCGCCGGTCGCCACGATCCGTCTCCAGCGACCGGTCCGGCTCGGACTGGTCGTAGACCACGATCGCCTCGATCAGGCCCGGATGCGCCTGGCTGAGGATGGCGTCAAGCGCCGCGCGCAGCAGCTCCGGACGGTCCCGCGTCGGTACGACCACCGAGATGCTCGGCCCACTCATGATCTCTCCACGGAATCGTCGGAACCCCGCTGGCCCAGGTAGCCGTAGCGGACTCGGAGGGGCAGCGTGGCCAGGCTGACCACGGCCCGGCTGCGGCGCGGCAGGCGGTCCCGCCACGCCTCGTCCCGCCGTACCGTCAGCGGGCCGCCGCTGAACCGCAGCGGGTTGCCCGCGACGCTGTGCGCCCGGAACGGCGCGGCCGGCTGGGCGGCGGTGTCCGCCGGGCCGCCGGCCAGGATGCGCAACGCCGCCGGGTCGTCCGGCAGGTCGGTGAACTCACGCAGCCGGCGTACGGTGCCGGCCGGGTCGGCGGTGAAGTCCTCGTAGCGCAGCCGCAGCACCTTCGCCCGCGCGGCCAGCAGGTGGAACGCGGCGTTCTGCGCGGTCCACAGCTTGCTCACCTCGAACGGTGAGAAGGTCGGCATGAAGTCCTCGCCGTCCACCACCTCGGGCCGGCGCACCTGCTTGCCCCAGGAGTAGGCGACCGCCCGGCTGTCCCGGACCAGGTGCAGCACCCGCAGGTCGAGCCCTTCGGCCCAGCTCAGCGCGAACGCGAGCGAGGCGTGCTTGCTGGAGTCGACCACCACCCGCGCCCCGGTCACCGCGAGCGCGGCGCGGTAGATCCGGGTGTAGAGGTCGCCGTAGCGGCGGACGTCGGCGAGTTGCTCCGGGGGGAGCGCGTTCTTCGCCAGCCGGGGGATGTGCCGGGTCCGGTCGACCCGGTCCTTGAGCGCCAGCACGTCGTCCCGGTCGACCGCGGACCAGCCGCCGAAGGCCTGCTCGCCGACCTCGCGCCAGAACGGGCAGGCGGTGAACCGCTCGCCGCAGCCGCACCGCTCGTCGGCGCCGAGCGCCCGTTCCCAGAGGTGCACCACCTCACCGACCGCGCACACGTCGGGGCTCTGTGCGAGCAACAGCTCCAGCAGGGTGGAGCCGCTGCGGCCGAGACCGCCGACGAACAGGACCCGCGGCTGTGCCGGTGCGGGGGCGCTCATCCGCGCCGCCCGCCGGCCCGTTGGCGGACCCGGCGGGCCACCAGCTCGTCGATCACGGCGCCGACCCGGGCGACCGCCTCGGCACGCGGGTCCGGGCGGCCCGGGTCGGCGGCCAGGGCGAACCGGCTCGGATCGGCCAGCCCCTCGTCGAGGGCGGCGAGCAGCTCGGCCTCCGACTCGCAGAGGCGGACCATCCCGGCCGCGCCCAGCCGCCTGGAGAAGAGCTGCTGGTGGTTGTCGACGTGCTCGTCGTGGGCCGGGTCGCGGGGCACCACGATGGGCAGGTGGCCGGTGCGCCGGGCCTCGGTGATGGTGGCCGGGCCGCCGTGGCTGACCACGAGCGTGGACTCGGCCATGGCGCGTTGCAGCTCCTCGTGGCCGAGGAACGGGGTCGCCTCGGGCAGGGCCGGCGTGCGGCTGTGCCCGTACTGGAGGACCAGCCGGACCTCGGGCCGGGCGGCGTGCCAGCGCTCCAGCCAGCCCACCAGGCGGTCGAAGCGGTGCACGTCGGTGCCGACCACGACAAGCACGTAGGGCGCGGACCGCCGGTCTCGCTGCCGCGGAATGTGCCCCATCAGAGGAGGTTCCCCACGACTGTCGCCTCCGGGTACATCCGGCGCTGCTCCTCCCACTGGACGAGCATCGCGCTGAGGAAGGGCCGGCAGAGCCGGGCGGTGAGCGTCGCGCTGTCGATCCGGTCGTACACCTCGATGTAGACCGTCGGGATCCGGCGCAGCCGGGCCGCCACCACGAACGGCAGGGCGACCCCGGCGCCGGTGGTGACCACCGCGTCCACCCCGCGTCGACGGATCACCTTCAGCGCGAGGAACGCGTTGCGGACCAGGTTCTTGACGTTGCGGGTGGTGGGGTGGTGGGCCCAGACCACCTCCTCGCCGTCGAGCAGCGACCGGGCATCAGGTGTGTCGAACGTGACCCACGCCCGGCGCCGGTCCCGGTACCAGGGCTCCAGGGCCAGGAGTTGGGCCAGATGCCCGCCACTGGATCCGACCAGCAGGACCTGCCCCGAGCCTTCGGTTGACCCGCTCACCACAACGTTTCCTCCCGTACGGCTGCGACCGCGTCCGGATTTACGTGAATGACCCTCGGACGCGCCATGACAACCTACTGGCGCGCCCATGGACAACTGAAGGGCCTGTTGGACGGATCCCGGCCGCCGGTCGGTTCACCACGGGAATCCCGTCGCCGGGATCCGATCCGCGGTGCGACTCGGCAGGTCAACACCTGTGACACCGCCGGGACGGGCCGGGCCGACCACGCCGCGAGGGATGTGTCAGGATTCCGTCACCGCTCCGCACGTGAGCCGGCGGCGACGTCGACCACCGGAGGCAAGGTCGGGCCCGCTGCCGGGAACCCGCCGAATGGCCAGCTCCAATCGGCCATCTCTACGCGGGCTGCCCACACCCGGGCAGGCTTACCGGAACGTGAGCAGACTTTCCCTCAACGTTCGGATCGGGGACACTCGAAGTCACGGTCAGTTCCAGCTGTGCCGTGGACTGCCCGGCTCGGTCGAAAGGGAGCGACAGACTCTGATGCCCTCACCCCATTTGGCCGAGAGCGACGCCGACGGTCTTGCCCTGATGGCCTACCTGGGCTGGCTGCGCCGCCGCTGGTGGATCCTGCTGCTCGCCGCCGTCCTCGGCCTGGCCGGCGGCCTGGCGGTGAGCCAGCTCCAGGAGTCGCGCTACACCTCGACCACGTCGCTGCTGGTGCGCCCGCTCGGCTCCGGCGCGGAGAGCAACCCGAACGCCAAGGTCAACCTCGACACCGAGGCGCAGGTGGTCCGCTCGCTCGTGGTCGCCGAGCGGGCCAAGGGCCTGATGAAGGTCGACACCGGCGGCGACGTGCTCGTCAAGTCGGTGACCGTCAACGTGCCGCCGAACAGCCAGATCCTCCAGGTGGCATACGAGGCGGGCAGCCCGGCCCAGGCGCAGGCGGGCTCGCACGCCTTCGCCCAGGCCTACCTCGACCTGCGCAAGGCCACCGCGCAGAAGACGCTTGAGAACGAGACAAACGCGCTCAAGCAGCAGATCGCCGACGTGCAGAAGCAGCTCAGCACGGTCGCCGGCCGGATCGCCGCGGCCCCGTCCAACTCGCCGGAGCGGGAGCGCGCCGAGGCCGACCGCAACGTGTTGACAAATCAGCTCAGCGGGCTCAACAACCGGCTCAGCCCGCTGGTCTCCACCGACTCCGACCCCGGCGAGATCATCTCCGACGCCCGGCTGCCCGAGCGGCCCAGCTCGCCGAACCGCACCCTGAACCTGGCCAGCGGCATGGGGGCCGGCCTGCTGCTCGGCATCGTGCTGGCGCTGGTGCTGGACCGGCTCGACACCCGGATCCGGCGCGGGCGCGACATCTCCGACCGGGTCGGCCTGCCGTTGCTGCTCGAGCTGAACTCCCGGGTGCCGTCGCTCTCCGTCCTCCCCGCCACCCACCGGGTCTCCCGCGAGCTGGGCCGGCTACGCAACGTGCTGCTCTCCGCCGTCCCCGAGCCGGCCCAGGCCGGGCGCGGTCGTCAGCTCCTGCTCTGCGACGGCTCGGCCGGCACCGCCGCCGGGTTCGTGGCGGCCAACCTGGCCGCCGCGTACGCCCGCACCGGCGCGCAGGTCGCACTTGTCACCACCAAGCCGGACTCGGCGTTGAGCGGCATCACCGGGGTGGCCGAGGGCCGGCACAGCCTCGCCTCGGTGCTCCGCCGCGACGTGCCGGCGCTCAAGGCGCTGGCCCCGGTGCCGGGTCTCGGCCAGCTCCGGGTGCTCGTCCCGGGCGACCTGGACGCGGAGGTCGAGCTGCCGGTCGCCGGCCTGCTGGAGATCCTGCACGAGTTGACCGCGCGCTTCGACCACGTGCTGATCGAGACGGCGCAGCCGACCCACGCCGTGGAGGCCCAGGCCCTGGGCCGCTACGTCGACGCGGTGATCGTGGTGGCCGAGGCCGGCAAGACCCGCAGCGGTGAGATCACCGCGGCTCTTCAGCAGTTCGAGCAGGTCAACGCGCCGGTGATCGGCGCCGTGCTGGCGCCGCGCCTGCCCGCGCCAACCGGCGGCGCCACCCGTCCGTCGACGCCGGCCGCGTCGGCCGGCTCGACCGCTCCGGCGACCCCGCCCGACCGAAGCAAGCCCCGCCCGAGTCCCGGCCCGTCCGCCGAGTCGACGATGGTGCTGCCGCGCATGCAGTCGTCCCGCTCCGGCCCGGCCGCCGGCTCGGCGAAGCCGGCGGCCCCCGGCAAGGGCGCCGCTCCGGGCAAGCCGATGCCTGTCAACGGCGCCGGCGGCACCTACCGTTCCCGAGGCGACGGCGGCGACGGCCGCAGCTACGCCATCGACTCCGGCGAGGATCTGGGGTGAACCGCAGGCAGATGCTCCGCGCCACCCTCGCACCGGCCGTCGTCCTCGGCGTCGGCGCGGGGTGCAGCGAGCCGCAGCCCAAGCCGGGCGGCGCCAACGTGGTGGACCCGGGCGACGTGACCACGTCGTCGGCCGCGCCCAGCCCGACGTCGAGCCTGCCGGCGGGCCCGTTGACCGGGGCGCCTGTGGGTACGGCGGCGGCGGCGACCCGCCAGGCGGTCGCGGTGCCGCTGCGGGTGAGCCCCGCCACCACCCCGGCCGGCCTGGACGCCGCCGACCTGGTCTACGCCGAGTTCGCCGAGTCGGACACGCTGCACCTGACCGCGGTGTTCCACTCCAAGGACGCTGTCAAGATCGGGCCGGTCACCGAGATCCGGCCGGTCGACATCCGGTCGGTGTCGGTGCTGCGCCCGTTCGTCGGCTACGACGGCGGCCCGACCGGCTTCCTCAGCCAGTTCGAGAACTCCGACCTCGACGGCGTGACCCCGGACGACGGGGGCAAGGTCTTCAGCGGCGACTACACCTCCACGGCCGCGCTGCTCAAGGCCGCCCCGAAGGGTGGCCAGCCGCCCACGCCGGCGCTGGACCACGCCACGAACGGCGACGCGCTCGCCGCCCGGGACCTCGCACCCGCCGCCGAACTGTCCGTCACCGTCTCCGGCGGCCCGCCGATGACCTGGCGGTACGACAAGCAGAAGTCGCTCTGGTCGAGCAAGGTCGGCACCGCGACGGTGACCGCCGCCTCGGTGATCGTGCTGACCATGGAATACCGCACGCTCGAGGTGCGGAAGCCGTCGTTCCGCTCGCTGCCGTCGGCGAACGTCTTCGGCGAGGGCGCGGTGGTGGCGGTGTCCGGCCCGAACAGCGCCAAGGGCCGGTGGCGCAAGCCCGGCCTGGGGATGGTCTGCACGCTCGCGGACGCCGGCGGTGACCTGCTGCACCCGCAGCCCGGCAACGCCTGGGTGATCTACGCGCCGACCACCGCCAAGGTAACCGTGAAATGAGCACCGTCACCCCACCCCGCCCGGCGCGGGGGTCGGTGCCGCTCGGCGCGGTGACGCCGCCGGAGGGGAGCCGTCTCCCGCCGGTCCGGCTCCGGCCGAAGGGGTGGTCGTGGCGGCTGCCGACCGCGTGGCCGCTGATCTCGCTCTTCCTGCTCTGGCCGGTGTGGTGGGCGCTCGGGGTGTCCAGTTTCGTCTTCATCATCTTCGCGGTGCCGATGATGGTGCAGATGGCCCGGCGAGGTCCGGTCCGGGTGCCGCCCGGCTTCGGCATCTGGCTGATCCTGCTGCTCTGGTTGTTCCTGTCCGCGTCGACGCTCGGGCTCACCGCCCCGGACACGCTGCCGCCAGATGGTGGCGGCGGCCGTTACCTCGGCTGGGGCATCCGACTGGCCAACTTCGTCGCCATGACCGTGACGATGCTCTACGTCTACAACCTCAGCGAGCGGGAGCTGTCCCAGCGTCGGATGATCCGGCTCTTCGGGTTCATGGGCGTGGTGGTGGTGATCGGCGGCTGGCTCGGCTCGCTGTTCCCGACGTTCGGGTTCGTCGCGCCGCTGCGTTTCGTCCTGCCGCACTCGATCGCCACCCACCCCTTCGTCGCCTCGCTGATGGACGTCAAGTTCGCCCAGGTCCAGCAGGTGATCGAGGGAGAGGCCAGCTCACCCCGACCGTCCGCGCCGTTCACCTACACGAACTCGTGGGGGGAGAACACCGCGATCCTGCTGGTCTGGTTGGTCGTCGGCTGGGTGGTGCTGGGAAGGCCGCTGCGCCGCACGGCCGGGGTGGCGATCGCCCTGGCCGCGATCTTCCCGATCATCTACTCGCTCAATCGCGGGCTCTGGATCGGCGTCGGCATCGCCGCGGCGTACGTGGCGCTGCGGCTCGCGCTGCGCGGCCGGATGGTGGTGCTCGGCGGGCTCGCCCTGGCGGTGGGGCTGATCGGCGTGCTGATCGTCGCCACCCCGCTCGGCCGCACCTTCGACGAACGGCTCCAGAACGGGCACAGCGACGACATCCGCACCACTCTGTCCGAGGGCGCGGTCACCGCGGCCAACCACTCGCCGATCCTCGGCTACGGCGGCAACCGGGCGCTGATCGGCAGCAACCGCTCGATCGCGATCGGCAAGTCCGACGACTGCAAGCAGTGCGGCAACCGGGAGCTGGGCAGCAACGGCCAGCTCTGGGCGCTGCTCGTCGGTCAGGGCTGGGTCGGCGCGCTCGCCTACAACGGCTTCTTCCTCTACTGCCTCTGGCGATATCGGCGCGACCACAGCGCGATCGGGATCGCCGGCACGCTCGTGATCATTTTGATGCTCTTCTTCCAGTTCACCTACGGGGCACTGGAAGCCACCCTCGCCTACGCCCTGATCTCGGTAGCCCTGCTGGCCCGCAACGACCGGCACCGCCGGGCGCTCGCGCCGACGCCACCTCAGGGCACGATCGCCGGGCTACGGGCCCGACTGGAAGCTGCCGGTGACCGCTGATGGTGTTCCTCGTACCCCCGGACGGCGACGGCCGTTCCGCCTACCTCGGTGAGCTGGCCGGCCTGATCTGGCCCGAACCGGCCGAACCGGCCCTGCGCCGGGGTGGCGCCGGCTGGGTCGTGGTGCCCTCGGCCGCCCGTCCGCGACTGCTGGTGCCCACCGGCTCGGGCCGGGCCGCGGCCGGCGCCGTGCGGCACTCCACCGAGGCGGTCGGCCGCAAGGCCAAGCTGGTCCGGCAGGGGCTGGCCACCGCGTTCCGGTTCGGGTTGGGGCCGTTGGTGTTCCGCGACCGGCTGGTGGTCGACGGCGGCGGCGGGCTGGACGCCTACCTGACCGAGGTGCTTGGCGAACCGGCGCTTGTCAGCCTGCACATCGGGCCGGCGCGGGCCAACCGCAAGCCGGTGCTGCAACTGCTCGCGCCGGACGGCCGCGCCCTCGGGTACGCGAAGCTCGGCGTCGACCCGCTGACCCGCGCCCTGGTCCACGCGGAGGCCGCCGCGCTGCGCCGCCTCGCCGGCCTGCCGCTCGGCCCGGTCGTGCTGGCCGGGGTACGCCACCACGGCGAGTGGCACGGGCATGCGCTGCTGGTGCAGGAGGCGCTGCCGGTGCGGCTGCCCCGGGCCACCCCGGCCGCCGCGGAAGCCGCCGAACTGGCCGCCATGGTGGCGGTCGCCGGCTGCCTCGGCGTACGCCGGGAGTCGTGGGCGGGTAGCGGGCACGCGGCGCGGCTCGGTGCGGCGGTGGACGCGCTCGGTGACCGGCCGGAGGCCGGGCGGCTGCGCGCGGTGCTGGCCTCGGTCGCCGAGGCCGACCCGGTGGTGGCCTTCGGCGCCTGGCACGGGGACTGGAACGGCGGCAACAGCGCGGTGCTCGCCGACGGCCGGGTGCTGGTGTGGGACTGGGAGCGGTTCGAGTCGGACGTGCCGGCCGGCTACGACGCGCTGCACCTGGCGGTGCAGGGCGCGATGAGCCACGACGGGGTGGAGCCGGTCGAGGCCGCCCGGGCGCTGATCGCCGGCGCCGACCGGACGCTCGCGCCGTTCGACTCCGACGGCGGGAGCGCCGACCTGGTCGCCGTGCTCTATCTGGTGGAGTTGGCGGCGCGTTATCTGCGGGACCGGCAGGCGGAGGCGGGTGCGCGACTGGGGCATGTCGACACCTGGCTGCTGCCCGCCGTGGAGGAGCACCTGGCCCGCCGGGCCGGGTGAGAGTGAGGGGTGGGGACGTGACGGTGGCCAGGGAGCAGGCGCTCCGCGCGGTGAAGTCGGTGAGCCGGACGGTGGGTCGGTTGACCGCGGGTTCACGGATGGTGCCGGGATTCCTGATCGTGGGGGCGCAGCGGTGTGGCACCACCTCGCTGTTCAAGACGCTGTCGCAGCACCCAGGTGTGCTGCCGCCCGCGTACCACAAGGGCGTGCACTACTTCGACATGGACTACCGCCGGGGGATGAGCTGGTATCTCGGGCACTTCCCCACCACCGGCAAGGCGGAGGCGGTGAAGGCGCAGCTCGGCGTACGCGGGATCACCGGCGAGTCGAGCCCCTACTACATGTTCCACCCGCTGGCCGGGCAGCGGATCGCCAAGGACCTGCCGTCGGTGAAGCTGCTGGTGCTGCTGCGTGACCCGGTGGAGCGGGCCTATTCGGCGCACTCGCACGAGCTGGCCCGCGGCTACGAGACCGAGGCGGACTTCGAGCGGGCGCTGGCGCTTGAGGAGCAGCGGACGGCGGGCGAGCGGGAGCGGATGACCGCCGACCCGACGTACAACAGCGAGCACCTGCAACACAACGCCTACCTGGCCCGGGGCCGCTACATCGAGCAGGTGGAGCGGCTGGAGGCGCTTGTCGGCCGGGACCGGCTGCACGTCATCGACAGCGACGACTTCTTCGCCGACCCGCGGCCGTCCTTCGATGCGGTCTGCGACTTCCTTGAGCTGCCCCGCTGGGCGGACATCGCCTTCGGCAAGCACAACTCGCGGTCCCGGTCGCCGATGTCGGCCGAGCTGCGGGCCCGGCTGGAGGGCCACTTCGCCCCGTACGACGAGCGGCTGGCCACCTGGTGGGGACGCGAGCCGTCGTGGCGGCGGTGAGCCGGACGGACGCCGACGCCACGGTCGTCCTACCGGCGGTCCGGCCGGCTCCGGGCGCGGGCCTGGGCGGCGTGGCCCGGCAGGGCTTCGCCAACCTGGTCGGGGTGGGCCTGGCCGCGGTGGCCGGGTTCGGCCTCAACATCGTCATCGCCCGGGGCTGGTCGGTCCGCGAAGCAGGCATGTTCTTCGCGGCCACGAGCGCCTTCATGATCGCCGCGTCGGCGGCCCGGCTCGGCACCGACGTGGGCACCGTCTACTTCGTCAGCCGGCAGCGGACCCTCGACCGGCGGGACCAGATCCGCGGCACGATCCTGGCCGGGCTGCTGCCGGTGCTGGCGGTCGGCGTCCTGCTCGGCGCGGCCGGCTGGCTGGCCGCCCCGGCGCTGGCCCGGGCGACCATGCCGGAGGCCGGCCCGGACGCGGTGACCGCGCTGCGCATCCTGCTGGCGTTCGTGCCGCTGGCGGCGTTGAACGACTACGCGCTCGCGGCCTGCCGCGGCTTCGGCCAGATGCGCCCGTTGCTGACCGTGGAGCGGCTCGGCCGCACCCTGGTGCAGTTCCTGGCCGTGGCGGTCGCCGCGTGGCTCGGGCTCTCCGCCACCGTCGCGCTGCCGCTGGCCTGGGTGGTGCCCTACCTGCTCGCCGCCGTGGTCGCGCTGGTGTGGCTGGGCCGGCTGGTCGGCCGGGCCGGGCGGCAGGTGACCCGACCGGTCCCGGCGGGCGAGATGCTTGTGCCGTTCTGGCGGTTCACCGGGCCCCGCGCGGTCAGCAGCGTGGCCGCGATCGTGGTGCAGCGGCTGGACATCGTGCTGCTCAGCGCGCTGCGCGGGCCGGCGGACGCGGCGATCTACACGGCCGCGACCCGCTTCCTGGCGTTGGGGCAGCTCTCCAGCGTCGCGCTCTCCAGCTCGGTGCAGCACCGGCTGGCCGCCGCCTTCGCCCGCGACGACCGGGCCGAGGCCCGGCAGCTCTACCAGGCCGCCACCGGCTGGTTGGTGCTGCTCTCCTGGCCGGCATACCTGATCTTCGCGGCCTTCGCCGTGCCCATGCTGGCGTTGTTCGGCGAAGGCTACGCCGACGGCCGCCGGGTCGTCGTCCTGCTCGCGCTGACCATGTTGGTGGCGACCGGGTGCGGCATGGTGGACATGGTGCTCAACATGGCCGGCCGCACCGCGTGGACGTTCTACAACGCGATGGGCGGCACGGTGCTCAACGTGGTCGCGAACCTGGTGCTCATCCCGCGCTACGGCATCCTCGGCGCCGCCCTGGCCTGGACCGTCTCCATCCTGGTCACCAACCTGGTGCCGCTGACCCAGCTCTGGTGGTCGATGCGGCTGCACCCGTTCGGCGCCGGCTCCCGGGCCGCGATGGCGCTCGCGGTCGTCGCGCTTGGCCTGCCGCTCGGGGTGGCCAGCCTGCTCGGCGCCACGCCTGTGGTGCTCGCGCTGGTGACGGCCGTCGGCACGGGGGCCTACCTGGCCGGCGTGTGGCGCTGGCGGCGCACCCTGCACCTCGACGCGCTGCGGGCGTTGCGCCGTGGCCGCAACCGGGCCGGGGCGGACCCGGCCGCCCAGTCCTGACCCGTTCCTGCGTACCGATGGGACCTTCGATGACAAGCGACTCCCCCCGCGCCCCGCACGCCGGGCTGTCCACTGTGAAGGCGGCGAAGCTCGCCGCGGTCGGCCTGCTCGCCGACCGCAAGGAACGCCGGGATCTGGAACGCCCGGTGGAGGCCGGCAACCGGAGGTTCACCCTGAAGGTGGAGCGGCCGATCTTCATCCTCGGCGCCCCGCGCTCCGGCACCACGTTCCTGGGCAGTTGCGTGGGGGCCCTGCCGGATGTGTCCTACCACTACGAGCCCCGGCTGACCAAGGCGGTCGCCCGCTGCGTCTACGAGGGAAGCTGGACGCCGCAGCGCGCCGCGCGCTACTTCCGCGGCTACTACGGCGCGCTGCTCGCCGCGTCCGGTCACGGTGGGCTGCGGTTCGCCGAGAAGGACCCGGAGAACTGCTTCATCGTGCCGTTCCTGGCCGAGATCTTCCCGGACGCGGTCTTCCTGCACGTCTACCGGGACGGTCGGGACGTGGCCGTGTCACACGCGGAGCAGCCCTGGTTGAACGCCGCGTCGACGGGCACCGGACGCAGCGGCCGGGGCGGCACGCCGTGGGGCGCGGCACCCCGGTTCTGGGTGGAGCCCGACCGGCGCGACGAGTTCACCCGGGTCTCCGACCTGGGCCGGTCCGCCTGGATGTGGCGGCGCTTCACCGGCAGCGCGCTGACCCAGCTCGCCGAGCTGCCCGCCGACCGGGTCCGGCACCTGCGCTACGAGGACGTCGTCCACCGTCCGGCCGAGGCGGCCGAGGTCGTCGCCGACTTCCTGGAGGTGGGCGACCCGGCCGGGCGGGAGGCGTTGCACGCCCGGTTCGCGAAGGCCCGGCCCAACTCGGTGGGGCGGTGGCGGCAGCGACTGACCGAAGAGGACCTGGCCGACGTGCTGGCCCAGGCGGGTCCGCTGCTTACCGAACTCGACTACCACCCGTGAGGGCACGTCCACGGGTAGAGTGCCAGAGGTCGCCCGCCCGACCCGGCGTGCCGCTCCGCTGACGCGGAGACCTCGGGTCGTCGACCGTGCGCCGGCGACCATCCTGGGGAGAGGTTGCGGTGGTACGACGGTTTCGACGGACGATGGCGACCCTGATCGCACTGGCCCTTCTGGCACCTGTGGTCGCGGCGTGCGACTCCGGTCCGCCGGACCCGGCGGACCGGACGACGTCGGCGGCGCCACCCCCGCCCACGGTGACGCCCCGCAAAGGTGACGTCCAGACCACCGGGCGCGGGCCGGAGCTGCCCGAGAAGGGCGCCTGGGTGGGCGCCTGGGTGAAGCCCGATTTCCACAACGCCACCGGCCGCGCGTCGGCGTGGGACGACTTCAACCAGGCTGCCGGCGGCCAGCTCGCCATCGCGCACATGTTCCACGAGTGGAACGAGCCGTTCCCGGGCGGGACCGAGCGGGCGTTCCAGGCCCAGGGCAAGCTCCAGATGATCTCCTGGCAGGGCACCGACACCCGGTCGACGGTCAGCGGCGTCTACGACGCGCTGATCCGCCAGCGGGCGCAGGACGTCAAGGCGTTCGGCGTGCCGGTGCTGCTGCGCTACCGGTGGGAGATGGACCGGCCGAACCTGGCCGCGAGCATGCACTCGCCGGAGGACTACGTCGCCGCCTGGAAGCACGTGCGCGGCATCTTCACCGAGGCCGGGGTCACGAACGCGGCCTGGGTCTGGTGCCCGCACGCGGACGGGTTCGCCGAGCCCAGCCGACGGGCCGCCGACTACTACCCGGGCGACGACCAGGTCGACTGGCTCTGCGCCGACGTCTACCCCAGCCCGGAGTGGAACAGCTTCCCCGACCGGATGGACCGCTTCATGGCGTTCGCCAAGAAACACCCGCGGCCGGTGGTGATCGGCGAGTTCGGGTTGACCCAGGACGGCCGGCCGGGGCAGCGGGCCGCGTGGATGCGCGAGGTCGGTCCTTACCTGAAGAAGCACCCGCAGATCAAGGCGGCCATCTATTTCGCGGCCCGGCAGACCGAGAAGCCGTTGTACGACAGCACGTTCGGCGACGACCCGGAGAGCGAGGCGGTGTTCCGGGAGATGGCCACCGACCCGTACTTCGCCCCGCCGATGCCTGACCTCAACGTTTCCGCTGCGCCACCCTCCGTAAGCAATCGGTGATCTTTCCTCGTCTTTTCGTGCGACCCGGTCCGCTTCCTCGGCCAAAAAGACCGATCCCGGGTGGACGCGGGGCGGCCGGATGCGAGAAAGTGTTGCTCTCACGTCTGCGGTCGGCCGGGTTATCCCACCTCACGTCGGCACCGGCCACGACCGCAGCGCCTCCGACGTTTCCCCCCGGAGCAGCCTGTGCCTTCCTCGTTCCTGAGACACCGCTCGGTGTCCGCCTTCGGCGCCGCCGTGCTCGGCATCGCCGCCCTGTTCACACCGGTGCCGGCACTCGCCGCGCCCGCGGCTGCGGTCGCACCCGACCACAGCACGCTTGTCAGTGAGATGACGTCGGACAAGACGCCGAACATCAACGACGGCAACGTCGTGGCCATCTACGACGCCGGCAGCAAGGTGATCGTCGGCGGTTCGTTCACCAACGCGCAGAACCGCGGCTCGTCGCCCACCCCGGTCGACCGTCGGGGCGTGCTCGCCTTCGACAAGGCGACCGGCAAGATCGATAATGCCTTCGCGCCGGTGCTCGACGGTGACGTGGCGGCGGTGATCGCCGGCCCGACCCCGGGCACGGTCTACCTCGCCGGTGGGTTCAACAAGGTCGACGGCAAGAACTTCCGCAAGCTCGTGCTGCTGAACGTCGCCGACGGCACCCCGGTCGACAGCTTCAAGGGCCCGGCGTTCAACGGCGCGGTAAGCGACCTCGCGCTCGTCGACAACCACCTGCTCGTCGGCGGCATCTTCAGCACGGTCACCGCGACCACCAACCGGGCCGGGCTCGCCTCGCTCAACCCGACCACCGGCGCGGTGGACGACTACCTCACGGTATCGCTCACCGAGCACCACAACTGGACGGCGACGAACGGCGGCGCCTCGGCCGGCATCGGCGTCGAGAAGATGACCGTCTCGCCGAACGGCAAGCACCTCGTGGTGATCGGCAACTTCAAGAAGGCCGACGGCGTCGTGCACGACCAGATCGTGCGGATCGACCTGGGCGCGAGTTCGGCCACCGTCGCCGACTGGAACACCGACAGCTACTCGGGCGCCTGCAAGTACAGCGCGTTCGACTCGTGGGTGCGCGACGTGCAGTTCTCGCCGGACGGCAAGTACTTCGTGGTGGGCACCACAGGCGCCTCCTTCCCGGGCACGCTCTGCGACTCGGCGGCCCGCTGGGAGACCGACGCCACAGGCGCCGGCCAGAAGCCGACCTGGACCAACTTCAGCGGCGGCGACACTTTCCTCTCCGTCGGCATCAGCGAGAAGGCCGTCTACGTCGGCGGTCACTTCCGCTGGTCGAACAACCCGCTCGGCCGCGACAAGGCCGGGCCGGGCGCGGTGCCCCGGGCCAGCATCGCGGCCCTCGACCCGGCCAGCGGCCTGCCGCTGTCCTGGAACCCGGGCCGGCACCCGCGCGGCTACGGCGTCACCGAGATGCTTGTGACGCCGCAGGGCCTCTGGCTGGGCAGCGACCAGGAATACATCGGCAACCGCGAATACCAGCGGAAGCGGCTGGCGTTCTTCCCGCTCGACGGCGGCAACGCGCCGCACTCGACAAGCACGAAGGGCCTGCCCGGCGACATCTACCAGGCCGGTCGGGCAGCGCAGACCGAGGTGCTCTACCGGGTCAACGCCGGTGGTCCGGCCATCCCGGCGACCGACGGCGGGCCGGACTGGGCCGCCGACAGCACTACCGCGCCCAGCCCGCACCACAACAGCGGCAACAGCGTGTCGACGTACACCACGAACGCCACGTTCGACGCCACCGTCCCGGCGAGCACCCCGACGACGCTGTTCAACAGCGAGCGGTGGGACGAAGCCGCCGCGCCGGACATGCAGTGGGACATCCCGGTCGCGGCCGGCACCCGGGTCGACGTCCGCCTCTACCTGGCCAACCGCTACTCCCGGACGGGCACGGTCGGCAAGCGCAAGTTCGACGTCAGCATCGACGGCGTGCTCAAGCTGAACGACTTCGACCCGGTCGCCGTCGCCGGTGGCACCGACCGCGGCACGATGCAGTCCTTCTCGGTGGTAAGCGACGGCGTGGTCGACATCGACTTCGGCCGTGAGCTGGAGAATCCGCTGATCCAGGGCATCGAGATCGTCAAGACCGCGCCGACGCCTGATGCCTCGGACGTGCTCTACCGGGTCAACGCGGGCGGCGCCGAGCTGGCCGCTCCGAGCGGGCCGGCCTGGGCCGGTGACACTCCGACCGCGCCGAGCACCCACCACAACGCCGGCAGCCAGGTCCTGACGTACACCACGAACGCCTCGCTCGACGCCACCGTCCCGGCGGGCACGCCGGTCGAGGTGTTCAACAGCGAGCGCTGGGACGAGGCGCCCGCACCGGACATGCAGTGGGACTTCCCGGTTCCGGCCGGCACCCCGGTGCAGGTGCGGCTCTATCTCGCCAACCGCTACAACGGGACCTCCACCGCCGGGAAGCGCAAGTTCAACGTCAGCATCGACGGCGTGCAGAAGCTGAGCAACTTCGACCCGATCGCCGCGATCGGCGCCACCAACCGGGGCACCATGCGCGCCTTCGCGGTCACCAGCGACGGCAACATCGACATCGACTTCGGTCGGGTCCTGGAGAACCCGCTGGTGCAGGGCATCGAGATCGTCAAGCTGCCGCCGGTGCCGCCGGCCACCACTGTCGACAGCATCACCAAGCGGTCGTACGACGGCGCGAGCAACGTCGGCACCGCGATGTCGGTGCCCAACCCGGACGACACCCGCTGGTCGGGCGTCAAGGGCGCGTTCTGGGTCGGCGGTGACCTGTTCTACGGCGTCGGCGGCGACCTCTACAAGCGCTCGTTCGACGGCACCGAGTTCGGCACCCCGAAGAAGCTGGACCCGTACCACGACGAGAAGTGGGACCTGATCGAGACCGGTTCCGCGCCCGAGGGCTCGACGTACGCGGGCATGACCGTCAACTTCTCCGCCGAACTGCCGAACGTGACGGCCATGGTCTACTCCAAGGGCCGGGTCTACTACACGCTCGCCGGCCAGCGCACCCTGTTCTGGCGTGGGTTCGCACCGGACACCGGCACCGTCGGCGCCGAGCGGAACACGGTCGCCGGGACCACCACCTTCGCCGACGCGGGCGGCCTGATCCTGGACGGCGACAAGCTCTACGTCGTCTCCCGGAGCAACGGCAGCCTGTCCTCGACGGCGTGGTCGGACGGCGCGCCGACCGGCACCGCCACGGTGCTCAGCGGTCCGAGCGTCGACGACGTGGACTGGCGCGGCACCGCGGTCTTCGTCGGCCCCTGACGGGGCGGGCACGACCGCGACACACCGCACGACGATGGCCCGGCCGGTATCGGCCGGGCCATCGCCCGTTCAGACCTGGGTCGGGGCGTGCTGCCGCGCCCACACCCGCATCAGGTCCCGCACCGAGATCACGCCGGCCACCTCCCGGCCGTCGAGCACCACCAGGTGGCGGAAGCCGCCCCGGGCCATCGCCGCCGCCGCCTCCTCGACGGTCCAGTCCGGGCCGGCGTAGACGACGTCCCAGGTCAGGTGGGCGCCGGTACGCTCGACGTCCGGGTCGAGCCCGGCTCCGATCGCCTTCAACACGTCGCGTTCGGTCATGATCCCGACCCCCTCGGAGTCCGGGTCGATCACGACCGCCGACCCGACACCGCGGGCCGACATCATCCGGGCCGCCTGGCGGAGCGTGTGCTCCGGGCCGACCACGAGAACCTCGTTGGACATCGCTTCCCGTACCTGCATCACACATCACTCCTGTGGGACGGCGACTGGGTACGGACATGGTGCGCCATCGATGCGTACCGGGACAAGAAGGGGCATCGCCCGCCGACGGCGCGGATGGCTACTGTCGGAGGGTGCCCACCGACCCCCTCCGCTGCGCCGGCGCGCTGATAGTCGACGACGACTGCCGCATCTTCGTGCAGCGCCGCGCCCCCGGGCGACGCCTCTTCCCCAACTGCTGGGACATCGCGGGCGGCCACCTGGAGCCGGGTGAGGAGATCGACGACGCGCTGCGCCGGGAGGTCACCGAGGAGACCGGTTGGGCGGTGTCGCACGTGCTGGGCCTGGTCGGCGAATACCGCTACACCGCTGACGACGGGCTGACCCGGGTGGAGACCGACTTCCTGGTCCGGGTGGACGGCGACCTGAGCCGGCCCCGCCTGGAGCCGACCGAGCACACTGAGTTCCGCTGGCTTGCGGAGCGGGACATCGCCCTGCTCGACGAGCACCGGGACGTGAACGACGGGATGATCCGGCGGATCGTGGCGGACGGCTTCGCCGCGCTGCGGTCGATCGGACTGTAGGGCGATCACGGGCTGCACCCGGGCAGCCGGGCCGCCGACGTTATCCTCGCCTCGTGGAATCGGTCGAGAAGAGGAGCGTGTCGGCATGATCGGGATGGTGCTCGCCGCGGGTGCGGGGCGCCGGCTGCGGCCGTACACGGACACCCTGCCCAAGGCCCTGGTGCCGGTCGACGGGGAGATCACCATCCTCGACATCGCGTTGCGCAACCTCGCCGCGGTGGGGCTGACCGAGGTCGTGATCGTGGTCGGCTACGCGGCCGACGCGATCCGCGAACGCCAGGCCGCCCTGGCGGAGAAGTACGGCGTCACGCTCACCCTCGTCGACAACGACAAGGCCGAGGAGTGGAACAACGCCTACTCGCTCTGGCTGGCCCGGGAGCACTTCTCCCGGGGCGTGCTGCTCGTCAACGGCGACACCGTGCACCCGGTGAGCGTGGAGAAGACGCTGCTGGCCGAGCGTGGGCCGGGCGTCCTGCTGGCCGTGGACACGCTCAAGCCGCTGGCCGAGGAGGAGATGAAGACCACCTTCGACGCCGCCGGCCAGCTCACCCGGATCACCAAGCTGATGGACCCGGGCGAGGCGTACGGCGAGTACATCGGCGCGACGCTCATCGAGCCGCAGGTGGCCGACGCGCTCGCCGACGCGCTGGAGGCGACCTGGCGGCGTGACCCGAACCTCTACTACGAGGACGGCTACCAGGAGTTCGCCGACCGGGGCGGCGAGGTGCGGGCGGCCCCGATCGGTGACGTCTCCTGGGTCGAGGTCGACAACCACGACGACCTGGCCCGGGCACGGGAGATCGCGTGCCGCTACTAGCCCGTAGCGTCCTCACCCCGCTGCACATCGACGTGCGGCGGGGTGCGGTGGCGGACCTGGCGTCGATCCTGTCCGACGGCCGGATCTCGGCCGGCGGTGACGTCGCCGTCGTGGTCGGGCCGGGGCAGGGCGAGAAGATCGCCGAGCTGATCCGGCCGTCGCTGCGGTCGGCGGACGTGTTCACCGTCGCCGGGGGCACCCTGGACGCCGCCGACGAGTTGGGCGGCAAGCTGCGCGCCCGGTCGTACGACGCGGTGGTCGGCATCGGCGGCGGGAAGACCATCGACGTGGCGAAGTACGCGGCGACCCGGCGCGGGCTGCCGATGGTGACGGTGGCGACCGCGCTCGCCAACGACGGGATCGCCTCGCCGGTGGCCAGCCTGATCACCGAGGGCCTGAAGGGCTCCTACGGGGTGCACATACCGATCGCGGTGATCGTCGACCTGGACTTCGTGGAGGCCGGGCCGGAGCGGCACAACCGCGCCGGCATCGGCGACGTGGTCAGCAACATCAGCGCGCTCGCCGACTGGGAGCTGGCCCGCCAGGTACGCGGCGAGCCGGTCGACGGGCTGGCCGCCTCGCTGGCCCGGGCAGGCGCCGAGGCGGTGCTCAACCACCCGGGCGACATGACCGACGACGCGTTCGTCACGGTGCTGGCCGAGGCGCTGATCTCCAGCGGCCTGGCGATGGCGGTCTGCGGCACCAGCCGTCCGTCGAGCGGCGGCTGCCACGAGATCATGCACGCGATCGACGCGCTCTTCCCCGGCACCGCCTCGCACGGCGAGCTTGCCGGGCTGGGCGCGTTGTTCTGCACGTTCCTGCGCGGCGACGAGCGCCGGTTCGCCGAGATGTCCGCCTGCCTGGCCCGCCACGGGCTGCCCCGGCTGCCGGCCGAGGTGAACCTGACCGACCACCAGTTCGTCGAGGCGGTGCAGTTCGCGCCGGCCACCCGACCGGACCGCTACACCATCCTCGAACACCTGGCGATGTCGGCTTCCGAGACCCGGGAGCGGCTGGCAGACTACGCCGGTGCCCTCCGCGACCACCTTGGCTGAGCCCCGTCCCACCGTCGCCGACTTCCACCGGGTCAACCGGGGCGGCGGCCTGTTCAGCGAGTCGATCAGCCAGTGGATCGGGGCGGCGTTCGCGCTCGTCGCCGAGCGACTGGGGCTGCGCCCGACCGCGTTGACGCTTGCCAACCTGGTGCTGGGGCTGGCCGCCTCGGTGACCGTGGTGGCGCTCGCCGACGACGTGGCCGCCGGCACCGTGCCGGCCTGGGTGGTCGGCACGGTCGCCCTGGTCGGCTGGCAGATCGCGTACGCGCTGGACTGCGCCGACGGGCAGCTCGCCCGGGTGACCGGGCAGGGCAGCGCGGCCGGCGCCCGGATCGACGTGCTCTGCGACGTGGCCGCCCAGATCGCGTTGGTGGCTGCGCTGTCCGCCACGGCGGTGGCGCAGCGCCCGTCCACGCCGGTGTGGCTGGTGGCGGTCTTCGCCGGCACCTGGATGGTCAACCTGGTGACGTCGGTGATGCAGTCCGGCCCGAACGCGGCGAGCATGGTCACCTCCACGTCGTTCCCGGTCCGGGTGGTGAAGCTGGTCCGCGACTACGGCGCGGTGATCTTCCTGGCCGGGTTGGTGCTGGTGTTCGCGCCCGCGCTGGCGTTCTGGGTGATGGTGGCGTTCACGGTGGTCAACGGCGGCTTCCTGCTCGCGAGCATCGCCTTCTCCGCCCGCGCCGCGATGTAAGGCGGGGGCCCCGGTTAACGCTTTCGGTATAGGTGGGGCCCCTTCTTAACGCCGCCGGGCGGGGCGGCGCGGCCTGTCACCGATCGGCACCGACGATCGTTCGTCAGGTTGCAACTCAGACGTCGTTGGTGCACCCTCACGGCTCTTCGCGCATACTTTGGTTGTGAAAGCGGCTGAAGGCGCAGCAGGTACGCCAGCTCAGGAGGCAGCATGCTGATCACCTTCCGCGCGGAGAACTACCGATCGCTCCGCGATCTAGCCGAAGTGTCCGCTGTCGTCCCGTCCTGGGTGGAAGCCGACGACGTCACCACTCCGATGGCCGGACACGGCGACATCCGGCTGGGCTCGATCGCCGCCGTCTACGGGTCGAACGCGTCCGGAAAGACCAACGTGCTGCGGGCGATGTGGTCGATGGCGAGCATGGTTTCCAACTCCCATCAGTCATGGAAGCCGTCGTCCAAGATCCCCTACTCGCCCTTCTTCGCCAGCCCGCACAACTCCTTGCCGGTGATGTTCGAGGCGGAGGTCCTACTCGACGGCGAACGACACCAGTACGGCTTCAGATTCGATCACGACAGAATCATCGAGGAATGGCTCTATGTTTTTCCCAAGGGCCGACCCCGGCTGTTGTTCGATCGCGACGTCAACAGAGAGAAGGAGTTCCGGTTCGGTCGCGCGCTACGCGGCCGGCCCCAACTCATCGCGGACCTGACCCGGGGCAACAGCCTCTTCCTCTCCGCCGCAGCCGCCAACAACAGCCAACAACTGACCGAGCTGGCCAACTGGTTCGACACCAAAGTCGAGAGGGCCACCCCCGGCGACCGTGAGGCACACGTCAGGTACACGGTCGCGCAGGTGCGGAACGAACAGAAGAAGGCCGCGATCCTCGACCTTCTGCGTTTCGCAGACCTGGGCATCTCTGATCTACGGATCGTCAGCCATGAGGTCGACGAGGAGCTGAAGAGCCGGTTCAAGACACTCGTGCAGGCGTTGAACCCGGATGCCGAGCCGGATGAGGTCGACTGGTCGGAGATCGCTCAGGGGACTCAGCTTGCCCACCGCATCGGAGACGGCGAGGCGGCGTTCCTCGATCTCGATGACGAGTCGATGGGGACCAGGGCGTGGCTCGGGCTGATCGGCCCCATCATGCGAGCCCTCGAAAGAGGGACGCTGCTCCTGGTGGACGAGTTGGATGCCAGTCTGCACCCGCGGCTCAGCGGCGAGGTGATCCGCATCTTCCACGACCCGCGCCTGAACACACAGGGCGCCCAGCTCATCTTCAACACCCACGACCCCTCTCTCATGGGATCCCTCCTGGGCGATGCGCCACTGCGACGCCACGAGGTGTGGCTGACGGAGAAGGGAAAGGACGGGGCGACCCGCCTGTATCCGCTGACGGAGTTCCGGCCTCGCAAGTCGGAGAACCTGGAACGCGGATACCTCCAGGGGCGTTACGGAGCGGTCCCGTTCGTCGACCGCGACCTGGCCCGATCCGCACTCGTCCGGCCGGAAGGCGAAGCGCTTGCCTCCGCGTAGGCCAACGTCGGCATACAGCCTCCAGAGACGCAGAGGAAACCGCGAGGTCAGGCAGCGCTTCCTTCTGCTCTGCGAGGGAGATGTCACCGAGCGGGAGTACTTCGAACACCTACGCAAGGAGTTGCGCGGCACACTGGTGACGATCGAGATCTCCCGAGACTCGGGCGAGCCGCTCAACCTCGTCAGGGAAGCGTGCCGCATGCTGCGGGATTCCTCACGGCAGGCCAAACGAGCCGGCGATGACTGGTTGCGCTACGACTCGGTCTGGTGCATCTGCGACGTCGACGAGCATCGCCGGCTGGAGGCCGCCATCGAACTCGCCATGCGCGAAGGAGTGAACATGGCGATCTCCAACCCCTGCTTCGAGATCTGGCCCGCGCTCCACTTCGATCCCTGCACGCGCTACATGAGCGCGGGCGACCTCAGGTCGATCATTCGCCAGCACCAGCCCGGGTACGACAAGAGCCTGGATTGCAAAAAGCTGCACGGTCGCCAGGCGGATGCGATCCACCGAGCGATGGCACTCGACAAGCAGCATGAAAGAAACGGGAGCCCGCCATCGTCGAACCCGTCGACCGGCGTGTGGAAGCTCGTACAGAAGCTGACGGAGTCGGCGGGATCACCAGCGGTCAGGTAGCCGTGCGCCGTGCTTGGGCAGCCGGGGACAGGATTATGCCGAGACCGCTACAAACTTGATGTCGCCAACGACTCACCTCGCGCGGGCCGGTCGATCGGGATCCTGGTGAGCCAACAGCGACGCCCCGGCTCCGAGACGGGAGCCGGGACGTTTTGCTGCCTCATCCAGTTACGGAGAGGCAGCGCTAGTTAGTCTTGAGGGAGTCGATGAAGGTACGCCATCCCCGGGCGTCGAAGTCCAGCGTTGGGCCGGTCTTGTCCTTGCTGTCTCGAACGGCCACCCCGTCGCGGAGGTCGGCCACCTCGACGCATGCGCCGCCGTTGGAGTCGCTGCGGGTGGACTTGCGCCACACCACGCTGGCGAGGTCCGGGTTCGACATGTCAGCCTCTACTTCATCTCGTCCGCGATCCGCAGAATGAGCCGGCGGGACTCCGCCGGCCCGAGGGCCGCAGCTTGAAGGCGGCCCCACAGCCGATTGTAGGACCGGAGCGATTCGGGACTGTCGAGGTAATCCGCGTCGGTGAACGTCTCCAGGTAGACGACATCAGAGGCGACCTCTTCCCCGAAGCGGAGGAGGATAAAGTTGTACGAGGCTGTCACGTACGTCTCGGCATCCAGTGTAAAGACCTGGATTGTCACGTTTGGAAGGTTGGCAAGAGCAGCGATATGGGATAGCTGCTCCCGCATTGCTCCCCGATCACCGAGGTCGCGCCGCAGCGCCGACTCGCTCAGGATGAAGCTGAGCTCCGGCCCGTCCGGGCGATCAATGACCTTTTGTCGTTCGAGGCGCACTGCGGTCTGCGCCCCAACGTCCTCGCCTTCGATGATCGCTCGGATGTAGGGCTCGATCTGGAGGATGCCGGGGATGACCTCGGATTGGTACCAGCGGATCTCCGCCGCGTCCGCCTCCAGGTCGAGGTACTGCCGGAACCAGTCCGGCACGACATTCCGGTACCCGCTCCACCGCCCCCGCTGCCGTCCGGCGCGGGCAAGGTCCCGTAGCGGCTCAGCCTCCTCGCCTGTCACGCCGTAGTAGTCGAGCAGCAGCTTCAAGTCGGTCAGCCGGATCCCGGACTGACCCAACTCCAGCCGACTGACCTTGCTCGACGCCGAATCGATGACTTCGGCGGCCTCTTCCTGGGTCTTGCCTGCCGCCTCGCGGGCCCGTTTGAGGGCGTTGCCGAGACGACGCCTCTGGATCGTCGGGGTGACCATGCGGCGAGTATGCCGCTCCTCCGACCGCCGATCGGACGACACGCCGTGAGTTCCCAAATCAGGAACATTTCGCTAGCCTACTTTTCTGGACTTCTAATTTAGGTAACCGGAGTAACCTTCAAGGAGGGTCCATGGCTCGACACGGAATGACCCCGATGCGCCCCGGCCTGCTGCGCTCCCTGCCCCTCGCTGGGCAGCAGCGCGCGGAGGGCTGGTCGTGACGAGGCGGCGGAAGTCCGAGCGCGAGGACCGGGGCGAGCAGATTCAGGCAGCGGAACGGGAGGCCGCACGACAGCGGCTTCTCGCCCAGGCCGAGGCGGAGCGGATACCCGCCGAGGAAACCACTCGGGCGGTCCCGGACCGGCGGTGGCAGCGTGACCAGAAGTGAGCTGCTGCCGATCGGCCGGCGCGTGGCCTACTGGCGGGGGCGACGAAAGTTGTCGCAGCAGGTGTTCGCCGATCGGCTCGGGCGGTCGAAGTCCTGGGTCGACAAGGTCGAGCGGGGTGTCAGGTCCCTGGACAAGGTGTCGACGTTGCGGGACATCGCCGCCGTCCTGAGGATCGACACCGCCGTGTTGCTCGGCCGGGATGCGCAACCTGCTGCGATCACCGAGCGGGCCGAGGGCGTGGAGCGGATCCGGGCGGCCCTTTCGGCGTACGACATCGGGCCGTTGGGTCGCCGCCCGGTGCTGCCGGCGGACCGGTTGGCCCGGGACGTCGAGCATGCCTGGGTGATGTTTCAGCATGCCCGGTATCCGCAGGTGATCGCCGCCCTGCCGGGGGTGCTGGCCGGCGTGCGGCATGTCGACGGGTGGGGGCATCCGCTGCTGGTGGAGGTGTACCGGCTCACCTCCTCACTGCTGGTGAAGCTCGGCGAGGTCGAGTTGGGCTGGCTGGCCGCGGACCGCGCCATGGCTGCCGCGACCGGCGATCCGGTCTTGGTGGCCGCAGCCGCGGTGCAGCTCGGGCAGGTGTTCCGCGCGTCGGGGCGGGCGCGGGAGGCGCAGTCCGCCACGTTGGCGGCGGCATACCGGATCGCCCCCGAGGACGGCTCCCCTGGCGGGTTGTCGTTGTGCGGCACGTTGCTCGTGCAGGCCGCGCTCGCGGCGGCCCGCCGGGGCGACGACCGGGCCGCCGCCGACCTCATCGACGAGGCCGCCGGCATGGCCGCACAGGTCGGCGAGGGACACGACCATCACCGGACCGCGTTCGGGCCGACGGCGGTCGACCTGGCCCGTGGTGTCGCAGCGCTCGACCTGGGCGACGCGAGGGAGGCAATCCTCTGGCACGAGCGGACGACCGAGCGGGACGCTTGGCGGTGGCTACCGCTGGAGCACCGCGCGGCACATCTGGTCGACGCGGCCCGCGCCTACCTCCAGGCCGACGACCCGGCCGGCGCCGGCCGGGTGCTTGTCGACGCGGATCGGATGGCACCCGCTGAGGTACGCCACCGGCCCGCCGCCCGGGAGGTGCTCGCCCAGGTGGCCCGCGACCCGCGTGCTCCCGCCACGATCATCCGACTCGCCGCCGCCCTCGGGGTGAGCTGAGCATGACCGGGCCGTTCCTGTCGTTGGCTCAGATCCGCAACCGGCTGATCCTCACCGCCCGAGCGATCCTCCGTGACCACCGGTCCGACTCGGACGGCCGCTGCCGGGTCTGCCGGATCGCGGACTGTGCGGTGGCGACCGCAGCCCGCAACGTCATCCGCACCGCCAAACAATCCGGCGGTTCGTGAACGACAGCAGCTCTTCAACCGCTAGCTGGTCGGGGTCCAGCGGGCGGCAAACCTCGCAGGCTGGCACCGCGCGGGCGAGGGTCAGGTGAGGGAGGCGTACACGTCCAGCAGGCGCTTGGTGATCACGTCGGGGTGGAACGTGCGCTCGTAGCGGGTGCGGGCCGCGCCAGCCAATACCGCCGCCTCAGCGCCGGCCAGCGGCAGTGCGGCGGCAAGCGCCTCGACCTCCGGCGCCACCACCCAGCCGGCCTCGCCGCGCTGCACGCCGGTCGGCAGCGGGACCCGACCGTCGCCGGGCGCGGCGGTGGCCACCTCGGCCGGGCCGGTGCCGGCGGGCTCGCGGGGGGTGTCCGCGCCGACCAGGTACGGGATGCCGCCGAGCGCGGTGCCGAGCACCGGCCGGCCGGCGGCAAGCGCCTCGATGATCACGGTGGGCAGCACGTCGTGCCAGGTCGAGGTGGCAAGCACCACGGCGCTGTCGGCGAGCGCGGCGCGTACCCCGGGCCGGTCGAGCTGGCCCAGGTAGAGCACGTCGGGCCGCTCGGCGGCGGCTGCCTCGGCAAGCGGGCGCAGCTCGCCGTCGCCGGCGATGCGCAGCGGGCCGAGCGCGCCCACCGGGTGCCGTCGCCACGCCGAGAGCAGCAGGTCCAGCCCCTTTTCCGGGCTGAGCCGGCCCATGAACAGGAAGCCGTTGCCGGGCGGCGCGGGCGTGCCCGGGTCCGGCACCGCGTTGGGCTTGACCACGATCCGCTCGTCCGGGATGCCGTAGTCCCGCAGGTGGTCGGCGACCGCCGTGGTGAGCGCGATGTAGCGGTCCACCGACCGCCAGGTGGGGCGGTGCACGGCGAGGGTGGTGGCCATCAGCGCGCTCTGTGCCCGGGAGTCGCGGTAGCACCTGTGCACGATCGCCGGCACGCCGAACGCGC
The DNA here is from genome assembly GCF_056150385.1 of Micromonospora marincola. NCBI lineage: Bacteria > Bacillati > Actinomycetota > Actinomycetes > Micromonosporales > Micromonosporaceae > Micromonospora > Micromonospora marincola. The sequence goes on along the minus strand of NZ_JAXCFT010000021.1, from coordinate 49,433 downwards.
GACCTCGGCAGTCCTGGCAGATCACGCCGTCGCGGAAGTAGAGGCCGGAGGAGCAGACCTGCCGGTAGTTGTGCACCGTCTGCACCACCGGCACGCCCCGCTTGTGCGCGGTCCGCACCACCCAGGGCGAGAGCAGAGGGTACGGGTTGTGCAGGTGCAGCGCGTCCGGCCGGTGCTCGGCGAGCAGGCGGTCGAGGTCGTGCTGGGCCTTCGGGGCCCAGATCGGCGAGATCGGCAGCAGCGCCTTGGCCGCCTTGGACATCGAGGGGATCTCGTCGGAGCTGCGCAGGAACGGCAGCACCTCCACGCCCGCGGCGGTGAGCTGGGCGATCTCCGCGTCGACGATGGTGTTCTCACCGGAGGGCTGCGCTTCCCGGTACCGGTTGTGTGCCACCACGATTCTCACGGGAAAGAAGGCTACCGTTGTCCCGTGCCTGAACTACCGGAGGTGGAAGCGCTCGCCGGTTACCTGCGTGAGCGGGCGGTGGGCCGGCGGGTCGAGCGGTTCGAGGTGGCCGCGATCAACGCGCTGAAGACGTACGATCCGCCGCCGGGCGCGGTCGCGGGCCGGACGGTCACCGGCGCGGGCCGGCACGGGAAGTTCCTGGATGTCCGGTTCGGTGACGACCTGCACCTGGTGGTCCACCTGGCCCGGGCGGGCTGGCTGCACTACCGGGAGGCGTTTCCCGCCACGGTCCCGCTGCGGCCCGGCAAGGGTCCGATCGCGGTGCGGGTACGCCTCGACGACGGCTCCGGCTTCGACCTGACCGAGGCCGGCACCCAGAAGAAGCTTGCCGCCTACCTGGTCACCGACCCGACCCAGGTGCCCGGCGTGTCGAAGCTGGGCCCGGATGCGCTGGCGGCCGACCTGCCCACCTTCTGCGAGCGGCTGCGCAGTCGCCGGGGTCAGGTCAAGGGCGTGTTGACCGACCAGGCGGTGCTGGCAGGGGTCGGCAACGCCTACTCGGACGAGATCCTGCACGCGGCGCGGCTCTCCCCGTTCGCGATCACCGACCGGCTCACCGACGACCAGCTCGCCGGCCTGCACGCGGCGACCCGGACGGTGCTCGGCGACGCGGTCCGGCGGTCGATGGGGCAGCGGGCCGCGGAGCTGAAGGGCGAGAAGCGTTCGGGCTTGAAGGTGCACGCCCGGAAGGGCCTGCCCTGTCCGGTCTGCGGCGACACGGTGCGTGAGGTCTCGTTCGCCGATTCGAGCCTGCAATACTGCCCGACCTGTCAGACCGGTGGTAAGCCGCTGGCTGACCGAAGGTTATCCCGCCTCGTACGCTGAGTAACCAACCTCGTCGGTTACTGAGCGGAATCGTCCGGGGATCGCGGAAGGTCCCATCCCGCGGCTCTACCCGAGCCGTCATCCATCGGTATAGTGGCTCGGTCCCCGGCTTCACATCTGACGCGGAGCCGGCCAGATCTTCGGCGAGCGCGTGGGAGACTGGGACGGTGAGCGACCCGGTTCCTCACGGCGAGTGAGGGCACGGGTCATGCGGGAGGACATGGGTTGAGGTGACGACAAGCCTCCAGCGCCCGGTAACCGATACAGGCCGGAGCAAGAGCGTGCGGCACGTCGACAGCTTTGAGATCCAGCCGCCGACTCCGCCGTCGCACAACGGCGTACCCCGGTCGGCGTGGGCCCGCGCCCGGCGCCGGGTCTCCCGCTGGCACCGTCCCTACATCGCGCTGCTGCTGCTGCTCGACTTCGGCGCGGCGGCGCTCGCGAGCTTCCTGGCCGTGCAGATCTTCGAGCAGGCCGACTCCGGGTTCCGCAATTCGCCCGAGGTGTGGTTCTACACCGTGGCGTTCGTGCTGATGCCGCTCGGCTGGATGCTGTTCCTGTGGGGCAACCGGGCCTACGACCGGCGCTACCTCGGTCTCGGGCCGGACGAGTTCAAGCGGGTGATCCGCGCCGGCGTGGCGGTCACCGCCACCGTCTCCTTCATCGCCTTCGCCACCAAGACCTACTCGTTGTCCCGATGGACCGTCGGTTTCGCGCTGCTCGGCGCCATGATGCTGATCCTGCTCGGCCGGATGATCGCCCGGGGCGCCCTGCACGCGCTGCGCCGCCGGATCGGGCAGGCCGGGCACCGGATGGTGCTTGTCGGCACGCTGCCGGAGTGCCTGGAGGTCTACACCACCGTCACCCGCAACCCCGGCGTCGGTCTGGTGCCGGTGGCGATCCACCTCACCGACGGGTACGCCGCCGCCCGCGGCCTCCAGACCCCGGTGCCGGTGTACGCCGGCCGCGACGTGCTGGCGCTCGTCCGCGAGGTCGGCGGCGACACCATCGCGGTCTGCGGCTCGGCGAGCGCCGAGCCGGGCGAGTTGCGCCGGCTGGCCTGGCAACTGGAGGGCTCCGGCGTCGACCTGGTGGTCGCGCCGCAGCTCACCGACATCGCCGGTCCCCGGGTGCACATCCGCCCGATCGAGGGCCTGCCGCTGCTGCACGTCGAGGAGCCGACGCTCTCCGGGCCGGCGTTGCTGGCCAAGAGCCTGATGGACCGGGCCGCCGCCGGTCTGGGGCTGCTGCTGCTCACTCCGCTCTTCGCCGCGGTCGCGCTCGCCATCCGGATCTCCGACCCCGGGCCGGTGTTCTTCCGGCAGCCCCGGGTGGGGCACGAGGGGCGCACGTTCCGGGTGTGGAAGTTCCGCACCATGTATGTGGACGCCGAGGAACGACTCGCCGGCCTGGTGGATCGGAACGAGACCGACGGCATGCTGTTCAAGATGAAGCAGGATCCCCGGGTCTTCCCGGTGGGTCGCTTCCTGCGGGCGTCGTCGCTTGACGAGCTGCCCCAGTTGATCAACGTGCTCTGGGGCGAGATGTCGCTTGTCGGGCCGCGCCCGCTGCCCGCCGACGACGGCGACTTCCTGGGCGACGTGCGACGCCGGCTGCTGGTGCGCCCGGGCATGACCGGGCTGTGGCAGGTTTCCGGCCGGTCCGACCTGTCCTGGGACGAGGCGGTCCGGCTCGACCTCTACTACGTCGACAACTGGTCACTGACGTACGACCTGAGCATCCTGTGGCGGACCGTCGGGGTGGTGCTGGCGCGCAAGGGCGCGTACTAACCTTCCGGGGTGGGTGGCAACCTCTCGGCGGTCTTCGCCGTCGTCTCGCTGGTCACCGCGTTGGCCGCGGCGCTCTGGGCGGTGCTGCGGCTGCGTGCCAGGCGGGGCATCGCCACCGCGACGCAGCGGGCCACCTACGAGGTGCTGCACACCGCCGGCCTGGCCGCCGAGCCGCTGCGCGCCGGCCTGAGCGCGGCGGACGCGGCGAAGGCCGTACGCCATCTGCGCGCCCTGGTGGGCGCGGTCGGCCTGGCGCTGACGGACCGGGACGCGCTGCTGGCCATCGACGGGCGCGGCGCGCACCACGGCGACCAGTTCGTCGCGGCGGCCCGGCGGGTGGTCGACAGCGGGCGTTCCACCGTGCTGCACGAGTCGGAGTTGCACTGCGACCTGGTCGACTGCCCGGTCCGGGGCGCGGTGGTGGCGCCGTTGGGCGCGGACGGCCGGGTGGTGGGCGCGTTGGTGGCGGTGGCCGACGAGCGGCCGGCGCCGGGCCTGGTGCAGGCGACGCTTGAGACCGCGCACTGGGCGGGTGACCAGCTCGCCCTGGCCGAGCTGGACTCGTCGCGGGAGCGGCTGGCCCGCGCCGAGGTGCGCGCGTTGCGCGCCCAGATCAGCCCGCACTTCATCTACAACGCGCTCACCGCGATCGGCTCGTTCGTCCGGACCGACCCCGACCGGGCGCGGGAGTTGATCCTGGAGTTCGCGGAGTTCACCAGGTACTCGTTCCGCTCGCACGGGGAGTTCACCACGCTTGCCGAGGAGTTGCGGTCGATCGACCGCTACCTGACCATCGAGCGGGCCCGCTTCGGCGAACGTCTCCAGGTGCGCCTCCAGATCGCGCCCGAGGTGTTGCCTGTGACGTTGCCGTTCCTCTGCCTCCAGCCGCTCGTGGAGAACGCGGTCCGGCACGGGTTGTCCCGCAAGCCGGGCACCGGCATGGTGAGCATCGAGGCCCGGGACGCGGGCGCCGAGTGTCACATCACGGTTGAGGACGACGGGGTGGGGATGGATCCGACGACGCTTACCGCGGGTATCGCCGAGGTGTCCGGCGCCGGCAGCGACCCGGCCGAGGACCCGGGGCAGCATGTCGGCCTCTCCAACGTCGACGAGCGGCTGCGGTCGGCCTTCGGGGACCGGTTCGGCCTGGTCGTCGAGACCGGCCTGGGCTCGGGTACGAAGGTCAGCATGCGGGTGCCGAAGTTCCACCCCGGCGTCCGGGTGTCCGGGTGAGCGTGACCGGTTTCCTCCGGGTGCTGGCGGTGGACGACGAGCCGCCGGCCCTCGACGAGTTGGCCTACCACCTGCGCGCCGATCCCCGGGTGGCCCGGCTGCACACGGCCGGCGACGCGACCGAGGCGCTGCGGGTGCTGCGGGACGACGACGTGGACGTGGTGTTCCTCGACATCCGGATGCCCGGGTTGGACGGCATGGAGCTGGCGCGGGTGCTGCGCCGGTTCGCCCGGCCGCCGGCGATCGTGTTCGTCACCGCGTACGACGACGGCGCGGCGGACGCGTTCGACCTGGGCGCCACGGACTACGTCCGCAAGCCGGTGCGGGCCGAGCGGCTGGCCGAGTCGCTGCGCCGGGTGATCGGTTCGCGGGTGGTGCCGTCGCATCCGGCCGCGCTGGCCCGGGCGGAGGAGGATCCGACCATCCCGATCGAGTTGGCCGGCACCACCCGGATGCTGCCCCGCTCGTCGGTGCGCTGGGTGGAGGCGCAGGGCGACTACGCCCGGCTGCACACCGCGGAGGGGTCGCACCTGGTCCGGGTCTCGCTTGCGACGCTCGCGGAGCGGTGGGCGGACGCCGGGTTCGTCCGGGTCCACCGCTCGTACCTGGTGCAGTTGCGGCTGATCGCCGAGCTGCGGCTGGTCAACTCCGGCTACGTGGTGGTGATCGACGAGTCCGAGCTGCCGGTGAGCCGGCGGCACACCCGGGAGTTGAAGGACAAGTTGGTCCGGGCGGCCAAGCAGGACTGGAGCCGCTGACCCGGCGGCGTACAATGTACGGCAGACCGTACGACAGGGTGGAGGACCACATGTCCGACGACCAGTTCGACGCCGCCGCCGAATTCGACCGCCAGCTCGACCGCCTGGCGCACCTCGGTTACCCCGCCCTCGCCGGCCTGGCCGAGGAGGCGTTCCGCGCCCGGCTCACGCCGCTGCGCGACGCGGCGGTCAGCGGAGCCGCCGGCCTGGCCGGCCCCACCGACGCCCGGGTGCCGCTCCTGCTGGTGACCACGCGGGAGCTGGTGCCCGTCCCGGAGCGGATCGCGCTCACCACGCTCGCCGGCAGACGCAAGCCCGGCGTGCTCGACCGCAACTTCCCCGCCGACGACCTGCCCACCTTCCACCCGATCAAGGAGCTGGAGGTGCCGGCCGGTCCGGCGTACCTGCTCTTCGAGGTCGATCGCGGCGAGGAATACCGGAACGTGACGCCGTCCGCCGCGCTCGCCGACATGACCACGCGGGACCGGCTCCCGATCACCATCGACGAGGGCCTGGCCTTCGTCACGCTGCGCCCGGAGGCGCTTGCCAGCAACAGGTGCTTCTCGCTCGTCGGCTCCCGCTGCGGCGACCTGCGGGTGCCGGCGCTGTGGATCAGTCAGGGGGCGCCCAAGCTTGGCTGGTGCTGGTTCGGCAACCCGCACACCTGGCTCGGCTCCGCCACCGCCCACCCGATCCGGGTCGGCCTCGACTGAGGGTGCCGGGGCGGGACACCCTCGTGCCCCGCCCCGACCGGCGGTCACCCCGCGCCCGACAGCCGGGTGGTCGTCCGTCCGTCGGTGGTCAGCACCGCGCCGTCCGCATCCGCGAACAGCACCTGTCCCGGCACCCAACTGAGCACCCCACCACCGGTGGTCACCCACTCCCGGGTGAAGTGCCGGCCCTGGTCGTGGCTGACCCACAGGAACGCCCTGCCGTCGGCGTCCCAGTCGCCGATCAGCAGGCTGCCGTCCCCGCCCACCACCAGGTGGCGATCACCGTTCGTGCCCGCCGGCAGATCGGTCGCGACCGACTGCCAGGAGCGCCCGCCGTCACCGGTTCGCATGATCGAGACGGTGCTGCCGGCCGACGCCGGCCCACCCGTCGGCGAGTACGGCTCCGCCAGCAGGTAGCCGACCTGCCCGCTCCCGGCCGCCACGGATGCCACCGCGCCGCCGGTCGGGGCCGACACCGTCGCCCAGGTGGCGCCGCGGTCGGAGCTGCGGGCCAGCACTGCGGGCTCACCCACGTCCGAAGGTCGGAAGCTGGCCCACAGCACCCCGTCCGGACTCGCGTACAGGCTGTTCATCGGGGAGTCGGTAGGCATCTTGGACCGCAGCCGGTAGGCGGCGCCGGTGTCGGGGTCGACGGCCATCGGCTCGGGCAGCCCGCCCGGGGCCCCCGCGAACGAGACCGGCTGCGCGTGGGCCGGGAAGGCATCCACCGCGACGATGGCGTCGGCGCCGTCCCGCCACGTCCGTCCCTCGTCGGTGGAGAGCCACGACCGCCCGTCGACGCTCACCAGATAGGTACGCGCGCTGAGCGGGACGTATCGAGCCGTCGACCGGACCCGGTCGTTCCCCGCCCGGCACGCCCCGTCGTCGTAGCGCGCCCGGCGGTACGGTGACCAGTTCCGCCCGAGGTCCCGGGTGTTGGTGAAGTCGATCCGGCAGCCGAGATCGGTGACCCGGACGCCGACCACCGACCGGTCCGCCACGAGAAAGAGCTGAGCCCTGGCCTGCGGCGCCGGTCCTCCGGCCGGCTGATCCGAGGGCCGGCCGCCGAGCCCTCCGGCGACCGGGGTCAGCGCCGTACCGGCCAGTGCCGCCACCACCCCCAGCACCAACGCGCCGCGCTGCCGGCGCCGGGACCGCACGCGGGCGCGAGCCCTGGACCGGAGTTCTTCGAGCGGCGGCTGGCGAACGGCCTGGCTGACGGTGCCGACGTCGAAGCCGGACAGGTCATGCTCCGACATTGATCCTCCCGAGGCTGGTGACTGTGACATCTGGCGCGGCGTCGCTCAGGTCGACGTCGACGAGCAGCCGGGCGAGGGCCCGCCGGCCGCGGGAGAGCCGGGACTTGACCGTGCCGGGGGACACCCCGAGCGTGGTGGCGACCTCCTCGACCGGCAGGTCGGCCAGGTAACGCAGGGCCAACGCGTGCCGCTGCCCCGGAGGCAGCTTCCGGAGCGCGGCGAGCAGGGCGAGGTGTTCGGGTGCTCGGTCCGCGACCTCGGGCGGCGGGCCGAGGCGGTGGAGCAGTGTGTCCAGGAGCCGGCGGCGCCGATACCTGCTCCGGGCCACGTTCACCGCCACTCTTCGCAGCCATGCCTCCGGTTTGTCCAGGCCGGCCAACCGCCCGGGCCTCATCAGCGCGCGGGTGAACGCCTCCTGGACCACCTCCTGCGCCTCGTGCAGGTCACCTGTCACCGCGTACAGCTGAACGACGAGCCGGCGGAAGCTGCCGGCGTACAGCTCGGCAATCACATCATCGTCGGGCACCGTCACCTCCTCTCTCTTCACCTGTCCCACTCGTGGGCCGGGAGAAAGGTTCCGGGCGGCACCGAGGAAGCCGAGTTTCCACAACCACACCGCGCTCATCCACCGCGTTGTCCACAGGCACGCGATGTTATCCACAGGTTGTGCACAGGGCTGCCCCCACTGCGCTTGACATTCGCGCCGAGCAGGCGAGACTGCCGGAGATGACCGCAGCCGAGGAACCGCAGCCGGCCGGACGGCCCGTCGAGGCGGCCCCCGTCCCCGGCCCCCGCGCGCCGCAGCGGACCCGGATCGTGCTGGCCGAGGTCTCCCGGACGAGCAGCCGGGCCGACCGCACCCGCTCCGAGCTGGCCCAGCAGACCCGGGTCGGCGAGACGCTCGTGCAGGGCCTGATGCGCGCCCAGCTCTCGCTCGCGCTGCGGCTGAGCCTGCTGGTGCTGATCGGCCTGGGCGGGCTGCCGTGGCTGTTCGCCATCGCGCCGACGGTCGGGCGGGTCACCGTGCTCGGGGTCAACCTGCCGTGGCTGCTGCTCGGGGTGGCCGCCTTCCCGTTCCTGATCGTGGTCGGCTGGGCGTACGTGCGGCTGGCGGAACGCAACGAGCAGGACTTCGTCGACCTGGTCCAGCGGCCGGAGCGCTGATGACCAACGGGTACGTGGTCCCGGCGATCGTGGCGGTCACCCTGGTCACCGTCGGCATCGGCTTCTACGGGCTGCGACTGGCCCGGACCACCTCCGACTTCCTGGTCGCCTCCCGGGCGGTCAGCCCGACCTGGAACGCGGCGGCGATCGGCGGGGAATACCTGTCGGCGGCGAGTTTCCTGGGCGTGGCCGGGCTGATCCTCAAGTACGGCGTGGACGTGCTCTGGTATCCGGTCGGCTTCGCCGCCGGCTACCTGGCGTTGCTGCTGTTCGTGGCCGCCCCGCTGCGCCGCTCCGGCGCGTTCACCCTGCCGGACTTCTGCGAGGTGCGGCTCGGGTCGCGCCGGCTCCGCACGCTCGCCACCGTCTTCGTGATCTTCATCGGCTGGCTCTACCTGGTGCCGCAGTTGCAGGGGGCCGGGCTGACGCTCGCCACGCTCACCGGCTCGCCCTACCCGGTCGGCGCGCTGCTTGTCGCCGTGGTGGTGACCGCGAACGTGGCGCTCGGCGGCATGCGGGCGATCACCTTCGTGCAGGCGTTCCAATACTGGCTGAAGCTCACCGCGCTCGCCGTACCGGCGATCTTCCTGGCGTTGCAGTGGCAGGCCGACGCCCGCCCGGCGGTGACGCCGCCCGACGGGCCGGCGTTCCGGACCGCGACCACAGTGGTGGTCGAGCACCGCGCGACCCTCACCCTCCCCGACGGCCACATCCGGGAGGTACGCCCCGGCGACCGCCTCGACTTCGCCGCCGGTGACCCGGTGCCGGAGGTGTCCGGCGCGGCGATCGGCGCCACCGAGTGGCTGCTGCCGGACACCGCGGGCGACGACGACCGCAGCCTGTTCGGGACATACTCGCTGATCCTGGCCACGTTCCTGGGCACCATGGGGTTGCCGCACGTGCTTGTGCGCTTCTACACCAACCCCGACGGCGCCGCCGCCAGGCGCACCACGCTCGTGGTGCTGGCCCTGGTCGGCGTCTTCTACCTGCTGCCCACGATCTACGGCGTGCTGGGCCGGATCTATACGCCGCAACTGCTTGTCACAGGTCAGACCGACGCCGTGGTGGTGCTGCTGCCCGGCGCGGCGCTCGGCGACGGCACCACCGGCCGGCTGCTCGCCGCGCTCGTCGCCGCCGGGGCGTTCGCGGCCTTCCTGTCCACCTCGTCCGGCCTGCTCACAAGCGTGGCCGGGGTGATCTCCACGGACGTGCTCGGCCGCGGCTCGGTACGCGGTTTCCGGCTCGCCACGGTGATCGCCGGCGCGGTGCCGGCGGTGCTCGCGTTGAACGTCTCCGGGCTCGACGTGTCGCAGGTGGTGGGGTTGGCGTTCGCGGTCGCCGCGTCCAGCTTCTGCCCGCTGCTGGTGCTCGGCATCTGGTGGCGCGGCCTGACCGACCTGGGCGCCGCCGCCGGGGTGCTCGTAGGCGGCGGCGCGGCGATCGGCGCGGTGCTGCTCACCGTGCTCGGTCCGCCGCTAACCGGCTGGCCGGCGACGCTCACCACCCAGCCGGCCGCGTGGACGGTCCCGCTGGCGTTCACCGTGATGGTAGTGGTGTCGGTGGCCAGCCGGCGACGCCTGCCCCGCGACGTCGGCACCACCATGCTCCGCCTGCACACCCCCGAATCGCTCCGACTTTAAGGAGGTGGTCGGAGCGGGCTACCGTCGGACCATGACCGATCAGCACCCGGCCCTGCATCTCCGTGGCCTGGCCAAGCGCTTCGACACCAAGGTCGCGGTGGCCGGCGTCGACCTGGCCGTGCCGACCGGCTCGTTCTACGGCCTGCTCGGCCCGAACGGGGCCGGCAAGACCACGACCCTCTCCATGGCCGTCGGCCTGCTGCGGCCCGACGCCGGCGAGGCCCGGGTGCTCGGGTACGACGTGTGGGCCGATCCGGTGCGCGCGAAGAGCCTGCTCGGCGTGATGCCGGACGGCGTACGCCTCTTCGACCGGCTGAGCGGCGCGGAGCTGCTGGCGTACCACGGTCTGCTGCGCGGCATGGACCCGGCGGTGGTCGACAAGCGGGCGGCGGAGCTGCTCGACGTGCTGGCGCTCACCGACGCCGGCCGTACCCTGGTGGTCGACTACTCGGCCGGCATGAAGAAGAAGATCGGCCTGGCCTGCGCGCTGCTGCACGGCCCGCGCCTGCTTGTGCTCGACGAGCCGTTCGAGGCGGTCGACCCGGTCTCGGCGGCGCTGATCCGGGACATCCTGCACCGGTACGTGACAGGCGGCGGCACGGTGGTCTTCTCCAGTCACGTGATGGAGGTGGTCGAGCGGATCTGCTCGCACGTGGCGATCCTGGCCGACGGCACGATCAAGCGGGTGGGCACGCTTACCGAGGTGCGCGGCGACAGGTCGCTGGAGGAGGTCTTCGTCGAGGTCGTCGGCGGCCGGACCGCGACCGGCGAGGAGTTGTCGTGGCTGTCCCGGTGACCGCGCCGGAGCGGCCGGTCCGGACCGTCTCGCCCTGGCACTTCGTCCGGCTCAAGTTGCGGGTGCTCGGCAACAACTTCCGCGGCCAGGCGTGGCGGGTCGCGTTGTTCGTGGTGGGTGTGCTGTTCGCGCTCTGGTTCGCCGGGACCGGGTTCTTCCTGCTCGCCGCGCCGGGCCTGACCGGCGAGGACCGGTACGCGCTGATGGCCGCCGCGTTCGGCGGGGGCGTGCTGACGCTCGGCTGGCTGCTGCTCCCGCTTGTCTTCTTCGGCGTGGACGAGACGCTTGATCCGGCCCGGTTCGCGTTGCTGCCGCTCTCCCGCCGCACCCTGGTCACCGGCCTGCTCACCGCCGCCCTGGTGAGCGTCCCGGCGCTGGCCACGATGCTCACGGTGGCCGGGCTGGTGGTCACCGCCGGCGTGCTGGGCGGCTGGCCGGCCGCGCTTGTCGGCGCGGTCGGGGTGGCCGTCGGGGTGCTCGTGTGCGTGGCCGGGGCCCGCGCGTTGACAAGCGCGTTCGCCACCATGCTGCGCTCCCGCCGGGTACGCGACCTGGCCGCCGTACTGCTCGCGGTGCTGGCCGCCATGCTCGGGCCGTTGCAGTTGTTCGTGGTCGCGGCCGTGCAGCAGGCCGACTGGGACCGGCTGACCGGGGTGGCCCGGGTGATCGGCTGGACGCCGTTCGGCGCGCCGTGGACGGCCGGCGTCGACGTGGCCGAGGGCCGGGCCGGGGCGGCGGTGGTGAAGCTGCTGATCGGCGTGGCGACGATCGGCGTACTCCTGCTCTGGTGGTCGCGGTCGCTGGAGTCGGCGATGGTCGGCGCGGCAAGCGCCGGGCCGGCACGCACCCCGCGCGGCGTGGTCGGCGGCGCGGTCGCGCAGCTCTTCCCCCGCGCGGTCGGCTGGACCCGGCGGGACCGGTTCGGCGCGCTTGTCGCCCGGGAGTGCCGCTACTGGTGGCGGGACGCCCGGCGGCGGGCCAACCTGATCACGGTCGCCGTGGTGGGCGTGTTCGTGCCGGTGATGGTCAACCTCGGTGGCGCCGGGTTCGTCGTGGAGGGCGGGGCGGCGTTCGGCGAGGCCACCGCCGACGCCTCCCCGGTGCTGGTCAGCACTTCCATGATCGTCGTCGGGGTGCTCGCGTCGGTGACGCTCGCGAACCAGTTCGGCTTCGACGGCAGCGCGTACGCGGCGAACGTGGTCGCGGGCGTGCCGGGGCGGGTGGAGTTGCGCGCCCGGATGGTGGCGTTCTCGCTCTACGTGGTGCCGATCCTCCTCGTGGTCGCGGTCGTGCTGGCGCTTGCGCTCGGCCGGCCCGAATGGCTCGGCGTGATGGCCGGCGGGCTGTTCGGCGCGTACGGCTGCGGGCTGGCGATCAACGGGTTCATCTCGGTGCTCGGCGCCTACTCGCTGCCGGAGACGAGCAACCCGTTCGCCATGAACACCGGGTCGGGGATCGCGAAGAGCCTGCTCGCGCTGCTCTCCATGGTGTCGTCGACGCTTGTCGCGGTGCCGTTGGTGGTGGCCGCGGCCCTGCTCGACGACGTGTGGCTCTGGCTGGCGCTGCCGGTCGGCCTGGCATACGGCGTGGGTGCGGCGATGCTCGGCGCGTACCTGGCCGGGGACGCGCTCGACCGCCGGCAGCCGGAGCTGCTGTCGATGGTCACCCCGAGGCGCTGATGCCTGTCGTCGAGGCGGTCACCACGGTCCCGGTCCCACCGGAGGTGGCCTTCGCCGTCTCCCAGACCGTCGCCCCGGTGCGCTACCGCTGGGACCCGTTCGTCCGCGAGCAGCACTTCCTCGACGGCGCGACCAGGCCGGGCCGGGGCGTGCAGACCTTCACCCGCTCCCGGCACGGCCTGGCGATGGTGAGCGAGTACGTCTCCTGGGCGCCGCCGACGAACGTGGGCATGAAGATGGTGCGCGGGCCGTGGTTCTTCGAGCGGTTCGGCGGCGGCTGGCGCTTCGCGCCCGGCCCGGAGCCGGGCACCACGGTCGCGACCTGGCGGTACAACTTCCGCTGCCGGCCGGCCCTGCTGCGCCCGGTGGCCGAGCGGGTCGGCATCTGGCTGCTCGGCCGGGACATCCGCCGCCGGATCGCCGGTTACGCGGCCGGCTGCGCCGACCCCGAGGTGTTGGCCGCCGCCCGCCGCTCGCTCTCTTCCTGACGGCCGTCAGGCCGTGCGGGCGGCCGTGCCCGTGCGGGCGGCCGTGCCCGTGCGGCGGCCGTCAGGCCGTGCGGCGCATGGCCGCGTAGACGTGGTGGCCGTCGCCGACGCTCAGCACGTTCACCAGCTCCCAGCCGTAGTTCGACAGGTGCTCGACCGCCTCCATGAGCGGCGGGAAGCCGCTGCTGCCCCACTTGTGCCGAGCGATGATCATCAGGTGCCGGTGCGGGTAGGCGCGCAGGTCGACCTGACCGCCGAGGATGGCGTCCGCGGTGATCACGCGGTCCTGGGCGAGCTTCTGCGGGGGTACGAGAGCCATGCCCCGCAGGGTAGGCGGATCAGTCGAGCGACGCCCGGTGGAGGTGCGCGACCAGGGAGCGCCAGGCGTCCGGGGTGAAGGCGAGGGCCGGGCCGGACGGGTCCTTGCTGTCCCGCACCAGCACCACCCCGGGCAGGTTGCCCGCCACCTCGACACAGTTGCCGGCGTTGTCGGACCGCGTCGACTTGCGCCATTCGGGTTGACTCATGGGGTCACCTTCACCTTGTGGATGAGATCGAGCGAGGCACGCTCCGGTAGCGCCTCCCCGAGCAGGATCTCCCACTTCCGCAGCATCACCCGAATCCACTCCGGATGGTCGGCGATCTGTCCTCGGGCCGGATTGTCGAGGCAGAGCATGTGCTCGCCGTCCGGCAACTCGGCGATGGCGAAACCGCCGCCCAACGAGAGGTGCGCGCCGATGTCGAGCGGCAGGACGTGCAGGCGCACCCGCGCATGCTCGGCCACTTCGAGCAACCGGCCGAACTGACCGTTCATGACCGCCGGCCCGCCGATGGACCGCTGCAACGCGCTCTCGTCGATGATGAAGACGCACTCCGGCGGAGCGGCCTTCTCCAGCACCTTCTGACGTGCCATCCGCAGCGCCAGCAACTCCTCCACTCGATCCTGCCGGTACAGGCGGCCCGCCTCGAAGATCGCTCGGGCGTAAGCCTCGGTTTGAAGCAGGCCGGGGACGGCGCAGGGCTCGAAATTCCGCAGCAGCACGGCCTGGTCCTCATATCCCTGCCAGGGCAGGAACCAGGACGGGGAGCGGTTGCCGTCGTGCTCCTTGAGCAGGCTGGCCAGGAGGCCGCCGGTGCGGAGCGCCTGGTCGGCGGCGATCGCGAACTCCATCGTGGGCCGGCGGCGGCCGGTCTCGATGGCGGCGACCGTCGACGGGCTCCACCTGATGGTGGCCGCCAGCGCCTCCTGCGAGACGTCCGCGCCGGCGCGGGCGGCCTTCAGCGCCCGGATCCACACCTCGACGTCCATCCTCACCCCACCGGTAAGTACGCGACCGCGCTCCGTAGTAACCCCTGGCATCCTCCCCTGCCGGCGCGACCACGTCCAGGGTGGAGGCACGCGGCCCGGCCGGTGGAGGCCACGACCCGGCGGTCGGTCCTGCGACGGGTCGCCCCGGCCATCCCCCGGCCGGGGCGACCCCCTTCTCCCCAGGAGGCACCCGATGCGGAGCGAACGAACAGATCTTGGAAGGAAAATGCCCCTGGAGGGGCCCAAATCTTCCAAGATCTGGCCGGGACAGGCGCACCTCCGGCCGGGGCGGGCGCACCTGCCGATGCGGCCGGCGTGGCGGTGTCGGGTGTGCGGGGCACACTGGCCGTGTCAGCCGGCCCGGCTCGGGCTGCTGCGTGAGTTCCGGGAGGATCGGACGGCGTTGCTGTTCCACCTCGGCACACTGCTGGCCGAGGCGAACACGCAGCTCAACGACGCCACGAACCTGCACGAGCGCTTCCTCGGCTGGGCCCGGACCGCAGGCGGCACAATGTTTCACGTGAATCATGAGCCGGGAGCCGAGATCCACCACACCGATCCGTTCGCGGTGCCGGCCGGGCATCGCTCGCCGGTACGCCGCCTGCGCGGCCGGCTGGCCGCCCCGGTGACGCTCTGGACCGCGCCCGGCCCGGCCGGGCTCACCGTGTCCTCCACGCTCGTGGCCGAGGGGGAGCCGGCCCGGCTGCTCGGCCTGGTCGACCCGGAGTCGGAGCTGTGGGCGGCGGTCGAGGAGGCCGGGCGGTTCGCGGTCGCCCCGCTGGGCCCGCGCCACCGGCAGCTCGCCGACCGCTTCGCCGGCATGTTTCCCTCGCCCGGCGGCCTGTTCGCCCTGGACGCCTGGACCGGGACACCCTACGGCCCGGTGCCGACGGACGCGGGCGGCTGGGCCGGATGCCGCCTCGACACCGCCCGAGAGTACGGCTGGGGCCTGCTCGTGGAGGCCATCATCGAGACGGTCGACCTAACCGAGGACGTCACGCCCCTGCTGCACTACCGAGGCCGCTACCACGACCTGACCGACTAGCCCGCACGCTCAGCGCGCGTGATCATGAAGTTGACGGTGCCCGTGGTCCGATTTGTCGCCGCCAAGTTCATGATCATCGCGGGTGGGTGGACCGGTTAGCGGAGTGATCTGGGTCACTGGGCGCAGCGGGGGCGCCGTTGGGCGCACCGGGTGACCGGGATCCGTCCGGGTCTTTCGCGGCGGGTTGTGCACTCCTAACGTGCGCGGAAATCCCCCACGCCTGCGAAGGTGGTGATCCACAGATGTCCACGGACACACCCGCGTCCGCACCCGCCGAGTCGACCGCGGAACGGTATCTAGCCGTCCAGCGGTCCGACGAGTTCGCCGGGTTGCGGCGCACGCTGCGCGGCTTCATCTTCCCGATGACCGTCGCGTTCTTCCTGTGGTACGCGCTCTACGTCATCCTCTCCGCGTACGCGCGGGGTTTCATGGGCACGAAGCTGATCGGCAACATCAACGTCGCCCTGGTCTTCGGTCTGCTCCAGTTCGTCTCGACGTTCGTCATCGCCTGGCTCTACTCGCGGTTCGCCAACCGGCGGATCGACCCGGTCGCCGACCGGATCCGCGCCGAGATGGGGGAGGTGAACCATGAACACGATTCTCGCGGCTGAGGCGGGCAGCACCACCGCCCGGAACCTCACCATCACGCTGTTCCTGATCTTCGTGGCGATCACGCTGGCGATCACCGTGTGGGCCAGCCGGCAGACCAAGACCGCCACCGACTTCTACGCCGGTGGCCGCTCCTTCTCCGGCTTCCAGAACGGCATGGCGATCGGCGGCGACTACATGTCGGCGGCGTCCTTCCTGGGCATCGCCGGCATCATCGCCCTCTACGGGTACGACGGCTTCCTGTACTCGATCGGCTTCCTGGTCGCCTGGCTGGTGGCGCTGCTGCTCGTCGCCGAACTGCTGCGCAACTCCGGCCGGTACACGATGGCGGACGTGCTGGCGTTCCGGATGCGGCAGCGGCCGGTCCGGACCGCGGCGGCGGTCTCCACCATCACCGTGTCGATCTTCTACCTGCTGGCCCAGATGGTCGGCGCCGGCGCCCTGGTGGCGCTGCTGCTCGGCATCAAGCCGGGGACCACGTTCCTCGGCATGGACGCCGACACCGCCAAGGTGGCCACCATCATCCTGGTCGGCGCGCTGATGATCATCTACGTGACGGTCGGCGGCATGAAGGGCACCACGTACGTCCAGATCGTCAAGGCGTTCCTGCTGATGACCGGCGCGCTGGTGATGACGCTGCTGGTGCTCGCCAAGTACAAGTTCAACCTGTCCTCGCTGCTCGGCGACGCGGCCGACGCCTCGGGCAAGGGAGCGGCCTTCCTCGAACCCGGGTTGCGCTACGGCGTGGAGACACCCGGCGACGCGCTGAAGACGTTCTACAGCAAGATGGACCTGCTCTCGCTCGGCATCGCGTTGGTGCTCGGCACCGCCGGCCTGCCGCACATCCTGATCCGCTTCTACACCGTGCCGACCGCCCGGGCGGCCCGTAAGAGCGTGCTCTGGGCGATCGGCATCATCGGCGCGTTCTACCTGCTCACCCTCGCCCTCGGCTTCGGCGCGGCGGCGATCGTGGGCGGGCAGGCAATCACCGCGCAGGACAAGGCCGGCAACACGGCCGCGCCGCAGCTCGCCGAGGCGCTCGGGTTGGACTTCTTCGGCGGGAGCCTGGGCGGGGCGACACTACTGGCGATCATCGCAGCGGTCGCGTTCGCCACGATCCTCGCGGTGGTGGCCGGCTTGACGCTGGCGTCGTCGTCGAGCCTGGCGCACGACTTCTACGCCAACGTCGTCAAGAAGGGGCAGACGTCGGAGCGGCAGGAGGTGAACGTCGCCCGGATCTCCGCGCTGGGGATCGGCGCCGTCTCCATCGTACTGTCGATCTTCGCGCAAAACCTGAACGTGGCGTTCCTGGTCGCGTTGGCGTTCGCGGTGGCCGCGTCCGGCAACCTGCCGGCGATCCTCTACAGCCTGTTCTGGAAGCGGTTCAACACCTCGGGCGCGGTCTGGGCGATCTACGGCGGCCTGATCTCCGCCGTGGCGCTTGTCTTCTTCTCCCCGGTCGTCTCCGGGGCGCCGACGGCCATGTTCCCCGACCACGACTGGCACTGGTTCCCGCTGTCGAACCCGGGCATCATCTCGATCCCGATCGGCTTCCTGTGCGGCTGGCTCGGCACGATCCTGTCCAAGGAGAGCGACGACGAGAAGTACGCCGAACTGGAGGTGCGCTCGCTCACCGGTGCGGGCGCGCACTGACGGGTAGCTGTTAAGCGGGGCCCCCGCCTCTACCGGAGGCGTTAACAGGGGGCCCCGCCTTACCTGTATAGGGTGGCGGGTATGAACGTCGCTCCCCGGTTCGGGTCCGGGCACCGCATCCTTGTCACCGGCGGCGCCGGCTTCGTCCCGTCCCACCTGGTCGACCGGCTCGTCGAGCGCGGCTGCACGGTGGTGGTGCTCGACAACTTCGTCACCGGTTCCAAGGACAACGTGGCCCACCTGCTCGACGAGCCGACGTTCACGCTCGTCGAGGCGGACATCTCCGACGGCCTGCCCACCCACCACCCGGCCATGACCGAGCGGTTCGACGCGATCCTGCACATGGCGTCCCCGGCCAGCCCGACCGACTTCGAGAAGCTGCCGGTGGAGATCCTCCGGGTGGGCTCGGTGGCGACGCTGGCCCTGCTGGAGCGCGCCACCGACGACGGCGCGCGGTTCCTGATGGCCTCCACCTCGGAGGCGTACGGGGACCCGAAGGAGCACCCGCAGCGCGAGACCTACTGGGGCAACGTCAACCCGATCGGTATCCGGAGCGTCTACGACGAGGCGAAGCGTTTCTCCGAGGCCGCCACCATGGCCTACCACCGCAGCCGCGGCACGGACACCGCGATCGTGCGGATCTTCAACACGTACGGCCCGCGGATGCGTCCGGACGACGGCCGGGCCATCCCGACCTTCATCTCGCAGGCGCTGCGCGGCGAGCCGATCACCGTACACGGCACCGGCAACCAGACCCGGTCGATCTGCTACGTCGACGATCTGGTGCGGGGCATCCTGTTGCTGCTCGACTCGACCCAGACCGGCCCGATCAACTGCGGCACCGAGCACGAGCTGTCGATGCGGCAACTGGCTGAGACGATCGTGTCACTCACCGGAAGCACGTCCGAGGTGAGCTACATCACTCGCGCCTCGGACGACCCGGAGATGCGGCGCCCCGACCTGACCCTCGCCCGCGAACTGCTGGGATACGAGCCGACCGTGGCGCCCGAAGACGGCCTCCGACGCACGATCGAGTACTTCCGCGAGCGGCTAGGGTACTGATCCCCGCTGTCCGCCGGCTGAATACCGTGCGCGCCTGAGGACGGCGGTGGACCCGCCGACCTACCCTCGATGACATGTCAGCGACCTCGTCTGCCGGCGCACCCCTGGACCGCCCCCTGCACCGGAGCGCGGGCCGCGCCCAGGTTCCCGGCTCCGGCCGTGGCGCACCCGCGCGTGCCCGCGCCACGGAAACCCGCTGGTACCCGTCGTACGACGAGGCACCCCGCTCGGGCGGACGCGGCGGGCCGGGCGGACCGGGCGGGCCGACCGACCCCGGCGGCCCGGGTGGCGGTTCCGGCGGGCCGGGTCGCCGCCCCCGGCCGCGCTGGAAGCGCATCGGCCTGGTGACCGGCGTCGTGGTGCTCGTGCTGGCGTTGCTCGGCGGCGTCGGCGGCTGGCTCTACGCCCGTAACCTCGACGGCGACCTGGCCCGCACCGATCCGTTCTCGGCGATCACCGGCGGTCGGCCGGCCAAGACTGTCGACGGCGCGTTCAACATCCTGCTCGTGGGCAGTGACTCGCGGGATCCGGACGCCCAGGTCGACAGCGCCGGCAAGTGGCGGGCGGACACCGTGATCGTCATGCACATCCCGGCCGACCACAAGAGCGCCTACCTGGTCTCCATCCCGCGTGACCTGTACGTGCCGATCCCGGAGGGGGCGGGCGCCTCCTGCGACTCCGGCTCGCGCAACAAGATCAACGCGGCGTTCGCGTTCGGCGGGCTCCCGCTCGCGGTGAAGACCGTGGAGTGCTTCACCGACGTCCGCATCGACCATGTCATGGCCATCGACTTCGGAGGCTTCAAGGACGTCACCGACGCGCTTGGCGGGGTCGACCTCAAGGTGGATCGGACCATCAAGTCGATCCACAAGCCGTACCGGACGTTCACCAAGGGTGTGAACCACATGGACGGCGCCGAGGCGCTGGACTGGGTCCGGCAGCGCAAGCAGTTCCCCGAGGGCGACTTCGCCCGGATGCGCCACCAGCAGGAGTTCCTGAAGGCGCTGATGGACAAGGCGGCAAGCACCGGGACGCTGAGCAACCCGAAGAAGCTGAACGACTTCCTCAAGGCGCTGACCGCCGCCGTCACGGTCGACCAGGGCTTCTCGTTGACTGATATGGCGGTGCAGTTCCGCAGCCTGCGCGGCGAGAACCTGACGTTCGTCACCAGCCCGAACCTGGGCGGTCAGACCATCGACGGTCAGTCGGTGGTGGTCTCCGACCGGGAGAAGGCGCTGGCGATGTACCAGGCCATCGCCGGCGACAGGATGGCCGACTGGGTCGGCGCCAACCAGAAGGGGTCGGGCGACAGCGCCGGCGGCTGACGGCACCGGGAGCCAGCCGCCGACCGGGCGCTCAGCCTCGCCCGTTCGGGCACATCTCGAAAACATTGGCCGGGATTGACGGTATTACCCCGCCTCAGAAGGTCGCGAGAACGGGAACAGATCCGTAGAGTGGTCCCGCCCCCGATCACCGAGCTGGAGCACGAATGTCGGTCCAGACCAGTCGTCGCCCGCACTCCCCGGCGCCCGGATCACCCGGGCGGGTCCCCCCGGTCATCCCCACGCAGCCCGGCCCCGGTGGTCGCGGTCCCGGTGGTCGCGGTCCCGGCGGCAGTGGCCCCGGCGGCAGTGGCCCCGGTGGCGGGAAAAAGAAGCGCACCAAGCGCAAGGACCCGCTCTGGGCGAAGCTCACGCTGGTCCTCGGCGCGGTGCTGATGGTGACAAGCGGCGTGGCGATCGTCGGCAGTAAGGCCGTGATCGGCCAGGCGACGAACAACATCGCCCAGCGCAACCTGCTCGGCGACGCCGGCAAGAGCGAGGCCGAGGGCGGCAACAGCCTGGACGGCCCGATCGACATGCTGCTGCTCGGTGTGGACGCCCGCGAGCGCTGGGCCGCCGACGACGTCCGCTCGGACACGATCATCATCCTGCACATCCCGGCCAGCCACGACCAGGCATACCTCGTCTCGATCCCCCGGGACACCGAAGCGCACATTCCGGCGTCCGAGAAGGCTGGCTGGAAGGGCGGCACCGACAAGATCAACGCCGCTTTCCAGGTCGGTGCCCGCAACGGCGGCGGCTGGGAGGGTGGCGCCCAGCTGATGGCCAAGACGATCAAGTCGATGACCGGGATCAGCTTCGACGGCGCGGCGATCATCAACTTCGGCGGTTTCAAGAACGTCATCGACGCGCTCGGCACGGTGCGGATCTGCGTCAGCCACGAGGTCCCCTCCCACCACATGTCGATGGTCGAGGGCAAGCCGATGTGGAACGCGGACGCGAAGAAGACCGGCAAGCCCTACAAGACGGTGGTGCACAAGAAGGGCTGCAAGGAGATGGAGGGCTGGGAGGCGCTCGACTACTCCCGCCAGCGCTACGGCCTGCCCAACAGCGACTACGACCGGCAGCAGAACCAGCAGCAGTTGATCAAGGCGATGGCCAAGAAGGCCACCGAGGGCGGCATGCTCACCAACCCGATCAAGCTGAACGGGTTGATGAAGGCCGCCGGCAAGGCCTTCGTGCTGGACACCGGCGGCGTGCCGATCGCCGACTTCATCTTCACCCTCAAGAACCTCAACGGGAACGACCTGGTCACCCTCCGCACCAACGGCGGGACGTTCGCCGGCAACGCCAACGGCCGGGAGACGTTCAACGAGACGACGATGGAGATGTTCCGGGCCGTCAAGAACGACAAGCTGGCCGACTTCATCGTGGCCAATCCGGCCGTGCTCTCCACCCGTAAGTGACGGAAGCCGGCACCTGCCGGCCGATCCCCCCGTAGCCTGATGTGAGCGGGTCTCATGTCGTCGCGACGGGGGGATCGTCACGTCCAGGCCAGCACGGAACCGACGCGGGCGGGCCCGACCGGCCCGCTGGCCCCGGTTCCTGCTCGGCGCCGGGCTCGCCCTGGTCCTGCTCGCCACGCTCGGCGTGACCGGGCTGCACTGGCTCACCCACAGGTACGACCGCACGGTGACGAAGGAACAACTGCTCGACCCCACCGCCCGGAAAAAGCGGACGGACCTGGACGGGGCACTCAACTACCTGCTGATCGGCTCCGACCACCGGCCCGGCGCGAACCCCGACGACCAGCGCTCGGACACCATCCTGATCGTGCACGTGCCGGCCGGGATGCGGCAGGCGTACCTGATCTCCGTGCCGCGCGACCTGCTGGTGGCCATCCCGGCGGCGGCCGGCTTCCCCGGCGGCCAGGACAAGGTCAACGCGGCGTACGAGCACGGCGGCGGCGGCGAGAGCGGGGCGCGGCTGCTCAGTGCCACCCTCACCCGGCTCACCGGGGTCCGCTTCGACGGCGCGGCGCTCGTCGACTTCTCCGGCTTCACGTCGGTGATCGACCAGCTCGGCGGCATCCGGATGTGTGTGGACACGCCGGTCCGCTCGATCCACACCGGGACCCGGTTCGAGCCCGGCTGCCAGCAGATGGACGGGGCCCGGACGCTCGACTACGTGCGTCAGCGCTACGACCTGCCCGGGGGCGACTACGACCGGCAGCGGCACCAGCAGCAGATGCTCCGGGCGGTGCTCGACCGGGCCGGCGACACGCACCTGCGCGGCGACCCGGTGAAACTGGACCGGGTGCTGCGCTCGGTCGGCGGGGCGATGACCGTCGACACCAACGGCGTACCCCTGGACGAGCTTGTCTTCGCGCTCCGCGCGCTGCCCGCGGACGCCCTGCGCGGGGTCCGGGTGCCCTCCTACCCGCAGACCATCGACCAGGTGTCGTACGTGGTGTTGGACACCGGCGGCGGCGATCTGTTCACCGCCCTGCGGGACGCCCGGGTGCCGGCGTGGGCCGACGCCAACCCCGGCTGGGTCAACCGGCTCTGAGCCCGGCGGGCGACTAGGCTTTCACCGTGTTCGGAGCCCACCTTCCCAGCGTGCCCGCGTCGGCCGTGCCCGACGACGTCTACCTGCTCGACGTCCGCGAGGACGACGAGTGGGCCGCCGGCCATGCGCCGGCCGCCCACCACCTGCCGATGACCGAGCTGCCGGCCCGGCTCGCCGAGGTGCCCGACGACCGCGAGGTGGCGGTGATCTGCCGCTCGGGCGGTCGTTCCGGGCAGGTGGTCGGCTACCTGCTGCGCAACGGTTGGGACGAGGTGCGCAACGTCGAGGGCGGGATGGGCGGGTGGGCCGCCGCCGGTCGTCCGGTGGTCACCGACGACGGGCAGCCGGGTCGGGTCCTCTGAGGCACGTCCCGACCATGACCGCGCCCCTGGTCTTCGCCCACCGAGGGTCCTCGTACGACCTGCCGGAGCACACC
The DNA here is from genome assembly GCF_056150385.1 of Micromonospora marincola. Lineage (NCBI taxonomy): Bacteria > Bacillati > Actinomycetota > Actinomycetes > Micromonosporales > Micromonosporaceae > Micromonospora > Micromonospora marincola. The sequence goes on along the minus strand of NZ_JAXCFT010000021.1, from coordinate 26,657 downwards.
CTCGCCGCCTACCTGCGTGCCCTGGACGAGGGCGCGGACGGGCTGGAGTGCGACGTCCGGCTCACCCGCGACGGGCACCTGGTCTGCGTGCACGACCGCCGGCTGGATCGGACCAGCAACGGTCACGGGCTGGTCAGCGCGCGTACGCTCGCCGAACTGGAGGCGCTCGACTTCGGCTCCTGGCACCCGGCCGCGGGCGCCGCGCGGCTGGACGACTCGCACACCCGACTGCTCACGCTGGCCCGGCTGCTCGACGCGGTGCTGGCCGCCGGGCGGCCGGTCCGGCTGCTGATCGAGACGAAGCACCCGTCGCGTTACCGGGGCGACGTTGAGCGCCGCCTGGTCGACCTGCTGCGCCGGCACGGCCTCGCCGAGCCCGGTCCGGACGACCCGGTCCAGGTGACCGTGATGTCCTTTTCACCGCTTGCCGTACGCCGGATCCGCGCGCTCGCGCCAGCGCTGCCCACGGTGCTGCTGCTGGAGGTGCTGCCACCCGGGCTGCCGCTCGGCCGGCTGCCCTTCGGCTGCCGGATCGCCGGGCCGGGGGTGGATCTGGTGCGGGCCCGTCCGCACCTCGTCCCCGCGTTGCGTGCGGCCGGCAACGCGGTCTACGTCTGGACCGTGAACGAGCCGGAGGACCTGGAACTCGTGCTTGCCGCCGAGGTGGACGGCGTGATCACGGACCGGCCCGCCCGCGCGTTGACCCGATTGGGCCGATGATGCCCGTCGATCCGCCTACCGCCCGGTCGACCGGCCGGGGGTGTCCCCGGCGCGGCCGGCGGGGCACACTCGGGACATGCCGGAGCGAACCGACTACCCCGCCCTCATCGCCGGCCACACGACCGCGATCAAGATGATCAACTCGGGCGAATCCGGTCTCGACGTGCTGACCCGCCTGCTCCGCGAGGTCGAACCGGCGGTCGGTGCCACCGGACTGGTCTTCGTGGAGTTCACCCCGGCGGGCGGGCGGGTGATCGCGGCGACCGGCAGCGCCGACTTCGTGATCGGCCGCCCGCTGCCGGCCACCGACCCGGCCACCGTCTGCCTGCTGGCCGGTCCGCCGGTGCGGGAGGTCCGGATCGACACGATCCCGGGCGTGCTCGCCGACGAGGTCGCCGGCCGCGGGCTGCGCCGGATGATCGTGGCGCGGGCCGAGATCGGTGGGCTGACCGTCGGCAGCCTCCACGCCCTCTACCCGACGGACGAGCCGCTCGACGCCTCGCAGCGCGCCGTCGTCGGCTACGTGGCCGCCTGCATCGCGCACATGTACGGCGACCAGACCGGCCTCCCGGTGCACGGCGACGGTCCGGTCGTGGCCGCGCTCGCCGACGGCCTGGCGGTGGTGGACCGGGACAACCGGATCCGGCTCTGGAACCCGGCCGCCGCCCAGGTGACCGGCCGGCCGGCGGACGAGGCGCTGAGCCGGTCGATGCCGTTCCCACTGCCCCCGTCCGGGCAGGTGCTCGACCACCGGCTGCCGGACGGCCGTTGGCTCCGGATCACCTCCGGCGAGCTGCCCGGCCCGAACGCGCTCCGGGTGGTGACCTTCCGCGACATCACCGACCAGCACCGACGCGACCACGACCGGGACCTCTTCGTCGCGGTCACCAGCCACGAACTGCGCACCCCGGTCACCGTGATCAAGGGCTACGCGGACACGCTCACCGACCACTGGGAATCACTGAGCGACCACGACCGGCGGGAGGCCGCCCGGATCATCGGGCAGCGCGCCAACGAACTGGCCCGCCTGGTCGACCGACTGCTCACCGCCGCCACCGAGAACCGTCCCGGCGGGGAACCGGCCGCCCCGTTCGACCTGGTCGACGCGCTCCGGGCGGCGGTGGCCGACCTGCCTGCCGACATCCGGCACCGGATCGTGCTCAACCTCCCCGCCGACCTGCCGAAAGCCGTCGGCGACCGGCACAGCCTGGCCACCGTGCTCACCGAACTGGGCACCAACGCCGGGAAATACTCGCTGCCCGACACACCTATCGAGATCGGCGCCGACGCGAACGAGCGGACCGTCACGTTCCGCGTCTCCGACCGGGGCATCGGCATCCGGCCGGAGCACGTGGAGCGGGCCTTCGACCGGTTCTGGCAGGGCGAGTCCGGCGACCGCCGCCGCTATCCCGGCGCCGGGCTGGGCCTCTACCTCGTCCGGCAGATCGTTGAACAGCAGAATGGATGGGTATCCCTCCGACCGAGATCCGGTGGAGGTACGGTCGCGGAGGTGCGGCTGCCCCGGGGGTGAACCGGGCGTCCACGACTGTGGAAGGAACGACGTGTCGACGGGACCGGCCGAACGGTCGTGGTGCGTGGTGGTGCCCCACCATGCGACAGGCGCGCGCGTGGCGCGGCACCGGCTCGCCGACGAGCTGACCGGCGTCGTACCCCCGGTCCTGCTGGCCGACCTGGTGGCGGTCCTCGCCGAGCTGGTCGGCAACGCGGTCCGGCACGCCGAGGCCCTGCCCGGCGACGTGGTCCGGGTGGCCTGGCGGCTACGCGCGACGGACCGGGGGCCAGGCGTCCAGCTCCGGGTCACCGACGGCGGTTCCGGCGCCGGCCCGCGGATGCGGGTCGCCCCGCCCGACGCGGTGGACGGGCGCGGCCTGCACATCGTCGCCGGCCTCTCCAGCCGTTGGGGCGTCGAGCGGGACGGCCTGGGCCAGAGCGTGTGGGCGGAGTTCGACCCCGCCGGGTCACCCCGGCCGGACCTGGTCGCCACCGGCTGACCCGGCCGGCAGGGCGGGTCCGGCCCCCGGGTGCCCCCGCGGGCATCTAGGCTTTCTCGCCGTGAGCAAGCGTCGAAAGAACCAACGGACCGTCGAAGCCACCCCGAAGCGGGAGAAGGTGCGTGACATCTTCGTCCCCCGACCGTTCGAGGGCCTGGTCGACGAGCCGGAGTGGATCGCCCTGCGCGAGCTGGTGCCGGCCGCGTCCGCGCCGCTGCGGCTGATCCCCGAGCTGGTCGAGGAGTACGGCGACCGGCCGGTCGTCCTGGCCACCGTCCTGCCGATGGCCGCTCCGGCGGTGGCCAAGCCGGACGGGCGGGTCCTCATCGGCCTGCAACGGCACCAGCAGTCCGGCGACGTCTCCCGGGACCTGGCCGACGCGCTGCTCTGCGCGCTGCGCACCGAGCCGGGCGGTCAGGTGAGCGTGCCGCCGCTGCCCGGGGCCGGCCCCCGCCTTCAGGACATCCTGGTGGACGGGCCGCTGGAGATCAGCATGCACGAGGGGTTCGACTTCTGGCTCGACCCGGGCGCCACCGACGACCCGAACGTGCAGGCGTCCCTGGAGCGGGCGAACGCGGCGATCTACCCGACGGTCAAGCTGGACGCGGCGCGGGCGGCGTACTGGTGCCAGGTGCCGGAGAAGGCGCACGTGCGCTGGGTGCTGCCGGACGACGAGGACGCCGCGCTGAACGCCCTGGCCCGGCTGGGCGCGGCCGGTTCGCTGACGCTCGGCGACGACACGAAGTTCGCCGGCATGTTCCGCGCGCACGGCCGCCTGGCGCCGGTCTGGGACCTGCCTGAGGACACCCCGGCCGCCGAGTGGGAGGGCCCGGTCGCCGAGTTCGCCAAGCGCTACGCGGAGGCGCTCGCGGACCAGGATGCGCTGGACGGGGATGCCCGCCGCGCCCGCCAGGGCCTCGTCGGCCGCCAGCTCACCCTGCGCTGACCGCCCGGTGTTAGGCGGGGGCCTTTCTTAACGTTGTGCGTTAAGAAGGGCCCCCGCCTCTACCGAAAGCGTTAAGCGGGGCCCCCGCCTTTCTCGCGGACGAGGGGGCAGGACATGCAGCGGGGGCCGCCCCGGCCGGAGCCCAACTCCGAGCCGGCGATGGCGATCACCTCGATGCCGGCGCGCTCCAACTGCGCGTTGGTCTCCACGTTGCGTTCGTAGCCCACGCAGAGGCGCGGCGCGAGGGCGAGCGTGTTGTTGCCGTCGTCCCACTGCTCGCGCTCGGCGGTGACCGGGTCCAGGCCGGTGTCGATCACCCGGAGTTGGTCGAGGTCCATCGCGTCGGCGGCGGCCCGCAGGAACGGCGCCGGGCCGTCGACCCGCGGCTCGCCGTCCGCGCCGGCGACGACGGTGTACGCGGACAGCTCGCTGGCGATGTTGGGATACATGAGCACGGCGTCCACGTCGACCATGGTGCAGACCGTGTCCAGGTGCATGGTGGCGCGTTCCTGGGCGATCGGGACCACCAGGATGGTGTGCGCCAACCCGGCGGCGAAGACCTGCCGGGCCAGCCGCTCGGCGCCGGCCGGGGTGGTGCGTTCGCCGACGCCGACGGCGAGCACGCCCGGGGCGAGCAGCAGCACGTCGCCGCCCTCCAGGTGCTCCAGCCCGGGGTGGTAGACGAACTCCGTGCCGGCGAAGCGCGGGTGGTAACGGTAGATCGCGTCGGTCAGGGTGGTCTCCCGCCGCCGCGCCGGCATGGCCAGGCTTGTGACGCCGACCCGGTCGCCGATCCACACCGACGAGTCGCGGGTGAAGAGAAGATTCGGTAACGGGTCGATGACGAAGTCGTGCCGGTCCATCAGGGTCCAGACCAGACCGCCGGGCCGCTCGGCGCCGATCCGCAGCTCCTCGTGGGCGAGCCCGGCGATGAACACGTCGGCGAGGGCGGCCGGATCGAGGTACGCCAGGTGGTCGGCGACCCGGGCGCGCAGGGTGTCGCCGAGGCGGCGGGACCGCAGCACCCGCCCGGTCATCTCGGCCCGGGCGTCCGGCACGGCGAGCGTCTCGGCCAGCAGGTCGGCCAGGTAGAGCACCTCGACTCCGCGCGAGCGCAGGGCCGCCGCGAAGGCGTCGTGCTCCTCCTGCGCACGTCCCACCCATGGGATAGCGTCGAAGAGGAGGGAGTCGTTGTTGCGTGGGGTGAGGCGGGCAAGCTCGGGTCCGGGGCGGTGCAGCAGCACCGTGCCGAGTCGGGCCACTTCGCTGTCCACGTAGTGCGTCACCCCCGCAGCCTAGGGCAGGCTTCCGCACCATCCGGAAAAGAAGTGTGAATGAATATGGCATTCATCCACAGTCATTCCGGCGGTCCAACTTGCCGAGCCCCCGGGTGTGCAACGTAGGGTAGTGGAGACATAACTTCGAGAGACCTTTTGCCGGAGGTCGCGATGACTGTCTTTCCCGCTCGTCGAGCCGTACCGAGCCGGGCACTGCCGCCCCGCGCGGCACATCCCCGGGTCGAGGCCGCCCCTGCGCTCGAGCCGGCGCGTCCCACTCCACTGGAGTGGGCCCGCCGCCGTCGCGCCGACCGTGGGGCCCGCCGGTTGGAAGCCGCCGGGGCCCGCGCCCTGGGCCAACTCGACCACCTCGGGCCCGCCTGGCACGTCATCGAGTGGCCACGAACAGACCTGGCCGAGGCGCTGCTCGACCGCGGCCAGGACGACCGGGCCGGGTTCCTCGCGATCGGGCCGAGCGGGCTCTTCGCGGTCACCATCGCCGACCACGGCCGGGCGCGGGTGCTTGTCGCCGGCGACGTCGTGCAGATCAACGGCAAGCGTCCGCCCTATGTGGCCGAGGCGCGCCGCGATGCCAAGCGGGCCAGCAAGGCGCTCTCCGACGCGGTCGGCCTGCCGATCCCGGTGACGCCGGTGCTGACCTTCGTCGGCTCCGGGGTGATCAGCGTCTACGGCCTCCCGAAGGACTGTCTCATGGCCACCCACCGGGAGCTGGACCGGCTGCTCGTGGCCGCCGGCAACCGGATCAGCCCGGCCACCGCCGAGAAGCTGTCCCGAGTCGCCCAGGCGCCGTCGACGTGGCTGAACGGCACTTACCGTCCATCCGCCGACTACCGGTGGTATGACGAGGGCCGAACGGCCGCTGACAAGCGGGCCGCCCGCCGGTAACGTCTCGGACGACGCCACGCGGTCCGCGGCACCGCCCCGACCGGTTCCGTCGTTCCGCGTCGTCGCCGGCCGCCCGCCCCCCGGGGCTCCCGTCGCACCGACGCATGTCCCTCGGTCCCTGCGCCGCCCAGCCTCACGGGTGAGCACCGGTGGCCGGGAGGCGCAGCGCGGCCGGATGGTCGCTGTGCCGACCGGCTAGCGTGGACAGACCGTCGGTGTATATAGGAGGCGCGGTGGCCCACGTCGAGCTCTCACTCTCGGAAGTGTTCGCGTCCCCGACCGAGACACCCACCGAGCAGGAGTCCGACAATTTCGCGCAGTGGTCCGGGACGGTTTCCCGGGCCGCCGAGCCGTGCCTGTTGATCGACGCCGACACCACAGTGGTGGCGATCTCCTCGTCCGGCTGCGACCTGCTCTGCCTGGGCGCGCCGGAGGACGTGGTCGGCCGCCCGCTGCTTGAGGGTGGCCTGCGCCTGGTCGACTTCACCGCCAGCCCGAGCGAACTCACCGAGCAGGAGACCGACAAGATCCCGCCGCTGCTCGCGCTGCTCTCCGGTCGGCTCGCCCGCGGGCTGCTCCGGGTGCAGGGGCCCGGCTCCGACGCCGGGACGACGGTGGACGCCATCTCCACGCCGGTGCTCACCGGCGCCGCGGTGGCCGGCTCGCTCACCTTCTTCTGCGTGCTCTGACCCGCCCGGGGGCAATCCGTCGCGCACCCGGCTTCACCCGAGCGGGCGCGCCTCCTACGATGGGCTCGGCCCCCGGCCGTGATGATGCCCCTCGATGTCGAGGACTGCGCCGTGCCCCGCACCCCACCCCACCGCCGTCCCCTCCTGGCGACGCTGCTGCTCGCGCTGCTCGCGCTCGCCGCCTGCGGGCAACCGCCCGAACTGCGCGAGCCGCCCGCCACCGAGGCCGGCAGCCCGTCCGCCTCGGCGTCGGCGACGCCCACCCCGACCCCGTCTGCGCCGGGCACCCCCGCCACGCCGACCCGGCCCACCCCGGCGCCCGACCCGGTCGCCACCCCCTGCCGGGGCAGACCGTCCGGCGACCGGATCGTCGCCATGCTGCGCGGCTCCGCCGGGGTGCTGCCGCGAGCGGTACGGGTCACGGTCCGGACCGGTCCGCTCTGCGCGGAGGGCTGGCAGTACACCGTGCTGGCGGTCACCGGGCACGAGGAACTCCAGGTGGTCACGCGGGGCCGGTCCGGCACGCCGAAACTGGTGACCGCCGGCACGGACGTGTGCGGCGTCGAGGTTCGCGCCACCGCGCCCACAGGCATCCGTACCCTGGCCTGCGACGGCGCCCCGGGTGCGTAGTGTGGTCGCCATGCCGGGAACACCACCGACCCGCTTCGTCTACCTCGGGCCCGAGGGCACCTTCGCCGAGCAGGCGCTGCGTAGCCTGCCCGCCGCCGAACGGGGGGACCGGACGCCGGCCCGCAGCGTCGGCGAGGCGCTCGACGCCGTCCGGGCCGGGGAGGCGGACGCCGCCCTGGTGCCGCTGGAGAACTCCATCGGCGGCGCGGTCGGGGTGACGCTCGACGAACTGGCCGAGGGTGACCCGTTGATGATCACCCGGGAGGTGGTCCTGTCGGTGGAGTTCGTGCTCGCCGGCCGCCCCGGCGTCACCCCGGACGCCGTGCGCAGCGTGGCCGCCCACCCGCAGGCGTCCACCCAGTGCCGCGGCTGGCTCCGCGACCACCTGCCCGACGCCACAGTGGTCGACGTGCTCTCCAACGGCGCCGCCGCGGCCGGTGCGGCGACAGGCGAGTACGACGCCGCCGTCTGCGCCCCGATCGGCGCCGCCCGGCACCGGCTGACCGTGTTCGCCGACAAGATCGCCGACCACCCCGACGCGGTGACCCGGTTCGCGCTTGTGTCCCGCCCGGGGCCGCCCCCGCCACCGACCGGCGACGACCTCACCTCGCTTGCGGTCTACATCGCGCACGACCGGGTGGGCGCGCTGCTGTCCGTGCTCATGGAGCTGGCCGTGCGCGGGGTGAACCTGACCCGGATCGAGTCCCGCCCCACAGGCGAGGCGCTCGGGCGTTACGTGTTCTTCCTCGACTGCACCGGGCACGTCGCCGACGTCCGTCTCGGCGAGGCGTTGCGCGGGCTGCGTCGGGTCTGCGCCGACGTCCGCTTCCTCGGCTCGTACCCCCGGCACCGCTGGAGCACGGCGGCGGGTGACCTGCCGACGCCCGCGCCGGCCGGTCTCTCCGACGCCGACTACGCCGACGCGGCGGCCTGGCTGGCCCGGCTGCGCGCCGGCGAGCTGACCTGACCGGGCCGGGTGCGTTCCCCAGGAACGCACCCGGCCCGGAGCTCACTGCAGCAGGCCGCCGAGCAGGCCGCCCTGCTGTTGCTGCTGGGCGCCGCTGCCGGCCACCGGCGGCTCCTCCGAGGGCTGGACCACGACGAAGCCCTGACCGGCGAAGCTCATCGTGAACGCCTCGCCGGTGCTGCGCCCGAGCAGCGTGCCGAGGCCGAGCTGTTCGGCCCGGTGGTAGCCGGTCTGGAGATTGGCCGACCAGCAGACCGCCGCCTGCGGGTCGACGTACGTCGGCGCGTCCACGTTCAGCACCACCGGGGTGCCCTTGGTGGTGATGGCGATCCGGCCGTGCCCGCTGAAGACGCAGTTGAACAGGCCCGACGAGGACGCCATGCCCATGCCGCTCACCATTTTGATGTCGTACTGGAGGGTGGAGTCGAAGGCGAGCACGCTGGAGCCGTTGATGGACAGGGCGTCGCCGGGCTCCAGGTCGATGATGTGCACGTCCTTGGCCAGCTCGGCGAGGAACACGTCGCCGCGCCCGGAGAGCTTCATCAGCGGCACGCCCTCGCCGGTGAGCCGCTGCTTGATGAACTTGCCGATGCCGCCCGAGCCGAGCGCCTGGAACTGCACCTGACCCTGGTAGGCGACCATCGATCCGACGCGGGCCATCGCCTCGCCGTTCAGCTCGATCTTCAGCATCTTGGAGTTCTGCAGCCGCATGCCCGGCTGCTGGGACTCCTTCTCAAGGTTCTCCGCGGAGAAGAGGGCGCTGCGCATGGGGTTGTTTCCTCCTGCATCAGAATGTTCCTGATTCCGGAGGTTAGGGGACGGACGCAACCGCGGGGATCGGCCGAGCGGGGGCGGGCCGGGGCCCGGTCAGCCCCACCCGAGGGCGTGGAGGCGCTCGTCGTCGATGCCGAAGTGATGGGCGATCTCGTGCACCACTGTCACCGCGACCTCCTCGACGACGTCGTCGTCGGTGTCGCAGATCGCCAGGATCGGATTGCGGTAGATCAGGATGCGGTCCGGCAGCACGCCTGAGTAGTCCCAGCCGCGCGAGGTGAGCGCATGCCCCTCGTAGAGCCCGAGCAGGTTCTCGCCGGGCGGCGGGTCGTCCTCCACCAGGATGACCACGTTGCTCATCAGCCCGAGCAACTCCTCGGGAACCTCGTCGAGCGCCTCGCCGACAAGTTCCTCGAACCGGTCCCGGCTCATCTCCACGGCCACGCCGACCATCCTCCCCGCTGCCGCCACCCGTCGACCAGCCGCGCACTTTCCCGGAAAGCGTGGCCATCGGCGCTTCGATGGGCCCTCTTTCCGGGAAAGTGCGGGCAGGAGGCGTGGTAAGGGCGTGGTCAGGCCAGGCGGGCGGTAAGCGTGATCTGCGCGCCGGGGGAGAGCAGCCGGGAGATCGGGCAGTTCTCCTTGGCGGCCTCGGCCAGCTTGGTGAACCCGGCCTCGTCGAGCCCGGGGGCCTGGCCGACGGTCTCCAGGTCGATGCGGGTCACGGTCATGCCCGCGTCGGTCTTGTCGAAGTGCACCTTGGCGGTGGTCTCCACCGACGTGTCGGTGGCGCCCGAGTCGGCGAGCTGCTTGGAGAGGGCCATCGAGAAGCAGCTCGCGTGCGCGGCGCCGATCAGCTCCTCGGGGTTCGTGCCCTCGCCCTCCTCGAAGCGCGACGTGAAGGAGTAGTTGCCGGACAGGCCGCCCTTGCCGGTGCGGACGGTGCCGGACCCCTCGGTGAGGTTGCCCTGCCAACGAGCGGATGCGGTACGGATAGGCATGGCACCGACGCTAACCGAAAGCGCGCCGCCCCGCACCGCCCCTCCCGCTCCGCGGCCCCGATTGACGGCACCGTCTGTGCCATGATTCGACGCAGGCCCACGAACGGGAAGGGTGGCCGATGTCGCAGGATCTCCCCATTCCCAGGCAGGACAGCCGCTCCGACGGCACCACGATCGTCGAGTGGGGCGACACCGACGCCGGGTCGGCACCGTCCGGGCGGTTCGGCCGGTCGCTTGCCGGCCTGGGCCGGGACCACCGCCTGCCCCCGGTGCTCGCCGGCCTCGGCGCGGTCGCCGCGCTCGCCTCGCTGATCGGCGAGTGGGTGGTGATCGTCATCCCCGAAGGGGCCCGGGAGGAGAACGCGCCGAACCTGCTGGCCAGCGGCATCTCCGAAACCGGTGGCTTCGGGGTGGCGTACCTGGTGGGCCTGCTCGGGCTGTCGGTCGCCACGGCGCTGGCGCTGCGCGGCGCTCCCCAGGTGCGGCAGCACGCCCGGATCGCCGGGTTGGGCCTCGCCGCCGCCCTGTTCGGCGTGCTTGTCGCGACCGCCTCCTCGCTCCAGCAGATCGCCAAGCGCATTCTCTTCTTCCCGGTCGAGCAGAGCATCCAGGTGGAGCACGGCCGAGGGCTGATCACCGCCTTCCTCGCCGTCGTGCTGCTGGCGGCCACGCTGCACCTGGCCGGGCGCGTCGGGGAAGGGGCCACCGACCCGGCGGACGACGCGCCGACCCACGGTCCGGCCGGCCGGCCCGCCCGGCGGCGGGGGCGGGCGCTCGACGACGACGTGCCACCGGCCCCGGCCGACCTGACGGTGGAGCCGACGGTGCCGTTCGCCGGCCCCGACCGCTCCCGCTGAGCGGGTCACCCGATCGCCGCCGGGGATTCGCGGTCGATTCGCCGGAATGCCATGGATGGCCCCTGCGCGGCGAGATACGGTTGCTGCCCGCCGTCCCATGGTCACGGCACGAAGGACCTGGTCAGCAGGCGTGACGGCGGCGGGGCGAAGGAGGAGCCATGACCCGCCCGGGCCTGCCCAAGCTGATCGCCACCGACCTCGACGGCACGCTCGTCCGCAGCGACGACACCGTGTCCGCGTACACCCACGGGGTGCTGGACCGGGTGCGGGCCGCCGGAATCCCGGTGGTCGGCGCCACCGGGCGCGGACCTCGGCTGGCCGAGCTGAGCCGCAACGACATCCGTGCCGCCGACTTCCTGGTGATGGCCGGCGGTGGTTGGGTGGTCGACCAGAGCGACCCCGCCGGCCCGCTGGTGCTGCGTGACGAGCGTCTCCCCGGCGAGGTGCTCACCCGTCTCCTCACCGACCTGGAGGCCGCCGTCGGCCCGCTCACCGTGATGGTGGAGGCGTCCGGCGAGCACGACACGCCGCTCTGGGGCGACTACCACCCGAGCTGGCCCTATCCGGAGCGGTTCGAGGCGCGCAGCCGGGCGGAATGTCTCGCCTGCGACGTGGTCAAGGCGTTCGTCCGGACCGAGGACCACCACGTCGACGAGCTGCTGGCCGAGGCCCGCCGGATCGTCTCGCCGGACACGGCCACGCTCACCCAGGCCGGGCTCGGCTTCGTCGAGATCTGCCCGCCCGGGGTGGACAAGGCCACCGGGCTGAGCGTGGTCGCCGACCGGCTCGGCGTGGACCCGGCGGACGTGCTCGTCTTCGGCGACCAACCCAACGACCTGCCGATGTTCGGCTGGGCCGGCTGGGCGCGGGTGGCGGTGGCGAACGCCCACCCCGAGCTGCGCGCCGCCGCGGACGAGATCACCCTGCGCAACGACGACGACGGCGTCGCGGTCTACCTGGACCGACTACTCTCCCGGTGATGGGAGAGCCACCTCGACTCGTCGCCACCGACATCGACGGCACGCTGCTGCGGGACGACCGGACGCTCAGCCCGCGTACCGCCGCGGTGCTGACCCGGATCGCCGCCGCCGGCACGCCTGTCGTGCTTGTCACCGGCCGTCCGATCCGCTGGCTCCAACTCGTGTACGACCAGCTCCCCGAGCCGCTGCCGGCGATCTGCGCCAACGGGGCGGTGGTGTACGACCCGGTCGCCGACGAGGTGCTACGCGCCGACCCGCTCGCCCCGGAGCTGCTGGCCGAGGTGGCCCGGCGGCTCCGGGCCGAGGTGCCCGGGGTGAGCTTCGCGGTGGAGATCGTGGACAGCCGGCAGATGCGGCACGAGGCGCACTACCCGCTGCGCTGGGACGCCGACGCGGACGCCATCCGGGCCGTCGAGTCGCCGGCGGAGCTGCTCGCCGCGCCCGCGGTGAAGCTGCTGGCCCGGGCCGGGGAACAGGACCCGGACGTGTTCGTACGGGTGGTGGCCGGCGCGCTGGAAGGGCTGGCCGAGGCCACCCACTCGTCCTACAGCGGCCTGATCGAGATCTCCGCCGCCGGTGTGACGAAGGCGGCCGGCCTGGCCTGGTACGCGGCCCGGCTGGGCATCGACGAACGGGACGTGCTGGCCTTCGGCGACATGCCGAACGACGTGCCGATGCTGACCTGGGCCGGTCGGGCGGTGGCGGTCGCCAACGCCCACCCGGCCGTGCGGGAGATCGCGGACGAGGTGACCGGGGCGAACACCGCCGACGGCGTCGCCGCGTACCTGGAGAAGGTCTTCGGGGTGGACTGACCGGCCGGGGCGCGTCGCGCGCCCCGGCCGGCGCGTCACAGGTACTGGCCGGGAGCGTGGCCCTCGGTGCCGGGCATGCCGGGCATGCCGGGGATCACCCCGCCCGGACCGCCCGGACCGCTCGGTAGCGCCTGCCGGCCGGAGCGCATCTGCTCCAGTTGGACGCGGGCGGCCATCTGCTGGGCGACAAGCGCGGCCTGGATGCCGTGGAACAGCCCTTCCAACCAGCCGACCAGTTGGGCGTGGGCGATGCGCAGCTCACCCTCGCTCGGCGCCTGCTGCTCGGTGAACGGCAGCGAGATCCGCTCCAGCTCCTCGCGCAGCTCCGGGGCGAGCCCCTCCTTCAGCTCGACGATCGAGCGTTCGTGGATCTCACGCATCCGGTGCCGGCTGGCGTCGTCGAGCGGAGCGGACTTCACCTCCTCCAACAACTGCTTGATCATGCTGCCGATCCGCATCACCTTGGCCGGCTGCTCGACCAGACGGGTCGGGTCCTCACCCTTGCCCTCGTCGGTCTGCACCGTGCCGACCGGTCGGCCGTCCGGCCCGACCACCACCACGGTGCCGGGGATGCCATCGTTGCCCTGTTCGTCGTGTCCGCCGGGGTGTGCTTCGGTCATGGCACCCATCTTTACCCACGCCGACCACGCGCACGCGCGCAGGACCGCGCAGGCTACCGTCCCCGCATGCCAAGCGACCCGCGTGACGTGCTGACCCGGCCGGCTCCGCCGCCGGACGCCACGGTCGCCTACGGCGACCACCCGGACCAGTGCGCCGACCTGCGCCGCCCGGCCGGTGACGGCCCGGCCCGGCCACTTGTGGTCGTCGTGCACGGCGGCTTCTGGCGGGCGGAGTACGACCGCGCCCACACCGGCCCGATGGCCACGGCACTGGCCGCGCTCGGTCATCCGGTGGCCCAGCTCGAATACCGCCGGACCGGCCAGCCGGGCGGCGGCTGGCCGAACACGCTCACCGACGTACGCGCCGGGGTCGCCGCGCTGCCGGGGCTGGCCGCCGCCGCGCTGCCCGGCCGGGTGGCGCCCGCCCCACCGATCCTGGTCGGTCACTCGGCCGGCGGTCACCTGGCGCTGTACGTGGCCGCGCACGCCCCGGACACCGTCGGCGGCGTGCTCTCGCTGGCCCCGATCGCGGACCTCGCCGAGGCGTACCGGCTGGACCTGGACGGCGGGGCGGTGGCCGCGCTGCTCGGCGGCGGACCGGCGGACGTCCCGGACCGGTACGCGGCCACGGATCCGTCGGCGCTGGTACCGGTCCAGCCACGCACGGTAGTGATGCACGGAACGCTCGACAAGCAGGTTCCGGTGTCGACGAGCCGCTCCTGGGTGGCCGCCGATCGGGCGGCCGGTGGCACCGCCATACTGGTTGAGCTGGCGGGATGCGAGCACTTCGGGTTGATCGCGCCGGATTCGGCGGCTTGGCCCCGGGTGGTCGAGGAATTGCGGTCCCTTTCACCGTGATCGTCCGGGCATTGACGCAGCGTCGACGACCAGGTAGAACGCCGATGGGGTGTGCACCATGGCCACCCCCGGCGGGGAGGAATTTTCGGTGGCACAGATGAACCGCAGGCGGGCCCTGCAACTGCTGGGCGCGCTCGGCGCCACCGGGTTCGCGGCCGGCTGCGGCGGCTCCGGCGACGACTCCACGGAGGAACCCGCGGCCGGCAGCCCGATCAAGATCGGGTTGATCGCGCCCGGCAGCGGCCCGAACAAGGCCATCGGCGACGACGTCACCAACGGCTTCCAGCTCTTCCTCAGCACGCACGGGCAGCAGCTCGGCGGGCACCCGGTCACGGTGGTGCCGGCCGAGGAGGGTGACACCGCCGCCACCGGCAAGGCCGCCGTCGACCGCCTCCTGAAGGAGGGTGTGCTCGCGCTCACCGGCGTGGTCAGCCCGACCGTCATGACCGGCATCCGGGATGCCGTGGAGGCGGCCCGCGTGCCGCTGATCGGCTCCAACGCCTCCCCCTCCGCGCTCAAGGGCGTCCTCTACATCTGGCGCACCTCGTACGTGCTCGACGAGCCCGGTGTGGCACTCGGCGAATACCTGCGCCGGACCCTGGACCCGTCGAGCCGGATCGCCATCTTCGCCACCCAGGGCTCCGGCGGCCGGGACGTCGTCGACGGGCTGCGGCGCGGCTACGAGGTGGGTCGCCGGCTCAGCGATGAGCCGATCTACACCCCCGACTACGCCAATCCGGGCAAGTCCGTCTACGCCGGGCCGATCAGCAAGGCGCTGGGCCGCAACCCGGACGCGGTCTTCTGCCACTACACCGGCCCGCAGGCCGTGCAGTTCGTCAAGCAGCTCTACGACGGTGGCTACCGGGGGCCGATCTACGCGCCCGGGTTCCTCACCGAGGGCACCGTCCTCGACCAGCTCGACGACGGCGAGAAGGGCCGGGACCGGCGGCTGATCGAGGAGCACGGCATCGAGACCGCGCTCAACTACTCGGCCGACCTGAACAACACCGCGAACCGGGTGTTCGCCTCCGCGTACCGCAAGACGTTCAACACCTCGCCGACCACCTACGCGATGGCCTCGTACGACGCCGCGCAGGTGCTGGACAAGGCGATCCGGCTGATCGACGGGGACCCGAACCCGACGCAGGTCAACCTGGCGCTCGGCAAGATCGGCCAGATCGACAGCCCGCGCGGCTCCTGGCAGTTCAACCAGCCGCGTACCCCGCAGCAGAAGTGGTACCTGCGCAAGGTTCAGCTCGACGGCCGGATGCTCTCCAACGTGGTGATCAACGAGCTGGCCACGCTCGGCTGACGCGACGAGGGGCGGTCTCCCCGCCGGGAGACCGCCCCTCGCTTCGTACCGCGCGTCAGTGCCGCAGCTCGGCGACACAGCACTTCACGCTGCCGCCGCCCTTCTTCAGCTCGGCCAGCTCCACCGGGACCGGCTGGTAGCCGGCCGCCCTCAACGTGCCGGCCAGCCGGGTGGCCTCGTTGTTCAGCACCACGTTGAGCCCGTCGCTGACCAGGTTCAGGCCGAACGCCAGGGCGTCCTCGTCGTCCGCCACGACCGCGTCCGGGAAGAGCTGGTGCAACACCCGCTGGCTGGCCGCGGAGAAGGCCCCCGGGTAGTAGGCGATGTTCCCGTCGTCGATCGAGGCGAGCGCCACGTCCAGGTGGTAGAAGCGCGGGTCGACCAGGCGCAGCGAGACCACCGGCCGGCCGAGCGCCTCCTGCGCCTCGGCGTGCGCGGCCCGCTCGGTACGGAAGCCGTGGCCGGCGAGGATCAGCCCACCGTGCGCCTCCGGCAGGTACGCGAAGTCGCCCTCACCCTCGTTGGTCTCGCTCGGCGCGAGGAACCGCCAGCCCTGCCCCTCGTAGAACTCCCGGTGCGCGGCGGCCTCGGCGGCCCGCTGCTCGTGCTTGAACCGGGCGCCGTAGGCGGTGCCGTCGACCACGAAGGCCCCGTTCGCCGCGAAGACCATGTCCGGCAGGCCCGCCCCGGGGGTCAGCAGGTGCACCTCGTGGCCGAGCCCGAGCAGCGTCTCGCGGAGCCGGTCCCACTGCTTGACCGCCAGGTCGGCGTCGACCGGGGTGGTGACGTCCATCCACGGGTTGATCGCGTACTCGACCGCGAAGTGCTCGGGCGAGCACATGAGATATGTCCGCTTTCGCGAGACTCGCTGCTGGTTCACGGTCACCAAGAGTAGGTACGTTAGAACTTTGGTAACAGCCACAACCATTGCTTCCCAAAGGCGGAACGTTGCAGATAGACGCGGTAGACCAGCGAATCATTGCGTTACTCGTGGCGGACGCCCGCGCCTCGTACGCGGACATCGGCACCCGGGTGTCACTCTCCGCCCCGGCGGTCAAGCGACGCGTCGACCGGCTACGCGCGACCGGGGTGATCCGCGGCTTCACCGCGGTCGTCGACCCGGCCGCCGTGGGATGGACCACCGAGGCGTTCGTCGAACTGTTCTGCGCCGGACGCACCACGCCGGCCCAGATCGGCGTCGCGGCCCGCCGGCACCCCGAGGTGGTCGGCGCCTACACCGTCTCCGGCGAGGCGGACGCGCTCGTACACCTACGCGCCGCCGACATCTCCCACCTGGAGGACGCGCTGGAACGGCTGCGGGCCGAATCGTTCGTCACGTCCTCCCGCAGCACCATCGTGCTGTCCCGGCTCGTCGAATCCCCAGGCGTCGGGCCGTCCACGGCTTGACCTGAACCCCGCTTCACGTCGTTGACTCCACAGAAGCGACAGGCTGAGGGGGCGCGATGCGTGCGGTGTGGCTGCGGCAGTTCGGCGGACCGGAGGTGCTCGTACCGGGCCCGGCGCCCGACCCGGCACCCGGGCCGGGCCAGGTGCTCGTCGAGGTCGCGCACGCCAACATCACCTTCGTCGAGACGATGTTCCGGGCCACCGGATTCGGGCCGTTCACCGCCGACCCGCCGCTGATCCCCGGCAACGGCGTCGGCGGCACCATCACCGCCGTCGGCCCCGGTGTCGATCCGGCGCTCGTCGGCCGGTCCGTCGTCACCGCCACCGGCGGCACCGGCGGGTACGCCGAGCGCGTCGTCGTCGACCAGGACGCGCCCATCCCCGTACCCCCGGGGTTGCCGCTGGACGCGGCGGTGGCGGTCATGGCCGACGGCCGGACCGCCCTGATGCTGGTCCGGGCGGCGGAGCTGCGGCCGGGCGACCGGGTCCTGGTCGAGGCGGCAGCCGGCGGCGTCGGCACGCTGCTTGTGCAGGAGGTGATGCGGGCCGGCGCCACGGTCGTGGCCGCCGCCGGCGGTCCCGAGAAGGTCACCATGCTCCGCGCCGGCATGCTCGACGTGGTGGTCGACTACCGGGAGCCCGGCTGGACCGACCAGGTCCGGGCCGCCGTGGGCGGCGTCGACGTGGTCTTCGACGGCATCGGCGGGCCGCTCGCCCGGGAGGCGTTCGACCTGCTCGATCGCCGCGGGCGGATGCTCAGCTTCGGGCTGGCCGGCGGCGCCTGGGCGGACGTCCCGGCCGACCTCGCCGCCGACCGTGGGGTGGCCCTGCTGCGCCCCCGACCCCGGCCGGAAGAACTGCGCCAACTCACCGAGGAGGCGCTCGCCATGGCCGCCGCCGGCCGGCTCCGGCCGCTGATCGCCCAGCGCTACCCGCTGGAGCGGGCCGCTGACGCACACGCCGCCATCGAGGCCCGGTCCACGGTCGGCAAGACCCTGCTCGACCTCCATTGACCTGGGCTTGCCGTCGTCGGTGGCGGGCATCGTCGCCGGCGGCGGCCCGGCGTCAGAGGTACATGCCGGTGCGGTGCTCCTGCGCCCGGGCCGGCTTGTCGCCCTCACCGAAGAAACGCTTGCCGCCGAACTCGCCGTGCAACCGGTCGTCGAGCTCGTCGGCGAGACCGGTCATCACCTGCACCGCGAGCATCAGATGGGTGGCCTGGAAGTTGCGGCCGAAGACCGGGATGGACGCCCAGACCGTGTCGTCGGCGCAGTAGAGCCGCCCGATCGGCATCCGGTTGGTCAGCTCGGAGAGCTTCACGTAGAGCCGCTCGGTCGGCTCGACCTCGGTCAACACCGGCGAGAAGACGTCGACGAGCGGCGGATTGTCACGGACCCGCACGAACACCATGGCCGAGCCGGCCCGGATGTTGATGTCACCGTCGGAGTCGACCTGCACCTGGTCGGAACTCGACTTCAACATCGTCGAGACGACCGTGCGGACCCGCTCCTCCAGCGCCAGCACGTCGTTCTCGTCCGCCTGGGCTGCCGCCGCGGCGGCCAACGCCTCGTCGAGGTCGGCCTCGGAGCCCCCATCCTGGCCGAACTCGCCCCGGGCGGTGCCGAGCGGTTCCACCGCCAGCGGCTCACCGTCGGCGTCCTGCACCAGGTAGACCAGGAACGCGGGATGCGGGGCACCGTAGACGTCGCGCAGCGTCCGGGAGAGCACGGCCGACAACCGGGTGGCCTCGTCGCCGCCGCAGTCCAGGCCGAACTGCTCGCCGGAGCCCGGCACCACGCCGGGCGGCGACCAGCCCAGCGCCACCATGTCCGCCACCGCCCCCCGGTCCAGCCGGAACCCCGGCGGGAGCGTGGCGTTGCCGACCGCCCGGGCCGACAGGCGACCGCCCTCGGCGGCGTCGGCGCTCACCGAATAGACGGCGTCCCCGGTGCCGGAGGCGGTCGGGTCGAGCGTCACCTCCAGGTGCCCACCGGCCGGCAGCCCGCGCAGCCGGTCGGCGAGCGCCCGGGCGAACTCCCGCCAGGCCTCCGTCACCTTGGCTCGCAGATCGGCCGTGGTCGGCTCGTCGAGCAGGATCGACTCGTGCTGCTCCGGCATGCCGCCGGCAGGCTTGTCGACCGGCGCCGAGGGGTGGTCTGCCGTCATGATCGCCTCCGTCCGTTCCCGCCACCCTACCCAGAGGTACCTTCACCGGACCGGGCTACTTCGCCCCCGTGGTCCCGTCCAACTCCACCGGCCAGGAACCCGCGAGCGCGCTGAGCCGGGCAGCCGCCGCGGTCGGATCCGCGCCGCGCCCCACAGCCACCCCCAGGAGGTACGCGCTGACCGGCGCACCCGGCCGGAGCACCTGGTGTGCCACGTCCCGGGCCACGTCGAGCACCGCCGACACCGGCACCTCGGCCGGGTCCAGCTCCAGCTCGGCACAGGCCGCGGTGACCCAGTCGTCCAACAGCGTCATCTCGTCCACCCCTCGGCCCGGCGTACGTCCTCGTCAGTGTCGCAGTCGAACCACGGTGGCGGCCCGGTGCCGGACCACGTCACCTCGCGGACCGTGACGCCGGCAAGCAACCCGCGGACCGGCGCACCGGCGACCGTCCCACCCCGCTCCGCCGCCAGCCGGTCGAGGGCCGTACGCAGCGCCGCCAACCGCCACACCCCGCAGAGCTGCTGCCGGCGACCGTCGTCGTCCACGTAACAGGCCACCCCCGCGGTCGACCCGTCGAGCGCCAGTCGCAACTCGGTCACCGCCGCTGAGTTGAGCAGCGGCAGGTCGGCGGCGAGCAGGGCAACCGTGGTCGTACCGGGAGGCACCAGGGCCAGTCCCGCCGCGGTGGCGGCCACCGGACCTCCACCGGGCGGTTCCTCACGGGTCACCCGCACTCCCGTCGGCAACGGGCCGGGGCCTCCGGACGGGTCGGAGCCTTCCGGCGGGCCGGACGGGTCGGAGCCTTCCGGCGGGCCGGACGGGTCGGAGCCTCCCGGCGGGCAGGACGGGTCGGAGCCTCCCGGCGGGCCGGAACTGCCGGGCGGGCCGACCACGATTCGCTCACTCGCGTCGGCCACCGCGGCCAGCACCCGATGCAGCATCGGCTGGCCGCCGACCGTCCGGGCGGGCTTGTCCACCCCGCCCATTCGTCGGGCCGCACCGCCGGCGAGCAGCACCGCCGCGTACCCGGTCATCACCTCACCCTACCCACGGCCCCGTCCAGTGACCGGGTAGCTGGCCCTCCACCACCGATCTTGATCGACCCCTTTCGCCGAGGTGGCGCGCCGACCCGCGCGTTGATCGACTCCATTCCGCCGGAGTGGCGGTATCCCGAGGCTTGATCGACTCCATCTCGCCGAGGTGGCGGTATCCAGGACTGCCGGATAGCGCCACCTCGCCGAGCTGGCGTGGGTCGCCCCTGAGGCAGGGCGGACGGTGGAGCAGAACGGCAGGCACGGGACTCCGGCGTCGGAGTGATCTCTCAGGTCACCTAGCAGCGGCCGAGTGGAACGCCATGGGTGTCTCCGGCCGTCTTTGACACCCGCCGCGTTCCACTCGTCCCTCGTCTCGGTGAGATCTGCCTGGCTCAGGTGGCCACAGTTGCAGGGTGCACACGGCAGAGCGGCGTCGGAAGCCCTGGCACCGAGGCCAGAGCCCGGCGCACGGGCACGGGCACCGGGCCCGTGCCTCGGGCTGGGCCCGGCCCTGAGGCTGGGGCTGGGCACGGGGGCACCGGCCTGGGGCCGGGGGTGGGCACCCGGAGCCGAAGGGCGGACGGGGAAGCAGGCGGAAACGCGGCGGGGCGGACGGGTGAAGGTGCGGGCGGGATGACGTGCGGGAGAGGATGGCGGCATGGGACGGGCGACAGACCGGCGTAGCGTGCTGCGGATCGACCTCGGGGCGACGGACGACCGCCGGCTCCGGGTCCGTCGGCAGGACACCCTGTCGGTGGAGGAGCCGCTGGAGATCCGGGTCGGGCCGGCCGGCCCCGACCGGCGCCGACCGCTCGCCGTGACCATGCGGACCCCGGGTGACGACTTGGACCTGGCGATCGGCTTCCTGCTGACCGAAGGGCTGATCCGGTCCGCCGAGGACGTGCACACCGCGCAGCTCTGCGCCGGGGCGGAAACCCCGAACACCTACAACGTGGTCGACGTGGTGCTCTCCCCCGGCGTACCGGAGCCGGCCACCGATCCGGCGCGCAATTTCTACACCACCAGTTCGTGCGGGGTGTGCGGCAAGGCAAGCATCGAGTCGGTGCGCACCCGTTCACGGTTCGCCGTACGGGAAGATCCCCTGGAGGTCACCGCCGAGTTGCTGGCCGGGCTGCCCGACCGCCTACGCGCCGCGCAGCGCGCCTTTGATCGCACCGGCGGCCTGCACGCCGCCGGGCTCTTCAACGCCGACGGGGAACTGCTGGTGCTGCGCGAGGACGTGGGTCGGCACAACGCCGTGGACAAGGTGGTCGGGTGGGCCGCCCGGGCGGACCGGCTACCGCTGGCCGGGCACGTGCTGCTGGTGTCCGGACGGGCCAGCTTCGAGCTCACCCAGAAGGCGTGGATGGCGGGCGTGCCGCTGCTGGCAGCGGTCTCCGCGCCCAGCACACTCGCCGCCGAACTGGCCGAGGAAGCGGGTATGACGCTTGTCGGTTTCCTGCGCGGTCCGACCATGAACGTCTACACCGGGGCCCACCGCGTGCCCGCTTGACCGACGCCGGGCCAAGCGCGCGACACACGGCCGGCTCAGGGACGCGGGACACGGCCAGCCCAACGAGGCGGAAGGCGGCCAGCTCAAAACGCGGGAGACGGCGCGCTCAGCGACGCGGAGGGCGACGCCGTCGGCGGCGGAGCACTGATGTGCCGGCGATGCCGGGCCACCCGTCCAGCTCGGAAGGGGGCACCCCGCTGCGGAGCGTGTCGTCGAGGAACACCGCGAGCGGGTAGTCGGGGTGGTCGGCGAGCACTCGTTCCAGGGCGACCGCGGCCAGTGCGCCGTGCCCGGATCGCCACGCGGCGAACGCGAGCAGTGTGCCGGGCGCCGCGGTCAGGTCCGGCTCGGCCCGGCGCAGCACGTCGGTCCAGAGGCTGATGTCGGCGTCCCGGCCGTCGGTGCGGGACCACGCGTAGTCGCGTACCGCGAGGTCGGTGAGGAGCACGGTCAGCCAGGTCACCTCGTCGTCGTCGAGCCGCTCGCCGCGCCGCTGCCGCCGGAACGCGGACCGCACCGCCGCCGTCCCGGCCGAGCGGACGGCCCGCGACGCGCCGCCCCGGCCACCGCCGGCCGCCACACCGGACGGCTCGCTGCCGGCCGGAGCGCCACCGGGCGAGGCGCTGCCGGCCGGAGCGCTACCGGGCGAGGCGCTGCCGGCCGGAGCGCTACCGGGCGAGGCGCTGTCGATCGGCTCACCGGTGAGTGCGGCCAGTCGACGGCGCGCCCGTCCGGTGGCCCGGCGCAGGGCGAGCCGGACCGGGCCGTCGAACGGCGACACCTGCGCGGCCAGCGCGGCGCGGTCGGGCAGTGCGACCTGGCCGGCGAAGACCGCTGCCGCGCTGACCTGGCTGGCTGCCGGGTCGTAGGGGGTGCCCTCGGCCGGGCAGCAGGCGGGCTCGTCGCAGAGGTAGGACCACCAGCGACCGTCGGTGACCCGGAGGGCGTCGAGGACGATCAGCCCCGCCTCGTCCAGCGCCTCGCCGAGCGCGTCCACGGTGCCGGTGACCCGGGCGGCCGGGCCGTAGCCGATGACCGTCGCGGCGTCGACGTCCTGGCGCGTCACCACAAGCGCCAGGTGCCGGGCCGCCGGGCCGGGCTGGGCGCCCGGGGCGGGCAGGTCGCCCCGGGCGGCGAAGACCACGCGCCGGCCCCGCATCGCGACCACCACGACGCTGTCGGTGGGATGGAAGCCGAGCAGGTAGGGCACGGCGACGACGAGGTCGGCCGGCGAGCGGACGGAGAGGCGGGGGCGCTCGGTGGAGTTCATGCCGGGAGCGTGCGTGGTCGGTGGCGACCGCGTCCGACCCTGTGGACGACACGCGGTCCGTCCACAGATACGGAGCGTATTGGCGCAGGTGGGAGCCGATCGGCACCCCGTAGCGGCACGACAACACCCACGGGATGTCCCAGCCACCGGCTACCTTGCGCTCATGGACCTGGCATACCTGCGGGCACACCCGGAGCACCTGCCGACCTTCCTCACCCACCAGCGGATCCGGGAGACCCCGGTCTCCGGCGGCGACGTCTGCACCGCTTCCCGGCTCACCCTGGACGACGGGCACTCCGTCTTCGCCAAGAAGTGGCCGGAACGGGCGACGCTGCGGGTGCCCGACGGCTTCTTCGCCGCCGAGGCGGCCGGCCTGCATTGGCTGCGCGGGGCCGACGCGGTTCCGGTGCCGGAGGTGCTTGTCGCGCTGCCGGAGCTGCTGGCGCTCGACTGGGTGGAACCGGGCGAGCCGAGCCCGGAGGCGGCGGCGGAGTTCGGCCGCGGGCTGGCCGGGCTGCATCGAGCCGGCGCGCCCGCGTTCGGCGCGGAGTGGACCGGGTTCATCGGCGCGCTGCCACAGGACAACACCATCGACCCGGGGCCGTGGCCGGACTGGTTCGCCAGCCGCCGGCTCCTGCCTTACCTGCGGATGTCGGTCGACCGCGGCGCGCTCTCCGGGGAGGCGACAGCGCTTGTCGAACAGGTCGTCGACCGGATCGGCGAGTGCGGCGGCGACGAGCCGCCGGCCCGGGTGCACGGCGACCTCTGGCCCGGCAACCTGCTCTGGGGGGCCGACGGCCGGGTCTGGTTGGTCGATCCGGCCGCGCACGGCGGCCACCGCGAGACCGACCTGGCGCAGCTCGCGCTCTTCGGTGGCCCGCCGCTGCTGGATCGGATCCTGGCCGCCTACCGGGAGACCTGGCCGTTGGCCGACGGTTGGCGCGAGCGGGTGCCGCTGCACCAACTGCACCTGCTGCTGGTGCACACCGCGCTCTTCGGACCGGCGTACGCGGACGCGGTGGTCGCCGCCGCACGCGCCGCGCTGGGTGGCGTCCGACGCGCTACGGTCGGGGGATGACCGCCCCCCGGACGACGGCCGACGGGGTCCTCACCGACCGGTACGGCCGCGTCGCCCGGGACCTGCGGGTCTCGCTGACCGACAAGTGCAACCTGCGTTGCACCTACTGCATGCCGGCCGAGGGCCTGCCCTGGTTGGCCGGCCCGCAACTGCTGACCGACGACGAGATCGTCCGGCTGGTCGCCGTCGCGGTGCGTCGGCTCGGCATCACCGAGGTGCGGTTCACCGGCGGCGAGCCGCTGATCCGGCCCGGCCTGCCCGGGATCGTGACGGCCGTCGCCGCGTTGTCGCCCCGCCCGCGGATCTCGCTGACCACGAACGGCATCGGCCTGGCCCGGCTCGCGCCGGCGCTGCGCGCGGCCGGGGTAGACCGGGTCAACGTCTCGCTTGACACGCTGGACCGGGCCCGCTTCGCCACGTTGACCCGGCGCGACAGGCATGACGACGTGCTCGCCGGGTTGGCCGGCGCGGCGGCGGCCGGGCTGACCCCGGTGAAGATCAACACCGTGCTGATGCGCGGTGTCAACGACGACGAGGCGCCCAAGCTGCTCCGGTTCGCCCTGGCACACGACTACCAGCTCCGGTTCATCGAGCAGATGCCGCTTGACGCCCAGCACGGCTGGGACCGGTCGACCATGGTCACCGCCGACGAGATCCTGGCCGCCCTACGCGCCGAGTTCGAGTTGCGTGCCGACCCGGCCGAGCGGGGGGCCGCGCCGGCCGAGACCTGGCTGGTGGACGGCGGGCCGGCCCGGGTCGGGGTGATCGCCAGCGTGACCCGGCCGTTCTGCGGCGACTGCGACCGCACCCGGCTCACCGCCGACGGCCAGGTGCGAAACTGCCTCTTCGCCACCGACGAGTCCGATCTCCGGGCCGCGCTGCGGGCCGGTGCCGACGACGAGGAACTGGCCCGACGCTGGCGCACCGCGATGTGGGGCAAGCGGGCCGGGCACGGCATCGACGATCCAGCCTTCCTCCAGCCCGTTCGGCCGATGTCGGCGATCGGAGGGTGACGGTGGAGCTGACCGTCCGCTATTTCGCCGGCGCACGTGCCGCGGCAGGCCGCGCCGAGGAGACCGTGCCCGCGGGCCGGTCGCTGGACGAGCTTCTCGACGACCTGGCCAACCGGCACGGCGAGCGCCTGGCGGTGGTGCTCAGGGCGGCGAGTTTCCTGGTGGACGGCGTGTCCTGTCATGATCGTCGGGCATCGTTGCCGGCCGGGGTGACGGTGGACGTGCTGCCACCCTTCGCGGGCGGCTGAGGGAGGCCGACGTGCTGGCGATGGCGACATTCGTGGGTTTCGTCGTGCTCGTCATCGGCCTGATCCACTTCTACCTGTGGAAGCGGCTGGTCAAGGACACCACCCGTCCGGGGCGGTGGCGGCGGGTCGGGGCGTTGGCGGCGCTTCTGCTCGCGCTGCTGGTGCCGGCGACGCTTGCCGGCACGCGGAACGGCTGGTACTGGCTGGCCTGGCCGGGCTACCTCTGGCTGGCTCTGATGTTCTACCTGCTGGTGCTGCTGCTGGTGCTTGAGGTGCCGACCGCTGTGGTGCGGCTCGTCCTGCGCCGGCGCGCCCGGTCGGCCACCGCCGTGGGTCCGGAACCCGAGCCGGCGCTTGTGGGCGCCGGCAACGCCGCCGACGCGCCCTCCTCGACCGGCGACGGGCATCCCGCCGTGGACGCCGGCGACCGGCCGCCGGCCGCGGACGCCCATGGCGCGCGGTCCGCCGACGACCGGCCGCCGCCCGCGGACGCCCGCGACACGCGATCCGCCGACGACACCGACCACGCCCCGCCGGCCGGCGGCGTGGCGGCGACCGGCGGCGTGGCGGCGGCCGGCGGCGTGGCGGCGGCCGGCGGCGTGGCGGCGGGCCACGACCCTTCCCGCCGGCTGCTGCTCGCGCGCGGTGCGGCGATCTTCGCCGGGCTCACGGCCGCCGGCATCACCGGGTACGGCGTTCGTACCGCGATGGGCCCACCCCGGCTGGACCGGGTCCGGATCCCGCTCGCCAAGCTGCCCCGGAGCATGGACGGGCTACGGATCGCGACCGTCTCCGACATCCACCTCGGGCCGCTGCGTGGCAGGGCACACACCGAGCGCATCGTCGCCATGATCAACCGCCTGGACGCCGATCTGGTGGCGGTGGTCGGTGACCTGGTCGACGGCACGGTGGCCGAGCTGGGCGAGGCTGCCGAACCGCTGCGCGACCTGCGCTCCCGGTTCGGCAGCTTCTTCGTGACCGGAAACCACGAATACTATTCCGGAGTGGAGGAGTGGGTCCGCGAGGTGGACCGGCTCGGCCTGCGGGTGCTGCAGAACGAGCGGCAGGAGATCCGGGCCCGGGGTGGAGTGCTGGACCTGGCCGGGGTCAACGACGTGACCGCCGCCGGCACCGGGTTGGCCGCGCCGGCCGACTACGCCGCCGCCCTCGGCGACCGCGATCCGAGCCGCCCGGTGGTGCTGTTGGCGCACCAGCCGGTGGCCGCGCACGAGGCGGCGACGTTCGGCGTCGACCTCCAACTCTCCGGGCACACCCACGGCGGCCAGATGGTGCCGTTCAACCTGGCGGTGAAGCTCCAGCAGCCGGTGGTTTCCGGTCTGGGCGAGGTGGACGGCACCAAGGTCTACGTGACGAACGGAGCGGGCTTCTGGGGCCCGCCGGTGCGGGTCGGCGCCCCGCCGCAGGTGACCCTGGTCGAGCTGCGCACCCCGTAGCGCGAGCAGCGAGCCCTCTAGGGCCTGTGTCGAAGTCGGTGCGAGGGCTTGAGCTGTTGGGTGAGGATCTTGGCGTGTCGGTGTTCGAGATGTAGCGAGGTCTCCGGTATCT
>NZ_JAXCFT010000020.1:0-103337 GCF_056150385.1 Micromonospora marincola | reverse complement strand
GCGCAAGGCACTCGGGTGGAGAACGCCCGGCGAGGCCCTTAACGATCTGTTATCGTCCACTCAGGACAAATGTGTTGCAACGACTGGTTGAAACCGGTCGGTCACCGCGCCGTCACATCAGTACGCAGGTCGGGCTCGCGGCCGGCACCGGCTCCCCGACCGGCTCCGGCACCCCGGTGCCGGGGTCCACCCGGAATACCCGGATCAGGTCGGCCCGTTCGTCCGCCACGTACAGGTGTCCCCCGGCCAACGCGAAGTGCCGGGGCCACTCACCGCCGGTGTCCACCTCCGCCACCAACTCCGGCGCCGCGCCGCCGAGCGCGAAGACGGCCACCGTGCCCACCCCGCGGTTGCCCACGTAGAGGAAGCGCCCGTCCGGCCCGACCGCCACCTCGGAGGGCTGGACGTGCCCGGTCCGGCCGCTGGCGTCGACCCGGGCCCCCTGGCGCAGCCCGTCCGGCGTCAGGTCGTACGCGGTGACCGTGCCGTCCAGCTCACCGACAAGCCAACAGCGCCGCCCGTCCGGGTGCCGGGCCAGGTGCCGGGGCCCGCTGCCGGCCGGCGTCCGCAGCCGGGGTCCCCGGGGCGCCAGCCGCCCCGAGTCGGCGTCCAGGTCGTACCGGTAGACCGAGTCGGTGCCCAGGTCCACGGCGAGCAGCGGCCCGCCGTCCGGGTCGGGCGACACCATGTGGCAGTGCGCCCGCTCCTGCCGCTCCGGATCGACGCCGTGCCCCTCGTGCCGGACCAGGTCGGTGCGCTCCCCCGGCACGCCGTCGGCGTCCAACGGGAACACCGCCAGGCTGCCGCCGCCGTAGTTGGCCACGAAGAGGTGCCACCCGTCCGGCGCGACCGCGAGATGGCACGGCTCGGCCCCACCGGTCGGGCGTACGCCAAGCGGCGCGAGGTCGCCGTCCGACGCCACCCGGAAGGCGCTCACCCGCCCCTCGGGGAGTTCGTTGACGGCGTACACCACGGGCCGCCCCGGATGCCGGACGAGGAACGACGGCGACGGGGTGACCGCCACGGTCCCGAGTGGCGTCAACGCCCCGGTCGCCGGGTCGCGCCGCGCCGCCACGATCCCGTCCGCCCGCCCGTCCGACTCCGCCGTGTAGCCGCCGATGTGGACGATGTCGTGCTGCCCGGTCAACGCTCCCACCTTCCGCCGTTGCTGCTGCGATCCCACCAGGATCCCACCGGAATCCCCGCGCGACCGGGTCAGCCCACCGGCACCGGCTCGCCGCGCTGCCGGGCCACGTGCTCGACCAGCGAGATCAACACCAGTTTGCCGGACTGCCGGTCCCGGGCGTCGCACAACACAAGCGGAACGTCCGGATCGAGGTCCAGCGCGTCGCGGACCGCCTCCAGGCCGAACCGCCGGGAACCCTCGAAGCAGTTCACCCCGACCACGAAGGGGATGCCCCGCTGCTCGAAGTAGTCGATCGAGGGGAAGCAGTCGGCCAGCCGGCGGGTGTCGGCGAGCACCACCGCGCCGAGCGCGCCGAAGGCCAGCTCGTCCCAGAGGAACCAGAACCGGTCCTGACCCGGAGTGCCGAACAGATAGACCTGGAGATCGTCGTTGATGGTGATCCGACCGAAGTCCATCGCCACCGTGGTGGTCGACTTCTGCTCCACCCCGGAGACGTCGTCGGTGCCCAGACCGGCCCCGGTCAGCACCTCCTCGGTCTGCAACGGGCGGACCTCGCTCAACGCGCTGACGAGCGTCGTCTTGCCGGCGCCGAAGCCACCCGCGATGAGGATCTTCAAAGCCAGCGGCACGGCCGGCTCGCGATCAAAGCGCACGGAGTCCATTGACCACCGCCTTGAGGATGTTGTCGTCGGGCAGGTACGCGGCGGCCGGGGGCCGGTGCACCGCGACGAACCCATGGGCGAGAAGATCACCGAGCAGTACCCGGACCACGCCCACGGCGAGATCCAGGTCGGCGGCGAGGTCGGCGACGGCCTTCGGCCGCCGGGCCAGCTCGACCAGGCGACGGTGCTCCGGCTGGAGACCTGGGACACCGGCCGGCTCGGCCGCCGACGTGGTCAGCACGAAGGCCAGCAGGTCGAAGCCGTCGACAGGCGGGCGCACCCGCCCGCCGGTGAGCGTGTACGGGCGCACCACCGGACCGGCGTCGGCGTCCAGCCACTCGTGCGCCGGGACCGGCGACTCAGCCCGCATCGGTCGGCTCCGCCACGATCCGGGCCGGCGCCGCCAGGTTCTCGCCGACGCGGATCACAAGCATCGCCATCTCGTACGCCACCAGGCCGATGTCGGCCTCGGCGTCGCTGGCCACGGCCAGGCAGGCGCCCTGCCCGGCGGCCGTGACGAACAGGTACGCCGACTCCATCTCGACCACCGTCTGCCGGACCGCGCCGCCGTCCAGGTGCCGGGTGGCCCCCTTGGCCAGGCCGGAGAAGCCGGAGGCAAGCGCGCAGAGGTGTTCCGCGTCGGTGCGGTCCTGGTCGGCGGAGGCGCCGAGGAGCAGCCCGTCCGCCGACAGGACCACCGCCCGGCGCGCGCCCGGCACGCGCTCCACCAGGTCGTCGAGCAGCCAGTCGAGATCGGCGTTCTGCCGCGTCGTGTGCACCACTAGGCGTCCCTCTCTGTCGCGGTTCGTTGGTCCGGCGCCGGCGGGGAGGGCTCCGTTGCCGGCTCCGGCGCGGTGGACGGCGTACCGGTGTCACCCGGCACGTCGGCGGGCTCGTCAGGGCCGGCGCCCCGGATCCGCGCGACAGTCGGACCACCGGCGACGCGCGTGCCGTCCCGACGCCCGCGCGCGGTGCCGGCCTGCAACGCGGACATGGCCCGGCGGGCCTCCTCCGGCGGGCGGAGGGCCGGAGTGTCGGCGGCGACCGCGCGGGGACGCGCCGCCGGGCCGCGCCGCCGCACCCGGCGGGGCAGGCCGTCGTCGTCGGCGGGCGGTTCCACGGTCGAGGCGCGGGCCGCCGCCAACGGGATCACCGTGGACTCCGGGCGCTCCCGGCCCGGCCGGGTGGACCGGCCCCGGGGCACCGTGGTCAGCCGGCTCACCTTGGCCATCCGCCGCCGGTCCGGACCGGCGGTGGCGTCCGAGCCGACCGGCGGCTCGTCGGTGATCAGGTCCGACGGTACGAACACCGCTGCGGTCGTCCCGCCCGGACGTCCCGGTCGGAGCTCCACCCCCACGCCGTGCCGCGCGGCCAGCCGGGCCACCACGAACAGGCCCAGCCGGGCGCTGTCGGTCGGGTCGAACTCCGGCGGGACGGCCAGCTTGCGGTTGGCCGCCGCCATCGTCGGCGGGGACATGCCGAGCCCCCGGTCGGTGATCTCGATGAGGTAGCCGCCCGGCAGGGTGCGGCCGGTGACGTCCACCCGGGTCCCGGGCGGGGAGAAGGCGGTCGCGTTCTCGATCAGCTCGGCGAGCAGGTGGATCACGTCCCCGACAGCGCGGCCGAGCACCCCGGCCGGCTGCGCCTCACCCACGTCGACCCGGTCGTACGCCTCGACCTCGGAGATCGCCCCGCGCATCACGTCCACCGCCGCGACCGGCCGGCGCCACCCCCGCCCGGGCGCGGCCCCGGCCAGGATGACCAGGTCTTCGGCGTGCCGGCGGAGCCGGGTGGCGAGGTGGTCGACCTGGAACAGCCCGGCCAGCTCGTCCGGGTCCTCGGTGCGCCGTTCCAGCCGGTCCAGCAGCGCCAGTTGACGGTGGACCAGCCCCTGGCTGCGCCGGGCCAGGTTGAGGATGACCTCGTTGAACCCGCGGCGCAGGGTGACCTCGTCGGCCGCGGCGCGGACGGCGGTCCGGCGTACCTCGTTGAACGCGCGCGCCACCTGACCGATCTCGTCCCCGCCGTGGTCCAGCTCGGGAGCCTCGCGGGCGACGTCGACCTCCTCGCCCCGGCGCAGCCGGGCGACGACGTCGGGCAGCCGCTGCTCGGCCACCTCGGTCGCGGCGGTGCGCACGCTTGTCAGCCGCTGCGCCAGCGACCGGCCGACCCGCAGCGCCACGAGCACGCAGACCACGATCGCGACCAGGCCGAGCACTCCGGCGACGGCGAGCTGGATCAGGATCCGCGCCGCCATCGGCACGGAACGTTCGGTGAGACGGTCCGCGCCCCGCAGCTCGAAGTCCCGCAGACCCGCCCAGACCTCGGTATGGCTGGTCTCCCAGGCGCGCACGTCGAAGCGGGCGGGCAGGCCGGTGGAGCGGATCAGAGTGTCCTGAAGGGCGCGCAGCCGGAGGAACGCGCCGCCCTCGGTCAGTCGCTGGTAGTCGGCCCGCTCGTCGGGCGGCAGGTCGGCGACCGCGTTCTCGGCCAGGAACCGCTGGTTCTCCACCGTCCGCACGAGCTGTTCGTGCTCGCCCTCGGCGTACCGGCCGGCGGTGACGGCGCCGGCAAGCAGCGCGTCGGCCTGGCCGAGCAGCTCACGGGAGCGCCCCAGCGCGGTGAGCGCGGACGCCTCCCGGTTGATCTGGGCGTCGGGCGTCGCGGCCATGGCGGAGAACGCCTGGAACGCCGAGCCGATCATCCCGCTGTAGAGCCCTACCGCGCCGGCCCGGTCCACCTTCCGGTCGTCGATGAAGACCCGCCCCGCGGGCAGCGCGTCGAGCGCCGCGCCCAGTTGGTCGAGCCGGGCGTCGAGGTGGTCGTCGGCCGCGTCGCGCAACTCCTCGCCGTCGATCCGGCGGCGCAGCTCGGCGACGGCCAGGTCGGTGCGCCCGCGTTGCCCGGCCAGCTCCGGCAGGACGCCGTCACCGGCGAGCTGGACCACCGAGAGCCGTCGTTCCCGTTGCAACTCGGCGACCACGCTCTCCCCCGGCCGACCCAGGTCGTAGAGGAAGGTGCGGGCGGCCAGCAGGTCGAGCGCGGGCCCGAAGGTGAGCGTGGTGGCGAAGATCCACAGTGCCAGCAGCCCGGTCACCGGGCCGATGACCAGCGCGGTCAGCTTGGCGCGGATCGGCCAGTCGCGGGTGTTCAATCAGACCTCGCCCGGGAAGGTTCGCTGGGTGGCTCCGGCAACGGCCGTCCGGTCACCGGCCACGGACGCCGGAGCCCGACCGGACGCCTTGGGCAGGATACGTAATCCCCGGCGGATGCACTACCGGCCGTCTCGACGCTCGCTACCGTCCGAGACGAGCCTGGTGGACGCCGTCAGAGCCCGACTCGTCGCCGGACGGGCGTTTCTTCCACCGCCCCGCTTTTTCCACCCCACCGGGAAAGTGCCCCGGAACGGGATTGGCGATCACCCGCAGCAGGGAATACCAGCTGCTGAAGGAGGAGCCATGTCGCCCACCCAGGTAGTCGTCATAGTCATCGTCGTCGTCATCGTCGCCGCGCTCGTCGCGTTCGCCCTGATCGCGAATCGCCGCCGGGCGCTGCGGCAACGTTTCGGCCCGGAGTACGACCGGGTCGTCGCCGAGCAGGACAGCCGGGGCGCCGCCGAGCGCGAGCTGCGGGAGCGCGAGCGCCGGCACGCCGAGCTGGAGCTGACCCCGCTCAGCCCGGAGTCCCGGGCCCGCTACGCCGCCGCCTGGGAGGAGGTCCAGGTGCGCTTCGTCGACTCGCCGACGGAAACCGTCGGCGAAGCTGACGAGTTGGTCAGCCAACTGATCGCCGAGCGCGGATACCCCACCGGGGACTTCTCCGACCAGATCGCCCACCTCTCCGTCGAGCACGCCCGCACACTCACCCACTACCGCGACGCCCACGAGATCCGGCAGCGCAACGAACGCGGTGAGGCCGGCACCGAGGACCTCCGCCAGGCGCTTGTGCACTACCGGGCCCTCTTCGCCGACCTGCTCGGCGAGGACCCGGTCGCCCAGCACACGCCGGAACAGCGCCACCCCGATCCCGACCCCGAGCACGACGCCACGAGCCGCTGAGGAGCCGCCGCCATGCGCCAGGAAGAGCAGCAGGTCACGCAGGACCACCCCGAGGCCGTACGATCCGCGCCGGTACCGGTCCCGCCACCGGACGGCCACGCCGACGATCACGCCGGCCGGGCCGGAGTGCCCGAGGACGCGCTCGACGACCGGGGCACGTTCGACGACCCGGCCGTGGGTGACGAGCGGGACGCGGAGTCCGACGAGACGCGGGCGTACGACGCCGGCGAGACGGACGACGCGGCCGACCGGTTGGACGACGGCGAGACGCGCGACGACGACGGTCGGCCCACCTTCCACGAGCCGGCGCCGCTGCCGACGGCGTTCGGCGCGGCCACGGTCGGCGACGCGGTGGCCGCCTCGGCGCTGGCCGGCGGCCGTCCGCAGGACGAGCGGGACGCGCGCGGCGAGGACACCGCCGTCCCCGGCGACGGCGCACCGGGCCGCACCGAGCCGCTCGACGACGAGCGGGCCGACCCGACCGCCGGTGACCGGCTGCACGACCGGGACCAGTGGGACGCCGAGCACGCCGACAGCGAGCGGGACGACACGGTCGTCGTCGACGGCACCGACGTCGCCCACGCGGACCGCGACGAGACCCCGGTCGTCGACGCGGACCGGGACGGCGTGCCCGGCTCGGACCGGGACGGCGTGCCCGGCTCGGACCGGGACGGCGTGCCCGGCTCGGACCGGGACGGCGTGCCCGGCTCGGACCGGGACGACGCGGTGGCCGCCGGCGCGGTCGGCTACGGCAGCCCCGAGCCGGGCCTGGTCGACCCCGACGCCGAGCCCGTCGCCGACACCACCGGACGCCACCACGACAGCGGCAACGCGGACACCGCCACCGTCGCGGCGGGTGCGGCGGGCGGCGGCGCGGCGCTTGCCGGCGCCGAGCGGCCCACGCCCGGCGCCGTGCCGGGCGACGCGGCGACGCTGTTCGCCCCGGAGGCCGCGCAGGGCTTCCGGGACCGCTGGCGCGACGTCCAGCTTCGCTTCGTGGACGACCCGCAGGCCGCGGTCGGCGAGGCGGAGTCGCTTGTCGAGGAGGCGATCGAAGCGCTCTCCACGGCGCTGCGGGAGCAGCGCACCCGGCTCGGCGCCTGGCAGGAGTCCGGCTCGTCCGACACCGAGCAGCTCCGGATGGCCGTACGCGGCTACCGCGACTTCCTGGACCGCGTGCTGGGCCGCTGACGCCCCCCACCCGTCACCTCACACGGCTGACCGTGTGAGAAGGGGCCCCTTCTCGACGCCAGGCGTTAAGAAGGGGCCCCTCCTTGCATCAAACCTCGCGATCGGGGTACATCCGGGCGCAGCATGCACCCGGATGAGGGGAGCCACAGGCATGGGCGGCGGCCTACGGTTGAACATGAACGCCTTGGACTATCTGATCCTGGCGCTCTATTTCGTCACGGTGCTCGGGGTCGGCTTCGCCGCCCGGCGCGCCATCAAGACCAGCGTCGACTTCTTCCTGTCCGGGCGCTCGCTGCCCGCCTGGGTCACCGGCCTGGCGTTCGTCTCGGCGAACCTGGGCGCGCTGGAGATCATCGGCATGGCCGCCAACGGCGCCCAGTACGGCATCATGACGGTCCACTACTACTGGATCGGCGCCGTGCCGGCGATGGTCTTCCTCGGCATCGTGATGATGCCCTTCTACTACGGTTCCAAGGTCCGCAGCGTCCCGGAATACCTGCGGCTGCGCTTCAACCGCCCCACCCACCTGCTCAACGCGATCAGCTTCGCGATCGCCCAGGTGCTGATCGCGGGCGTGAACCTCTACGCGCTGGCGCTGATCATGCAGGCGCTGCTGGGCTGGCCGCTCTGGGTCGCGATCGTGATCGGCGCGGCGATCGTGCTGGCGTACATCACGGTCGGCGGGCTCTCCGGCGCCATCTACAACGAGGTGCTCCAGTTCTTCGTGATCATCGCGGGCCTGGTGCCGATCACGGTGATCGGCCTGGTCAAGGTCGGCGGCGTGAACGGGCTGATGGACGCGGTGCGGGGCTCCAAGCTCGGCGAGGCCGGCCTGCACGCCTGGCAGGGCACCGGCAGCACCGACAACCCGCTCGGCGCGCACTGGCTCGGCATCGTCTTCGGCCTCGGCTTCGTGCTCTCCTTCGGCTACTGGACCACCAACTTCGC
The DNA here is from genome assembly GCF_056150385.1 of Micromonospora marincola. Classification (NCBI taxonomy): domain Bacteria; kingdom Bacillati; phylum Actinomycetota; class Actinomycetes; order Micromonosporales; family Micromonosporaceae; genus Micromonospora; species Micromonospora marincola. The sequence goes on along the minus strand of NZ_JAXCFT010000020.1, from coordinate 95,331 downwards.
CGAGGTGCAGCGCGCGCTGTCGGCGCGGAACATGAGCGCGGCCCGGCGTACCCCGATCATCGGGGCGTACCCGAAGCTGCTCATCCCGGTGGTCACCGTGATCCCCGGCCTGATCGCCCTGATCACGGTCAAGGGTCTGGGCGCCGACCAGGGCGACCTGGTCTACAACAACGCCATCCCGCTGCTCATGCGCGACCTGCTGCCCAACGGCGTGCTCGGCATCGCGGTGACCGGCCTGGTCGCGTCGTTCATGGCCGGCATGGCGGCAAACGTCAGCGGCTTCAACACCGTCTTCACGTACGACATCTGGCAGGCGTACTTCCGGCGGGACCGCCCGGACGACTACTACGTGAGGGTGGGCCGGATCGCCACCGTGGTCGCGGTGGTGGTCGGCATCGGCACCGCCTTCATCGCGGCCGGCTTCAGCAACATCATGAACTACATCCAGGCGCTCTTCTCGGTCTTCAACGCCCCGCTCTTTGGCACCTTCATCATCGGCATGTTCTGGCGTCGGATGAGCGCGTTGGCCGGCTTCTGGTCGCTGCTCTCCGGCACGGTGGTGGCGATCGCCACCTACCTGCTCTACAAGATCGACGTGATCAGCTTCAACTCCGACCTGGAGGAGAGCTTCTGGGGCGCGGGCCTGGCCTTCGTCACGGTCGCGGTGGTGGCCGCGATCATCACGCCGCTGACCCGGCCGAAGACCGACGACGAGCTGACCGGCCTGGTGTACGGCATGAGCAACACCACGCTCGCCGACGACTCGCTGGCCGGCGACGCGGCCTGGTACCGCTCCCCGGTGCTGCTCGGCGTCGTCGCCGTGATCCTCGCCGCCCTCTTCTACATCCCGGTCTTCTGAGGAAGGGACCCACGTCATGGCAGACAACGCGGACCGCTACCAGGACGGCGAGGCCCACGACCCGCTTGTCGACGAGACCGAGGACGCCCGGGAGGAGCACTCCGCCGCGGCCCGGCTGTTCGACATCCGCCGGGTGATCGGTGGGCTGTTCGTCGCGTACGGGCTGATCGTCGGGCTGATGGGGCTCTTCGACTCGTCGGCCGAGATCGACAAGGCGCAGGGCGTCCGGATCAACCTGTGGGCCGGCGCGGTGATGCTCGTGTTCGGGCTGCTCATGCTGCTCTGGCAGCGGCTCAGCCCGACCGAGGCGCCGGAGATCCGGTCCGACGAGTCCTGACCCGGCCGCGCGTGTCCCGGGCCGGCCGGCATGGCCGGCCCGGCAGGGGGTAGGCCGGGGGGATCAGCGATGGGGACAGGAGGCAGCAGCATGACCGATCGTGACCCCGGTGGCGAGCGCCCGCTGGAGGAGACCCCCGAGGTGGCCTCGGCGGTGGACGACGACAGCACGGTGCCGCAGTTGCGTGCCGGCGGCGCCGACCCGGACAACCCCTCGTTCACCGAGCCGGACGGCGCGGTGGCCGACACCGGGTCGCCGGACATCCTCGGCGACCCGTACGCGGCCGGGACCGGCGCGACCGGCACCGGCACCGGAGCCGGCGGGGACGACGTCCGCACCGGCGCCGAGCAGCCCTGGGAACCGGAGGACCTGGTGCGGGCGCGTGGTCAGGACGTGACCCCGGAGAACCTGGAGCGGGCGCGCCGCGACCTGGCCGAGCTGGGTCGGGCGGCGATCGAGAAGACGGTGCCCTGACCTGGGGACAGCCGGGGGCCCCTGGTCGACGTGGGCGTCGACCAGGGGCCCGGGGAACCCGCGCGGCGGTGCCTCACTCCCGCCGCGGCGGGTGGTCCGGCCGCGGCTCTACAGCGCCGGGTAGGCGTTCTGCATGAGCTGCGTGAACTGGGCCGGGAAGAACGCACCGGAGATCGGCGCGTCCGGCAGGGCGCCGGACATGCTGTTCCCGTTGCGGGCGTTGCCGGTGTACGTCGGGTCGCACATCCGGTCGAAGCCCTTGCCCTCGTTGTTCGGGATCTCCTTGCTGGAGCCGTCCGACTCACCCGGGGGCTTCACCCAGACGTAGGCGTCGATGCCGGACTCCGGCGCCGCCTTCGGCCGCTCGCCGAGGCCCGCACCAGCCTGGTTGCACCAGTTGCCGGCGTGGAAGCGACGGTCGATCCGACCGCCGTTGACGTAGGCGTCCACGCTCGTCGACGGGCCCGGGCCGGTGGGCCGGGCGGAGCCGCCCCAGCCGTTGCGGGAGGTGTCGATAAGCATGCCGATGTTGCTGTCGAAGCCGATCGAGACCAGCTTCTGCCGGAACGCCTGGGCGAACGACAGCTCGTCGACGTACATGTTCCAGTCGACCCACTTGGACTGCCGCACGGAGGTGCCGTTCACCGAGTCGGTGATCTTGACGTACGGCTCCTTGAGCGCGGAGTAGTTCGCCGTGTTGGTGATGAAGCCCTGCACGTTGTGCACGGTGCTGCCGGACGCGACGGCGGCGGCCTTGAGCTGGTCGGCCACCGGGCCGAAGTTGCTGTCCCAGCCGAGCCAGCCGTGGTGGCCGGCATCGATGTAGTTGTAGACGTTGCCGATCGCGCCCAGCTTGGCGAGCGCGTAGCCCACGCCGTTGACGTACGCGCCGTTGGCCTTGACGGTGTCACACATCACGGTGCCGCCGGCGTTGCCCGAGGTGTTGGTCACCAGGTTGGGCAGCGAGTCGATCTCGATGATGTTGACGATGCGCAGGCTCTTGTACTTCGCGTCGCTCTGGATCGCAGCGATCGGGTCGATGTACTCGGACTTGTAGCGCGGCAGCTCGTCCGGGCCCAGCTCACCGTTCGAGGCGAGCGCGGAGCAGTCCCGGCCGGGCAGGTTGTAGATGACGAACTGGATGTAGCCGGCGCCCTGGGCGAGCGCGGCGTCCAGGTGCGCCTTGACCCCCATCGAGCCGTTGGAGCTGCTGCCGGTGGTGCCGTTGATGGCGGCGATCCGGTCGAGCCATACGGCGGTCGGGTTGTTCGACACCCGGCTACCGCCGGAGACCGACTCGGCCTTGGCCTTCCACTCCGGGTTCACGTACCCCTTGACCCCGACGTAGGGGTTGTCCACCTTCTGCCCGGGCGGGGTGCTGGTGGGCGGGGTGCTCGTCGGCGGGGTGCTCGTCGGCGGCGTGCTCGTCGGCGGGGTGCTCGTCGGCGGCGTGCTGGTGGGCGGCGTGCTGGTGGGCGGCGTACCGCCGTTGCAGACCGTGCCGTTCAGCGTGAACTGGGTCGGCTTCGGGTTGCTGCCGCTCCACGCGCCGTTGAAGCCGATGTTGGTGCTGGCGCCGGTGCCCAGCGAGCCGTTGTAGGACTCGTTCTGCGCGGTGACGTTCTGGCCGCTCTGGGTCCACCTCGCCGACCAGCCCTGCTGCACGCGCTGGCTGCTGTTTCCGAAGGTGAAGCCGAGGTTCCACGAGCTGACCGGGTCACCGAGGTTCTTGATGACCACGTTGGCGGTGAAGCCACCGGCCCAGTCGTTGGTGGTGTAGTCCACGCTGCACTGGGTCGCGGCCTGTGCCGCGGTGACCGGGAGGGTCACGAGCCCACCGGCCACGAGGACGCCGGCGCTGGTGAGCGCCAACGTTCGGCTCCGGCCGGACAGCCTTCTCCACAGATTCATACCACTGATCTCCTTGGGCGAGACCGGATCCGCGTACGGCCCGGCGGAATGGCGGCGGTGGTCGTCCTGCGGGAACGACCGCGCACGCCACGGGTCACTTCGGGGACGCCCGACCCGGACGGGCGTGAGGGTGGTGGTGCCGACCGGTCCGCAGGACCGGCCGTGGGGAGCCGGACGTCGTTCCGGTGAGACCGGCTGCCCTCGACGTCTGAGCTCGCGGTGTGGCTCCCCGAACCGCGTGCAGCGATTCTTACATGGGAGCGCTTCCATGGCAATGCCTCGATACGCCCCCCGACCTTACCCCCGCTCGGGGCACGCCCGGCGAGGGGCGCATTCGTACCACGATCTGCCGCAGGTGGCGCAGACGGTGCCGGGGGCGGCTTCCGACGCGGTAAAGCCACATCATCGGCAAACTTCTAAAAACGAATCTTTCCCCGAATATGTCGCGAAACCGTCTAACGTCGGCCTTAGCTCGACTGACGTCGGGCTCAGGACGAACAGGGATGGAGTGACGCTGCTCATGGCTAAGAAGATGCTCGGGAAGGTCGTTGCGGGTGCCGCGCTCGGCGGTGCCGGCCTTCTCGCGTTCACCCCAGGTATGGCCAACGCGGGCGGGCACGACGACGAGGGCAAGGTCATCGCCAAGCCGCACGTGGTCAAGGCTGGTGACACCGTTGAACTGCTCCAGATCTGCTCCGAACCACAGGAGCACGCCTACGTCTGGTCGAAGGTCACCGGAAAGGTCGACCTCCACCCGGCCCGCGACGGCGAGCACGGCGGCTGGGCCGACAGCGGCGGCTGGGCCGACAGCGGCGACTCGGCCGACAGCGGCGGCTGGGCCGATCGTGGCGGCGAGTGGGCCGGCCAGGGCGAGGACTGGTCCGGCCGGGGCGACGACTGGACCGAGGAGGCCGACCAGGGCCCCGACGGCAAGGACGGGCACGGCGACGACCACGGCAAGGCCCCGGAGGGCAAGGACGACCACGGCAAGGGTCCCGAAGGCAAGGACGACAAGGCCAAGGCCCCCGAGGGCAAGGGCCCCGAGGGCAAGGGCCCCGAGGGCAAGGACGGGCACGGCCCGGGCGAGGCGGGGATGCCGGAGCCGCCGGCCGACCCGAAGCCGGGCGGGGTGGGTGCCGGCATGGCCGCCGACGCCGGCGACGAGGGCCCGGACGAGTACGGCCAGGCCGCCGAGCCGGGCTGGGACGCCGCCCTCTGGGCCGACGACCAGCACGCCAAGGACGCCAAGGACGACCAGCACGCCAAGGACGCCAAGGACGGCAAGGACGCCAAGGACGGCAAGGACGCCAAGGACGGCCACGGCGAGGACGGCAAGGACGCCAAGGACGAGCACGGCGGCGACGAGTACGGCCGCGGCGAGGACGAGGCCGGCTGGGAACACGGGAAGGACTTCGTCTACTACGGCGAGGCCCGCGTCTCCGAGGACGCCCACCCGGGCCGGTACGAGTTGTCGGGCTCCTGCGGCGAGGGCGAACTCGTGGTTCTGCCCCACGGCGGTGTCGACGGCGGTGACGGCGGCATGGCCACCACCGGCATGGACCGCGGTCTCGCGTCTGGAGGTGTCGGCATGATCGGTGCCGCCGCGCTTGGTGGCCTGGTGCTGCTGCGTCGGCGGCGGCGGGCCGGTGACCTGGTCTGATCGGACGACGACCCGGGCCGGCGGCCGTCACGGTAGACCGTGGCGTGCCGCCGGCACGGCGCTCGTCGTCCTGCTCGCCATGGTGGGCTCCGGCCTGATCGGCGCGTCCGTGCGTACCGTCCCGCCGCCCGCCCCGCCGCAGCCGATCGCGCAGGCCGGCACGACGGACCCCGCCGAGCCGGACGCCGATGGAATCCTCCAGGCCGACAAACCGTGGTACGCCCTCTCGCCGGATCCGGTCCCGCCCACGGTGCCGGAGCCGACCGAGCCACAGGTACCGACCGGGCCAGCGGGACCGACGGGTCCGACCGGACCAGCGGGACCAACCGGAACAGCGGGACCGACCGGACCGGCAGGACCGGCAGGACCGACCGGACCATCCGGACCAACCGGGCCGGCAGGACCAACCGGAACAGCAGGTACGACCGGGCCAGCGGCACCGACCGGACCAGCGGTACCCACAGCGCCCGCGCCGACGGGGACACCCAAGGGTCCGCCGGTTCCGACCGGCGGCGCCCCGGCCGGGTTGGCCCGGTCGGCGCCCACCACCATCGTGATCCCTCGGATCGGGGTACGCGCCGAGATCATGACGCTCGGCACCAACCCGGACGGCACGGTGCAGGTGCCCCCGCTGGACCAGGCGATGAAGGCGGGCTGGTACTCCCCCGGCGCCAGCCCCGGTGAGGTCGGCAACGCCGTCGTCGTCGGGCACGTCGACTCCGCCAAGCTCGGCCCGGCGGTCTTCTTCAGCCTCGGGGCCCTGGTGCGGGGGGACACCATCGCGGTCTCCCGGCAGGACGGCTCGACCGCCACCTTCACCGTGGAGGACGTCCGGTCGTACCCGAAGACGGCCTTCCCGGCGGAACAGGTCTACGGCCCGTCCGCCACCCCGGGCCTACGGGTGGTGACATGCGGCGGGGAGTTCGACCGAACCGCCGGCAGCTACCTGAACAACATCGTCGTCTACGCACACATGACCGCGTGACCGGCGCGGCGCTTCGGGTGTTAAGCGGGGCCCCCGCCTCTACCAAATGCGTTAAGCGGGGGCCCCGCCTTACACCTCAGGCCGCCGCGGACGTCCGTACCAGGGTGCGGATCTGCCGCAGCAGCACCGACAGGGCGGACAGGTCGGCGCGGGACTCGTCGAACTCCCCCATCGCCCGGTGCGCCCGGTGGATCGAGGTCGCGTTCGCCTGCTCCCACTCCTGCACCCGTTCCACCGGCGGGAGGCTCTCCGAGGTGGAGCCCAGCACCTCCGCGGTGAGCGCGGCAAGCGCGGCGTACAGGTCGTAGCGCAGCGCCATCCGGGCCAGTGTCTGCCAGCGGTCCTCCCGGGGCAGCAGGGAGATCTTCGACAGCAGGGCGTCCACCCGGAACCGGTCGGAGAGCACGAAGTAGACCGACGCCACCTCGCTCACCTCCCGGCCGGTCGTCTGCGCCGTCTCGACGATGTCGAGCAGGCCGAAGCTGTACATCAGGCGGGTCGCCCGCACGGCCAGCTCACGCGGCAGCCCCCGGTCGGCGAGCGACTCGATGTGCGCCGCGATCGCCTCCCGCTCGGTGCCCCAGAACAGGTGCTCCAGGTCCGGCAGGAGCCGGGCGACACCGTCGCGCAGCCGGGCGATCTCCGCCGGCACGTCGATCGGCGAGCGCCGGTTGGTGACCAGCCAGCGCACCGCGCGGTCGAGCAGCCGCCGGCTGTCCAGGTAGACGGCGGTCTGCAACTCGGGCGAGACCTTGTTGTCAAGCGCACCGACCGCGTTCCACAGGTCGCCCAGCTCGAACACCTCGCGGACCACCACGTACGCCCGCAGCACGTCCGCAGCCGAGGCCGCCGTCTCCTCGACCACCCGGAACACGAACGAGATGCCGCCCCGGTTGATCGCCTCGTTCACGAGCACCGTGGTGACGATGTCCCGGCGCAGCCGGTGCCGGCCCATCCGGTCGGCGAAACGCTGCCGCAGCGGGGTCGGGAAGTAGTTGACCAGGACGTCTGTCGTCCACTCCTCGTCCGCCAGCCCCTCGCTGACGATCTCCTTTTCCAGCACGATCTTCACGTACGCGAGCAGCACCGCGAACTCCGGCGCGGACAGCCCACTCTCGGTGCGTACCGCCAACTCCTCGTCCGGCGGCAGCGCCTCAAGCGCCCGGTCCAGCGCGCCGGACCGCTCCAGCTCGTTGATCACCCGTCGGTGCACCGGCAGCAGCGAGGCGGCCTGGGCCTGGGCGTTGTTGATCGCCCGGGCCTGGTCGTAGTTGTCCCGCAGCACCAGCTCGGCGACCTCGTCGGTCATCTGGGCCAGCAGTTCGTCGCGTTCGGGCCGGTCCAGCTCACCGTCGGCGACCGCCGTGTTGAGCAGGATCTTGATGTTCACCTCGTGGTCGGAGCAGTCCACCCCGGCCGCGTTGTCGATGAAGTCGGTGTAGATGCGACCGCCGCCCGCGGCGTACTCGATCCGGCCCTGCTGGGTGAAGCCCAGGTTGCCGCCCTCGCCGACCACCCGGCAGCGCAGGCCCTTGCCGTCCACCCGGATGGCGTCGTTGGACTTGTCCCCGACCTCGGCGTTGGTCTGCGTCGACGCCTTGACGTAGGTGCCGATGCCGCCGTTCCAGAAGAGGTCGACCGGCGCGGTCACGATCGCCTTCATCAGCTCCTGCGGGCTGAGCTGCGTGACGTCGTCGTCGAGGCCGAGCACCGCGCGCACCTGCGGCGTGATCGGGACCGACTTCGCGGTACGCGGGAAGATGCCGCCGCCGTCCGAGATCAGCTCCGGGTCGTAGTCCTCCCACGACGACCGGGGCATGTCGAACAGCCGCTTGCGTTCCCGGTAGGAGGTGGCGGCGTCCGGGTCCGGGTCCAGGAAGATGTGCCTGTGGTCGAAGGCGGCCACCAGCCGGATGTGCTCCGACAGCAGCATGCCGTTGCCGAACACGTCGCCGGACATGTCGCCGACGCCGACCACTGTGAAGTCCTGGGTCTGGGTGTCGTGCCCCAGTTCCCGGAAGTGCCGCTTCACCGACTCCCAGGCGCCCCGGGCGGTGATGCCCATCTTCTTGTGGTCGTAGCCGGCCGAGCCGCCGGAGGCGAACGCGTCGCCGAGCCAGAACCGGTGCGCGGTGGAGATCTCGTTGGCGATGTCGGAGAACGTCGCGGTGCCCTTGTCCGCCGCCACCACCAGGTAGGGGTCGTCGGCGTCGTGCCGGACCACGTCGTCGGGCGGCACGATCTCGCCGCTGACGATGTTGTCGGTGACGTCGAGCAGCGCGGAGATGAACTCCTTGTAGCAGATCACCGCCTCGTCCCGGTCGCCCGGCTTCTGCTTGAGCACGAAGCCGCCCTTGGCGCCGACCGGCACGATCACCGCGTTCTTCACCATCTGCGCCTTGACCAGGCCCAGCACCTCGGTACGGAAGTCCTCGCGCCGGTCGGACCAGCGCAGGCCGCCCCGGGCCACCGGCCCGAACCGCAGGTGCACGCCCTCGAACCGGGGCGAGTAGACGAAGATCTCGAACTTGGGCCGGGGCGCCGGCAGGTCCGGGATGGCCTGCGGGTCAAGCTTGAACGCCACGTACGGCTTGGGCCGCCCGGCCGGCGGCTTCTGGTAGAAGCTGGTACGCAGCGTGGCCTGGATCAGCGTCAGGTAGGCGCGCAGGATCCGGTCCTGGTCGAGGCTGGCCACCTCGTCCAGCGCCTCGCCGATGGCGTCGACAAGCTCGCCGCTGTGCTGCCGGCGCTCGTCGAGCGTGGCCGCGCCGGGCGCGAACCGGGTTTCGAAGAGCTTCACCAGCAGCCCGGCGATGCGCGGGTACGCGATGAAGGTCTGTTCCATGTACTCCTGGGAGAACACGGTGCCGGCCTGCCGCAGATACTTCGCGTACGCCCGCAGCACCACCACCTGCCGCCAGGTGAGCCCGGTGCGCAGCACCAGCTCGTTGAAGCCGTCCACCTCGGCCTCGCCCCGCCAGGCGGCGGCGAAGGCGTTCTCCACGTGGGGGCGCACCTCGGCCAGGTCCTGGTGCCGCTCGGGCAGCTCCAGCCCGAAGTCGTAGAGCCAGATCCGGCCGTCGACGCGCTCCACCTCGTACGGGTGCTCGTCGACCACCTTCACGCCGAGCGAGTGCAGGACCGGCAGGACGGCGGAGAGCATCATCGGCTCGCCGTACCGGTAGACCTTGAACCGCACGTCCATCGTCTCGTCGGCGTCGTTCGCCCGGCCCGAGTAGGCGCGGGGCGCCAACTGCTTGCGGAACAGGTGCATCTCGAGCTGGCCGGGCTCCTCCAGCAGTTCCAGCTTGGCCAGGTCCTTCATCGCCTCGTACGGCGTGTGCCCGTCCTTGTAGCCCTCCGGGAACGCGTCGGCGTAGCGGCCGAACAGGTGCTTGGCCTGTTCGTCGCCGAGCTTGCGCTCCAGCACCAGCCGGTAGTCGTCGTCCCAGAGCCGGGTGGCGTCGGCCAGTTCCTCGGCGAGCAGGTCGGCGTCGATCTCGCCGGGCGGGCTGTTCGGGTCGGTGCGGACGATGAAGTGCACCCGCGCCAGCATCGACTCGGTGACCCGGGTGGTGTAGTCGACGCCGACGCCGTTCAGCTCACGCAGCAGGATGTCCTGCATGCGGAGCCGGTTCTGGGTGGTGAACCGGTCCCGCGGCAGGTAGATCAGGCAGGAGATGAACCGCCCGTACGCGTCGCGCCGCAGGAACACGCGCAACTGCCGGCGGCCGGCCATCCGCAGCACGCCGATCACCGCGTGGTAGAGGTCGTCGGTCTTGATCTGGAACAGCTCGTCGCGCGGATAGGTCTCCAGGATCTGGAGCAGGTCCTTGCCGGAGTGGCTGCGCAGGCTCAGGCCGGAGCGGTCCAGCACCTCGGCGACCTTGCGTCGGACCACCGGCAGCTCCTGCACGCTGGTCCGGTAGGCGGCGGTGGAGAACAGGCCCAGGAAGCGCCGCTCGCCGACCACCTCGCCGGCATCGTCAAAGATCTTGAAACCGATGTAGTCGAGGTAGGCCGACCGGTGCACGGTGGCCCGCGAGTTGGCCTTGGTGATGATGAGCAGGCGCTTCTCCAGCACCCGCTCGTGCGCCTCCGGGGTCATCGACGCCAGCGACCGGGCCTCCGGCGAGTCGGAGCGCAGGATGCCCAGCCCGGTGCCGAGCACTGCTTCGAGGGCCTGCCCGCCGTCCGTCCCGTCGGTGTCGACCAGGCGGTATTCCCGGTAGCCGAGGAACGTGAAGTGGTCGTGCGCGAGCCAGCGCAGCAGCTCCACCGAGTCGGTGATGTCCTTCTCCGGCACCGGTGGGCGGTTGTCCGAGGTCCGCGCGGCGGCCAGCTCGTCGGCGAGCGCCATCGCCCGCTGGCGCATCTTGGGCCAGTCCTCGACGGCCTCGCGCACGTCGGTGAGCACCCGTTGCAGCTCACGGCGCAGGGCCTCCCGCTCGGCCGGGTCGCGGACCGGGTCGATCTCGATCCGCATCCAGCTCTCGACCAGGTCGCCGGCGATCGCGTCGTCCGGCTCCACGTCCGCGGAGACCTCGGTGAGCCGGCCCAGCGGCTCGCGCCGGACCACCACGAGCGGGTGCACCAGCAGGTGCACGTCGAGGTGGCGGGAGTTCAGCAGCGCGGTGACGGAGTCGACCAGGAACGGCATGTCGTCGGTGACGATCTCGACCACAGTGTGGTGCTGCTCGGCGTCCGGCTCGTGGATGCGCAGCTTCAGCTCGCCCGGGACCCGCTGCTGGGCCAGGTCCCGGTGCGCCCGGGCTGCCTCCAGCATCTCCTCGGCGGTGAAGCCGATCAGCTCCTCGTCCGGCGCGAACCGCCAGAAACGGTCCACGAGCGTGGCCGCGTCGTGGTCGTCGCCGGCGAGCGCGACCGCCTGGGCGACCAGCCGCTCCGCGTTGGGTACCGGCTCGTCCAGCTCGGCGTCCTCCGACTCGTCGACGAGCGCCTGCGTGGGCAGGCCCAGGTCGTAGAGGGTGTCGATGCTGGAACCGGTCATCCCGGTCACTCCTGTGTCGAGGCGGCCGAAACCGTCTCCGTCGGTCTCCGAATCGAAGCCGTCATCGTCCCGGCTGGTGTCAGCCTGCCGGAGGTCGGGTCCCGGTTTGATCGCCGGACGCCGGTCCATCGGTGCCACTCCCCTCGACCCACCGCGTTGTGGGTCACTCTGCCGCCCAGCCTAGGCCCTGCCGTTGTGCGCCTCCGTCGGCGGACCACTGGCCGGACGTCCGGATCGGGACTGTGCCCTTTCACCTGTTGCGGGTGCGTGGTCGGCCAGTCGCGGAATACCCCGGCTGGCGATGTTCATCACACTGTCACACGGTCCTTCTCACACGCGGAGGCGGTGGCGGGACGGTGGGGCGCCGCACGCCGTACTAGCGTGCAGGCCAGTTGCCCACCGGAGGGACCGCTTCATGCCCCTGTCGTACCCCGTCCGCCCCCGCCGCCAATCCCGTCGTCGGCTGCTCGCGGCGCTTGTCGCCGCCCTGCTGACCGCCGGCGCGGTGACCGGGTGCTCCGGCGAGGACGGGCCGGAGCGTGCCGTCGACGCCTTCCTGAGCGGCTGGCGTTCGGGCGACCTGCAACCTGTCGGCTTCATCGAGCCGACCGGCGCGCGACTGCCGGCGGCCGAGGTGACCAAGCGGCTCAAGGCGCTCTCCGGCGAGCTGGCCGCCGCCCCGCCCGACCTGGAACGCACCGGCGACATCAAGGTCACCGGCGACATCGCCACCGCCCGGGTCCGGCTGACCTGGGCGCTGCCGGGCGGCGCCCGCTGGGCCTACGAGAATCCGGTTCGCCTCAAGGGCGGCGGTGACAAGTGGCAGGTGATCTGGGAGCCGGCCGTGGTGCACGAGAAGCTGGAGGACGGCGACCACCTGGCGTTGCGCCGCGAGCCGGCGGAGCGGGCCGGGGTGCTCGACGCCGCCGGCGAACCGATCGTCACGCCCCGACCGGTGATCCGGGTGCAGGTCGCGCCGGCCGAGGTCACCGACGTGCCGGGCCTGGTGCGAAAGCTCGACGCCGCGTTCAAGTCGGTCCGGCCCGCGCTCGACCCCCCGGTCGACCTCGGTGACCTGCCGGCACGCCTCAAGGAGGCGGACGAGGGCGCGCTCGTCGAGGTGGTGACCCTGCGCGAGGAGGCATACCGGCAGATCAAGCCCCGGATCTATGACCTGCCCGGCACCCGGTTCGTCGCCGACAAGCTCATGCTGGCCCCGACCCGGGAGTTCGCCCGGGCGCTGCTCGGCTCCGTCGACCCGGCGCAGGCCGACGACCTCCAGGCCCACCCCGACCGGTACGTCCGCGGCGACCTGGTCGGCCACGGCGGTCTTCAGGGCCGCTACGACGAGCGGTTGCGCGGCACGCCCGGGATCACCGTGATCACCGAACGGCCGGCCGCGGAGGGCGCCACCGAACCCACCGGGACGGAGGTGTTCCGCGACGCGCCGAAGCCCGGGCAGCCGGTGAGGACCACCCTGGACGCGGCCACCCAGAACGCCGCCGACACCGCGTTGCGGGGGCAGACCCGGCGCTCCGCCCTGGTCGCGGTGCGGATCAGCGACGGCGCGGTGCTGGCCGCCGCGAACGGCCCCGGCGCCGCCGGCGAGAACCTGGCCTTCACCGCGCAGGTGCCGCCCGGTTCGACGTTCAAGATGGTAAGCGCGCTCGGCCTCCTCGACCGGGGCGCGGTGACGCCGCAGACCACAGTGGACTGCCCGAAGACCTTCGAGGTCGACGGCCGGAGCTTCAAGAACTCGGACAACTTCGCGCTGGGCAAGGTGCCGTTCGCCACCGACTTCGCGAAGTCCTGCAACACCGCCTTCACCGCGCTGGCCCCGAAGCTCGGCGCGGACGGGCTCGCCCAGGCCGGCCGCACGCTCGGCCTGGAAGCCGGCTGGGACCTCGGCGCGGACGTGTTCACCGGCAAGGTCTCCGCGAACGGCGGGCCCACCGAGCAGGCCGCCGCCGCCATCGGCCAGGGCACCACAGTGGTCAGCCCGCTGGCGATGGCCGGCGCCACCGCGGCCGTGGCCCGGGGCCACTTCGAGCAGCCCAAGCTGCTGCTCGACCCGGCGCCGGGCAAGCCCGCCCCGGCCGGCGCGGCGCTCAGGCCCGAGTCCGTGGCGGCGCTGAAGACGATGATGCGTGGCGTGGTCACCGCCGGCTCCGGCGCCGCGCTTGCGGACGTGCCGGGCGACCCGGTGCACGGCAAGACCGGCACCGCCGAATACGACAACAACCCGGCGCACACCCACGCCTGGTTCGTCGGCTGGCAGGGCGAGGTGGCCTTCGCGGTCTTCGTCGAGCAGGGCGGCTCCAGCACGACGAGCGCGGTGCCGATCGCCGAGCGTTTCCTGCGCGGCCTCGCCCGCTGACCGACGCGGCAGCGACATCAGGCGCACCCAAACGACCCGGGCGCGCTCAGGCGGAGGTGTCGGCGGCCGGAGCCGGCGTGGGGTCGCCCTCCCCGGGCGGGGCCGCCGGCGGACCGATCGGGTCCGTCGCGACGGCGGGCGCGGGCGCGATCACCGGGCCATGCTCCGCGCGGCGCCCGTTGCCCGTGCGGGCCGCCGGGGCGACCGGATCGGCCGGCAGCAACCGGGGCGGCGCGGCGCCCGGGGCGACGACCGGGGCCAGCCCGGCCACCACCGTGTTCACGATCTCCGCCGCGTACCCGCCGTCCGGGTCGTAGTCGGGGTCGAAGACGGTCAGCTCGACGCCGAGGCAGTGCGGGGTGTCGACCAGCCCGGCGAGCAGGATCTCCAGCTCGGCGAAGGCGATGCCGCCCGGGTCGGGCGCGTCGACCGCGGGCATCACCGCCGGGTCGAGCACGTCCACGTCGATGTGCACCCAGTAGCCGGCGCAGTCCACGAGCTGCTCGTGCGCCCACTGGGCGGTCCGGGCCGCGCCCTCGGCACGCAGCGCCGGCACCGGCCGGGTGGTGATGCCGGCGGCCTGGAGGTCGAGGCGGTATTCGTCCTGCGCGCGGATGCCGAGCACCACCACGTCGATGTCGCGGAAGTAGGGTCGTCGCCCCTCGATGGCGGCCAGGTCGGACTGCCCCCGCCCGGTGACAAGGGCCAGGTCCTCCCCCGCCGCCGCGCCGACGTACGAGGCGTTGCCGGGGTGCCGGAAGTCGGAGTGGCCGTCGACGAAGACCAGCCCGATCCGCCCGCCGACCGCCTCCCCGAGCCGGTGCATGGCGAGCGCCGAGCCGAGCAGCACCGAGCAGTCCCCGCCGAGCACCAGCGGGAACTCGCCCCGGTCGATGATCGCGCCGATCCGGTCGGCAAGCGCGGCCGAGTACGCGGAGATCTCCGGCGCGTGGCAGACACCGTCGCCCGGGCGCCAGTCGCCCGGGTCGTACCGGGGCGGGGTGAGACAGCCGGCGTCGCGGGCGCGCAGGCGGGCGAGCAGGCCGTGGTCGCGCAGCGCGCCGGGCGCCTTGCCGCAGCCGGGAACGGAGCTGGCCGTGGGCGGGCGCAACCCGAGGTTCGTCGGCGCGTCGAGGACGGCGATCCGGCGCATCATGAGCTCCCGTCCTCGGTGGTCGGGCGGGCCGGCGGTGCGCCGGCCCGCGCGGGTGTACGTCGGTTCAGAACAAGGCGCTGGCCAGGGCGCGTCGGGCGGAGGCCACGGCGGGGTCGTCCGGGCCGGCGATGGTGAACAGGCCGATCAGGTGCAGGCGTACCCGGTCCCGCTCCTCGCCGGCGGTCCGGCGGACGGTGGCGACAAGTCGCTTGTATGCCTGCTCGGCCAGGCCGCTGAGCACCTCGATGTCGGCGGCAAGCAGTTGCGCGTCCACGTCGTCGGGGTCGGCCGCCGCGGCGTCGAGCGCAGCCTGCGGGTCGGCGCCGGCCACCCGCCGGGCCAGCCCGACCTGGGCCAGGCCGGCCTCCGCCGCCGCGTCCGCGGGTGTCTCGGCGAGGATCTTCCGGTACGCCGCCTCGGCGGCGTCGAGGTCGCCGCTCATCAGCGCGTCGTCGGCCGCGTCGAGCCGCGGGTCCTCCGGCTCGGCCACCGTGACGCCGGCGGCCTTGAGCACGGCCTGGATCCACTGCCGCAACTGCGGCTCGGGCACCACGCCCGGGAAGGCGTCGACCGGCCGCCCGCCGACGATCGCGTAGGTGGTCGGAAGCGTCTGGAGCTGGAACATCTGCGCGAGCCGGGGTTGCTGCTGCACGTCGACCCGGGCCAGGAGCCACGCCCCGTCGCCCTCGGCGGCCAGCCGCTCCAGCACCGGGGCGAACTGGTCGCTCTCCGGGTAGCCGGCGGCGCCGAAGAAGACCACGACCGGTGTGCTGAGCGAGCGTTCGAGCACCTCGGACTGGATGTTCGCCTCGGTCACGTCGATCACGGCGGCCGAGCCGGCGGGGCTGCCCGGCAGCCCGGCGGGCGGGCCGCCCGGTGTCGGTGTGGCGGGAGGGGTGTCGGCCGGTGCGGGGGTGCGCAGCGCGCTGAGGTCGACCGCGCCGCGGGTGAAGATCGACGAGGTGATCCGTGGGTCGCTCATGGTTGTCTAGTCTCGCACGTGTCGCACCGTAGACCGTTCACCCACGAGGTCGACGTTGCGACTCTCACCCCTGCTCAGAGGTGTAAGGCGGGGGCCCTTCTTAACAGACGTCTGTTAAGAAGGGCCCCCGCCTAACCGCTAGAAGCGGGCGGGCTCGCGGTAGACGCCCCACTCGGCGCGCAGCGCGTCGCAGATCTCGCCGAGCGTGGCCTCGGCGCGGACCGCGTCAAGCATCGCCGGGATCATGTTCTCCCCGGTCCGGCCGACCTCCACCATCCGGTGTACGGCGGCGGTGACCGCCGCGTCGTCGCGGACCGACTTCCGCTCGGCCAGCACCCGGCGCTGCTCCAGCTCCACCTCGTGCGAGATGCGCAGGATCTCCAACTCCTTGGCGACCGTGCCGGTGTGGCAGTTGACGCCGACGATCTTCTTGTCGCCCTTCTCCAGCGCCTGCTGGTAGACGAACGCCGACTCGGCGATGTGCCCGGTGAACCAACCGTCCTCGATGCCGCGCAGGATGCCCGAGGTCATCGGCCCGATCTGGTGCGGGCCCTCGCCGCCGAGCTGCCGGATCCGGGCGAAGATCTCCTCCGCCTCGGCCTCGATCCGGTCGGTGAGCGCCTCGACGTACCAGGCGCCGCCGAGCGGGTCGGCCACGTTCGTCACCCCGGTCTCCTCCATCAGCACCTGCTGGGTACGCAGGGCGATCTCGGCGGACTCGTCGGTGGGCAGCGCGAGCGTCTCGTCAAGCGCGTTGGTGTGCAGCGAGTTGGTGCCGCCGAGCACCGCCGCGAGGGCCTCGACCGCGGTGCGTACCACGTTGTTGACCGGCTGCTGGGCGGTCAGCGACACCCCGGCGGTCTGGGTGTGGAACCGCAGCCACTGCGCCTTCTCGCTCGTGGCGCCGTAGACGTCGCGCAGCCAGCGGGCCCAGATCCGGCGGGCCGCGCGGAACTTGGCGATCTCCTCGAAGAAGTCGAGGTGGGAGTCGAAGAAGAAGCTGAGCCCGGGGGCGAAGACGTTGACGTCGAGCCCCCGCGACAGGCCCAGCTCGACATAGCCGAACCCGTCGGCGAGCGTGTACGCCAACTCCTGCGCGGCGGTCGAGCCGGCCTCCCGGATGTGGTAGCCGGAGACCGAGAGCGGCTTGTAGCGCGGGATCTCGGCCGCGCAGTATTCCATCAGGTCGCCGATCAGGCGCAGGTGCGGCTCGGGGTCGAAGAGCCACTCCTTCTGCGCGATGTACTCCTTGAAGATGTCCGTCTGGAGCGTCCCGTCGAGCGTGGACAGGTCGGCGCCCTGCCGCTCGGCGGCCACCAGGTACATGCAGAAGACCGGCACGGCCGGGCCGGAGATGGTCATCGAGGTGGTGACGCCGGCCAGGTCGATGCCGTCGAAGAGCACCTCCATGTCGGCGGCGGAGTCGACCGCCACGCCGCAGTGCCCGACCTCGCCGAGCGACTGCGGGTCGTCCGAGTCGCGGCCCATCAGCGTCGGCATGTCGAAGGCGACGGAGAGCCCGCCGCCTCCGGCGCCGAGGATCATCTTGTAGCGCTCGTTCGTCTGCCGGGCGTTGCCGAAGCCGGCGAACTGCCGGATGGTCCAGGCCCGTCCGCGATAGCCGGTCGGGTGCAACCCCCTGGTGTACGGGAACTCGCCTGGCCACCCGATCCGCTCGAAGCCCGGGTGTGCCGTCCCCTCCGGTGGCCCGTACACCGGGTCGACGGGCAGCCCGGACAGCGTGGTGAAGTCCGCGTCGCGCTTGCGGGCGGCGTCGTAGCGGGCCTGCCAGCGGGCCCGGCCGGCGGCGATCTCGTCAGCGTCCATGCGCGGAGCTCCTCCTCGAGTCCTCTGACTGAGAACCGAGTGTAGAACGCTGTCCTGAACGATCGCTAAGGAGACGCGTACCGGCCGGTAACCCGGGAGCAGGGTCCGTCATGGTCGGCCCGCAGCAGGCAGCGCCGGCCGCCGACCATCCGCAGGTCGCAGAAGACCCGATGACGTACGCCCTGCTCGTCCTCGGCCGACACGGTGGTCTCGCCGGGATCCGCCGAGGCGAGCACCCCCGACCAGCGGGCCACCACCCGGGCCAGGCGCACCGCGCCGGCCAGGTCACCGGCGACGACGGGCAGATGGATGACGAACCGTTCCCGCACCACGATCGCCTCTCGCGTCGAGTGGACTGGAAGGGCGGGTCCGCCCGCCCACCCCGCACGGCGGACCCGCCCCGCCCTGCCACCGCAGCGTCATTCCGCAGTACGGCACCAGGGCAACTCAGCGGCACCGCCTCGACCGAGTGGGACTCAGCCATCAGCGACACGCACCGTGACAAGGAAACTACATTAGTTGACATATGGCCACAAGGCCCTACGGCCAGAAGTTGAGATACCCACGGGGGCACAAGGCTGACGGCATGGCTATCGATCCGCGCTCGCACACGCCGGTCTATGTGCAGCTCGCCGATCTGCTGCGGCAGCAGATCGAGTCGGGCGAGCTACCCGCCGGATCTACCCTGGCCAGCGAGGCGCGGCTCTCACAGGAACACAACATCGGTCGCGATGCCGTGCGCATGGCGATCGCGCTGCTGCGCTCGGAGGGCCTGGTCGACACGAGGCGCGGCCATGGCACCCGGGTTCGGGAAGCGCCTCAGCGTCGGCAGGTCGAACTCGGGGCCGGCAGCTCGGTCATCGCCCGGATGCCGACCGGCAACGAGCGCCGGACGTTGCAGCTCGACGAGGGCGTACCGATTCTGGAGATCCACGGCCCGACGGGCGACGTGGAGCTGCTACCGGGCGACGAGGTGGAGCTGACCCGCCCGCCGAACGCCTGACCCGATCCGGCAGTCCGCTCCGGCGTGCGCGCACAGGTCACGCCCTCCGCCGACGCCCGGGCGAGGTCCGCTTCCCCGCCGGCCCGCGCAGGCGGTCGAGCGGCGGCGTGCCTCGGGTGGGGGGTCAGGGCGTATGCCAGGATTCCGGCTCGTCAGGGGCGGGGCGGACCAATGGCGGCGACGGACCGGGCGTCTGACGTCCATGCCGTTCCACTCGTGACGCTCAGGCCGGGTGAGTGGAACGTCATGGACGTCTCCGCGCCCGTTTGACGTCCGTGCCGTTCCACCCGCCGCTCGCACTGCGCCCCGCGCGGCGGGGTGTTCTCCCGGAGGGGGAGAAAGAGGGGCGGGAGGGTGGGGGCGTCTGTGGGGGCCGGGGCGACGTCAGGTACACCCGAACGACGGGGTCCAAGCGGACGGGCGAACGTCCACAACAGCCGGGCCGGCTCCGGGTCCGGCCGCGAGGCGAAGCCGCCGGTCGACGGGCGTGTACGGGTCGATCCGGCTGGCATCCGTGCGACACGTACCCGAGTCACGCCATCGGAACGCCACCGGCGACGCCAGATCGCCGAAGTGGTGGCTTTGGGGCGGCGACCCACTTTGGCCATCAAGTTTGCAGGCGACGTGCACCCACTCGCGGTCAGCGCACGGATGCGCCGGGGTCACCGATCGCCACGTCGTCCACCCGGATGTTGATCTCGTCGACGCGCAGCCCGTACGCCTCGACGGCCGAGGTGACCGCGGCCCGCACCGCGTCGGTGACCTGCGGGACCGGGTGACCGCCGTCGATCACGATGACCAGGTTGACCACGGCCGCGCCGTTGGTGACGTGGGCCGAGCAGCCGCGCCGGGCGTCGCCGAGCTGCTCCAGCCCGACCCGGTCGAACACGGCGTTGAAGAAGCGGGCCACGTCGCCGCCCAGCTCGGCCACGCCGGGCACCGACTTCGCGGCGGCCACCGCGATCTTCTCCACCACCTCGTCGGCGACGTGGGTCGTCCCGCCCGCCGTCGCGTCCGGCGTCATCGACAGCTCCTGCGTAGCCTCATGCTCCACGCCTGCTCCCCATCCACCCTCGCCCAACCCGACCCCGGGAGCGTACAAGCCCCACCCCCCGACCGTCGATCATGGAGTCAGGTACCGAGCTGGGCCAGCAGCTCGTCCGCCGCGGCGTACGGATCGAGGGCTCCCTCGGCCACCTTGGCGGCGAGCGTCGGAAGCTGCGTACCGTCGCGCAGGGAGCCGATCCGGTCCCGCAGCGCGCCGAGCGCGATGGCCTCGATCTCGGCGGCGGCCCGCGTCTCCCGGCGGCGGCGCAGCTCGTCGTGCCGCTCCAGCCAGTCGCGGTGCTTGTCGATCGCGGCGGCGATGTCGTCGATGCCCTCGGCGCGGGCGGCGATCGCGCGCACCACCTGCGGACGCCACTCGCCCGGCCCGCGCTCGCCGAGCGCGATCATGCCCTGGATGTCGCGGACTGTGGCGTCCACACCGTCCCGGTCGGCCTTGTTGACCACGAAGACGTCGGCGATCTCCAGGATGCCGGCCTTGACCGCCTGGATCGCGTCACCCATACCGGGGGCGAGCAGCACGAGCGTGGTGTCCGCGAGCGAGGCCACCTCCACCTCGGCCTGCCCGACCCCGACGGTCTCGACGAGCACCACGTCGCAGCCGGCGCCCTCCAGCACCCGTACCGCCTGGGGGGTGGCGGCGGAGAGCCCGCCGAGGTGGCCCCGGCTGGACATGGAGCGGATGTAGACGCCGGGGTCGGTGGCGTGGTCCTGCATCCGGACCCGGTCGCCGAGGATCGCCCCGCCGGTGAACGGGCTGGACGGGTCGATGGCCAGCACGCCGACCCGGTGGCCGCGGGCCCGCAGCGCGCGTACCAGCTCGTTCGTGGTGGTCGACTTGCCCACGCCCGGCGAGCCGGTCAGGCCGACCACCTGGGCGTGCCCGGAGTACGGCGCCAGCGCCGCCGCGACCTGGGGCAGCATCTCGTCGCCGGACTCGACCAGGGTGATCAGCCGGGCCACCGCGCGGGGGTCGCCCGCGCGGGCCCGCTCGACCAGCAGGGGTACGTCCCGGCTGCGGCGCACCGGACCGGTGGCCGCGATGTTCACGTCACTCACGCGTCGGACTCGCCGCCCGTCGGCACGTGGATGATCAGCGCGTCGCCCTGGCCGCCACCGCCGCAGAGCGCAGCCGCGCCGGTGCCGCCGCCACGCCGCTTCAGCTCCAGCGCCAGCGTGAGCACCAGCCGTGCGCCGGACATGCCGATCGGGTGACCGAGCGCGATGGCCCCGCCGTTGACGTTGACCTTGTCGGCGCTGATCCCGAGGTCGCGGGTGGACTTGATGCCGACCGCCGCGAACGCCTCGTTGATCTCGATGAGGTCGAGGTCGTCGAGGCTGAGACCGCCCTTCTTCAGGGCGTGGTTGATCGCGTTGGACGGCTGCGAGTGCAGGGAGTTGTCCGGCCCGGCCACGTTGCCGTGCGCGCCGACCTCGGCCAACCAGGTGAGCCCCAGCTCCGTCGCCTTGGCCTTGCTCATCACGACCACCGCGGCGGCGCCGTCGGAGATCGGCGAGGCGCTGCCCGCGGTGATCGTCCCGTCCTTGCTGAAGGCGGGACGCAGTCGGCCCAGCGACTCGACTGTGGTGTCCGGCCGGATGCCCTCGTCCTCGCTAATCACCAGCGGGTCGCCCTTGCGCTGCGGGATGATCACCGGGGCGATCTCCTCGGCGAAGTGGCCGTTCTTCTGGGCGGCGGCGGCGCGCTGGTGGCTGGCGGCGGCGAAGGCGTCCTGCTCCTCGCGGGTGATGCCGTGCTTCGCGCCGTGGCGCTCGGTGGACTCGCCCATCGAGCAGCAGTCCCAGGCGTCGGTGAGCCCGTCGAGGGCCATGTGGTCCTTGATCGTCACGTCGCCGTACTTGTAGCCGGAGCGCTGCCCGAGCAGCAGGTGCGGGGCGTTTGTCATGGACTCCATGCCGCCGGCCACCACGATGTCGAACTCGCCGGCCCGGATGAGCTGGTCGGCGAGCGCGATGGCGTCCAGGCCGGAGAGGCAGACCTTGTTGATGGTCAGCGCCGGGGTGGACATCGGGATGCCCGCGTCGACGGCGGCCTGCCGGGCCGGGATCTGCCCGGCGCCCGCCTGGAGCACCTGGCCCATGATCACGTATTGCACCTGGTCGGGTGCCACGCCGGCGCGCTCCAGCGCCGCCTTGATCGCGATGCCGCCGAGCCTGGTCGCCGGAAGATCCTTGAGGTTGCCCAGCAGGCGCCCCATCGGGGTCCGCGCGCCGCTGACGATCACCGATGCCATGCCTGCCTCCGAGGGGGTGCCGACCTGTACGCCTTAACGATTGTTCGGTCAGACTAGCGTCATGGCTGAGAACTCCTCCGTCGAGCCCGCTGCCGAGTTTGTCACAGACATCGGCCTGCGCCGCATCGACCACGTCGGGATCGCTGTCGCGGACCTGGACGCCGCGATCGACTTCTACCAGCGCACCTTCGGCATGCGCTGCGTGCACACCGAGACGAACGAGGAACAGGGCGTACGCGAGGCGATGCTGGCGGTCGGCCCGGACGCCTCCGGCGGCATGGTGCAGTTGCTGGCCCCGCTCTCGCCCGACTCGACGATCGGCAAGTTCCTCGACAAGCGCGGGCCGGGCATCCAGCAGGTCGCGTACACGGTGACGGACATCGACGCGACCTGCGCGGCGTTGCGGGAGCGCGGCGTCCGGCTGCTCTACGAGACCCCGCAGCGCGGTACGTCGGACTCCCGGGTCAACTTCGTGCACCCGAAGGACGCCGGCGGCGTGCTGATCGAGTTGGTCCAGCCCGCCTTACACCTGCCGCGCATCGGGCGATGCAGTTTTTCACACGGGGCTTCCGCACCTTAGCTACCGTTCAGTAACGTTCGGCCGGACAGGAGCGCGACCGGTGCCGGATGTGTCGATCGCCGACATGGCGGTCCCGTCGCACCGCGCCGACGATGGCAGCACCCCGGCCCCCGGTGTGGGTGCTGACGAACGGGAGGTCACCGTGCAGGACATCCTTGAAGCGATCATGGCGGCGGAGGGCTCGGCGCAGCCCGAGCGGGACCTCGCCGGCCTCGCCGGCCTGCCGGTGCCGGAGAGCTACCGCGGCGTGGTGGTCCGCGCCGAGGACACCCACATGTTCGCCGGCCTGGCCACCCGGGACAAGGACCCGCGTAAGGCGCTGCACGTCCAGGAGGTGCCCACCCCCGAGCTGGGCCCGGGTGAGGCGCTCGTCGCGGTGATGGCCAGCGCGATCAACTACAACACGGTGTGGACGAGCATCTTCGAGCCGCTGCCCACGTTCACGTTCCTCAAGCGCTACGGCCGGCTCTCCGAGCTGACCCGCCGGCACGACCTGCCGTACCACGTGGTCGGGTCGGACGCGGCCGGCGTGGTGCTGCGGACCGGGCCCGGGGTGACCAAGTGGAAGGCCGGCGACGAGGTGGTGGCGCACTGCCTGTCGGTCGAGTTGGAGGACGCCGCCGGCCACGACGACACCATGCTCGACCCGCAGCAGCGGATCTGGGGCTTCGAGACCAACTTCGGCGGCCTCGCCGAGCTGGCCGTGGTCAAGGCCAACCAGCTGATGCCGAAGCCGCGTCACCTGAGCTGGGAGGAGGCCGCCAGCCCCGGGCTGGTCAACTCCACCGCCTACCGGCAGCTCGTCTCGCACCACGGGGCCGACATGAAGCAGGGCGACGTGGTGCTGATCTGGGGCGCCTCCGGCGGCCTGGGCGGCTATGCCACCCAGATGGCGCTCGGCGGCGGGGCGATCCCGGTCTGCGTGGTCTCCTCGCCGGAGAAGGCCGAGCTGTGCCGGAAGATGGGCGCCGAACTGGTCATCGACCGCACCGCCGAGGGCTTCCGGTTCTGGTCCGACGAGCAGACGCAGGACCAGGACGAGTGGCGTCGCTTCGGCGAGCGGATCCGCGAACTGACCTGCGGCGAGGACCCGGACATCGTGTTCGAGCACCCGGGCCGGGAGACCTTCGGCGCCAGCGTCTACGTCGCCAAGAAGGGCGGCACGATCGTCACCTGCGCCTCCACCAGCGGCTACCTGCACCAGTACGACAACCGCTACCTGTGGATGCACCTCAAGCGCATCGTCGGCAGCCACTTCGCCAACTACCACGAGGCGTGGCAGGCCAACCGCCTGGTGGCACTCGGCAAGGTGCACCCGACCGTGTCGAGAACCTACCCGCTGGAGCAGACCGGCCAGGCCGCGTACGAGGTGCACCGCAACGCGCACCAGGGCAAGGTGGGTGTCCGCTGCCTGGCCCCGACCGACGGGCTCGGCGTCCGGGACACCGTGCTGCGGTCCCGGCACGAAAGCGCGATCAACCGGTTCCGCGGGCACTGACCGTACGGTGGCCCCGGATTGCCTTTTTGGCCGACCGTGACGCCATTCGACTGTCGCCGAGACAGTCGTCAAGACAGACGTGATGACAAAGGGCCACGGGTCGGCGCCCGTGGCCCTTTGTCATCACCGTCCCGCCGCCGCCCGCCCCGCCCGGGAGCTGCCAAGATCGTGGGTCGGCCCGGTCCCCCCGCTCGCCTGAGTTGACCATGTAAAGAGGACGCGAAAGCTGCCGACCACTCTTGCGAACCACCCTGGGGAGTCTGCGAGTATGTCCCAATGCCCCAGCAGCAGTCCTCCCCTCTTGCGTTCTTCGATAACGCGAACTCACAGCCCGATTTCACTGTTGGCCTGCGCGGATACAACACCAACCAGGTCGACGACTTCATCGGCCGGCTGACCGCCGCACTGAGCCAGTCCGAGCAGGCCCGCGCCGAGGCCGAGCAGCGGATGAACGACGCCCAGCGCCGCCTCCGGCAGGCTGAGCAGCGTCAAGGCGCGCTCGAGCAGAAGCTCACCGAGACCAACAAGCAGCTCGAGGAGAACAGCCGGCCGACCCTCTCCGGCCTGGGCACCCGCGTCGAGCAGATCCTCCGGCTGGCCGAGGAACAGGCGAACGACCACCGCAACGAGGCCAAGCGCGAGTCGGAGGGCATCCTCTCCGCCGCCCGCCTCGAGGCCCGGGAGATCACCGACAAGGCACGCGCCGAGGCAGCCGCCATGAAGGCCACCGCCGAGCGCGAGGCCGGCAGCGTCCGCACCGCCGCCGAGCGCGAGGCCGCCGAGGTCCGCGTCCAGGCCCGCCGGGAGGCGGACACCCTGCGCGCCGACGCGGACCGGGAAACCAAGCAGCTGCGTACGGTCACCGCGCACGAGGTGGCCGAGCTGAAGTCGACGGTCGAGCGGGAGGTCGCCACCCTGCGCGCCACCGCCGAGCGGGAGATCACCCAGCAGCGCGCCAAGGCCGCCCGGGAGGCCGAGGAGAAGCGGGCCGAGGCGACCAAGCTGCTCACCGACGCGCGCGACAAGCGCGACAAGGACCTCCAGGCCCTGGAGCTCCAGCTCGCCGAGCGGCGCGAGAAGGCCGAGCGCGAGGAGTCGGCGCGACACGCCGCCCAGGTCACCCAGACCCAGAAGATGGTCAACGAGGCCGAACAGCGGGCCCGTGCCGCCCAGGAGCGGGCGAAGGAGATCGAGCAGCGGGCCGAGTCCCGTCGGGTCGAGTCCGAGCGCACCGCCAACGACACTGTCGACAAGGCCAAGGCGCTCGCCGACAAGACGCTCAACGAGGCGCGGGCCGAGTCGCAGCGGGTGCTCAACGAGGCCCGCACCGAGGCCGAGCTGACCACGCAGGCGGCCCGCCGCGAGGTCGAGGACCTGACCCGCCAGAAGGACGCGGTCACCTCGCAGCTCGGGCAGATGCTCTCCGGCCTGGCCGGCATCGTGCCGGGCGTGCCGGCGGGCGGCAACAAGGCCGAGGCGCCGAATGCCGACGCCTCCGGCCGGAAGGTGACGGCCGAGTCGGCCGGCTGAGCCACCGACCGCTGACGGGGCATGAGCCACGGCGCGGGGTGACACCGGGTTACCGGTGCCACCCCGCGCCGTCATGCTTTCTCCGGCCCGTTTCGCCGCGAGGGTGAAGTAGGTCCCAGAAGGGGCGTCCGTATCGCCCCCACAGAGCCGGATGCGTGTGAGGATGGGGGCATGTCGCACGGCGAGGAACTGTTCGCGCTCGGCGGGGACGTGACCACGGAACCCAGCTTCGAGTCCGCGCTGCGGGGATATGAGAAACGTCAGGTCGACCGCTACGTCGCCCGCGCGGAACACGAGATCGCCGCGCTGACCACCGAGCGGGAACAGGCGTACACCCAGATCCACAAGCTGGCGGGTCAGGTCGAGGTGCTCCAACGCGACCTCGCCCAGGTGCGCAAGCAGGTGGGCGTGGTCGACCGCGCCTCGTTCCGGCACCTCGGTCCCCGGGTCGAGCAGATCCTCACCATGGCCGAGGAGCAGGCCGACGACATCCTCGCCGCCGCCAACGAGGAGATCGAGGCCCGCCGGGCCGCCGCCGAGCACATCGTCGAGGAGGCCCGGGAGCAGGCCGCGCACGCCTTCAAGGACTTCGAGATCGCGCTCGCCGCCCGCCGGGCCGAGGAGGAGCGGCACACCGCCGCCCGCAAGGCCGAGGCGGAGGCCACCCTGAAGGCCGCCAAGGACGAATCCACGAAGCTGCGTACGGCCGCCCAGGACGAGGCCGAGAAGTTACGCCGGACCGCCCAGGACGCGCTGGCCAAAGCCCAGCAGGAAGCCACCCAGCTACGGGACACCGCCAAGGAGATCCACTCCCGGGCCCAGCAGGAGGCCGCCCGGCTGCGCGAGAGCGCCAAGGAGGCGGTGGCCAAGGCGCAGCAGGAGGCCAACCAACTGCGCGAGGCGGCCAAGGAGGTGCACGCCAAGGGTCAGCAGGAGGCGAAGCGGCTCACCGACGCCGCCGCCGAGGCCGGCCGGGCCACCCACGCCAAGGCGCTGGCCGAGGCCAAGAAGATCGTGGACGACGCGGAGGAGGCCGCCAAGGGCACCCGCGGCCGGGCCCGCACCGAGGCCAACCGGCTCACCGCCGACGCCGCCGAGGCCGGCAAGCGCAACCGCGCCGAGGTCGACGCGTACGTGCAGCGGATGCGCACCGAGACCGAGACGTACGTGCAGCAGTCCCGTGCCCAGACCCAGCAGGAGCTGGGCGCCTGGCGGGCCGGGGTGGAGAAGGAGGTCGCCGGGCAGCGGGAGAAGGCGGAGAAGGAGCTGGCCCAACGCCACGCCGCCGCCGAGCAGGAGTTCGCCAAGCGCCGCGACGAGCTGGAGAAGCAGCACACCGGCCGGCACCAGGAGCTGGAGCAGGCGTACGCGACCCGGCGGGACGAGATCGAGCGGAACGCCGCGAGCGTCCGGGAGGCCGCCGAGTCCGACGCGCTCACCATGCGGCAGCAGGCCGAGCTGGAGGCCGCCGAGTTGCTGCGCCGCGCCGAGGCGGACGCCACCGAGCAGCGCCGCAGGGCCGACGAGCACGTCGCGGCCTCACGCCGCCAGTTCGAGGAGTACGCGGCCACGACCCAGCAGCACCTGGCCACCACCCAGCAGCACCTCGCCGCCACCCAGCAGGAGGTGGCCGCGGGCCGGCAACAGCTCGCCGGGGTGATGCTGGAGATCGCCAAGGCGCAGCAGGAGCTGGCCGACCTGCGTACCGCGACGTGGAAGTCCCGGCAGGAGTCCGACGACCTGCAGGACCGGCTCACGACGCTGCGTCGGGACGCCGAATCGGCAGGCATCTCGGCCACCCCGGTCGACCCGGGCGACCTCACCACCGCGGCCAACGGCACCCTGGTGGGCAGCGGCGCGGCGAAGGGCACGGCCGCGGTGACCGCGAACGGCGCCGGGCCGGACAACGGCGGGAACCGATCGAGCGGCGAGCCGGCGGAGGCCGGGCAGGCGAAGCCGATCGCCGAGCCGGTGACCACGATGGACTCGGCCGCCGGCGCGGGCGTCGACGGGGAGCCCACCGTGGCCGCCGTACCGGGCGAGGGCGGTCGGGGTGCCACCCCCACGAAGATCACCAGCACCGGTGAGAACGGCAAGCGCCCGACCAAGCCGACCACCGACGAGCGCAGCGCCAAGCCCAGCGCGGTCACCGTCGACAAGGACTGACCCGGCGCCCCGCCACCGGCCGCGTTGCCGGTGGCCCCCGAGATCTTGGTACGAAACGGCCCCCAGAGGGGCCGTTTCGTACCAAGATCTTCACCTTCCCTGGCGCCGCCGGCCGGCCACCGCGTCCACCACATTCCTTGACGCGATGGAGACGGCCCACGGGCATCCACCCGGCAGCGGGACGGCGGGAAGTGGCGGCGGGATGGTCGGCGCACGCGGCGGCGGCTACCCTGCGGGCAGAGGGCCAGGGCGTCGGCGACGCGCGGCCCGTCACGAGTCGCTCCGACACGCCGATCGGGGCGACGGGGAGCCGGGAGGGTACGGGTGTCGCAGGAGGGATCCGCAGCCCCGGACGACGACGACCCGTTCGAGGCGCTGCGCCCGGAGCCGGAACTCACCGGCCCCGACCACACGCCGGCACCGCCCGACGGGGCCGGCCCGGCGGGCGCCGCTCCCGCCCGACCTCCGGGTTCCGGCGGAACCCGCGACGCCCGCACCGGCCCCGGCCCGGTCCCCCCGCCCGGAAGCACCGACACCGGAAGCACCGACACCAGACGCACCGGCAGCGGCACCGGCGCGAGGAGCACCGACACCGGAAGCACCGACACCAGACGCAGCGGCAGCTCCGTGAGCGCGCCCACCGGCGACGCCGCGACCGCCGGCGACGCGGGCGTCGACGTCACCGACATCGAGCCGGGTGAGTTCGAGCCGTCGGGGCGGTTCGGGGTGCCCGGGCGGCCACTGCGACGCAACAGCTTCCTGGTCGGCTTCACCGGCGCGCTCGGCGTGCTGCTGGCGTACGCGGTGTTCCTGGGCGTGCGGAACGCGGCCGGCATCCTGGTGCTTGTGGTGATCGCGCTCTTCCTCGCGGTGGGCCTGCACCCGGCGGTGGTCCGGCTGCGCGGTTGGGGGTTGCCGCACGGGCTGGCCGTGGCGGTGGTGTCGCTGACCGTGGTGTTGCTGATCGTGGGCGGGCTGCTGGCGCTGGTGCCCCCGGTGGTGACGCAGTCCGGGCAGTTCGTCCAGCAGTTGCCCGGCTACGTCGAGGACCTGCGCCGTAATCCCACCGTGAACGATCTCGTGGTCCGGTACGACGTGATGGAGCGGGTCCGGTCGGCGGCGAACGCCGACACGATCGGCCGGGCGCTCGGCGGTGTGCTCGGCGGCGCCCAGTTGATCTTCGGCACGATCTTCCGGGTGTTGACCGTGCTGGTGCTGACGATCTACTTCCTGGCCTACTTCGACAAGCTGCGCGACCTCGGGTACGCGCTGGTGCCGCGCTCCCGCCGGGAGCGGGTACGGCTGATCGGCGACGAGATCCTGACCCGGGTCGGCGCGTACATGGTCGGTGCGCTTGCCATCGCGGTGCTGGCCGGGGTGAGCACGTTCGTGTTCGCGCTCGTGGTCGACCTGCCGTACCCGTTCGCCCTGGCCGTGGTGGTCGCGGTGACCGACCTGATCCCGCAGATCGGGGCGACCCTGGGCGCGGTGGTGGTGACCCTGGTCGGCCTGGCCACCGACCTGCCGGTGGGCATCGCCTGCCTGGCGTTCTTCCTGATCTACCAGCAGGTGGAGAACTACCTGCTCTATCCGAAGATCATGCGCCGGGCGGTGTCGGTGAACGAGGTGGCCGCGCTGCTCGCGGCACTGCTCGGGGTGTCGCTGCTGGGCGTGGTGGGCGCGCTGATCGCGATCCCCACGGTGGCCGCGTTGCAGCTGATCCTCCGCGAGGTGGTGCTGCCCCGGCAGGACGCGCGCTGACTGTTACCCGGCGTTCCGCTGCTCCGGCCCGGGGACCGGGGTGTCGGCGAACGCGGCCACCGTGCGGTCGGCGTACGCGCTGACGTCGCCGGTCTCCATCGGGCCGTCCCAGGTGGTCGGCAGCGGCAGCGGCACGGCCGGGGCGACCCGCCGGACGATCTCGTCGAGCACCTTCTCCGCGTCGCCGACCCAGAGGTGCTTGGCGCCGTCCACGCCTACCACCTCGGCCTGCGGGATCGCGGCGAACCGCCGCCGGGCCTCGTCGGGGCGCAGGTAGTCGTCGAACTCCGGGACCAAGGCGATGAGCGGCCGGCCCGAGTCGGCCCAGACCTGGAGGTCTTCCGGGGCGGAGTAGCGCAGCGGCGGGGAGAGCAGGATCGCGCCGGCCACCGCCGGGTCGCAGCCGTGCTTCAACGCCAGGTCGGTGCCGAAGGACCAGCCCACCAGCCAGATGTTCGGCAGCTCGTGGAATTCGGCGTACTCGATCGCGGCGGCCACGTCGAACCGCTCGTCGACGGCGTTGTTGAACGCCCCTTCGCTGGTGCCACGGACGCTGCTGGTGCCCCGGGTGTTGAACCGGAGCACGGCCAGGTCGGCGAGCGCGGGCAGCCGCCAGGCCGCCTTGCGGAACACGTGGCTGTCCATCATCCCGCCGTGGGTGGGCAGCGGGTGCAGGCAGACCAGGGTGCCGACCGGCGCACGATTCACCGGTCGGGCCAGCTCGCCGACGAGCGTCAGCCCGTCGGCGGTGTGCAGCTCGATGTCTTCCCGGCGGCCGGGCAGGATCGACGAGGCCCGAATCGGAGTGCTCACCGTTCCAGTCTCCCGCGTCGCCCGCCCCGCCGCCCGCCGGGGCCCGAACCTGGTGATCCAGATCGCTCAGCCGTGGCGGGGGGCGCCGCGGCCCCGCTGGAGGTTCGGCTGGCGCCGGTCCCGGGCCCGCCAGCAGCCGCTGTGCCAGTGCCGGCGGTCGGTCAGGTCACCCCGGTCGTCGGCCGGCCAGGCCACCAGGTGCGCCACGCCGGGCCGGATCTCCTGGTCACAGCCGGGACAACGGTACGTCTTGGCGGACGCCCCACCGCTGACCGCGCGGACCTGCCAGTCGCCGTCGCGCCACTGCTGCACGGTGGACACGCCGTGCCGGGCTCGTTCGGCGTCCAGGCCGGTGCTGTCATCCCGGCGGGGCCGATTGCGACGGGGGCTCACGGTAACCAAGCGTACGGCCCCCCACCTGCCCCGGACCGAGGGCCCGGACCCGAGCAGTCCCGCCCGTCAGGCGCCGGTCAGGGCCACGTCTTCGGGTCGGTCGGGTCCTCGGCCAGTCGGGCGCCGGCCAGCAGCGTCCCCGCCTCCGCCTCGGTGAAGCCGGGCGCCGCCGAGCCGATGGTGGCCTTCAGCTCCACCTTCGGGATGCCGACCAGGTCGAGCGTCCACCCCTTCGGCGCCACGTACGCGGGCCGGCCGGCGTACGTCCGGTTGGACTGGGTGCTGGTGCCGGCCTGCGCCGCGTACCGGTACCAGACCGTCATGACCTCCCCGTTCCGCTCCACCGAGAACTGGGCCAGGCGCAACAGGGCCGGGCCCCGGCTGCTGACGTACTCCTCGAAGGTCACACCCTCACCGACGCCGTCACCGGCGCGGGCCGTTGACCCGCTCAGCGAGTGGTGTGGTCGCGGAACCCGCGACCGGTCTTGCGTCCCAGGTAGCCGGCGGTGACCAGGTGCTCCAGCAGCGGCGCCGGGGCGAAGCCGGGCTCGCGCAGCTCCAGGTACAGCTCCCGCTGGATGGCCAGCGCGACGTCCAGGCCGACCACGTCGAGCAGTTCGAACGGGCCCATCGGGTAGCCGCAGCCGAGCTTCATCGCGTGGTCGATGTCGTCGGCGGTGGAGTAGCTGGCCTCCAGCATCCGCACCGCGTCGTTCAGGTACGGGAAGAGCAGCGCGTTGACGATGAAGCCGGACCGGTCGCCGCAGACCACAGCGGTCTTGCCGAGCGCCGCGCAGACCGACCGGGCGGTGGCCGAGGTCTCGCCGGAGGTGCGGATGGTCCGCACGACCTCCACAAGCGGCATCACCGGCGCCGGGTTGAAGAAGTGCAGGCCGACCACGTCGGCCGGGCGCTGGGTGGCCATCGCCACGTCGATCACCGGCAGCGACGAGGTGGTGGTGGCGAGCACGACGCCCGGCTTGCAGATCTCGTCCAGGCTGGCGAACAGCGCCTTCTTGACGCTCAACTCCTCGACCACGGCCTCGACCACCAGGTCGACGTCGGCGAGGTGTTCAAGCGTGGCGGACCAGGTGACCCGGCCCAGCGCGGCGTCCCGGTCGGTCTCGGCGAGCCTGCCCCGGACCACGCCCTTGTTGAGCGACGTCTTGACCGCCTCGCAGACCTTGGCGGACTTCTCCGCGCCCCGGGTCACCGAGATGACCTCGTAGCCGGCCTTGGCGAAGACCTCGATGATGCCGGTGGCCATGGTCCCGGAGCCGACGACACCAACCTTCGCGACGGCGCGGGCGCCGTCGGCGAGCGCGGCGTCCGCGGCCACCGGCGTGTGCTCGTCGGGTACGACCTTCGGTGAGCCCGGCCGCTCGTAGGTGTAGAAGCCGCGCCCGGACTTCCGGCCGAGCAGCCCGGCGGTGACCATCTGCTTGAGCAGCGGGGCGGGGGCGTGCCGGCGGTCCCGGCCGCCGCGCCGGTACATCGTGTCCAGGATCTCGTACGCGGTGTCCAGCCCGATCAGGTCCATCAGCGCCAGCGGGCCCATCGGCAGGCCGCAGCCGAGCTTCATGGCGGCGTCGATGTCCTCGCGGGTGGCGTAGCGGGCCTCGAACATGCCTACCGCGTGGTTGAGGTAGCCGAACAGCAGCGCGTTGGCGATGAAGCCGGCCCGGTCGCTGATCGTCACGTCGACCTTGCCGAGCCGCGCGCACAGCGCCTCCACGTCGGCCACCACGTCGGCCGAGGTGACCACCGTGCGGACCACCTCGACAAGCTTCATCACCGGCGCCGGGTTGAAGAAGTGGATGCCGATGACCTGGTTCGGCCGGGTGGTGGCGACGGAAATCTCGGTGACGCTCAGCGACGACGTGTTGGTGGCCAGGATGGCCTCGGGCTTGCAGACCCGGTCCAGCTCGGCGAAGATCCGCTGCTTGAGGTCGAGGTGCTCGGGCACCGCCTCGATCACCAGGTCCACGTCGTGCAGGGCGTCCAGCCCGACCCGGAAGTCGACGCGCGCCATCAGGGCGTCCCGGTCGGCCTCGGCGAGCTTGCCCTTGGCCACGGCGCGGTCGGTGGAGCCGGTCAGGGTGACCCGGCCCCGCTCCAGCGCGGGCTCGGAGATCTCCACGGCGGTCACGTCGAGTCCGTTGCGGGCGAACACCTCGACGATGCCGGCACCCATGGTGCCCAGACCCACCACGCCCACCCGGGTGAACTCGCGCGCCACGACCGGCCTCCCTCGGTTGCCTCCGCCGTTGCCGACTTGAACGGCCGCTAAGGTTATGCGCCGGAGTCTGCCATGTGACGTTGCGTTGTCGAGACACCGTGGGATATTTCACGCACCACGCCTCAGGCGGGCGCGGCCGTCCCGGTGAGCGCCAGCAGTTCGGCGACGAACTCGACCGGCCGTTCCAGGTGCGGGCTGTGCCCGCAGCCCGGCAGCGCCACCTCCCGATACGCCCCGCCGGCCGCCGCGTACCGGTCCAGCACCGCGCGGGTCTGCCCCACCATCGGCTGCGGCGGGCACTCGTCGGCGCCGGGCCAGCCGGGCACCACGCCGAGCTGACCGAGGTACGCCAGATCGAACAGCGAGGTGTCCGAGACGATCACGTCGGCGTCACCGCGTACCCAGGTCACCGGCGGTTTGACCGGCACGGCGACCAACTCGTCGGCGAGCCGGAAGTGGGCCGGGGCCAGCGTGTTGAGCACGCCGCGCCGCCCGGCGGCGGTCTTCGGCCAGTGGGCCGAGGCGACCGCCGTGCCGGGGTAGTTGTCGTCCCCGGTGGCGGTGGTCAGCATGCTCTCCAGCAGCAGGTCCTCGTGCTCGCCGAGCGACGCCGGATCGGCCACGTACGCGGCGCGCAGCACGGCGCGCGGGCTGGTCGGGCCGTCCGCCCCCCGGTCACCGGCGGCGAGCCGGGCCACGAAGTCGGGGTTCGCGCCGCCCGCACCGGTGCCGGCGAAGTCGGGCGTGGTGGGGGTGCCGTCGAGGTCCCGGGTGCCGCCGAAGCCGTACGGGGAGACCGGCGCCTCCAGCAGCAGCCCGGCCACCCGTTCCGGGTGGTCGACGAGCAGCCGCATCGCCACCCCGCCGCCGAGGGAGTGCCCGACCACCACCGGCCGGGCCCCGGGCGCGAACAGCCCGGGAGTGTCGAGCAGTGCGGCCACGTCGTCGGCGAACTCGCCCAGCCCTCGGATGGCGTCGACCGGGGCGGTGTCGGTCTCGCCGTATCCGCGCAGGTCGGGAGCGACCACCCGGAGCGTCTCCGGCAGCCGGGGCAGCAGTGGCTCCCAGAAGGCCGACGACGAGACGTTGCCGTGGATCAGCAGCACGGGCACGCCGTCCGGCGGCCCGGCCACCCGGACCGCCTGGGTGATGCCGTTCGCCTGGACCGTGTGCCGCGCGCTCCGCATCCGCGCACCCTGACACACGCTCCGTGCCGGATTCCATGTGCCCACCCCACACACCCCGCCCCACTCCCCTGTTTCTGGGAAGCGAGCGCGCGTGGCGCGTGCGGTCAGCCTGCGTCGACCGGCTGTGGCGCGCGGGCCTCGATCGGGTGCCTGGGCGCCGGGACCGGCAGCGGCAGCGTGGGCCGCTGGTCACGGCGCGGCCGGCCGAAGTTCATCCCGACCGGGTCGGTCAGGGCCACGCCCGGGTCGTAGAGTCGCAGGTCGGTGCGGCCGAGCCGGATCACGTCCCCGTCCGAGATCGGCACGCTGCCGGTGACCCGCGCGTCGTTGAGCCAGGTGCCGTTCGTCGAGCCGAGGTCGGTGAGCAGCACCCCCTCGCTGGTGGCCTGGACGCTTGCGTGCCGCCGGCTCAGGTGCGCGTCGGCGAGCACGACGTCGGCTTCCGGCGCGCGGCCGATCACCTGCACGCCCCGGCCGACCCGGAAACTGAGCCCACGCATCGCCCCGCCCGACACCGTCAGCAACGGCATCAGCTCAGGATGCTCCTCCATCGACAAGTCGACCTCCACCCCACATCGCCCCGCGGCCAGCCTGCCACGTCACCGTAGTGGCTCCCCACCACCGCGTGGTCACCCCCGTGACCCCGGCCGGTCATCTCCCGTTCGCCGTTCGGCTGGCCGGGAAGGGCGCGATCGGCTATCACACGCGTCGATATGATGAGCATCGGTACGCCGAGCGTGCGCCACCCGCGACACCTACCGGTGAGTAATATTCGGGTTTACACTGCGGCCATGACCGCTGTGCATGTCCCCGGAACCCCGCTCATCGAGGCCGGTCGACTGGTATCGACCAGCCCGGCGACCGGCGCGGAGGCCGGGCGACTCCCGGTGGCGACCGAGGCGGACGTGCGCGCCGCCGTCGACCGGGCCCGCGCCGCCGCCGACTGGTGGGCCGGGCTCGGCTTCGCCGGCCGCCGGGACCGGCTCCAACGCTGGCGCGGCGTGCTGGCCCGGCGCATCGAGGAGCTGGCCGACCTGATGCACACCGAGGGCGGCAAGCCGGTCGGCGACGCCGTGGTCGAGATCCTCACCGCGCTGGAGCACATCGACTGGGCCGCCCGCAACGCACGGCGGGTGCTCGGGCCCCGGCGGGTCCGCTCCCGGCTGATCCTCGCCGAGTTCACCGGCCACCTCGAATACCAGCCGTACGGGGTGGTCGGCGTGATCGGCCCGTGGAACTACCCGGTCTTCACCCCGATCGGCTCCGCCGCGTACGCGCTTGCCGCCGGCAACGCGGTGGTGTTCAAGCCGAGCGAGTACACCCCGGCCGTGGGCCAGTGGCTTGTCGACCGGTTCGCCGAGGTGGTGCCGGAGCGGCAGGTGTTCCAGGCGGTGCACGGGTTGGGTGACGTCGGCGCGGCGCTGTGCCGCTCCGGGGTGTCGAAGGTGGCCTTCACCGGCTCGACCGCCACCGCGAAGAAGGTCATGGCGGCCTGCGCCGAGACGCTCACGCCGGTGCTGCTGGAAGCCGGCGGCAAGGACGCCATGATCGTGGACGCGGACGCCGACCTGGACGCCGCCGCCGAGGCGGCCGTGTGGGGCGGGCTGACAAACGCCGGTCAGACCTGCATCGGCATCGAGCGGGTCTACGCGGTCGACCAGGTCTTCGACGCCTTCGTCGACAAGGTGACGGCGAGGGCGGGCCGGTTGACAGTCGGCGCAGACGGGGCCGACCTCGGCCCGATCACCATGCCGTCCCAGATCGACGTCATCCGCCGGCACATCGACGACGCGGTCGCCCGGGGCGGCCGGGCGGTCCTCGGCGGCCCGGAGGCGGTCCAGCCGCCGTACGTGCACCCGACCGTGCTCGTCGACGTGCCGGAGGACTCGGCCGCCGTACGCGAGGAGACGTTCGGCCCGACGCTCACCGTCAACCGGGTCCGCGACGTCGACGAGGCCGTCGAGCGCGCCAACGCTTCGCCGTACGGCCTCGGGGGTTCGGTCTTCGGCCGGGCGCGGGCGGTGGCCGTGGCGCGGCGGCTGCGCTCCGGGATGGTCTCGGTCAACTCGGCGCTGACCTTCGCCGGCATGTCGACGCTGCCGTTCGGCGGGACCGGCGAGTCCGGCTTCGGCCGGATCCACGGCGAGGACGGGCTGCGCGAGTTCGGCCGCGCCAAGGCGGTCACCCGGCGTCGGGCGCGCTCGTTGCTGCCGTCCATGACGTTCGAGCGCACCCCGGCCGACGTCGCGCGCCTGGTCAAGGTGGCCAAGCTGATGTACGGCCGGGGGCGTTAGAACAGCGTCAGCTCGTCGCGTTCGATGCCGCGCAGCTTGTCGTAGTCGACCACCACGCAGCGGATGCCGCGGTCGGTGGCGAGCACCCGGGCCTGCGGCTTGATCTCCTGCGCGGCGAACACGCCGGTGACCGGCGCGAGCAGCGGGTCGCGGTTCATCAGCTCCAGATAGCGGGTGAGCTGCTCCACGCCGTCGATCTCGCCGCGCCGCTTCACCTCGACCGCGACCGCGCCGGCGTTGGCGTCCCGGCAGAGCAGGTCGACCGGGCCGATCGCGGTCATGTACTCCCGCCGGACCAGGGTGAAGCCCTCCCCCAGCGTCGTCGGGTTGGCCGCCAGCAACTCCTGGAGGTGCGCCTCCACGCCGTCCTTGCGCAGGCCGGGGTCGATGCCCAGCTCGTACGAGGTGTCCTGGAAGATCTCCTCCAGGGTGATGCGCAGCTCCTCGCCGGCCTTGTTGACCACCCGCCACACGCCTGGCGCCTCCTCCAGCCGGCATGGCGGGCTCATCCAGTTCAACGGCTTGTAGGCCCGGTCGTCCGCGTGGATCGACACCGAGCCGTCCGCCTTCACCATGAGCAGCCGGGTCGCCGGCGGCAGGTGGGCCGAGAGTCGTCCGACATAGTCCACCGAGCACTTCGCAATGACCAACCGCACCCGACGAGGGTAGCCGAGCCCCCGGCCGGCGCCGACGAGCGCCACTGGCGTACCGGTGCCATATTGAGATCGTGCTCGAAGTCCTCACCGGTTCCGGTCTCGCCGCCTCGGCGGGCCTCAACGCCTACATCCCGCTGATGCTGATGGGCCTGCTGGCCCGCTACACCAACCTGATCGAGCTGCCCGGCGGCTGGCAGTGGCTCGGCAACGGCTGGGTACTGCTGATCCTCGCCGTGCTGCTCGCGGTCGAGGTGGTCGCCGACAAGGTGCCGGTGGTCGACCACGTCAACGACATGGTGCAGACGGTGGTCCGGCCGACCGCCGGCGGCCTGGCCTTCGGCGCCGGCTCCGGTTCGGAGACGGTCACGGTTAGCGACCCGGACACGTTCTTCTCCACCCACCAGTGGGTGCCGGTGGTGGTCGGCGTACTCATCGCGCTCGGCGTGCACCTGCTCAAGGCCGCCGCCCGGCCGGTCGTCAACGCGGCCACGGCCGGCTTCGGCGCGCCTGTGGCCAGCACCGCCGAGGACGCCACGAGCGTGGTCATGTCGGTGGTGGCGATCCTGCTGCCGGTGCTGGTGCTGGTGTTCGCGGTCGGCCTGGTGGCCTTCGTCATCTGGCTGGTGCGCCGCCGCAAGGACCGGCGGCGCGAGCGTGCCGCCGCCCGCGCGGCCGGGTTCCGGGTCTGACCACGCGCCGCTTCAGCGGCTGCGGTACGTCATGCAGTCGGCCATGTCCATGTCCGGGCCGACGGTGATGGCCGGGGCGTGGCACTCCAGGTCGGCGTTGTGCTGGCAGTCGGCGCGTGAGCAGGCGCCGACCTGGGCGGTGAGCTGTTCGATGCCACCGCGCACGGGCATGTCCACGTAGGTGTGGCAGTGCGCGTGGTCGCTGCTGCCGATCGTGATGGCGAACGCGTGGCAGTCGTTCGTGTGGTTGTAGGCGCAGGACCGGACGGCGCACTCCTGAACCCGGGGCATCTCCATCGACGCGGTCATCTTTCCGCCCTTCCGTGGTGTCTTGCCCCGACTTTAGGCTTTTGCGCGCGCTGCCGGGCCGGTTCCGGTGTTAAGCGGGGCCCCCGCCTCTACCGAATGCGTTAAGCGGGGCCCCCGCCTTACATCCGCTCGCGGATGACGGTGACCAGTTCGTCGATGATGCCGGTGAGCGCGAAGTCCTTCGGCGTGAACACCCGCGCCACCCCGGCGGCGAGCAGCGCCCGCGCGTCGGCCGGCGGAATGATGCCGCCCACCACCACCGGCAGGTCACCCCGCCCGGCGGCGCGCAGCCCGTCAAGCACCGCCGGCACGGCGGCCAGGTGCGAGCCGGAGAGCACGGAGAGGCCGACCAGGTCGACGTCCTCCTCCACGGCGGCGGCCACGATCTGCCCGGCGGTCAGTCGGATGCCCTGGTAGACCACCTCGAAGCCGGCGTCCCGGGCGCGTACCGCGATCTGCTCGGCACCGTTGGAGTGCCCGTCCAGCCCCGGCTTGCCGACAAGCAGGCGCAGCCGGCCGGTGCCCAGCTCCCGGGCGGTCGCGGCGACCCGCTCGCGGACCGCGGCGAGACCCGCGTCGCCGCCGGCCCCGGCCGCGCCGGCGAGCCCGGTCGGCGCCCGGTACTCGCCGAACACCAGGCGCAGCGCGCCCGCCCACTCCCCGGTGGTCACGCCCGCGGCCACGCAGGCGAGCGTCGCCGGCATCAGGTTGGTGGTGGTCGCGGCGTCCGCGCGCAGCCGGTCCAGCGCGGCGTCCACGGCCGCCGCGTCCCGACCGGACCGCCACGCGCGTACGCCGTCCACGGCAGCCGCCTCGACGGCCGGGTCCACCTGCTCGATCGCCTCCGCGCCGGCAGCGGTCAACGGGGACGACTCGGTCTCGGTGAACCGGTTGACACCGATCACCACGTCCGCGCCGGACTCCATCCGCCGGCGCCGGTCGGCGAGCGAGGCGACGAGCGCGCTCTTCAGGTAGCCGGACTCCACGGCGGTCACCACGCCGCCCATCTCCAGCACCTTGTCCAGCTCGACCCGGGCGCCTGTCACGATGTCGTCGACGAGCGCGGTCATCACGTGCGAGCCGTCGAACAGGTCGGGATATTCGAGCAGGTCCGACTCGTACGCAAGCACCTGCTGCATGCGCAGCGACCACTGCTGGTCCCACGGGCGGGGCAGGCCGAGCGCCTCGTTCCAGGCGGGCAGTTGCACGGCCCGGGCCCGGGCGTCCCGGGAGAGCGTGACGCCGAGCATCTCCAGCACGATCCGCTGGATGTTGTTCTCCGGCTGCGCCTCGGTCAGGCCCAGCGAGTTGACCTGGACGCCGTAGCGGAACCGGCGCTGCTTCGCCTCGGTCACGCCGTACCGGTCACGGGTGATCTCGTCCCAGAGCGCGCCGAACGCGCGCATCTTGGCGATCTCCTCGACGAAGCGCACCCCGGCGTTGACGAAGAAGGAGATCCGCTGGACCACGTCACCCATCCGCTCGGCCGGCACCTGGCCGGAGTCGCGCACGGTGTCAAGCACGGCGACGGCGGTGGCGAGCGCGAAGCCGACCTCCTGCACCGGCGTCGCGCCGGCCTCCTGGAGGTGGTAGGAGCAGATGTTCACCGGGTTCCACCGCGGCATCTCCCGCAGCGTGTACGCGACGACGTCGGCGGTCAGCCGCAGCGAGGCGGCCGGCGGGAAGATGTACGTCCCCCGGGACAGGTACTCCTTGATGATGTCGTTCTGCGTGGTGCCGGCGCAGCGGCTCAGCTCGGCGCCCTGCTCGGCGGCGGCGGTGCCGTAGAGCGCGAGCATCCACATGGCCGGCGCGTTGATCGTCATCGAGGTGTTCATCTCGGCGAGCGGGATGCCGTCGACGAGCGCCCGCATGTCGCCGAGGTGCGCCACCGGCACGCCGACCCGGCCCACCTCGCCGGCGGCCAGCTCGTGGTCGGGGTCGTACCCGGTCTGGGTGGGCAGGTCGAACGCGACCGACAGCCCGGTCTGCCCCTTGGCCAGGTTGCGGCGGTAGAGCGCGTTGGAGGCCGCGGCGGAGGAGTGCCCGGCGTACGTGCGCATCACCCACGGGCGGTCCCGCTCCGGCAGGCGTCCCGGCATCGCGTCGTCCATGGCCGGAGTCTAAGTTACCGTTCAGTAAAAGAGGCTGTGCAAAACCACACAGTTGGATGGCTGCGCCGGTGGGCCGGCCGGGGCTCCGGATGTGGCCGGCCCACCTGGCGGCTCACTCGCTGCGGGCGGTCTGCGGACCCGTGATGCGTTCCAGCAGCGGCAGCGTGGCGGCGATGACGGCGAGGCAGCCGAGCAGCCCGACGGCCACCACGGCGGCGAACCCGGCCCCGGGCAGGCGCAGGTCGTAGTCCATCTGCGCGCGCAGGAACAGGTGCGCGGCGACCAGTCCCATCCCGACGGCGACCGCGGCGACGATGAGCATCGGCACCGCGCTCTCCAGCGCCACCACCCGGCGCAGCAGCCGCACCGGCGCGCCGCTGAGCCGCAGCAGGCTGAACGGCCGCTTCCGCTCGCCGAGGCCGGCCGCCACGGCGACCGCCAGGCTGCACCCGGCGAGCGCGAGGCTGGACACCACGACCACGTCGGCCAGCCGCTGCCAGCCCCGCATGGTGTCCGCGAAGTCGGCCTCGAAGTCGCCCGGCACGTTCGGGGCCACCACGTAGGCGGGGAACGCCGCCTCGATGACCGTCCGGGCCCGCTCCACGGTTGCCGGGCCGTCCGCGTCGAGCGCCACCGAATCCACCGGCAGCCCCGGGAGGGCGGCCGGATCGACAGTGGACGCGGGCCAGATCCGGGCCGCCGAGGCGGACTCCCGCCAGGGGATCAGGCCCGACTCCACCTCGGCCACGGCCACCCCGGGCGCGCACCGCCCGTAGGCCGGCGGGATGTCCGCGCAGGCGATCACGCCGGACCCGCCGCCGCGCGCCGGGTTCTGCCGGACGACCACCGGGTCACGCACGCCGGGGACCGCGGCCAGGTCGGTCAGCAGCGTGGCCGGCACCGGCACGTCGTGCACCAGGTTGAAGGACAGCCGACCGGCCTCCAGCGAACCTCGGGGGGCCGGGCCGCGCTCGGCCGCGATCGTCCCCATGATGCCGACCGCCACTGTCGTCACGAAGAGCGCGAGCATCACCCCGCTTACCGCCCGGAAGCCGGCGGCCGGGTTGTCGGCGAGCCGGCGGGCGGCGATAAGCGCCGCCGGCCGGCTGGCACGGGCGGCCATCGCCCGCGCGCCGACCATGGTCAGCCAGGGCCCGCCGGTGACCAGGCCGGTCATCACCAGCAGCAGGGAGGGCAGGAAGAGCGCGGTCTGTCCGTCGCCGGTGACGGGCCGGTAGAGCAGGCCGAGGCCCAGCCCGGCGAAGCCGAGCACGAGCGGGATCAACCGGTACGCCCGCGGCGGCCTCGGTGTCACCCGCCGGGTGACGCCGAGCGGGGAGATCCGCACCCGGCGCAACGCCACCCGGGCCGCGACCGCCGCGCCCGCCGGCACACCGAGCGCCACCAGCAGCACGTCCGGCGCGCCGAGGGAGAGGTCGCCGGGGAAGTACGGCATGCCGGTGAACGGGATCGCGGCGAGTTGCCCGCGGAACGCGAGGAACAGGGCGAAGCCGGCCGCGGCGCCGACCGCCGCCGCGAGCGCCGCCTCC
Source organism: Micromonospora marincola (assembly GCF_056150385.1). Lineage (NCBI taxonomy): Bacteria > Bacillati > Actinomycetota > Actinomycetes > Micromonosporales > Micromonosporaceae > Micromonospora > Micromonospora marincola. The sequence continues at coordinate 53,650 of NZ_JAXCFT010000020.1, read as the reverse complement.
ACGGCCGCGACCACCGAGATCTGTCGTGGGGTGGCGCCGACCAGGCGCATCGCGGCGAAGCGCTGCTCCCGGCGGGCGGCGCCGAGGCGGGTCGCGGTGCCGATGAAGATGAGCACGGGGAAGAGCAGCCCGCCGACCACCACGCCGAGGATGAGGTCGATCGCGGTCTCCGGCAGCGGCGCCTCGTTGCCGGCCACCCGGGTGACTTCCCGGACCCGATCCAGCGCGCCCACCTGCTCCGGCGTCCCGCCGACCAGGATGAGCAGGCTCTCCGGCGAGGTGAGCGCCGCCGGGCCGACGGCACCGAGGTCGCGGCCGGGATAGCGGTCACCGAGCTGGTCGCCCGGCGTGGCGGCCAGCAGCTTCCGCAGCGCCGGGGAGGCGTAGTACTCGCCGGGACCGGGCACCCGGGGCACGCCGACCGGGGTGGGCGCGGTCGGCCCGGTCGCGGCGACGTCGACGCGCTGGATCTGGGCGCCGTGGAAGTAGTCGGTCCGGGTCGACCAGAGCAGCGGGTCGGCGGCGCCGCCCGCCGTCTCCTGCGGGTACATCGCGGCGTACCGGCCGAGCTGGGCGTTCGTGGCGTGCACGCCGGCGACTGTGGTGAGCAGCAGCCCGGTCCCGATCGCGGCGGCGGCGGCGATGGCGGCCAGCCGGACGAGCGCCTCCCGGCCGCCCGCGACGGCGAGGCGCAGCGCGAGGGCGGTCACGAGGCGACCCCGGCCGGCGCGTTGATCCGCCCGTCACGCACGATGACCTCCCGGTCGGCGTACGCGGCGACGCGCGGTTCGTGGGTGACCAGGACGACAGTGGTCCCCTGTTCGCGGGCGGTGTCGACGAGCAGGTCCATCACCTCCTCGCCGGTGAGCGAGTCGAGCGCGCCGGTGGGCTCGTCGGCGAAGAGCACCTGCGGCTTGGCGACCAGGCCACGGGCCAGCGCGACGCGTTGGGCCTGCCCGCCGGAGAGTTCGCCGGAGCGGCGGTGCTCCAGGCCGCCCAGCCCGAGCCGCTCGAACCAGGCGCGGGCCGCCCGCAGCGCCGGGGCACGCCGGACGCCGCCGAGCAGCAGCGGCAGCGCGACGTTCTCCGCCGCGGTGAGTTCGGGGACGAGCTGGCCGAACTGGAAGACGAACCCGAAGCGGTCGCGGCGCAGCGCGCTCCGCTCCGCCTCGCCGAGCGTGTCGATCCGCACGTCGCCGATCCGGACCTCACCGGAGTCGGGCCGCAGGATGCCGGCCAGGCAATGCAGCAGCGTCGACTTGCCGGAGCCGCTGGGGCCCATCACGGCGACGACCTCGCCGGCGTCGACGGCGAGGCTCGCGCCGCGCAGGGCCGGGGTGTCGCCGAACGAGAGCGTGATGTCCCGGGCCTCGATCGTCACGGTCATCGCCGTACCGCCTTCCGCAGGGCGTCCAGTCGGGCGCCGGCCATCTCGATCCATCTCAGGTCGGCCTCCAGGTGGTAGAGGCCGTGGTCGGCGAGCATCACGTCGACGAGCCCGCCGGCCCGCTTGACCTCGGTCAGCTCGCGCATCCGGCGCAGGTGGGCGGCGCGCTGCGTGTCCAGGTAGTCCTCGGCCGGTCGGCCCAGCATCAGGGCGAGCACGACCTTGGCGAACAGCACGGTCTGCAGGTGCGGTTCCGGCTCGACCGGCTCGGTCAGCCAGTGCTCCACCTCGGTGGCGCCCCGGTCGGTGATGACGTAGCGCTTGCGGTCGGGGCCGGCGCCGGGCTCGACCTCGCTGACCACCACCTTGCCGTCCCGGGCCAGCCGGCTGAGCGTCGAGTAGACCTGCCCGTAGGGCAGCGGCTTGCCTCGGCCGAAAAAGGTGTCGTAGTCGCGCTTCAGGTCGTAGCCGTGGCTCGGCTCGCGTTCGAGCAGGCCGAGCAGGGTCAGGGGAACGGTCATGGACCGAGACTACACCCGGTGTATACCTCGCGTATATAGCTAACCCGGGACCGCCGTGAGTGGCGGCAGGACGCACACTTGAGGCATGGACCAGCAGCTCGCGATCTCCGTACGGGGACTGCGCAAGACGTACGGCGACAACGTCGCGGTGGCCGGGGTGGACCTGGACGTCCACCGGGGCGAGGTGTTCGCCCTGCTCGGCCCGAACGGCGCGGGCAAGACCACCACGGTGGAGATCCTGGAGGGCTACCGGCACCGCGACGCCGGCGAGGTGCGGGTGCTCGACGCCGACCCGGCCCACGCCGACGCCGGCTGGCGCGCGAAGGTCGGCATCGTGCTCCAGGGCACCGGCGAGTTCGACGAGCTGACCGTCGGCGAGGTGGTACGACACTTCTCCGGCTTCTACCCGGACGCCGACGACCCGGCCAAGGTCGTCGAGCGGGTCGGCCTGGGCGCCAAGGCCAAGGCACGCACGCACACGCTCTCCGGCGGGCAGAAGCGCCGCCTCGACGTGGCGCTCGGCATCATCGGCCGCCCCGAGCTGCTCTTCCTCGACGAGCCCACCACCGGCTTCGACCCGGAGGCCCGACGCGAGTTCTGGGAGCTGATCCGGGACCTCTCCGCCGCCGGCACCACGATCGTGCTCACCACCCACTACCTGGACGAGGCCGAGGCGCTCGCCGACCGGGTCGGTGTGATCGCGGCCGGCCGGGTGGTGGAGGTCGCGCCGCCGGGCCGGCTGGGCAACCGGCAGGAGTCGCTGGCGACCGTCTCCTGGCGTACCCCCGAGGGGGAGGCCGGGTCGGCGGAGACCGCGACGCCGACGGCGCTCGTGGCCGAGCTGGCCGCGCGCTTCGGCGGCGAGGTGCCCGGCCTGGCCGTGCGCCGGCCGACCCTGGAAGACGTCTACCTGCGGATGATCGGAAGCCGATGACCACCACGACGAAGCCGGCGGCCCCGGTCGCCGCCGTACCGGCCCGACGGCCCGGCGCGGGCACGCTGGCGTTGCGCCAGGGCCGGCTGGAGATCACCCAGTTCCTGCGCAGCCGGGAGTCCGTCGTGTTCACGATGGGCTTCCCGATCATCATGATCCTGATCTTCGCGGCGATCTTCAGTGACGAGATCGCCCCGGGCGTCAGCTACACGCAATACTTCATCACCGGCATGATCGCGACCGGCCTGATGACGGTGAGCTTCCAGAACCTCGGCATCTGGATCCCGATCGAGCGGGACCGGGGCGTGCTCAAGCGCTACCGGGGCACGCCGATGCCGAAGTGGGTCTGGTTCGCCGGCAAGGTGATCATGGTGGTGGCGATCGGCATCGCCGAGACCGCGCTGCTGCTCGCCGTGTCGGTGGCGCTGTTCGACCTCGACCTGCCGCAGACCGCCGCCAAGTGGCTGACGTTCGGCTGGGTCGCCGTCCTCGGCGTCACCGCCTGCACGCTGTGCGGCATCGCCATCTCGTCGCTGGCCCGCACCGCCCGCAGCGGCTCGGCCGTGGTCACCCCGGTCGCGCTGGTCCTCCAGTTCATCTCCGGCGTGTTCTTCATCTTCACCAGCCTGCCGACCTGGATGCAGCAGGTAGCCGCGCTCTTCCCGCTCAAGTGGATGTGCCAGGGCCTGCGCTCGGTCTTCCTCCCGGACAGCTTCGGCGCCCAGGAGCCCGGCGGCTCGTTCGAGCTGGGCCGGGTGGCGCTGGTGCTGGGCGCATGGTGCGTCATCGGCCTGCTGCTGTGCCTCACCACCTTCCGCTGGACCACCCGCCGCGACGGCTGAGGTGTAAGGCGGGGCCCCCGCTTAACGCCTGGCGTATAGGAAGGGGCCCCGCTTAACACGCGGGGTGGCACACTGCCCGGCATGGGACGCACGCTGAGCCGGCGGACGCTGCTCACCGCCGCCGGAGGGATCGCCGGCGCCGGGCTGGTCGGCGGGCTGGCCGCCCGGCAACTGACCGAGCCCCGCCCCGGGCCGGCCCCCGCCCTGCCCGACGCGCCGGCCGGCGACGAGCGGCTGACCCGCATCGCCTCCGGCGCCCGGGGCCGGGAGGTGGACTTCTGGACCGCCGTGCCCGAGGGGTACGGCGACGGCCGTGGCCTGCCCGTCTGCCTGGTGCTGCACGGCGCCTCGGCCACCCCGCGCGACTACGGCCGGTTCGGGCTGGCCCGCTTCCTCACCGACGCGGTACGCCGTGGCGCCCCGCCGTTCGCGCTCGCCGGCGCGACAGGTGGACGGCTCGCCTGGCGCCGGACCGGCGACGACGACCCCCAGCGGATGGTGCGCGAGGAGGTGCCCGCCTGGTGCGCCCGGCGCGGTTTCGACAGCAGCCGGCTGGCCGTCTGGGGCTGGTCGATGGGCGGTTTCGGGGCGCTGCTGCTCGCCGAGGCGTACCCGAAATGGCTGCGGATGGCCGCGGCCTTCTCCCCCGCGGTCAGCCCCGGCGACGCGGTCTTCACAGGCGTCGACAAACTGCGCGGCACCCCCGTCGGGCTCTGGTGCGGGCGGCAGGACAACTTCCTGAAGGACGTCCGCGCCCTGGCCCGGGCGCTGCCCGAGCGCCCGGTACGCGCGGCCTGGGCCGACGGGCGGCACAACTTCGGCTACTGGGGCACCGTCATCCCGGACGCGTTCGCGCTGCTCGGCGCCGCGCTCACCCCGCCCCGGACGTGAGTCGTCCGGGGCGGTAGCCGCAATCAGTACGGGTAGAAGCCCTGGCCGGTCTTGCGGCCCAGGTCGCCTGCGGTGGCCATGCGCTGGAGCAGCTCCGGCGGGAAGAACTTCTCGTCGGCGGTGTCGGTGTAGATGTTGCGGGTGGCGTTGAGCAGCACGTCCACGCCGGTCAGGTCGACCGTGGCAAGCGGGCCCATGGCGTGCCCGAAACCCAGCTTGCAGGCGGTGTCCAGGTCCTCGGCGGAGATCACGCCGGCCTCGACGAGCTTGACCGCCTCCATCGCCAGGGCACAGATCAGCCGGGTGGTGACGAAGCCGGCGATGTCCCGGTTGACCACCACGACCGTCTTGCCGATCTCCTCGGCGAAACCTCTGGCCGTGTCCATCGTCGCGTCGCTCGTCTTGTAGCCCCGGACCAGTTCGCAGAGCTTCATCATCGGCACCGGCGAGAAGAAGTGGGTGCCGACCACCGACTCCGGACGCTGCGTGGCGGTGGCGATCTGGGTGACCGGGATGGCCGAGGTGTTTGTGGCAAGCACCGCGTCCGCCTTGCAGATCTTGTCAAGCGCGCGGAACACCTCGTGCTTGATCTCGATCTTCTCGAAGACGGCCTCGACCACGATGTCCGCGTCGGCCGCCGCCTCCAGCTCGGTGGTCGGGGTGATCCGGCCCAGCGTCGCCTCGACGTCCGACGCCTCGATCTTGCCCTTCTCGGCGAACTTCGCAAGCGACTTCCGGATGCCGTTGACGCCCCGCTCAGTGGCCGCGTCGTCCACGTCGCGCAGCGTCACCTGCCAGCCCGCCTGCGCCGCCACCTGGGCGATGCCCGAGCCCATCAGCCCGGCACCGACGACCGCCAGTCGACCCGCCATCTGCTTCTCCCTCGCCCGTGGTTCTCCACTGTCTTCGAAGAACCCTACTTAACGAGGGATAAGGAGCGTCAGATGGCCAGGTCCGGTTCCTCCGGCGCGGTGCCGCGCTCCACCTCGACGCCGAGCGCCCGCAGGTCCGCCACGAAGTCCGGGTAGCCCCGGTCGACGTGGTGCACGTGCGACACCTCGGTCATCCCGTCCGCGCAGAGCCCGGCGATGATCAGACCGGCGCCGGCCCGGATGTCGGTGGCGCGCACCGGGGCGCCGGAGAGCCGCCCCCGGCCGCAGACCAGGGCGTGGTGGCCGTCGGTACGGATCTCCGCGCCGAGCCGCATCATCTCGTTGGCGAACATGAACCGGCCGTCGAAGATGTTCTCCGTGATCAGGGAGCCGCCCTCGCTGACCGCGGCCAGCCCGATCGCCATCGGCAGCAGGTCGGTGGCGAAGCCCGGATAGGGCAACGTGACCACGTCCACCGCCGCCGGCCGGTCGTCCATTCGTACCCGGAAGGTGTCACCGCGCGTCTCCACCAGGCCGCCGGCCGCGACCAGCTTGTCGAGCGCGACCGCCAGGTACGCCGGGTCGAGGCCGGTCACGGTGACGTCGCCCCGGGTCATCGCCGCGGCGAACGCCCAGGTGCCGGCGACGATCCGGTCCCCCACCGTGGCGTGCCGCACCGGGCGCAGGCCCGGCACACCGGCGATGTGCAGCGTCGACGTGCCGGCGCCGGCGATCTGGGCGCCCATCCGGTTCAGCATGGTGCAGATGTCGACGATCTCCGGCTCCCGGGCCGCGTTGTCGATCGTCGTGCCGCCCCGGGCCAGCACGGCCGCCATCACCAGATTCTCGGTGGCGCCGACGCTCGGGAAGTCGAGCACGATGTCCGCGCCGTGCAGCCCGTCCGGCGCCTCGGCGATGACGAACCCGTGCTCACCGGAGATCTCCGCACCCATCCGGGCCAGCCCGGCGATGTGCATGTCCAGGCCGCGCGAGCCGATCGCGTCGCCGCCCGGGTGGGCCACCCGCACGTGCCCGCGTCGGGCCAGCAGCGGGCCGAGCACACAGATCGAGGCGCGCAGCCGGCGGACCAGTTCGTAGTCGGCCTCCGCGCCGGGCCGCTCCGGCACGTCGATGACGACCGAGCGGGACCGTTCCCTGCCGCCGCGGGCCACCATCGGGTCGACCGGGTCGTCCGGGCCGAAGCGTACGCCGCAGCCGAGCCGCCGCAGCACCTCGCCCATGATCGCGATGTCGGTGATCCGGGGCACGTTGGTGATCACGCTGCGGCCGGGCGCGAGCAACGCGGCGGCCATCAGCTTCAACGCCGAGTTCTTCGCGCCCACCACGTGCACGGTGCCGGCCAGCCGGGCCTGGCCACGTACCCGGATGACGTCGACGTCGCTGAGCGCCGGGTCGCCGGCGTCGCCCGGGCCCACCGCGGTCGGCCGGTCCGGCCGCACCGGGATGGTCAGGTCCGGTATCCGTAGGCTGTGCGTCATGGCCGTCCACCTCACGCGCATCTACACCAAGGCCGGCGACGCCGGCATGACCAGGCTGAGCAACAACGAGCAGGTGCCGAAGACCGATCCACGGATCGTCGCGTACGCGGACGTCGACGAGTGCAACGCCTCCATCGGCGTCGCTCTCGCCCTCGGGCAGTTCCCCGACGACCTGCGCACCGTGCTGGAATCCGTGCAGAACGACATGTTCGACGTCGGAGCGGACCTGGCAACCCCGGTGGAGCCGGACCCGGCGTACCCGCCGCTGCGGGTCACCGAGGAGTACGTCGAGCGTCTCGAAGGCTGGTGCGACGAGTACAACGCGCGCCTGAGCAAGCTCGACTCCTTCATCCTCCCCGGCGGCACCGCGGGCGCGGCGCTGCTGCACGTGGCACGGACGACCGCTCGGCGCGCCGAGCGTGCGGCATGGGCGCTTGTCACGCACGATTCCGACCGGACCAGCACCCTCCCGGCAAAGTATCTCAACCGGCTCTCCGATCTACTTTTCATCCTGTCAAGAACGGCAAATCCGGGCGGAGACGTGCTATGGGTGCCGGGCGGGAAGCGATGACCGCCGGCGGCCTGCACCACGTGGAGGTCTGGGTACCCGACCTGGAGGCGACCAGACGTACCTGGGGGTGGCTTCTCGGCGAGCTGGGCTGGACGCCGTACCAGGAGTGGCCGGCCGGCCGGTCCTGGCGACACGGGCCCACCTACCTGGTGCTGGAGGAGTCTCGGGCGCTCACCGGCCGCGTCCACGACCGGCTCGCGCCGGGCCTCAACCACCTGGCCTTCCACGCCGGCCCGCCGACGGCCGTCGACCGCCTGGTCGCCGCCGCCCCCGAGCACGGCTGGGCGTTGCTCTTCCCGGACCGGTATCCGCACGCCGGCGGCCCGGACAGCTACGCCGCCTACCTCACCGACGGACAGGGGTACGAGGTGGAGCTTGTCGCGTCGGTTAAGGAGGGGCCCCCGCTTAACGCCTCCGGTAGAGGAAGGGGCCCCGCTTAACACGTGCGGCAGCCCGAAGGCCGGCACCCCGTCGTTGCGGGGTGCCGGCCTTCTGCGTGAATCAGCTCCAGTGCTTGTTGACGAGGTCGGTGGCCTGCTTCTCCCACTGGGCGTACGCATCCGGGTAGGCGCTGACCTGGACGGTCTGGGCGGCCTCGGTCACCGGCATGTCCTGCCAGCCGTCGACCTGCTTCAAACCCTTCAGGAACGCCAGGGTCGAGTACTCCGGGTCGGTGATCTGCTCCGGGCTGCCCCAACCGCTCGACGGGCGCTGCTGGAACAGGCCCAACGAGTCGTGGTCGTTGGTGTCACCCAGGTGACCCAGGTTCTCCAACTTCGACTCCTGGAGGCTGGTGGCGATCGAGATGACCGCGGCCCGCTCGGGCAGGCCGGCCTTCTTCGTCGCCGCGATGATCGCCTTCACGTTCGCGGTCTGCTCGTCGTTCAGCGTGATGGTGGACTGCTTGCCCTCCACCTGCACCGCCGTGGTGGCCGGCTTGGCGGTGGTGTGGGCGGGGGTGTCGGCGTGGGCGGCGATCGGACCGGCGAACACACCACCGGTAAACGCGAGACCAGCAACACCCAGGACGCTCTTACGCAGGATCGTGTTCACCAGGGGCTCCATTCCGGGGGTCGACAACACGCACCGAGGGGGGTCGGCACGCGCGCAGGCACCGTCAGGCACTCAAAGCTTTCGCGGGGGACCGGCTGTTCCGCGGGGCAGGGCCACACCACGGGGCCGGGAGGATGTGTAACGACCGGCTGCCCACCGTCATTCCTGGGGCGGGTCGGCCGCGCGGCGAACCGGTGCGCTGGCCTTCCTCGGTCGTTCACCCGGCTACAACGCCCGCACCCCCGGGCCGATTCCACCGTCAGAGTGCCACCCACCACCACCGAACCGGACACCCCACCCACCCGGAACACACGGCCGTACACGGCCGCACACGGCGACCGGGATTCCGGCACACCGTGAGACACCCCTGACTTTCCACCCGTGCTCCCCCAAGCCCGCGACTGGAACGCCAGGGGCGTCTCCGGGCGCCGCAGACAGCCATACCGTTCCACCCACGCTCCGCCCGGGCGACGACTGGAACGGTATGGGTGTGTCAGGGCGCCGCAGACACCCGTGACGTTCCACCCGCCGCCACCGGACTCGACATCCCGGCCCACCCAGCAGCGGTGGCGGCGGGTGGACACCGTGGCATGGCGGTCTGAGTCGTCTCTGCGCTCAGCTCCAAAGGCACCGACCAGGTACTGGAAGAGGAGGCACTGTCGCAGGGTCCGGAGCTGTCCGCGGCTCGTCCCGCCCTCCACCGCCCTGCCGTCCCCGTCGAGACGGCCGGGTAGCAGTCGATCGAACCCGCGTCAGGCGGCGGGCCAGTCCTGGGAGGCCATACGCGGCGAGGCCGCCCCCGGAGGGGCGGCCTCGAGCCAGGAGAGAAAGCCGGTGACCGTGGACCGCGCCATGGCGATCTCGACCGGAGCATGGTCACAGGTACAGCGCAGGATCACCCAGTCGGACGGCATCGAAAGGCGCTCCTGCCCCTCCGGCAGCCGGCGTCGCTCCACCGCCAGTCCCTTGCGGGAGAGCACCCGCTTCGGGCGCAGCGCGAAGCTGAACATCCGGTACCAACGGAGCTGGTCGCCGACGAAGCGGCCGAAGCCGGGCGACCAGCCGCGACCGTCGAGCATGGTGGTGACCCGGACGCTCAGCCGGATGATGCCCCCGCTACGGGTGAACAGGGCCCGCCGAATGAAGAGGATCAGAAGCGCGACGACGACTATCGCGACGCCGATTCCGATCCCTTCCACGATCTCCATCGGCGGGTCGGCTCAGCGGGCCGGGGTTGCCGGGGTGGCGCTCTCGGCGAGAACTGTCACGCCCTCGCCGGTCACCGAAAGGAAGCCGCCGGCGACGTCGTACGCGACCTGCTGGCCGCCGGCCTGCTTGATGCGGACCTGGCTGGGCTCCGCGAGCTGGCCGAGCAACGGCGCGTGCCCCGGCAGCACACCGAGCTCACCCTCGGTCGTGCGGGCGACCACCATCTCGGCGTCACCGGTCCAGACCTTCTCCTCGACGGCTACGAGCTCGACGTGAAGCTGCTGTGCCACGCTGTCTCCTTGCTGCGGCGGCGGATTGCCGAAAGTCTAGTCGCGCCCTCGACGCCTGCCCACGGCGGGTGGTGAGAGCCGGACCACGGCGTCCCGCACCCGCTCAGGCTACTTGCTCTTCTGCTTGAAGTCGGGGTGCTCCAGCAGGAACGCGTCGAGCTGGTCGGCGCGCAGGGCGGCGAAGAAGTCGTCGGCCGGGTCGAACAGTTGCTCACCCCGGTAGGCGCTGCCGCTTCCGATCGGGCCGCCGGGCAGCTTGATCGTCTCGATCGCGTCGGGGCGGATGTCCTTCAGGGCGAGCCCGAAGTCGACGACGCTGTTGCCCCGGCCGTTGAAGATCAGCGACTGCCCGGCCGCGCGGAGCACCCGGTCCAGCTTGATCGGGTTGGCCACCACGTCGGCGCCGAACGCCTGGCTCACCATCGCCTTGACGAACTGCTGCTGGTGTCGCTGCCGGCCGTAGTCGGCGTCCGGCACGCCGTTCTTCGGGTAGCGCTGGCGGACGTAGTCAAGCGCCTGCCAGCCGTTGAGGTGGGCGTCACCCTTCTCGTACCGTGCCTGCGGGCCGAGGTAGCCGCCGCCTCCGGGCCGGAGCTGGCGCGCCGAACCGTCCGGCTTGAGGTGCTCGGACTTCACGTCGCGCTCGATGTACATGTCGACGCCGCCCATGGCGTCGACGATCTTCTTGAACCCGCTGAAGTTGATGATCGCGCCGGCGTCGAACCGCTTGATGCCGGTGACCTCCTGGACGGTCTTGGCGAGCAGCTCGAAGCCCTGCGCGGCGCTCGGGTCCTTGCCCGGCACGTTGCTGCCGTGCGACATGGCGGCGTTGATCCGGTCGTTGCCGCCGCGGTAGTCGGCCTTCGGGAAGGCCGGGATGTCCACCCGCAGGTCACGTGGGAGGGAGAAGAGATAACCCCGGTCCATTCCGGCCGGCACGTGCAGGATCATGATCGAGTCGGAGAGCGGCCGGGTCCTCGGGTTACGGGGGTCGATGCCGACAAGCAGGATGTTGAGCGGGCCCTTGATGTCGCTCTTCTTCTCGGTGGCGCCTGCGGCCTGCTCGCCGAAGAGATCTCCCTTGCCGACCGCGCCCTCGTAGCGCGCCACGAGTGTGTGGTAGCCCACAAGCACCGAGCCGCTGAGCACCACCATGACGATGCCGAGGATGGTGCAGACCCGGGCCCACCGGGGCACGCCACGCCACAGGGACCGCTTGCCGCGATCCGTGCCGCCCTTACCCACGAGCATCTCCAATCGTCGCGCCCACGAAGAAGAGACGGGCGCGGGGGTCCGTTCCGTTGCAGAGATCAACGGCCGCGATGCGAATTCGTGTCACGAACGGTACCGCGCACTTCTCCGGACCGCCTGCCGGTGAACCGGACGCCGGGTACGTGACCGGCCTTGAACAGGCGAAGGCCGCCCCGACGAAATGTCGGCGCGGCCTTCGTGGTGTGAGCGGGCTCTCAGCCCTCCTCGCCCATCAGCTCCTCGGCCTTGGCCTTGAGGTCCTCCAGGCCGCCGCACATGAAGAACGCCTGCTCCGGGAAGTGGTCGAACTCCCCCTCGCTGATCCGGCGGAAGGCGTCGATGGTCTCCGAGATCGGGACCGTCGAGCCGGGCACGCCGGTGAACTGCTCGGCCGCGTACGTGTTCTGCGAGAGGAACCGCTCGATCCGGCGGGCGCGGCCGACGGTGAGCTTGTCCTCCTCGGAGAGCTCCTCGATGCCGAGGATGGCGATGATGTCCTGCAGGTCCTTGTAGCGCTGCAGGATCCGCTTCACCTCGGTGGCGACGGCGAAGTGGTCCTCGCCGACGAACTCCGGGGCGAGGATCCGGGACGAGGACGCCAGCGGGTCCACGGCCGGGTAGATGCCCTTGTCGGAGATCGACCGCTCCAGGTTGGTGGTCGCGTCGAGGTGGGCGAACGTGGTGGCCGGCGCCGGGTCGGTGTAGTCGTCGGCGGGCACGTAGATCGCCTGCATCGAGGTGATGGCCTGGCCCCGGACGGAGGTGATCCGCTCCTGGAGCTCGCCCATCTCGTCGGCCAGGGTCGGCTGGTAACCCACGGCGCTCGGCATGCGGCCGAGCAGCGTGGAGACCTCGGAACCGGCCTGGGTGAAGCGGAAGATGTTGTCGATGAAGAGCAGCACCTCCTGCTTCTTCACGTCGCGGAAATATTCCGCCATGGTGAGCGCGGAGAGCGCCACCCGCAGCCGGGTGCCCGGCGGCTCGTCCATCTGGCCGTAGACGAGCGCGGTCTTGTCGATGACGCCGGACTCGGTCATCTCGGCGATGAGGTCGTTGCCCTCGCGGGTGCGCTCACCCACGCCGGCGAAGACCGAGGTGCCACCGAAGTTCCGCGCCACCCGGGTGATCATCTCCTGGATGAGCACCGTCTTGCCCACGCCCGCGCCGCCGAACAGGCCGATCTTGCCGCCCTTGACGTACGGTGCGAGCAGGTCGATGACCTTGATGCCGGTCTCCAGCATCTCGGTCTTCGGCTCCAGGTCCGCGAAGGCCGGGGCCTTGCGGTGGATGCCCCACCTGTCGTCGGCCTGGATAGTCTCGCCCTCGGCGAGGTTGAGGCACTCGCCGATCGCGTTGAACACGTGGCCCTTGACCGCGTCGCCCACCGGCACGCTGATCGGCGCGCCGGTGTCACGGACGTCGGCGCCACGGACCAGGCCGTCGGTCGGCTGCATCGAGATGGCGCGGACCAGGTTGTCACCCAGGTGCTGGGCGACCTCCAGGGTCAGCGTCTTCTCACCGCCGGAGAGCGTCACGTCGACGTGCAGGGCGTTGAACAGCTCCGGCATGGCGTCGCGCGGGAACTCGGCGTCGACGACCGGGCCGATGACCCGGACCACGCGACCCGTGGCCGTCTTGGTCTCCACTGCGGATACAGTCATCACACTTCACTTCCCGACGCGGCCAGCGCGTTCGCGCCGCCGACGATCTCACTGATCTCCTGGGTGATCCCGGCCTGACGGGCCGAGTTCATCTCACGCGTGTACTTCTCGATCATCTCTTCGGCGTTGTCGGTGGCGCTCTTCATCGCCCGCCGACGCGCTGCCGACTCACTCGCCGCCGACTCCAGCAACGCCGCGTAGATCCGCGTGTTGATGTACTTCGGCAGCAGCGCGTCGAGCAGCGACTCCGGTTCCGGCTCGAACTCGTACGCCGGCAGCAGGCCGCCGGGCGCCTCGGACCGGGGGCGCTCCTCGACCTCCATCGGGCCGATGATCCGGGTGACCGGGTTCTGCGTCATCAGGGACTTGAACTCGGTGTAGACGATGTGCAGCTCGTCCACGCCGAGGATCCCGTCCGCGCCGGCGTGGCCGTCCGTGTCGTCCGCGCCGGCGGTGAACGCCTTGATCAGCGTGTCACCCACCTCGCGGGCGTCGTCGAACGTCGGCTGCTCGGAGAAGCCCGTCCAGCTCCCGGCGATCTCCCGGTTGCGGAACCGGTAGTACGCCACGCCCTTGCGGCCGATGACGTAGAGCACCGGCTCCTTGCAGTCGGCCCGCAGCCGGGCGATGAGCGACTCGGCGGTGCGGATCGCGTTCGAGCTGTACCCGCCGGCCAGGCCGCGGTCGGCCGTGACAAGCAGGACGCCCGCCCGCCGCACCCGCTCACGCGAGGTGAGCAGCGGGTGGTCGATCCGCGCGTTCGAGGCCAGCGCCGTCAGCACGCCGGTGATCGCCTGGGCGTACGGCAGCGACGCCGCCACCTTGGCCTGGGCCTTGGCGATGCGGCTCGTCGCGACGAGCTCCATCGCCTTGGTGATCTTCTTCATCCCCTTGGCGGAACGGATCCGCTGCCGGAGAACGCGTACCTGGGCGGCCATCGGATCAGCTCTCGGCCGGGCGGTCGGTGTTGCCGTCGCGGAAGCGGGTCACCGTCTCGCGGGTCTGCTCGCCCTCAAGCGCCTCGGCCGGGGCCTCGTTGATCCGGACCTCGTCCTCCTTGCCCAGGAAGACCTGCTTGAACTCGGTGATGGCCGAGTCCAGCGAGGAGACGATGTCGTCGCCCCACTTGTGGTCCGCGATCGAGGCCAGCACGCCCTCGTGCTTGTGGCGCAGGTACTGGAGGAACTCCGACTCGAACCGGCGGACCTCGCCGACCGGGACGTCGTCGAGCTTGCCCTCGGTGCCGGCCCAGACGGAGACGACCTGCTCGTTCACCGGGTAGGGCGAGTAGTTCGGCTGCTTGAGCAGCTCGACCAGCCGGGCGCCCCGGTTGAGCTGGTTCTGCGAGGCCCGGTCCAGGTCGGAGGCGAAGGCGGCGAACGCCTCCAGCTCACGGAACTGGGCCAGGTTCAGCCGCAGCGAGCCGGCGACCTTCTTCATCGGCTTCACCTGCGCGGCGCCACCGACCCGGGAGACCGAGGTGCCGACGTTGATGGCCGGGCGGACGCCCTGGTTGAACAGGTCGGTCTCGAGGAAGATCTGACCGTCGGTGATCGAGATGACGTTGGTCGGGATGAACGCCGAGATGTCGTTCGCCTTGGTCTCGATGATCGGCAGGCCGGTCATCGAGCCGCCGCCCAGCTCGTCGGAGAGCTTCGCGCAGCGCTCCAGCAGGCGGGAGTGCAGGTAGAAGACGTCACCCGGGTACGCCTCACGGCCCGGCGGGCGGCGCAGCAGCAGCGACACGGCCCGGTACGCCTCGGCCTGCTTGCTCAGGTCGTCGAAGACGATCAGGACGTGCTTGCCGCCGTACATCCAGTGCTGGCCGATGGACGAGCCGGTGTAGGGCGCGAGGTACTTGAAGCCGGCCGGGTCGGAGGCCGGGGAGGCGACGATGGTGGTGTATTCCATCGCGCCGGCCTCCTCAAGCGTCCCCTTGATGGAGGCGATGGTGGAGGCCTTCTGGCCGATCGCGACGTAGATGCAGCGGACCTGCTTCGTCGGGTCGCCGGAGCGCCAGTTGTCCCGCTGGTTGAGGATGGCGTCGAGCGCGACCGTGGTCTTGCCGGTCTTCCGGTCGCCGATGATCAGCTGGCGCTGGCCACGGCCGATCGGGGTCATCGCGTCGATGGCCTTGATGCCGGTCTGCAGCGGCTCGGAGACCGACTGCCGGGCCATCACGTTCGGGGCCTGGAGCTCAAGCTCACGGAAGCCCTCGTTGGCGATGTCGCCGATGGCGTCGATCGGCTCGCCGAGCGCGTTGACCACGCGGCCGAGGAACGCGTCCCCGACCGGCACGGAGAGCACCCGGCCGGTGCGCTTGACGCGCTGGCCCTCTTCGATCCCGCCGAAGTCACCGAGGACGACGACACCGATCTCCCGGACGTCGAGGTTCAACGCCACGCCGAGCGTGCCGTCCTCGAACTCCAGGAGCTCGTTGGTCATGGTCGAGGGCAGACCCTCGACGTGGGCGATGCCGTCGCCGGCATCGGCGACGGTGCCGACCTCCTCACGGGAGACGTCGGCCGTGTAGGAGGAGACGTAGCGCTCCAGGGCGCCGCGGATCTCCTCCGTCGAGATGGTCAGCTCGGCCATCCTCTGCTTCCTTAAAGTTCAGGGGCCCGGGATACCTAGTACCGACCGGTCCGATGGCGTCGAATCAGGGCTGCGGAGACGCTGGTCAGCGCTTCGCGAGCGCGTTGCGGGTCTCGTTGAGGCGGCGCAGGACGGTGCCGTCGTACAGGTCGGAACCGACCCGTACGCGCACCCCGCCGAGCACGTCGGGGTCGACCGTCTGCTTGACGGACACCTCCCGACCGTACATCTCGGTGAGGCGGGCACCGAGGCGTCGCTCCTCCTCGTCGGAAAGCGGAGCCGCCACGGTCACGTACGCGACCTGGCGGTCCCGCCGGTCGGCGGCCAGCTCGACCAGCCGGGTGAGCGCACCGGTGAAGGAGCGTCCCCCGAAGCCGGCGAGCGCGGCCTCGACGAGGCGGACGGTGACCGGGCGGGCCTTTCCGGCGAGCAGTTGGCCGGTGAGGCCGGCCCGCCGTTCGGCCGGGGCCATCGGGTCGGAGAGCGTGTTCGACAGCTCCGCGGAGCCGGAGACGACCTGCCCGAAGCGGAACAGCTCGTCCTCGACCTCGCCCAGCTCGCCGGCCGAGTCGGCGCTCGCCAGGAGCGCCTCCACGCCGAGCCGCTCGACGCCGTCGAGCAGTTCCGACGGGGCCGACCACCGGCCGGAGACCAGCGCGGCGAGCAGGTCGAGCGCGTCCGCGCCGACCTTGCCACCGAGGATCCCGGTGAGCAGCGCGGCGCGGTCCACACCGGAGCGGGCCGGGTCGGAGAGCGCCCGGCGCAGCCGCGGCTCGCGCCGCAGCAGTGCGGCGACGGAGAGGATGTCGTCGGCGGTGGCGGCCACCGCCGACGGCTCCGCGCCGCGGACGTACGCGTCGAGGCGCTCGACCCCGGCGGAGTACGACTCCCGGCTGGCGGCCTGCATCAGCGGGCCCCCGTGCTCTCGAGACCGTTGAGGAACCGGTCGACGGTGCCCTTGCGACGCGCCTCGTCGGCGAGCGACTCGCCGACGATCTTGCTGGCCAGGTCCACCGCGATGGTGCCCATCTCGGTGCGCAGCTCGCGCACGATGGTGGCCCGCTCGGCCTGGAGCTGCTCCTTGCCGGCGGCGATGACCCGGTCGGACTCCTCGCGTGCCTTGGCGAGGATGTCCTGGCGGATGCCCTCGGCGTCGGCCCGGGCGTCGTCGCGGATCCGGGCGGCGTCGGTACGCGCCTCGGCGAGCTGGGCCCGATACTGCTCGAGCAGCTGGTTCGCCTCGGCCTGGGCGGCCTCGGCGCGCTTGATGCCGCCCTCGATCGCGTCGACCCGGGCCTGGAACGTCTGCTCCATGCGCGGGAAGACGAACTTCATCAGCACGAAGCAGAGCACGATGAAGGCGATCCCGCCGACCACGATCTCCTGCCATACAGGGAGGATCGGGTTGTGGGTCGTCTCACCACCCTCAGCGGCGAGGAAGTACATGGGAAAACCTCCCGGTCAGAGGGGCTGGATCAGGCGGTGCCGGCCCAGATGAAGCCGAAGGCGATGCCCAGCAGCGCCAGCGCCTCGATGACGGCGAAGCCGATCCAGACGTAGGGGAGGGTCATCCGGGACGACTCCGGCTGGCGGGCGGTCGACTGGATGTAGGCCGAGAAGACCAGGCCCACGCCGATGCCCGGGCCGATGGCGGCCAGGCCGTAACCGATGGCAGCGGTGCTGCCCGTTACCTCGGCAAGGATGCTCATTACGGTTCCTCCTGGTTATCACACGTGACGGTCACGCGGGTCGACAACGGTTGGTGCGAAAGATCGGATCAGTGCTCGTCGGCGAGCGCGCCCTGCACGTAGCTGGCGGTCAGCACCGTGAAGACGTACGCCTGCAGACAGATCACCAGGAACTCGAGGAAGGTCAGCGCGATCGTCATCACCCAGGACAGCACCGACACCGGCGCGAGCCAGATGTTGGCGTTGAGCATGGCGAATCCACCGAGCGTGAAGACCAGCAGGAGCATGTGGCCGG
Organism: Micromonospora marincola; assembly: GCF_056150385.1. Classification (NCBI taxonomy): domain Bacteria; kingdom Bacillati; phylum Actinomycetota; class Actinomycetes; order Micromonosporales; family Micromonosporaceae; genus Micromonospora; species Micromonospora marincola. Next base: position 36,091 of record NZ_JAXCFT010000020.1, on the reverse strand, counting down.
CGAACATGTTCGCGAAGAGACGGACGGCGAGCGAGAACGGCCGGACGATGAAGGTCGAGAAGAGCTCGATCGGGATCAGCAGCGGCAGGATGTACCACGGCGCCGGCGGAACCAGAGAGTTCTTGAAGTACTTCACGAAGCCGTGGTGCCGGATGCCGACGTAGTTGAACATCACGTAGCTGATCACGGCGAGGAAGGCCGGGAACGCGATGTGCGAGTTCGGCGAGATCTGGAAGAACGGCAGGATCGCGAAGAAGTTCGTCAGCAGGATGAAGCAGAAGAGCGTGGTGAAGTAGGGAGCGAACCGCACCCCCGCGTGCCCGATCATGTCCACCGCGATGTTGTTGCGCACGAAGCCGTAGATCGACTCGGCGAACCACTGCTTCTTGGTGGGGACCAGTTGCGGGTTCCGGTAGCTGACCAGGAAGAAAATGATCAAGATGCCGACGGCGACCCACACCATCGCCGTGATCTTGGTGAACCAGTACGAGTTCTCCGCACCCCAGGGCAGGATGCTGGGCAGGTAGAAGTCCCCCACCTTCGGCGGGAATTCCGCCTGGCCCTGAGCCAGGACGTTCGCCTGTCCGAACACCGCGTCCCTTCCTAAGTAGGCGTGCCCAGCCGGCGGACGACCAGGATGATGCCCCCGGCCATGCCGAGCACGACCCCGATGCCGGTGGCGACGCCGCCGGTATCGAGCCAACGGTCGACCAGCCAGCCGATGAAACCCCAGACGAGCATGCCCCCGATGAGGTATGAGAGCGCGGTCCAACCCTGACCGGCACCGGACGGAACGTCGCCCGAGCCGCCAGTGTTGGGGGGTTTCTGGTCACCGGCCATGACGGGGCGAACGATATCAGTCGAGCGGAAGAGGTTGTGCCTCACCCCCCGCACAACCTGGTTGTGTGGGACACGGGCGGGCGAAGTCGTCTGGAGGCACGGTACTCCTCCGTCGCCACTGAGAGAATGACCGATCGCGGACAGGTTGGCGCGTCGCCCGAAAGTGGGGACGCGTCAGCGCGCCACCCGTCGCGCGTGGACGGTGGCCAGCCACCAGATGTGCGCCCCGGTCCACACCACCACGCCCGCCGCGATGCCCAGGCAGAACGGGATCAGCCCGGGCCAGCCGGTCGAGGCGACGAGCACCATCACCCCGCCGAGCGCAGTGATCTTGGCGATGTAGAGGCCCAGCCCGAACGGCAGGACGAGCTGCGGATCCCGGGCGTCGGCCCAGGCCAGCACCACTGTGGTGAGCGTGTAGCTGGCCGCCGTGGCGGCCACCCCGGCCGCCGCGCCGAGCGCGCCGTCCCCGCCGCGCCACACCCCGCCGGCCACCGCCGCCACCGCCGCCATGACCGCCACCGCGGCCAGCAGCACGGGCAGGTGGCGCAGTCGCCAGCCGCGGTCCGCGGTCGCCTCCGCCCCGCGCGCCGCCGGCTCAGCCACGGGGGTACGCCGGGAACACCGTGATCATTTGCAGCTCCCTCGCGTTCTCCACAGCGAAGGAGTCTACGGAGCCGCACACTGGAGGCCGTGAGATGCCTCGTCACCGGCGCCACCGGCTACATCGGCGGACGCCTCGCGCCCCGGCTGCTGGCCGAGGGGCACACCGTGCGCTGCCTGGCCCGCACGGCCGGGCGGCTGCGCGACGTGCCCTGGGCCGCCGAGGCCGAGATCGTCGAGGGTGACCTGCGCCGGCCGGAGACGCTGCCGGGCGCGTTCGAGGGCGTGGACGTCGCCTACTACCTGGTCCACTCGCTGGGGCAGCGCGACTTCGAGGCGGCCGACCGGGAGGCGGCGACCAACTTCGCCGAGGCGGCGCGCGCTGCGGGCGTACGCCGGATCGTCTACCTCGGTGGGCCGGAGCCGGCGGAACGGGAGGGGTTGCCCTCGGCGCACCTGCGGTCCCGGGCGGAGGTCGCCCGGATCCTGCTCGACAGCGGCGTGCCGACCGCCGTGCTGCGCGCCGCGGTGATCATCGGGTCCGGCTCGGCCTCGTTCGAGATGCTGCGCTACCTGACCGAGCGGTTGCCGGCGATGGTCACCCCGCGCTGGGTGCGCAACCGGATCCAACCGATCGCGGTCCGCGACGTGCTGGGCTACCTGGCCGGCTGCGCGCACCTGCCGCCCGAGGTGAACCGCGGGTTCGACATCGCCGGCCCGGACGTGCTGACGTTCACGCAGATGATGCAGCGCTACGCCCGGGTGGCCGGGCTGCGGCCACGGCTCATCCTGCCGGTGCGCCCGCTCACCCCCGGCCTCTCCTCGCACTGGGTCGGCCTGATCACTCCGGTGCCGAACGCGATCGCCCGACCGCTGGTGGAGAGCCTGGTGCACGAGGCGGTCGCACACGAGCACGACATCGCCCGCTTCGTACCCGACCCGCCGGGCGGGCTGACCGGCTTCGACCAGGCGGTCGGCCTGGCGCTGGCGAAGGTGCGCGACGCCCAGGTGGAGACGCGCTGGTCGAACGCGAGCGGCCCGGCCGCGCCGGCCGACCCGCTGCCGTCGGACCCGGACTGGTCCGGCGGCACCGCCTACACGGACCTGCGGGAACAGGCCGTGAGCGCGCCCCCGGCCGCGTTGTGGCGGGTCATCGAGGGGGTCGGCGGCGAGCACGGCTGGTATTCGTTCCCGCTCGCCTGGTCGGTACGCGGCTGGCTGGACCGGCTGGTCGGCGGCGTCGGGCTGCGTCGCGGCCGGCGCGACCCGCACCGGCTCCAGGTCGGCGAGGCGTTGGACTTCTGGCGGGTCGAGGAGATCGTCCCGGGTGAGCTGCTGCGGTTGCGTGCCGAGATGCGGTTGCCCGGCCGGGCCTGGCTGGAGATGCGGGCCGAGCCGACCGACAACGGGCACAGCCGCTACGTGCAGCGCGCCGTCTTCCTCCCGCACGGCCTGCCCGGCCACCTCTACTGGGCCTCGGTCGCCCCGTTCCACGCCGTCGTCTTCGGCGGCATGGCCCGCAACATCGCCCGAGGCGCCGAACACCCCACCGGTTAGGCGGGGGCCCCTGTTATCGCCCAGGCGATAGGAGGGGGCCCCGCCAATCACCTCAGTTGTTGGTGCGGGGGCTTGTGTGCTGGAAGGCGACGGACTCGCTCGGCGGGACGAAGTCCCGCACCGGCTGGTCGCGCAGGGCCCAGGCGAGGATGCGACCCACGGCGGCGATCTGCCGCTTCTGCACGCCGCCGCCGACCGCGTCCCGCGGGTTGTCCGGGTTCGCCGCGATAGTCGCCACGGCGAGCTGCGGGGTGAACGCGACCACGGTCTCCGTGGCGTTCCGCTCCGAGCTGCCGGTCTTGCCGGCCAGCGGCCGGCGCAGGCCCGGGGCCAGATCCTCGGCCGTGCCGCCGGCGCACCGCCGGTACATCGACTGGTCGCCGACCGGGCAGCGGCTGGCGTCGGCCGCCGCGCGGGCCACCTCGGTGTCGAGCACCTGCCGGCAGTCGGTGTCACCGGTGGCCACCCGCCGGCCGGTCGCGTCGGTGATCGAGGTGACCGGGGTGGGCCGGCACCAGGTGCCCTCGGCGGCCACCGTGGCGTACGCGTTGGCCAGGTCCAACGGCGTGGTGGCGGAGACCCCGAGGGTGAACGGCCCCCAGCTCGCCGCCCCGTCGCGGGCCATCCTGGCGTCCTGCGGCGAGCGGAACACGATGCCGAGCCGCTCGGCCATCTCGACCACCCGGTCCGCGCCGACCCGCTCGGTCAGCCAGGCGAAGTAGGTGTTCACCGAACGGCCGAACGCGTCCCACATGTCCCGGTCGCCGTCCATCCAGTACGTGTTGGCGTTCGCCGGGCACCACCTGCCGCCGCAACTGGCCGGGCCGCCGTCGATCGGGTACTTGGTGACGTAGACGCGGGGGGCGTCGAACTCGGTGTCCAGCGGTAACCCGGCCTCCAGCGCGGCCAGCAGGGCGAACAGCTTGAACGTGGAGCCGGCCTGGTAGCCGACGATGCCGCCGCCCCCGGCCACGAGTTGGTTGACCGTGTTCGGGTAGTTCTGCTGCCCGGCCGGGTTCGCGGCCGTGCCGAAGCCCCGGTTCACCGCCAGGGCCAGCACCCGCCCGGTGCCCGGCTGCACCACCGCCGTCGGCGCGGCCCGCTGGGTCGTCTCCGGATAGATCGCCCGCACCTGCTCGCTCGCCTTGGCCTGCACGTCCGGGTCGAGCGAGGAGACGATCGACCAGCCGCCGCGGCGCAGCGTGCGCTGCCGCTCGTCCGCGGTCTGCCCGAACGCCGGCTGGGCGTTCCACCACTGGGTGAACCAGTCGCAGAAGAAGCCCCAGTCGTTGTGGCCGGCGGGCACCGCGGCGCAGTCGTTCGGGGTGGCGCTGGGCGCCAGGGCCAGCGGTGAGCCCTTGGCCGCCGCCGCGTCCGCGGCGGTCACCCGGCCGGTCTCCGCCATCCGGTCCAGCACGTACGCCCGGCGGTCCAGGGCCGCGCCGGCGTCGCCGTTGATCGGGTCGTCGTGGTCCGGCGCCCGCACCAGGCCAGCGAGCAGGGCGGCCTGCCCCAGCGTGAGCCGGTCCGGGGTGGTGGAGAAGTAGCGCTTGCTGGCGGCGGCGATGCCGTACGCGCCGGCGCCGAAGTACGCGATGTTCAGGTAGCGCCCGAGAATCTCGTCCTTGCCGACCTGCCGTTCAAGCGTCAGCGCGTACCGCATCTCGCGGATCTTGCGACCGGCGGTGATCTCGGTGGCCGCGGCCCGCTCCCGCTCGGTCAGCCGGGGGTCACCGGCGAGCGCGTTGCGCACGTACTGCATGGTCAGCGTGGAGGCGCCCTGCCGGGTGCCCTCCTTGCGGTTGGCCGTCAACGCCCGCACCACGCCCCGCACGTCGACGCCGTGATGCTCGTAGAAGCGCACGTCCTCGGCGGCCACGATGGCGTCCCGCATCACCGGCGCCACCTCGCCGACCGGCACGTCCACCCGGTCCTCGACGTAGAACGAGGTGATGAGCGTGTGGCCGTCGTTCGCGTAGAGGTTGGAGCGCTGGGCCGGCTGCGGCGCCCGGAGCGCCTCCGGCAGCTCGGTGTACGGCATCAGGTTCTTCACGCCCAGGCCGAAGACCAGCGCGGCCGGCAGCGCGGCGGCGGCCAGGGCCAGTCCGGCGAGCACGCCGGCGAGCAGGATCGTGAACAGCTTGTCGAGATGGGCCCGGTTCATCAGCTCTCCCCGCAGGAGCCGGCCGTACGGACCCGTTCAGAATGACCGGAATCGCCGTTTTCGCCGCCATGTTCGGCGAAAGGCGCAGGAAGTTCGCGAGAAAGGATGAACCTCAGGGCAGCAGCGCGGCAGCCAGCGGCTGGACCGTCTCCTCGATCTCGTCGGCCACCCGGCTGAAACACTGGTCGCCCCGGCCCCACGGGTCGTCGAGATCATCGGTGGGCAGGGCGGCGGCGCCCTCCCGGGCCGCGTCGGCCGCCGCCACGAGCGCGACCCCACGGGCGTGCACGGCGTCCGGAGTGGGCGCCGCCGACGGCAGCGCCGACCGGTCCACCGCGCCCAGCAGCCGGCCGAACTCACCAAGCACGAACGTGCGTCCGGCCGCGTCCGACCGCAGCGCCACCACGTACTCCTGCTGGTCGGCGGTCGCGGTGAGGACCAGGTCCGCGCCGTCGATCAGGTCGGAGCGCAACCGGCGCGCGGCGAAGCCGTCGACGTCACCGCCGCGCGCGACCACCTGCCGCGCCGCCGGCGGGTTCATCTCCTCGCCGGCGTGCCACCCGCCGGTGCCGGCGCTGTGGCTGTGCACGAGCGCGTCCGAGTCGGCCGGGGCGACGTCGAGCCGGGCCAGCCGCTCCCGGACGGCGAACAGCAGCAGCCGCTCGGCCATCGGCGACCGGCAGATGTTGCCCATGCAGACGTGCAGAACGGTGAACGGCGGCACTCAGACCCCCCGCTCGTCGAGGATGTCCGGCACCACGTCACGCAGCTTCGCCAGCGTGACCGCGCCCTGGCGCAGCACCCGCGGCACCTCGCCGGTCAGGTCGACGATGGTGCTCGGCACCGGGTCCACCGCCGGCCCGGCCTCCAGATAGGCCCGCACGCCGTACCCGAGCTGGTCACGGGCCTCCTCGGCGGTGAGCGCGGCGGGCTGGCCGACCTTGTTGGCCGAGGCCACCGCCATCGGCCCGGTCTCCCGCAGCACCTCGAGCGCGACCGGATGCAGCGGCATCCGCACCGCCACCGTGCCGCTTGTGTCGCCCAGGTCCCACGCCAGGCTCGGCGAGTGCTCCACCACGATTGTCAACGCGCCCGGCCAGAACGCCTCGACCAGGTCACGTGCCGCGCCCGGCAGCGAGAAGACCAGGCCGTCGAGCGTGTGCCGGGAGCCGATCAGCACCGGAGGCGCCTGCCGTGCGCCACCCTTGGTGTCCGCCAGGGCCTTCACCGCGTACGGGGTGAACGCGTCCGCACCGACGCCGTAGACCGTGTCGGTCGGCAGGACGACGAGTTCGCCGTTCCGGACCGCCTCGATGGCAGCGGCGATGCCGCGGTCCCGGTCGGCGGGCGACCGGCAGTCGTAGAGCATCACGAGGAGTCAGTCTGCCACGCCGCGCCGCCGTCGGCGTGGGTGCCGTCCGCCCGCCGGGACGCGGTCGCCCAACGAGGCCGCCCGGCCAGGTCCCGGTGCTCCGCCACGCGCTCGTACCGGCCGTCGCGGTCCAGCAGGGCCGGCACCGCCGCCGCGTGCGTGTCGTCGTGCTCCACGCCGATCAGCCCACCCGGGCGCAGCAGCACCGCGGCCCGGGCCACCACCGGCCGGATCACGTCCAGTCCGTCCGCGCCGCCGAACACCGCCTCGTCCGGGTCGTGGCCGCCCACCTCCGGCGGCACCACCACCGACCGCGGCACGTACGGCGGGTTGCAGAGCAGCACGTCGACCCGGCCGGCCAGGTCGGCCAGCAGCGCCGGGCCGGTCACGTCGGCGGCCACCACCTCGACCGGCCGGTCCCCCGCGGCGACCCGCCCGGCGGCGTTGCGTCGCAGCCAGGCCAGCGCGGCCGGGGACCGTTCCACCGCCACCACCCGGGCCGACGGCACCTCCTGCGCGACCGCGAGCGCGATCGCGCCGGAGCCGCTGCACAGGTCGACCACGAGCGGCGCGGCGAGCCGCCGGGCCGCGTCGATCCCCCAGCCGGCCAGCAGCTCGGTCTCCGGCCGGGGCACGAACACCCCCGGGCCGACCGCCAGCTCCAGGTGCCGGAAGCCGGCCACGCCGGTGAGGTGCTGCAACGGCTCCCGGGCCGCCCGCCGGTCGACGAGCGCGTCCAGGCGGGCGCGCTGGGCCGGGGTGAGACCGGCGGCCAGCGCCAACCGGCCGCGCGGCACCTCCAACACGTACGCGGCCAACTGCTCGGCCTCCGCCCGGGGCGCCTCGACACCGGCCTCGGCCAGCGCCCGGGCCACCCGGGCGATCACCAGCGAGACCCGTTCGCGTTCTGTCCCTTCGGACGGGTGTTGCGGGAGTGTGCTCACGCAATAATCATGAAGCGTCGCGGGTCGCCAACACGAACGGGTGCGTCCGGGCGCACACGGCAGGGAGGTCGCGAGTGGGCTGGCTCGACCAGGTCGAGGACCAGGTTGACGCCCTCCGAAGCGCGCGGGCGTTGCAGGAGGCCAGCCGTTCCGCCGAGGCGTGCGTCCTGCTCGATCGCGTGATCCGCACCACCAACGACCCGTACGCCCGCGCCGACGCGCTTGTGCAACGCCTGTCCGCGCTGATCAACCTCGGCCGGACCGCCGAGTTCACCCGCGCCATCGAGGACGCCTCCGCCGCCGTACGTGACCTGGCCGAGCCCTACCTGCACGGGCACCTCAACGCGCTGGCCGCGCTCGCCGCCCACCACCAGGGCGCGCTCGACAGGTGCGTCACGCACCTGGTCCGGGCCGCCCGCGCGCTCGGCGCCGACGACGACCCGGACCGGGACACCGCCTGGGGCTGGCACGACCTGGCGATGGCCTACTCGTACCTCAGCTTCCACGGCCACGCGCTCGGCGCAATCGAACGGGCCCGCGAGGTCGGACTGAGCGCGGGCATCCCGGAGGAGACGTTCGCCGCGCCGGGGATCCGGCTGCGCAACGCGGTGGCCCTGGACCACAACGGCGACAGCGACGGCTGCCTGCGGGTGCTGCGCGACGTGGCCGGCGACCTGGCCCGGTTCCTGCGCGGCGGGCGGGCCGGCAACCTACGGCCCAGCAGCCTGGCCGCCTACGGGTACGCCGCCGCCCGGCGGGCCGCGCTCGGCGACCGGGTGGAGTCCGCCGGCGACGCCGACCCGAACCGGCTGCTCGGCCACGGCGGGGACAGCGCCCGCGCCCGTGACCTGCGCCAGCTCGGCCACGTCTGCCTGGCGGTCGCCGCCGGCCGGCCGATCGAGGCGGTCACCCGACTGGACGCGATCCGGGTCTCCGACGAGACGCTCGGCGCCGCCGAGTCACCCCGGCTGCGCAGCATCGCCCTGGCCCGCGCCGGCGACCACGCCGGCGCGCACCGCGCGGACCGGCACGCGTTCCGGCTGGCCGCGCGGCGCAGCGACCGCCTGCGGGACGTCTACATCGACGGCATCGCGGCCCGGATCGACCACGAGGAGATGCGCCGCGAGGCCGCCCGTTACGAGGGCGAGGCGCTCACCGACCCGCTCACCGGGCTGCCCAACCGGCGCCGGCTGGAGCGCTACCTCGGCGCGGTGGTGTCCCGGGGCGAGCGGGTCGTGATCGGCGTCTGCGACCTCGACGGGTTCAAGGCGGTGAACACCCGGCACGGCCACCACTCGGGCGACCTGGTGTTGCAACGCGTGGCCGGCGTGATCAACCGGGTGATGCGACGGGGCGACTTCGTGTCCCGGTACGGCGGGGACGAGTTCGTGGTGGTGCTGCCCGACACCGGCATGTCGGAGGCGGTGGAGGTGGCCCGGCGGATCGAGGCGGCCGTGCGCACGGAGGACTGGGAGTCCCTGGTGCCCGGCACCCCGGTCGGGGTGACCATCGGCTTCGCCGAGGTCGACGGCAGCACCACGGTAAGCGTCCGGGAGGCGCTCGGCACCGCGTTCGAGCTGGCCGACCGGGAGATGCTCCGCGCCAAGGACCGCCTCCGCGCCAGCTGAGGGTGTAAGGAGGGGCCCCCGCTTAACGCCTCCGGTATAGGCGGGGCCCCCGCTTAACACCCCGCACAGCTCAGCGTCGGGCCAGCTCGGTCTCGCCGGCCAGCCGGGCCGCCCGGTCCGCCTCGGCCAGGGCGTCGAGCACCCCGTCCAGCTCACCGGCGAGCGCCAGGTCGAGGTTGTACGCGGTGTAGCCGATCCGGTGGTCGGTGATCCGGTTCTGCGGGAAGTTGTAGGTGCGGATCCGCTCCGACCGGTCCACCGTGCGGACCTGGGCCTTGCGCGCGTCCGAGGCGGCGGCGTCGGCCTGCTCCTGGGCCGCGGCGAGCAACCGGGCGCGCAGGATCCGCATCGCCTGCTCGCGATTCTGGAGCTGGGACTTCTCGTTCTGACAGGACACCACGATGCCGGTCGGCACGTGCGTGATGCGGACCGCCGAGTCGGTGGTGTTCACCGACTGGCCGCCGGGACCGGACGAGCGGAACACGTCGATCCGCAGCTCGTTCGGGTCGATCGTGACGTCCACGTCCTCCGCCTCGGGCAGCACCAGCACGCCGGCCGCGCTGGTGTGGATCCGGCCCTGCGACTCGGTGACCGGGACGCGCTGCACCCGGTGTACGCCGCCCTCCCACTTGAGCCGCGACCAGACGCCGTTGCCGCCGTCGGGCACGCCCTTCGTCTTGATCGCCAGCGAGACGTCCTTCACGCCGCCGAGGTCGGAGTCCTGGGCGTCGATCACCTCGGTGACCCAGCCCCGCCGCTCGGCGTACCTGGTGTACATGCGCAGCAGGTCGGCGGCGAACAACGCCGACTCCTCGCCGCCCTCGCCGGCCTTGATCTCGACGATCACGTCCTTGGCGTCGTGCGGGTCGCGCGGGATCAGCAGCTCGGCGAGGCGCTCCTCCAACGCCGGCAGCGAGGCCGCGATGGTGTCCGCCTCGGCGGCGAACGCCGCGTCCTCGGCGGCGAGTTCGCGGGCGGCGACCAGGTCGGCACGGGCCTGCTCCAGCTCACCGGCCGCCTTGTGCAGCGGGACCAGTTCGGCGTACCGCCGGCCGACCCGCCGGGCGGTGCCCTGGTCGGTGTGGAGGGCCGGATCGGCGAGCCGCTTCTCCAACTCGGCGTACTCGTCGAGGAGTGCGGCCAGGCGCTCACTGCTCATGCTGCGGATGCTCCTTCGGACGACGACGACACCGGCGGAGAACGGACGAACGCCCGTGCCCGGCAGGAGCCGGACACGGGCGTCGTCGGTGGAGCTACTTGGCCTTCTTCGCCTGAACCTTGGCGTACTTCTGCTGGAACTTCGCGACCCGACCGGCGGTGTCCAGCACGCGCTGCTTACCGGTGTAGAACGGGTGGCAGGCGCTGCAGGTCTCGACGCTGATGGCGCCGCCCTTGGCGGTGCTGCGGGTCGTGAACGTGTTGCCGCAGGAGCAACGGACCTCGGTGGTCGCGTACTCCGGGTGGATGTTGGGCTTCATGTCGCCTCGGTCCTTTCGTGGGTGGTCGCCGGGTCGCCGTCGGTGTTCCCGTCGTCACGACGGGCTCGGGCGTGAACCGGAACCGGTGGCCGATTGACAAGTGTGCCATGGGCGTCGGCCGGCCGGCACAGCAGGTCCGCCCGCCACAACGCCCGCCCGTACTCCCGCATTCCCACCCCGTCCCCGCCCACTCCCCCACCCGCTGGCCGGTATGTGACGAGGGGCACGGCCGGCGGCCGTGCCCCTCGTCGTCGAACCTGTCAGCTCACTCGCCCGGGGTGGACTTCGCGATCTGCATCAGGAACTCGATGTTGGTACGGGACTGCTTGAGCCGATCCAGCAGGAGGTCGAGCGCCGCCTGCGAGTCCAGCGAGTGCAGCACCTTGCGGAGCTTGTGGATGATCGCCAGTTCCTCCGGCGCGAGCAGGACCTCCTCCTTGCGGGTGCCGGTGGGGTTGATGTCGATCGCCGGGAAGACACGCTTGTCCGCGATCTTCCGGTCCAGCTTCAGCTCCGCGTTGCCGGTGCCCTTGAACTCCTCGAAGATGACCGTGTCCGCCATCGAACCGGTCTCGACGAGCGCCGTGGCGATGATGGTCAGCGAGCCGCCGTTCTCGATGTTGCGGGCGGCGCCGAGGAAGCGCTTCGGCGGGTAGAGCGCGGTGGAGTCGATACCACCCGACATGATCCGGCCGCTGGCCGGCGCCGCCAGGTTGTACGACCGCCCGAGCCGGGTCACCGAGTCGAGCAGGACGACCACGTCGTGCCCCAGCTCGACCAGCCGCTTCGCCCGCTCGATCGCCAGCTCGGCCACGGTGGTGTGGTCCTGCGGCGGACGGTCGAACGTGGCCGCGATGACCTCGCCCTTGATCGACCGCTGCATGTCGGTGACCTCTTCGGGCCGCTCGTCCACAAGCACCACCATCAGGTGGCACTCCGGGTTGTTACGGGTGATCGCGTTCGCGATCGCCTGCAACACCATCGTCTTACCCGCCTTGGGCGGCGACTGGATGAGCGCCCGCTGACCCTTGCCGATCGGCATCACCAGGTCGATCACCCGGGTGGTCAGGATGTGCGGCTCGGTCTCCAGCCGCAGCCGCTCCTGCGGGTAGAGCGGGGTGAGCTTGTAGAACTCCGGCCGGCGCTTCGCCTCGTCCGGCTCCATGCCGTTGATGGTGTCCAGCCGGACCAGCGGGTTGTACTTGTCGCGCCGCTGCTCGCCGTCCCGGGCCGCCCGCACCGCGCCGGTGATGGCGTCACCGCGGCGCAGGCCGTACTTCTTGATCTGGGACATCGAGACGTACACGTCGTTCGGGCCGGCCAGGTAGCCGGTGGTCCGGACGAAGGCGTAGTTGTCGAGCACATCGATGATGCCGGCGACCGGGACGAGCACGTCGTCCTCGCTCACCTGCGGCTCGCGGCCACCACCGCCACCGCCGTCGCCCTCGCCCCGCTCGCCCCGGCCACGCCGACGGTCCCGGAACCGGCTGCGCCGGCCCCGCCGGCCGCCGCCCTCGTCGTCGTCATCGTCACGGTTGTCACGGTTGTCACGGTTGTCACGGTCGGCGCGCGGACCCCGGTCGTTACGGTCTCCGCGGTCGTTCCGGTCACCACGGTCGTTGCGGTCGTTGCGGTCATTGCGGTCATTGCGGTCGTTACGCTCGGCGCGCTCGCCCCGGTCGTTGCGATCGCCCCGCTCGGCACGGTCCCCCCGGTCGTTGCGGTCACCCCGCTCGCCCCGGTCGTTGCGGTCGCCCCGGTCGTTGCGATCGCCCCGCTCGGCACGCTCGCCCCGGTCGTTGCGGTCGCCACCGCGCTCGGCGCGCTCGCGGCCCCGGCCGTCGTTGCGCTCGCCGCGCTCGGCCCGGTCGGCACCGCCTTCGGCGCGGTCGCCGCCGCGCTCGACGCGGTCACCGCCGCGCTCAGCCCGGTCACCGCCGCGCTCAGCCCGGTCACCGCCGCGCTCGACCCGGTCGCGCTCGACCCGGTCGCCGGTCTCGACGGGAGCCTCCTCGGCCCGCGTCTCGGCTGGTCGCGCCTCGGCGGTCACGGCGGTGGACCGGCTCCGGCGGCCCCGGGTACGGCCCTCGGTCGCCTCGGCGGCCGGCGCCTGCTCGGCGGGACGACGCTCGCCCTCGGCCCGCTCCTGGTGGACCTCGGCGTGCACCTCCTCGCGGGCGGGAGCGGTCGCGGCCGCGACCTCGGCCCGGGGTCGAGGGGTTCCGGCGGCGGCGCCGCCCTGCCGCTCGGTGATCGCACTGATCAGCTCGCCCTTACGCATGCGAGCCGTACCGGAGATGCCGAGCGACGCGGCCAGGCTCTGGAGCTCCGGCAGCAGCATCGCCGACAGGCCGGTGCCGCTACGCCGACGGCGCGTGGGAGCGGCGGTGGTGGCATCGCCAGCGACGTTGGAAACATCCGACGTCACGTCGGTGGTGTCGCTCAATGGATTCCTTCCCTCGATAGGCCGGGGCTGCCCGGAGTCGTGGAACCAGGTGGCCGGGCGGCCTCGGTGCACCCGCCTCGCATGGACGCGTCGCGGGAGTCTGTAACACAGCAGCCGGTCGGTTTCCCGACTCACCAACATCGGTGAGCAGGTCTCGCCGTCTGCGGCGACCTGTGGAAACTGCGGTGCGGCGTGAGCCTTGGGCAGGGGTGACGGGCTGACCGCCGAGAGCTTCGGGGGTGCGCCGAACCGCAGGAAGATCGCATGCTTCGCGGCTGTGCTCGGTCTAGAGCGTAATCAACTCTTCCGACCTGCGGCAACAGGGTCCCGCTCGGCGTGTCAAAGTCTACCCCGGAAAACCCGGGCTCCGCTGACATCTGTCGGCAACTCCCAACGGCGCCAATCTCTTCCCACCTCGAACCCGGCCGGCACGTCGGAGAGCGCCAGCACCGTCGGACCGGCCCCACTGACCACCGCCGCCACACCTGCCCCACGCAGCTCAGCGACCAGTTCGGCGGTGGTGGGCATGCCGGGCGCCCGCTGCTCCTGGTGCAGGCGGTCGACGGTGGCCGGCAGCAACAGCGCCGGGTCGGTGGTCAGCGCGTGCACCAGCAGCGCGGCCCGGCCCGCGTTGGACGCCGCGTCGGCGTGCGGCACGGTGGCCGGCAGGGCGGCCCGGGCCTCCGAGGTCAGTCCCCGCTCCGCCGGCACGAAGACGGTGGGACGGACGGCCGGCGCCACCGGCAACGACACCGCCCGAGCCCCGGTGGGCTCGGTCCAGGCGATCGTGAAGCCGCCGAGCAGGCACGGCGCCACATTGTCGGGATGCCCCTCCAACTCCGCCGCCAGCCGCAGCACGGCGTCGTCGTCAAGCCGTCGCCCACCGTCGACCACGAGCGCGCGGGCCGCCAGCACCCCGGCCACGATCGCCGCCGACGACGAGCCGAGGCCACGGGCCTGCGGGATCCGGTTGACGCACTCCAACGCCAGGCCGGCGGGCTGCATGCCGAGCACGTCGAACGCGGCCCGCATGGCGGTCACGACCAGGTGCCGGTCGTCCGCCGGCAGCTCACCGGCGCCCTCGCCGGTGACCACCACCCGTACGCCGCCGTCGGTGACCTCGGCCGTCACGTCGTCGTGACGGCCGAGGGCCAGCCCGAGCGCGTCGAAGCCGGGGCCGAGATTGGCGCTTGTCGCGGGCACCCGGACCCGGACCGGGCCGGAGGCGAAAGTCGTCGGCACCGGCTCATGCTAGGGCCTGACCCCGACATCACCCGCCGGACCGCCCGCAGCGTGGGACCGGTCGGTCAGCCGGCCCGGTCCGGGGCCGGGTCGGTGAGCGAGAGGCGCCGGGTGGCGAACCGCCAACCGATCGCGTAGACCACCGTGACGAGGCCGCAGCCGGCCAGCACGGTGCGCTCGTCCACCCGGTCCACCACGAGCGCCACCACCAGTTGGCTGACCGCGATGGCAAGCGTCGCCAGCATCATGTCGGTGGCGAAGACCCGACCGCGCAACCGGTCCGGCACCTCGCCCTGGAGCGCGTAGTTGGACAGCACCCAGTTGCTGCCGCCACCCAGGTGGGCCAGGAACACCAGAACCAGCACCAGCGGGAACCAGGACACCACCGAGGCGCCGAGGTAGGCCAGGCCGTACAGGGACATGGACAGCGCCAGGCCGGTGAGCAGCCAGGCCCGGTTGCTGAGCACCCGCCGCATCAGGATCGGGCCGACGAGCGCCCCGGCCCCCCGGGCGGCGAACAGCAGGCCGGCCCCGGCCGGGCCGACCCCGTACACGGCGGCGAGCAGCGGGAACACGGTAAGCACGCCGTTGCCCAGGCCGACCGCCGACTTCACCGTCACGAGCGCGAGCACACGCGGCCGGTGGGCAATGTAGCCGAGCGCCTCCCGGATCGCCGCCCCGGCGCGCGGCGCCGTCGCCGCCGGATCCCGGAGCGCCTGGAGGGGGCGGCGGATCAGCGCGGCCAGCACCGCCGCCCCGGCCAGGCCCACGGCGGCCACCCAGAAGCTGGCGTACGGGCCGGACGCGGCGCTCAGGATGCCGCCGAGCGAGGCGCCGACCACGGTCATCGTGCCCCAGGCCGAGCCGGCGACCGCGTTTGCCGCCGCCAGGTCCGCCGGATCGACCACATTGGGCAGGGCGGCCTGGGCGGCGGGCGAGTAGAACGCCTTCGCCACCGCCACGATCGCGATCGACACCAACGCCAGCCACGCCGTGCCGGAGCTCCGGACGCCGAGCAACAGCAGGATGCCGGCGAGCGCGGCCACATTTGCCACCATCATGACCCGGCGGCGGTCGAACCGGTCGGCCACGGTGCCGGCGTACGGAAGCAGCAGCGCGGTGGTGCCGGTGTCCACGGCCAGCACCAGCGCTCCCCAGACCCCGCTGCCGGTCAGGGCCGGCAGGAGCACCAGCAACGGCACCATGACGAACCAGTCGGCGCCGAAGACCACCAGCTCGGCGAGGAACAGGTGCCGGAAGTCGCGGTTGCGGACGAGGACCGAGAGGGTGGGTGACACGCCGGCACCCTATCGGGCCGCCCCCGGGGGCGGCCCGCGGCGCAGCAGGTCGGAGACCGTGACGAAACTGTAGCCCTGGGCGCGCAAACCGGCGATCATGTCGGGCAGGCCACGGAGCGCGACCAGCCGTTTCTCGTCGCCGACGTCGTGGCCGAGCAGGATGGTGCCGGGCCGCACGTCGGCGACGATCCGCCGGGCGTGTCCGGCCGGGTCGTGCGGGAACTCGCCCTCGACCATCTGCAGCGTCCAGAGCACCACCCGGTAGTCCAGTTGGGCCGCCGCGTACAGCACCGCCCCGCCCAGGTGCCCCCAGGGCGGACGGAGCAGCCGGGGCGCCACCCCGGTGGCCGCGGTGATCGCGTCGTGGCTGCGGCGCAGGTCGTCGTGCACGGCGGCGGCGTCCATCCGGGCGAGATCGTGGTGCGCCCAGCTGTGGTTGCCCACCTCGTGCCCACCCATTCGGCCCCGCACCAGCGCGGCGTGCCGGCGGGCCCGCTCACCGACCAGGAAGAAGGTGGCCGGCACCCGGTGCTCGGCCAACGTGTCCAACACCATCGGCGTCCACTGTGGCCGGGGACCGTCGTCGAACGTCAGCGCCACAAGCGGCGTGCTGGTCCGGACGCCCCAGACCACCTGCACCCCGCCGCCGCCGACCTCCTGGCGACGGCTGCCGAGGGTGGCGCTGGCCGGGCCGCCGGCCAGCGGGAGCCGGCGGTCGGCCACCCGGGTGCTCTCCAGCATGGCGGCCGAGCCCAGTGCGGCGCCGCCGAGCAGCAGCGCGGACCGGCGCAGCAGCGTCCGTCGACCCCATCGGCCCGCGCCGTCCACCATCGCGCCCCCGCACCCCCGAGTAGGCACCAGCTCACCGAGCGTACCGCCCGGGTGCGGCTCGGCGTGGCCCCGTGCAGGGGGAGGTGTTAAGAGGGGGCCCCGCCTATACCGAAGGCGTTAAGCGGGGGCCCCTCCTTTCACTCGGTCGGGGGGAGGGGGGACTGGCGGCTCTTCGGCAGGCGGAGCACCTCGAACTGGTCCGTACCGTCGATCAACGCCCCGGACGGGCGGGCCGGCGGCGCGGGCGGCTCGACCCGGCCGCCCCCGCCACCGACGGTCACCGGCTCCGGCGCCGGGGCCTCGACCGGCTCGACGGGTTCCGGACCGCCCCGACGGCGGTCCCGGCGGTCCCGCAGCGAACCCTTGGTGTGCTCCACCATGGTGTAGAGCGTCGGCACCAGCACCAGCGTCAACAGCGTTGAGCTGAGCAGGCCGCCGATCACCACGACGGCAAGCGGCTTGGAGATGAAGCCGCCCTCGCCGGTCAGCCCGAACGCCATCGGCAGCAGCGCGAACACGGTAGCCACCGCGGTCATCAGGATCGGCCGCAGCCGGCGTCGACCACCCTCGACCACGGCCTCGGTGACGCCCATGCCCCGCGCCCGGTACTGGTTGATCAGGTCGAGCAGCACGATCGCGTTCGTCACCACGATGCCGACGAGCATGAGCACGCCGATCAGCGCCGGCACGCCGAGCGGCGTCCCGGTGGCCAGCAGCAGCGCGATCGCCCCGGTCGCCGCGAACGGCACCGAGACCAGCAGGATCAGCGCCTGGGTCAGGCTGCGGAACGTGGCCACCATGATCAGGAAGACGATCGCGATGGCGGCCAGCACCGCCAGGCCGAGGTCCGCGAACGCGTCCGCCTGGTCGGCGCTCACCCCGCCGATCACGAACGTGGCGCCCGGCACGTCAAGCGCGTCCAGCTTCTTCTGCAGCTCCTGCGTGGTCGCCCCGAGGTTCGAGCCGGCGGCCGTGCCGGTCACCGAGACGCTGCGCTCACCGTCGATCCGGGTCACCTGCTGCGGGCCGTCGACCTGGTTGACGTCGGCGATCGCGTCCAACGGCACCGCGCCCACCCGCAGCGCCCGCAGCTCGTCCACGCTCACCGGCGGCCGGGCCCCGGTGCTGAGCACCACGTTCTGCGCCGTGCCGTCGAGCGTGACCTGGCCGAGCGGCGCCCCCCGGTACGTCTGCGCGACGAGCTGCCCCACGGCCGCCTCGGTGAGACCCGCGCGGGCCGCGGCGACCCGGTCCACGGTCACCTCGACCCGGGGCACCCGGGTGGCGAGGCTTGTGGTGACGTCCTCGACGCCGGCGGTGCCGGCCATGGCGGCCCGCACCTGCTCCGCCGCCCGGGTCAGCGTCTCCTGGTCGGCGGCCTGCACCACCACCTCGACCTGGTTGGCGGAGGCGTTCTGCCCGCCGCCGAAGGTCAGCTCGCCGACGTCCGGGCCGAGCCCGTCGAACTCCTTGCGCAGCACCTGTCGCACGGCGGCGGCGTCGGTGTCGTCGGAGAGCGCCAGCGACCAGGATGCCTGGTCGCTGCCGCCACCGGCCCACGGGTTGTCCCCACCACCGGCGCTGACCTGGTAGGTCTCCACGCCCGGCGTACGCCGCAGCACCTCCTCGACCCGGGCGGCGGCCCGGTCGGTGCCGGCGAGCCCGGTGCCGGCCGGCATCTCCTGCTGGATCGCCAGCGTGTCCTGGCCAGAGTCGTCCAGGAAGTTGGTCTCCAACTTCTGGGCCAGGCCGAACGTGCCCAGGAGCACCAGCAGGCCGAGCGCCACGGTGGCCCACCGGCTCTTCCGGGACCGGGTGGCGAAGCCGATCACCGGCAGGTACGCCCGCTGGAGCGGGCTGCGCAGCTCCTTCTCCTCGGCGGCCCGGTGGGCGGCCTCGTCGTCCGCGCCGCGACCCGGCCGGAGGAACCAGTAGGCAAGCACCGGGATCACCGTCAGCGACACCAGCAGCGAGGCGAGCAGGGCCACCGTCACGGTGATCGCGAACGGCGCGAAGAGCTGCCCGACGAAGCCGCCCACCAGGGCGATCGGCGCGAACACGGCAACCGTGGTGAGCGTGGACGCGGTCACCGCGCCGGCCACCTCACGGACCGCGGTGAGGATCGCCTCCCGCTTCGGCTCGCCGTATTCCAGGTGCCGCTTGATGTTCTCCAACACTACGATGGAGTCGTCGACCACCCGGCCGACCGCGATCGTCAACGCGCCCAACGTGAGCAGGTTCAGCGAGTAGTCGCCGGCCCAGAGCACGATCAGCGCGACAAGCACCGACAGCGGGATGGAGACGGCGGTGACCACGGTGGACCTGATCGAGAGAAGGAAGACCAGGATCACCACCACCGCCATCAGCAGGCCGAGCAGGCCCTCGGTGGTGAGGCTCTCGATGGACCGCTCGACGAACGGGGCCTGGTCGAAGACCACGGTCAGGTCCGCGCCGGAGGCGGCCTCCAACTCGTCCAGCCGGTCGCGGATGTCGTGCGAGATGCCTACCGCGTTGCCGTCCGGGCTCGCGGTGACCGCGATACCGAGGCTCGGCTTGCCATTGGTGCGGGTGAACGACGTCGCCGGGGCGAGCTGCTGCTCCACCCGGGCCACGTCGCCGAGGCGTACCGGGGTCGCGGGCGCGGTGGTGAGCACGATGCCGCGCAGGTCGTCCAGGGTGCGGATCGGCGTGCCGACCTGCACCGGCAGCGAACGGTCGCCGTCGGCGAGCGCGCCGGCCGGCACCGCCACCCCGTTGGTCTTCAACGCCGCCGCGATCGCCGGCGGCGCCACCCGGGCGGCGGCCAGCTTCGCCGGGTCCGGCGTGATCGTGACCACCTGGTCCCGCGCGCCTGTGACGTCCACCGAGCGGACCCCGTCCAGCCCTTCCAGCTCCGGTACGACTGTGGCGCGCAGCTTCTCCGCGAGCGCCCGCTCGTCACCGTCGCCGGTCGCGGCGACCACCACGGCGGGCAGGTCGTCCGTGCTGCCGGCGATCACCTGCGGGTCGACGCCCTCGGGGAGCTGGGTCCGGTTGAGCGCGGTCTCCATCTTGTTGACCACGTCGCCCAGGTCGGTGCCGAACTCGTACTGCACCTGGACGGTGGCCGCGCCCTCACGGGAGGTGGAGGTGACCTTCTCCAGCCCCGGGATGCCCTGGAGGCTGTTCTCGATCGGCTCGGCGACCTGCGACTCGACGATCTCCGGCGCCGCGCCCGGGTACGGCGCCACGATGAACGCGGCGGGGAACTCCAGCGACGGCAGTAGCTGCTGTTTCAGCGAGGGCACGGCGAACGCCCCGAACGCCGCGGTCACCAACGCGATCAGGGCGATCAGGCCCCGGTTGGCAAGACTGAATCTGGCGAGCAGCGACATGGGCGTTACTCACTCCTGAAGAGGGGTCCGAAGGGTGTGCTCAGAGTCTGCCGCACGCGATCGCGCTCCCGGCACGCGCCCCAGGCACGCCCGGCGGGGCTCAGGCCAGGTCGAGCGAGCGGGCGGCGGCGAGGGCGTCGTTGGCGATGGTCACCGGCGCCGGAGCCGTCGAGATGGCCCATTCCGGGTCCTTCAGGCCGTGCCCGGTGACCGTGCACACCACCCGGGACCCCGCCGGCACCCGGCCGGCGGCGGCCTGCTGGAGCAGACCGGCCACGCTTGCCGCGCTGCCCAGCTCGACGAAGACCCCCACCTCGCGGGCCAGCAGCCGGTAGGCGGCGAGGATCTCCCGGTCGGTGACCGCCGAGATCAACCCGTCCGACGCGTCCCGCGCGTCGACGGCCTTGGTCCAGCTCGCCGGGTTGCCGATCCGGATGGCGGTGGCGATGGTCGACGGCTCGGGCACCACCTGGCCGGTGACGATCGGGGCCGCGCCGGCCGCCTGGAAGCCGTACATCCGGGGGGTCTTCGTGGCGTTGCCGTCGCGCAGGTCCTCGGAGTAGCCCATCCAGTAGGCGGAGATGTTGCCGGCGTTGCCGACCGGCAGGCAGTGGATGTCGGGTGCGTCGCCGAGCGCCTCGACGATCTCGAAGGCGGCCGTCTTCTGCCCGTGCAGCCGGTAGATGTTCACGGAGTTGACGAGCGCGACCGGGTAGTCCTGGGCGAGCTTCCCGGCCAGCGCCAGGCAGTCGTCGAAGTTGCCCTGCACCTGGAGCAGCTTCGCGCCGTGCACAAGCGCCTGGGCCAGCTTGCCCAGCGCGATCTTGCCCTGCGGCACCAGCACCGCGCAGGTGATGCCGGCGCGGGCGGCGTACGCGGCGGCCGAGGCGCTCGTGTTGCCGGTGGAGGCGCAGATGATCGCCTTGTCGCCGCCCTCGACGGCCTTGGAGACGGCGACGGTCATGCCCCGGTCCTTGAACGAGCCGGTCGGGTTCGCCCCCTCGACCTTGAGCCACACGTCCGCGCCGACCCGGGCGGAGAGCACCGGCGCCGGCAGCAGCGGCGTGTTCCCCTCGTGCAGGGTGACGACGGGGGTGGCGTCGGTGATCGGCAGCCGGTCCCGGTACGCCTCGATCAGCCCTCGCCACATGTCGCGCTCCTCGCCTCCGTCGCCCCGGTCGCGGGGTCTGCCAACAGCGTGGACCAGCCTTCCCGACCGGCCACCGGTACACCCTGCCCTAACCATCAGGCGGGACGCCGTGGTTACGCGCCGCCCTCGACCCGCAGCACGCTCGTGACCGAGCGGACGGTGTCCAGCCCGCGCAACTCTCGCACGGTGGTGGCGAGCGCGGCGTCCGGCGCGACGTGGGTGACGATGACCAGCTCGGCGTCGCCGCCGGCCGGCCCCTGCCGCACGGTGGCGATGGAGACCTCGTGCCTGGCGAACACCCCCGCCACCGCCGCCAGCACGCCCGGCCGGTCGGCCACGTCGAGGCTGATGTGGTAGCGGGTGAGCGCCTCCCCCATCGGCCGCACCGACAGGTCCGCGTACGCCGACTCGCTTGCCTGGCGCACCCCGGCGAGGCGGTTGCGGGCGACCGCCACCACGTCGCCGAGGACCGCGCTGGCGGTGGGCGCGCCGCCCGCGCCCCGGCCGTAGAACATGAGCTGCCCGGCGGCGTCGGCCTCGACGAAGACCGCGTTGAACGCGTCACCCACCCGGGCCAGCGGATGACTGAGCGGGATCATCGCGGGGTGCACCCGGACGTTCACCGTCTCGCGGCCGGCCGCGTCGACGCCCCGGGCGGCGATGCAGAGCAGCTTGATCGTGCAGCCCATCGCCTTGGCGCTCGCGACGTCCGCCGCGGTCACCTCGGTGATGCCCTCGCGGTGCACGTCGTCGGCGGTGACCCGGGTGTGGAACGCCAGCGAGGCGAGGATGGCGGCCTTGGCGGCGGCGTCGAAGCCCTCCACGTCGGCAGTCGGGTCGGCTTCCGCGTACCCCAGCTCGGTGGCCTCCTCGAGCGCCTCGGCGAAGCCGGCGCCGGTGGCGTCCATGGCGGAGAGGATGAAGTTGGTGGTGCCGTTCACGATGCCGGTGACCCGGGTGATCCGGTCGCCGTGCAGCGACTCGCGCAGCGGGCGCAGCAGCGGGATGGCCCCGGCGACGCTCGCCTCGTAGTAGAGGTCGGCGCCGCCCTCGGCGGCGGCGTCGTGCAGCGTGGCGCCGTCCTCGGCGAGCAGCGCCTTGTTGGCGGTGACCACGCTCTTGCCCGCGCGCAGCGCCTCGACCAGCCAGCCGCGGGCCGGCTCGATGCCGCCGACCACCTCCACCACCACGTCCACGTCGTCCCGCTTGATCAGCCCCAGCGGGTCGGTGGTGAACAGGCTGGGGTCGACAGGCAGGTCGCCGCGGTCCCGGCCGAGCCGGCGTACGGCGATGCCGGCGATCTCCAGCGGGGCGCCGATCCGGGCGGCGAGGTCGGCCGACTGCTCGTGCAGCAGGCGTACCACGTCGCTGCCGACCGTGCCGCAGCCGAGCAACGCCAAGCGAACAGGTGAGGTCATCCGACATCCAATGCGAGCAGGTCGTCTTCCGTCTCCCGGCGCACGATCACCCGGGCTTGTCCGTCCCGCACGGCGATCACCGGGGGACGCGGCACATGGTTGTAGTTGCTGGCCATGCTCCGGCAGTAGGCCCCGGTGCCGGGCACCGCGACAAGATCTCCGGGCTGCACGTCGGCGGGCAGGAATTCATCCTTCACCACGATGTCCCCGGACTCACAGTGCTTTCCCACCACCCGGGCGAGCATCGGCGCCGCGGCCGACGCGCGGTTGGCCACGGTGGCCGAGTAGGAGGCGTCGTAGAGCGCGGTGCGGATGTTGTCGCTCATCCCGCCGTCGACGCTGACGTAGGCGCGACCGCCGGCGGCGTCGCCCAGCATCACGCACTTGACGGTCCCGACCTGGTAGAGCGTGAACACGGCCGGGCCGACGACGGCCCGCCCCGGTTCGACGGAGAGGTGCGGCACGGCCAGGTTCTCCGCCGCGCACTCCCCGTCGACGATCTTGCGGAGCCGCTTGGCCAGGTCGTGCGGCGAGGCCGGGTCGTCCTGCGTGGTGTACGCGATGCCGAAGCCGCCGCCCAGGTCCAGCTCGGGCAGCTCCACGCCGCGGGCGTCGCGGATCTGCGCCTGGAGGGCGAGCACCCGGCGGGCGGAGACCTCGAAGCCGCTGGCGTCGAAGATCTGCGAGCCGATGTGCGAGTGCAGCCCGCGCAGCTCCAGCACGTCCTCGTCGAGGATCCGGAAGGCCGCCGCCGCGGCGGCGCCACCGGCAAGCGAGAAGCCGAACTTCTGGTCCTCGTGCGCGGTGGCGATGAACTCGTGGGTGTGCGCCTCCACGCCGACGGTGACCCGCAGCAGCACCCGGGGGCGCACGCCGCGCTCCCGGGCCAGCGCGCTGAGCCGGTCGATCTCGGTGGACGAGTCGACGATGATCCGCCCGACCCCGGCGTCCACCGCCCGGGTCAGCTCCGCCACCGACTTGTTGTTGCCGTGGAAGCCGATCCGCGCCGGGTCCATCCCGGCGGAGAGCGCGGTGGCCAGCTCACCGCCGGTGCAGACGTCGAGGAACATGCCCTCCTCGGCGATCATCCGCACCACCGCGCGGCAGAGGAACGCCTTGCCGGCGTAGTAGACGTCCGCGTCCGGGAAGGCGGCCCGGAACTCGCGGCAGCGTTCGCGCAGGTCGTCCTCGTCCAGCACGTACGCCGCGGTGCCGAACTCGGCGGCCAGGTCGCGGACGTCCAGGCCGGCGACGGTGAGCGCGCCGGCCGGGCCGCGCGCCACGTGGCGCGGCCAGAGCGCCGGCACCAGGGCGTTGACGTCGGCCGGGGTACGCAGCCACCCCGGCCCGCGGTTGCCGATCTCCCCGTGCAGGGCACCTGCCTCATGCGCTCGCACCGGATCACATCCTCTCGGGCGCGGAGACGCCGAGCAGGTGCAGGCCGTTGGCGATGACCACCCGGGTGGCGTCGTTGAGCCAGAGCCGGGCCCGGTGGGTGTCGGTGATCTTCTCGTCGCCCTGCGGGGCGATCCGGCAGTTGTCGTAGAACCGGTGGTAGGACTGCGCGACGCTCTCCTCCAGATAGCGGGCGACCCGGTGCGGCTCGCGCAGCTCGGCGGCGGTGGCCACCACGGCGGGGAACTCGGCGAGCGCCTTGAGCAGCTCGTTCTCCTTTTCGTGACCGAGCAGCTCGGGGTGGAACGCCGCGGCGTCGCCCCGGCTCAGGCCGATCTCGGCGGCGTTGCGGGCCACCCCGGCCGTGCGGGCGGCCACATATTGCACGTAGTAGACCGGGTTGTCGTTCTTGGCCCGGGTCCACAACTCCACGTCGATGTCGATCGGCGAGTCGGCCGAGTAGCGGGCCAGCGCGTAGCGCGAGGCGTCCACGCCGATGGCGTCGACCAGGTCCTCAAGCGTGACCACGGTGCCGGCGCGCTTGCTCATCCGCACCGGGGCGCCGTCGCGGACCAGGTTGACAAGCTGACCGATGAGGATCTCCAGGGTGCGCGCCGGGTCGTCGCCGAAGCACGCGGCCATCGCCCGCATCCGGCCGAGGTAGCCGTGGTGGTCGGCGCCCAGCATGATCACGACCCGGTCGAAGCCGCGTTCCCGCTTGTCCAGGTAGTAGGCGCAGTCGGCGGCGAAGTAGGTCCACTCGCCGTTGGACTTGCGCAGCACCCGGTCCTTGTCGTCACCGAAGTCGGTGGTGCGCAGCCAGGTCGCGCCCTCGGACTCGAAGACGTGCCCCTGCTCCCGCAGCCGGGTCAGCGCCGCCTCCAGCTCGCCCCGGTCGTGCAGGTCCTTCTCGTTGAAGTAGGTGTCGAACTCGACGCCGAAGTCGCGCAACGAGGACTTGATCTCGGCGAACATGAGCTGGACGCCCTCGGCCCGGAACACCTCCTGGGCGGCGTCGTCCGGCAGCTCCCGCACCTCCGGGTGACGCGTGACCACCTCGGTGGCGATCTCCGCGATGTAGGCCCCGCCGTAGCCGTCCTCCGGGGCGGGCTCGCCCTTGGCGGCGGCCAGCAGCGAACGGGCGAAGCGGTCGATCTGGGAGCCGGCGTCGTTGAAGTAGTATTCCGTGCCCACGTCGGCCCCGGTGGCGCGCAGCAGGCGGCTGAGCGCGTCGCCGACGGCGGCCCAGCGGACGCCGCCGATGTGCACCGGGCCGGTCGGGTTCGCCGAGACGAACTCCAGGTTGATCCGCTGCCCGGCCAGGGTGTCGCTGCGCCCGTACGCCGGACCGGCCTCGACGATGACCTTGGCGAGCTGGCCGGCGGCGGCGGCGTCGAGCCGGATGTTCAGGAAGCCCGGGCCGGCGATCTCCACCGACTTGACCCCCGGCGCCCGGCCGAGCTGCTCGGCAAGCGCGGCGGCCAGCTCCCGCGGGGGCACCCCGACCTTCTTGCTGAGCTGAAGCGCCAGCGTGGAGGCGTAGTCGCCGTGATCGGGGTTACGGGGTCGCTCGACGGTGGTCTGCGCGGGCAGCGCGGCGCCGTCGAAACCCCGTTCGTCGAAGACGGCGTGGGCTGCGGCGAGGACGACCTCGGCGAGTTCTGCGGGAGTCACTGAACCATGTTATCGGGGGTAGACTCGGGCACCGCGGCGGCGACCCAGCATGTGAACCGGCCCCCCGCTCCCCTGACCGACCGACCTGACGAGGCACGATGAGCATCAGCACCCCGGGCGGCCCGGAACGCCGTCCCACCGTGGTCAGCACCGGCAAGAAGCCGGCCGCCGGCCGACCCGCGGCCGGCGACAAGCCCGCCGCCAAGGCCGGCGCGGGCAAGGCCGGGGGCGGCAAGGGCACGCCACGGCCGGGCGCCGGTGGCAAGGGCCGCAAGCCGGTGACCCCGGTGAAGGTGAGCCAGGGTCGCTCGTGGGGCCCGATCGCGCTCTTCGTCGCGGTCGGTGTGCTCGCCGTCGGCATCATCGCCGTCGGCGCGTGGGCGGTCTACCAGGGCGGCCAGCCCTGGGAGAAGCGGGCCGACGCGATCAACGGCGTGGTCGACTTCCGCAAGACGGACAAGGACCTGCTCAAGGGCGGCAACCACCAGCCGGGCACGCTGAAGTACGACCAGTCCCCGCCGGTCGGCGGCCCGCACAACCAGGCCTGGCAGAACTGCATGGGCGACGTCTACGACGCCCCGATCGCCAACGAGCACGCGGTGCACAGCCTGGAGCACGGCACCGTCTGGATCACCTACCGCCCCGACCTGCCGGCCGACCAGGTGACGAAGCTCAAGAGCAAGGTGCAGGGCCAGGAGAAGCTGATGCTCAGCCCGTACGAGGGGCTGAACAAGCCGATCTCGCTCCAGGCGTGGGGCTTCCAGCTCAAGGTCGACAACGCCGACGACGGCCGGATCGACGACTTCATCAAGACGCTGCGGGTGAACGCCTCGATCGAGGGTCCGAACGCGCTCTGCGACCAGGGCGTCACCGCCACCGGCACCACCCCCCGGGACAACCTCCAGCCGAACATGCCCGAGCAGCCGACCCAGTAAGGAAGCCGCGATGACCGCTCCGGTGACCACCGACAGCGAGTTCGACGAGGTCCCGGCCGCCGATGACGAGGGCGGCCGGGCGCCGGCCCGCCGCTACGGCCTGCTGGTCGTGGCGGCTGCCGTCGTGGTCGGGCTCCTCCTCGGGTACGCCGGCGGCCTGCTCACCCCGACGCTCACCCGCCCGGGCGACAACTCGGCCGAGGCCGGTTTCGCCCGGGACATGACCACCCACCACAACCAGGCGGTGGCCATGGGGCTTCTGGCGTTCCGCCAGGGCGAGGACGCGGAGGTACGTCAGGTCGGCGTGGACATCGCCACCGGGCAGCAGGGCGAGATCGGCACCATGCAGACCTGGCTGCGCTCCTGGAAGCTGGACCCGACCGGTGGGCAGCCGCCGATGGCGTGGATGCCGGACGGCGCCGGGCTGGTGAAGGACGGCCTGATGCCGGGCATGGCCACGCCGGAGGAGATGGCGAAGCTGAAGGCGGCGAGCGGGCGCGAGTTCGACGTGATGTTCCTGAACATGATGATCCGGCACCACCTCGGCGGCGTGCACATGATCGACGGCATTCTCGACGAGGGGCACGACGACGACGTGCTGGCGGTGGCCCAGGTCATGAAGAACACCCAGCAGAACGACCTGGCCAACCTCAACGCGGCGCTGAAGCGCCTGGGCGGCACGCCCTAACACCCCACTTGTCCGGTTAGACCTATTGGCACGTTTCGCGTACAACAACCCATTGCCCGGCTTCGGGAGTTTTCTCCATACATATCGTGACCGGTTATGGTTCGGGCTCGTTGCGCAGGACGTGGGGGTTGCACTCAGAGACGCAGGGCGGTCGGTGACCAGCTGGTGCCGACGCCACACCATCGGCGGTGACGGAGCGGTGGCAGCCGTCCGTCGCGGACTGCGGCAGGGCGAGCCGGGAACGCTCAGCCGCGAACAGGAACTTGAACTCATCGACGTGCTGCGGGGCGTCCACCCCGACGAGTTCGGCCTCGACGAGGAGCTGTGGACGCGGCAGAGCCTGACCACGCTCATCGAACGCCGGTTCGGGCTGGCCATGGACGCCGGCACCGTCGGGGCGTACCTGCGGGCCTGGGGGCTCGGGCCGCGCGAGCCGCGCGAGCGCGCCTGCGGGCTCTGCGTCGGCGCGGTCGAGCGGTGGGTGCGCAGCGAGTACCCGGCGATCACGCGGGCGGCCCAGGAGCACGCCGCGGAGGTCTACTGGATCGGCCGGGTCCGGCTGCGCGGCACCATGCCGACCGCCGAGGTGGTCTCGGCGGTCTCATCCCGGGGGCGGGTGCGGTTCATGGTCACCACGCCCGCGGTGGACCCGCCGCTGCCCCGGGACTTCGTCCTGCGGCTCAGCGGCGCCGAGGAACGCACCGTGCACCTGATCGTGGACGGCTCCTGGCCGCGCAACGAGTGGCCCCGACGGCTACCCCGACGCATCGCGCTGCACCCGCTGCCGAGCTGCGGTCGCGCGCTCGCCGCCGCCTGACCCGCCGCACGGAGATACCGATTCGGTGATCCGGGAACGGGTTTGCTACGCTTCCCGGGTCGCTGAGCCCCCGTAGCTCAGGGGATAGAGCACCGCCCTCCGGAGGCGGGGGCGCAGGTTCGAATCCTGCCGGGGGCACCTCACAGAACTGCAAGAGCGCAGCGTAGTCGATCCGCATCTGACAGTCGAGGCTCACTTCACGCTCGTCTAAACATCAGACGCCGCCCCGGGCTCACGCCCGGGGCGGCGTCTGATGTTTCTGGGTCACCGCTGCCGGACTCTGCAGCTCGCGCCCGCGACCAGCCAGGTCGGCTTATCGCCGGGTGCGCCGGCCGGCAAGGCGCCGGAAGTGGCTACGAAACGGCGCTGGAACGCTGCGCGATGGCGATGCCAGCATCCTGAGTCTGGACCGTGAGGCCATGAGGCTGCCGAGCCCGTCGGTCTGCGCGCCACGCGACAGTGAACCCCCGGACGGCACCGGGGGCCTTCGAAACACTCCGCATCGGTTCAGTTTTATACATCAACTACGTGGAGATGGTAGTGTCCCCGTCGTGACCGAGGACGAGAAGGTTATCTCCGAGATGACCGACGGCGGGATTGTCGGGGCGCTCCGGTGGGCGGTGGCATCGGCGCATGCGCGAGCGTGGGCAGACTTCGACCAGGAGACGGGCCACAACCAGACCGTGTTGGGCATTGCAGCGCACACCCTTCTTGCTGATCGGCTTGACCGAGTGTTCCGGCTGGGGAAGTACCTTGCCAGAGAGGACGCTCGGGGCCAGGACGTGCTGCTGGCGGGGCTGTCGTCGCCCGAGCAGAAGTCGATGCCGGCCGTCACGGGGGTAGAGCGTGCAGACCTCAACAACTCGCCCGCGTGGCGGTACGGTCACAGCCGATGGTTCTTGAGCTCGTTTGAGTACAGCAAGGTCCACGACATCGCCTGGGGTCGGAAGAGTCCCACCAAGCGCAAGATTGCAGTGCAGGCAGGATCGGAAAGTCCGGAGCAGTTCGTCCTTCCGGGGACCTATGACGCCCCCGTCGGCGAGAACCTCACCCCGGTTACTCTCCGCGAGTTGCTCGCCGCGAACGAGGGCAACTTATCCGATATCGTGCTCGCGCACAGTCTAGACCCCCATAGCGGGGCCACCGAACTGTTCCTTGGCCGGCCCCGCCTTAACATCCGCGGCGGCAAGCCCTGGGTATGGTTGCGCTCCTTGCTGCCCGGCGAAGGAAGCGCCGGGTCGGGCACCAGGGCCGACGCTCCAGAGCGTATCGAGACGACGCGCAGCGTCGATGTGCCCGACGCCCCGGTGCGGTTGAGGCCCCGTATCGCCGGTCAGGACCCAGACACTGGATCCGTAGGACGATGAGTGCTGCACAACCGCCCGCAGCCGCGCGGCTCGCTGACGCCGCGCGGCTGTTCAGCGGGCGACGACTGACCTTGGCACGCCAGGTTGCCGGACTGCGCAAGAACGGTCTCGCCGAACGAATCGGCAAGACTCCCACTGCTGTCGCTAGCTATGAGAACGGCACGAAGAGACCAGCGACAGCAACGGTGGCACAGCTTGCGCTGACTCTCAAGGTTGAGCCGTCGTTCTTCATCGGCGTCGACTTGCCCGAGACACAAGTTCCGACGCCGCACTTTCGATCTCTAAGGTCCACCACACAGCTTGTACGTGACCAGTCGTATGCCTACGGATGCCTGGTGGCCGACGTCGCCGCCTCACTCGAGAAGTACGTCGAACTACCGCCGCGTGACGTTCCGCGCTGGCCAGTCCCCCAGGACGAAATCGCCTCGGGTGAAGCCGAGACGGCCGCCTCATTTGTCCGTGCCGAATGGAATATGGGCAGCGGACCTGCCGGCCACCTCATCCGCCTCCTAGAGAACAGGGGTGTTCTGGTTGTCTTCTCGCTTCCGCAGACAGCCGCCGTGGATGCATTCTCGTTCGAGGCGGGCGCGCGGCCGATTATTCTACTCAACCCCGTAAAGGAAGACTACTACCGGCAGCGATTTGATGTTGCCCATGAACTGGGCCATCTCGTCATGCACGCTGATTCGGAGCCGGGCAGCAGAATTGTCGAAGATCAGGCGCATCGTTTCGCGGCGGAGTTTCTGATGCCGGCGGCCGGGATCATCGATGATCTGCCTGCCAAGGCGGACTGGCAACAACTGTTCGTACTTAAGGAGCGCTGGGGTGTCAGCCTGCAGGCCATTCTCATGCGATGCCGACAGTTGAAGGTGATGAGCGAGTCGACTTACCAGAGGGCCATGGTTGCGTTGTCGTCCAACGGTTGGCGACGCCAGGAACCCGGCGAGGGGACCGCGCCGGAGTTGCCGTCACTGCTACCCAGGAGTATCGATCTTCTCGAATCGGCTGGCTACACCTCGCAAACCTTGGCAGCGCAAGGCCGTATACCAATCTTCATATTTGACGCGGCCACTTCGCGCCGCCCAACGGTGGACGTCCAGCTGCCAGACGTAGGGCTCCGACGTGCAGGTAAAGACGATAGTTTTGTCGTTCAAGAAAGTCCCTTGCCGTTTCCGGATTTGGGCGGACGAAGCAGTCATTAGACGTCCAACTTTCTGACTGATCGACTCTATACGCGATTTCGATCGTCGCTGGCACTGAAAGCACCGAGCGGCAAACACCTACATGCTTCGGATCAAATAGGGGCAACGTTTCTGTTAATCCACTGGCCAGCTGTGCGTCTAAGGCTGGCAGTAAATAACGCTGCTCGGCACCTCTGGCCACTCTTGCTGCCACTGAATAAGACGACAGGAGTTCGATGCGCTTTTCGGTCTGCGCCGAGGTTGCCCGTGGCGACGACGACGATTGGTTCGATCCTGTCTTATCCGAAGATACCCCATTGTATGTTGACCCGTTTTTGGTGTTCGAGGATCAGTCGCCGTTATTCGCGGATGCTCACGACCTCGTGGTGCAGTTCTTCACCACTTGCCGTGATCTAGTTCGCGAAGACCGAGGAAGCCGGGGTCGACCGTGGAAGAAGGCACTTCGGTTGCTGACATTCCCCGAGCCCAAAGAATTCGCACTGGGGTTGGCCATGGGCTCACCCAATGGATCCGGTACCGACGAGCACTACGCCGCTCAGATGGCCGAGGCTTTGGAGGGGATCAGTCGGGCAGTCAAACGGCGAGTCGCATATGTGGAGATGTTCGCGCTTTTTGTGCCGGGCCTGGGCGTCGACCGAATCAGTGACATCTTTTGCAACATCCTTAAATCGAGGTTCATCGCCTACACGCAACAGGTATGCCAGCGCCACAACATCGGGGTGGAGCAGGTGTCGGTCCGCAACGCTTCCTGGAATTCGACCACCGCGCGATGGTCCGACGCCCGGCTACTTCTACCTCGCAGTCCCGTAACGCGTGGCGCGGTACTGTTGACCCCTGACCGGTTCTTGCAAGACATTCCTTTACGGATCACGGCTGATGGATTTTACGGTTGGGCAGAATCGCAGCATAATGCCGAGCTTCGCGACGACCTCAATTACGATCTTGCCGGGGATCTTAGTCGAAGTGAACGCGCTGAGCGTGGACGCGATTTGGCGCAGCGCCGACCATCGATGGCATTCGACTACGTCGACCACATCGCCGAGCAGGCCGAGCCCCAACCGTACGATGTCGCTGCAGACACGGAGTTGTTCGTGCGGTGGTACGAGGCGGGTCGTGCCGCTGGCCGCCATGAAGCCGAGCGGTTCGAGCCCATCGGGCAGCCCGTTGAAGCCGAATTCCACAGTTGGCTCGGTACGCTGGTGGACCGGTTCGCTCACGCGGTTGAGCACACCGACCTGTGGCGGGCATTTTGGAACGATGAACTGACGAAGGCGCGGAAGGAGAAGATTGTTCAGGCAGTAGCCGGGCAGATGTGGATCCTGCTTTGCGAGCGGTCTGACGTTGACGTCAGCCGAGAAGCCAACGTAGGCCGTGGTCCAGTCGACTTCAAGTTCTCCGCAGGCTGGCACCGCCGGGCACTAATCGAGGTTAAGCTGATGTCTAGCCGCAAGCTGCGCCAAGGCGCCGAGGCGCAGCTTCCGCAGTACATGGTCAGCGAGCGGATCAGCGGTGCTTACTACGTGTGTGTCGGTTTTACCGACGAGGAGCTCTCTGAAGAGCGCAAGCTCCTAGTACTCCAGCAGGAGATCCGTTTCAGGGCTCAGTGAGGGCTTGTCGGGCGTAGTGGCTGGTCTTGGCTTCGGCTTGATGGCGCCGTCGGAAGATTTCAGGCGGAGCCGACATCGATCAGGCACCCGTCGATCCGGTGCTGCCGAACATCGAGGGACCACCCCCGCGTGCGCGGGGAGCAGATGATGGCGTCGGGGTCGATGCGGCGGCTGTAGGGACCACCCCCGCGTGCGCGGGGAGCAGGCGAGTCGGGCCGCGGCGTCTTCGGCGACCCGGGGACCACCCCCGCGTGCGCGGGGAGCAGACTAATTGACCTGGGGCTTTGCAACGTCGAGGCGCTGTTTTTATCCACTTTGGATGGCCGGGTCCACTCTAGGTCATGGCCGGCTACCCGACCTACAACAGCCAAGCTGCCTACGACGGTCCGGGCGCCGGTGGCGGCAACTCGCCGCGGTGACCGGCTCTGACGACCACTGGCCCTCGACGCCCGCCCATCGCCGGCTCTCGCCATCGCCGCACGGTCGGGTTTTCAGCCGGGCGCCCGTCTTACCGCCCACGCCCGTGGCACGGGAACCTGGACCCGCCGACGGGATCGCAGGTACGCGGTTCGGTCAGTGCGAGCCTGCCTCGGTCCAGGGGCCGACGCCGCCGATGCGCTCGATCGAATAGCGCACGAGGTAACCCGGACCCTCCGGGGCGGGGAACTCCGCGTCGGGAGACATATAGACCTTCACCAGGCGGTTGAGCAGATGCCACGCGTCGTCGCTGGGCTCGACAGTGGCGCGCGCCCGCAACACCACGTACGGGTTGAGGAAGACGTCGGGCTGGCGCGGCGCGTCGAAGGACAACACCACCCGCGGGTCCCGCTCGATGTTGCGCAGCTTGAGGTGCCGTCTCATGTGGCCGCTGACGATGTCGTCGCCGTCCAGCCCGATCCAGATGACGGTCACCTGCGGGCTCCCGTCGGCATTGATCGTGGTCAGGTGGGCCAGGGGGCCGGATTCGATGAGATCGCGCAGCTCGCGCGGCAGTCGCGTACCTTGCTCCGTCACGGGTCCACCGTATCTCGCGCCGGGGGATCCGACTCGATGCGGCGGGACCGTGTCGTGTACGTGACAGGGCGCCGGCCCGGATGGGCAGGCAAGCACAGGTGTATGCGCCTCACACTGGCGTCCTCGGTTATTCCTGAAGGAGTAGCGATGGTCAACTGGGTGACACGGCGAGACCTGTCCGAGGCGGCGAAGGGCGGTGCCGGGTTCTTCGCGCTGCTGATGCTGGCCGTGGCGGCGTTGTTCGCAGGCGCCTGGTGGTGGGTGTCCGGACGGCGGCTAACCGCGGAGCCCACCATGCCACGGTGGGTGCGGGTGTTGTGGAGGAGCTGCCTGTTTGTAGCCGCGTTCGCGTTGGCGTACTCGGATGGCTGGGTGGGGTCGGCGAGCGCGATGGCGGTGTTTGTAATGGCAGGATTCGGATGGTGGCTGATGGCCACGCCAGACGAGGCGTAGGCGGTCACCCTCGCGTCACTGCCGGCAGACAAGTTCTGTCCTCCGTCGGCTGATGTGCGACACGCGTCCGCTAGGTGATCTGCGACAGTGGTCCGTTTCGGCACTCTGAGCCCGACGTCTCCGCGGGGCGTCAGGACTCGGGGAGGCCGGGATTGGCGCTGGTTGTCTTGTCGGTTGTCGAGCAGCGGTTGGACGCGGTTCGTGCGGTGCTGGCCGGGTCGGATGTGATGGAGGTGGCCGCCAGCTTCGGGGTGCATCGGTCGACGGTGCATCGGTGGGTGGGCCGGTATCTGACGGAGCAGTTGGCCGGATTGGCCGACCGGTCGCATCGGCCTCACTCGTGTCCCGGCCAGGTCGCGGAGGCGGTCGAGGTCGCGGTGGCGGAGATGCGTCGGGAGCATCCTCGGTGGGGTTCGCGGCGGATCCGGTTGGAGATGCTGCGCAAGGCCGGGCCGTGGGTGGTTGAGGATCTGGCGGTGCCGTCGGAGCGGACGATCGACAGGATTTTGCAGCGGCAGGGTCTGTTGCGGGTCCGGTCCCGGAAACGGCCGAAGGACTCGTATAAGCGGTGGGAACGCCCTGCGCCGATGCAGTTGTGGCAAATGGACATCGTCGGTGGAGTGCAGCTGGTCAACCCCGCGACCGGTGTGCTGCGGGAGGCGAAGCTCGTCACCGCCGTCGACGACCACTCCCGGTACTGCGTGATCGCGAAGGTGGTCGAGAGGGCCACCGGCCGGGCGGTGTGTCTGGCGTTGGCGGAGGCCTTGGCCCGGTTCGGGTCCCGGAGGAGATCATCACCGACAACGGCAAGCAGTTCACCGACCGGTTCGGCAAGTACCGTCCCCGCACCGGTGAGGTGCTGTTCGACAAGATCTGCCGCCACAACGGCATCACACACCGGCTCACCGCACCCGCCTCACCGAACCAGAACGGCAAGGTTGAACGGTTCCACGGCACCGTTCGCCCCGACTTCCTCGACACCGCCGAGGCGTTCACCAGCCTGGCCGAGGCCCAAGCCGCGGTGGACGCATACGTCCTGCACTACAACACCGGCCGACCCCACCAGGCCCTCGACCCGAAGACGCCGGTCACCCCGGCTGACCGGTTCCAAGCGGTCCCGGTCCAGCAGCGGGCACTGGTCGACCTGTGGCTGCCACCCACCCTGGACTCCGTCCCCTCCACCCCGATGCCGCAGCCCTCGACCGACCCTGAGCCCGCCCGCGTCCAGCCGCCGGCAGTGCAGCCGGGTGCGCCGGTGGAGTTCGACCGGGTGGTCCCGGCGTCGGGCAACCTGATGGTCTGCCAACGCCAGTTCTGGATGGGCACCCACCGAGCTGGCATGGTGGCCCGGATCTGGGCCGACTGCGACCTGATCCACGTCCTCATCGCCGGCATCCGGATCAAGACCGTCCGCTCTCACCTGACCGTCAACGACCTCGCCGCCCTTACCCGCCAAGGCGCCGTCCCGGCCGGCCCCGCACCCCTGCCGCCGATCGACGGCGGCGACGCCATCGAGGTCGAACGCTGCGTCAACCGAGGCGGCGGGGTTTCACTCGGCCAACACATCGTCCTGGCCGCAGAAATCCTCGCCGGCCGCCGCGTCGGCATCCGCATCGAACCGACCACCCTCATGTTCTACGACCTCGACACCCGCGAACTCCTACGCGCCCGCACCAACCCACTCAGCCCAGAACAGATCAAGCGCCTGCGTGGAGCCCGACCGGCAGGACCACCACCACGACCCTCCATCGAACCCATCCGGGTGCAACGCAGGGCTTCCAACAGCGGCATCATCATGGTCGCCGGCCAGAAAGTCGCCCTCGGCCGACTGCACCGCCACCAGACCGTCACCGTGACCGTGTCCGAGACGACCCTGGCCATCGAACTACCCGACGGCGACACCAAGGTCATCCGACGCACGACCACCCAGCCAGTCCGTAGCATCAAAGGCCAGCGACCGCGGATCGCTACCTCAGTTTCCTAGACCACCCGTCGCGCATCACCTGGCGGAGCTGCGTCGCACATCAGCTGACGGATCACACACCCGAAGGCATCTGTCCCGTGACGGGACATGTGTCCTGTCACGGGACATGCTTGACACACGCGTCCCACATGATGCGCGACATGTCCTCAAGCGGCGTCGCGGAAGGCCCTCACGGCCCGCGACTGAACCGCCCCGGGTTCTGTGGAGACTTCAGCTGTTGGCTCCAACCACCTCGCGGGGCTGGGGTTGAGCGTAGAACATCGATTCGTGTTCGGTCGGTGGGACATGCCCGATGGCGGAGTGCAGGCGCTGGTTGTTGTACCAGTCGACCCACTCGGCGGTGGCCAGTTCGACCTGGGCGAGGCTGCGCCACGGGCCCCGAGGTTTGATCAGCTCGGTCTTGTAGAGGCCGATGGTGGACTCCATCAACGCGTTGTCCAGGGCGTCACCGACGCTGCCGATCGAGGCGTCGATACCGGCATCGAGCAGGTGGGTGGTGAACCGGAACGACGTGTACTGACCGGTTTCAACCAGTCGTTGCAACACATTTGTCCTGAGTGGACGATAACAGATCGTTAAGGGCCTCGCCGGGCGTTCTCCACCCGAGTGC
>NZ_JAXCFT010000019.1:0-108188 GCF_056150385.1 Micromonospora marincola | reverse complement strand
ATCGCTCCGAAGATCACCGACGCTGAACTGATCACCCTGTCGGTGTTGCAAGCCCTGTCGGGCTACCACAAGGAAGCCCGCTGGATCCGTCACGCCCGCCCGGCCAACCCGTCATGCGCTCCCTCATCGCCTACGACCACTGAACCCTCGGAATAGATCGTCTAGGGGATCTCGGAGACGACGAGTGGAACCTTCGGACGGGCGCCGACGCCGAGGTGGCCCGGGCCTTTGCCGTCCGCCTGCGCGACGACGTCGTCCCAGCAGTCCACGCATCCTGGCATCAGCTCGACGCCACTGCGGCCGAGCTTGCCGCCGCGCGCTCGGCGTTGGTGGAGTTCGCCTACGGCACCACGCGGATCATGCCAGCCGCCGCCAGCCGACTCGAGATAATCGACATGCTCGAGGAGTTGAATCGACAGCTTGGTCGCTGACGCCAACGCCAGTCACGAACTGCTCGACCGGAGGGCGTGGCCGACCCGGGCCGCCGCCCGTGTGGCGATCTTCGAGTGGATCGAGGGTGGTACACCACCCGCCGCCGCCATTCCACCCTCGACTACATGAGTCCGGCCGAGTATGAGGCGACGGCCCGCAGGCCAGCGAGCAAGGTGGCGTGAGATCAACTTACCGACCCTGTCCGTCAAACCGGGTCAACCCCACGCCTTGCCGTTATAAGCCGGCTGCGCCCCGGTGCTAGACGCAAGACGCATACAACACCAAGTATCGGTCCGCTGAACAGGGATGACATGGTGCACTCCCGAAGAGTCGACGACTTCCGGAGTGAGTCTTCACCGAGCGGCGGCATAGGTCGGATCCTTGATCCGGCAGGGATCGGGTTCACGACTGCCTGGGGTGACCGAGGGCTCCTACGCTGAATTTTGTGGAAGATGTCGATGACGCCCGCGAGCTCGTTGAGCAGCGGATGCGCGCCACAGGGTTCGAGGAGGACATCCTCGACAAGGTCTTGGATCTGCTGGAACGCTTCGACACCGATCGGGAAAAGCTGTTCGAGGAGATGCTCTCCAAGCTGGAGCAACCGGGCTATGACGGCCTGACCGACCGGTGGGAGACCAACTGCGAGCAGGCCGAGGCGCTGATGGAGCGCCTCGAATCGGACATCCGGTCGGTGCTGGAGGACAGCCAGGCCAACGCGATGTCCGTCGACGAACGGTGGACCGCGGTCGGCCCGCGTGACTTCCTCGCCGGGGAGCGCAAGATCTGGGCGCAGGTCGCCCGGCTCGACGTCCCCGAGGTCGCCACGCTGATGAGCAAGGTCCTGGAGGCCGACCTCGCGCTCATCAAGAAGTGCGAGGAGGACCTCCAGAACGCGCGCAGCAACGACGCGATCGTCGAGCAGTTGCTCCTCAAGAACTTCGGCTCCATCCAGGACACGGTCAAGAGCCTGCTCGTCAAATATCTCCCGACCTCGGGCGCCCGCCTGATCGTCCTCTTCATGAAGGACCCGTCGTCCAAGGAAGCCGCCAACGAGGCGATCAAGAACTTCGAGAAGCTCACCGCGGAGAACCTCATGGCGGCGAAGCAGAAGCGGGCCGCGAAGCAGACGGTGGTCGACAACATCAAGCTGCTGACCGCGGCCCGCGAACAGCTCGACGAGGACTGGATCGACAAGCTCCTCGCCCGCGGCGCCGAGGCGGCGGGGAACTGGCGCGGCATCGGCGCGTCCGGCGACTACCGGGCCACCGACTGGGACTGGATGAAGGAGAACGTCCTCGACCGAGGGCTCGACACGCGGGCCGAGGCGGCCAAGGAGCAGTCCAGCGAGCTCTACGACGAGCTCTTCCCCACGCTCGTGGAGGAGAGCACCAACGCCTTCGCCCAGCTGACCGATGATCCGGGCACGCTGGCGAAGTTCAACGAGGAGCTGGAGAAGGCCTCGGAATCCCTGGAGTCGCTGCTGGCGACCGAGGAGGAATACGTCAAGGACCTGGCCGAGGGACCCTACAAGCAGACGGGCCTCGCCGCGTTCGCACAGGTCAGAGACGCGGTCAAGGTGGGTTTCAAGCTGCTCGCGGACAAGACGGAGGAAGCCGACGACGAGGTGAAGAAGTCATGACCGACCTCTTCGTCGCGGCGGGCGGCCCGGTCGGCGACGGCACCCGGGCCCGGCCGTTCCACGACCCGTGGCTCGCGCTGCGGCAGGCTGCGCCCGGCGACCGCATCCACATCGCGGCGGGCACCTATACCGGGCGTGGCGAGCGCTCCTCGTGGGTCGTCGACACCCCCGAGCTGACCCTGCTCGGCGGATACAGCCCCGACTTCGCCAGCCGTACCCCCTGGCAGACACCGACGGTCTTCGCGGCAAAGACCGGCCTGCGCGTCCCGAACGAGCCGAACATGCTCCAGGGCATCGGCGGCCACGACGGCCTCGTCCTGGACGGGCTGTTCTTCGACGGGGCCGGGCGCGACGACTACGACGAGCAGGGCGGCCTGCAGCGCGCCTCCTACGGGGACGGCCCGCTGGTGAGCCTGCGCGGCGAGCGCATCACCGTCCGCGACTGCTGCTTCGCCAACGGCAGCTCCGGCGCCGTCGAGCTCGGCGGCGATTCCGTGGTCTTCGAGAACAACATCGTCGTCAACTGCGTCGGCCTCAGCCTGCTCACCGTCCGCGACGGCGCCCCCGAAACCCCGGCCGCGGTCAGTCGCAACACCTTCGCCTTCGCCCACGACGACTCCGACCCGCCGCGCGGCTCCGGCGCCGACCGGGCCGTCGGCGTACGGGTCGACGGCGCTGCCGCGATCGCCGACAACGTGTTCGTCGGCTGCGGCAACGCGGCCGTCGCCTGCCTGCGCGACGTCGGGCAGATCGCCGTCGACCGCAACCTGTTCTTCGCCACACCGCGCGACATCGTGCGCAGCCGGGTGTCGGGCGCGGAGGCCGAGCTCACCGAGGAGTACGCCGCGGAGCTCGAAGATGTCGGCCTGCGCTCGGCGGCCGGCAACACCGTCGGCGACCCACAGCTGACCGGGCTCCCGGCGGCGTGGCTCGACACGTACACGGTGGACGTCGCCGTCACGTACGAGCGCCCGCCGATCGCCGCCCTCAACGCGCTGCGGAAATCGGCCGGCCTCGGCGAACTGCCGTCCACATCAGACCGCGATGTTCAGCGGCCCGTCATGCGCCGGCTCGCCCCGGCCGAGGTGCTCGCCCTCGCGGTCGGCGCGGCGCCGGGCGCGCACCCCGCCGACCTGGCGGCGCCGGAGCCGTTCACCGAGCTCCCGGCCGGTCCGGCATACCAG
Organism: Micromonospora marincola; assembly: GCF_056150385.1. Lineage (NCBI taxonomy): Bacteria > Bacillati > Actinomycetota > Actinomycetes > Micromonosporales > Micromonosporaceae > Micromonospora > Micromonospora marincola. Next base: position 104,933 of record NZ_JAXCFT010000019.1, on the reverse strand, counting down.
GCCGTCGACTGGGCGCGGCTCTACGAGGCCGACCCGGCGCTCGCCGGAGCCCCGGTGCAGGTGCGGGCCGGGGTCGGCTTCGACCAGAACACGCAGATCCTCCCCGAGCTCGCGGAGACGCACATCGGCGTCGCCGTCTACGAGCCCGGCACCGACAACAGCCCGTGGTGGGCGCTCGCCCCGCGCTACGGCCTCGTCCATCACCAGACTGAGGAGGCCGTACGGTATTCGCGCGGCCTCGACGTCGAGTCCACGTACCTGCTCCGCGGCACGTATCGCCTCACGCCGCCCGGCGGGCGTCAGAGCGCCACCATCGTCCTCGACTCCCTCGCGCCCGTGCTCGACGTCACGGCCCCCGAGCCGCCCCGGCCGGCCGGCCGCGACTGGTTCGTGCGGGCCGGATCCTCCGGCGGGGACGGCAGCCGCGAGGCGCCGTTCCGCGACCCGTTCCAGGCCCTCGAAAAGGCCGCCGAGGGCGACCGCATCCTCGTCGCCGCAGGTGAGTACACGGGCCGCCTGCGGTCGGGCACGTGGCGCATCCCCGTACGCAACCTGACGCTGCTGGGCGGGTGGGACGCCGAGTTCGCCGCGCGCGACCCCTGGCGACACCCCGTGCGCTTCGTGCTCACTCCGGAGACCAAGGCGAAGGGCATCTTCGGCGATCCGGTGCTCACCGGCGAGGACTCGGGGGAGGGCCTCATCCTTGACGGGTTCATGTTCGACGGGGCGACCTACAACGCGTACGCCGACAGCGGCGCCCTCGACGCGGGCCATTCCCAGTCGGCGGCGCTGCTCGACCTGCGCGGCGGCAGCGGCGGCATCACCGTGCGCAACTGCGTCTTCGCCAACGCGGCGTACTGCGCCGTGCAGCTCAGTGCGGCGTACGGAACGTTCGAGAACAACGTGGTCGTCAACACGAGCGGCACCGCCGTCCGTATCCAGGCACCCGGCGCGGGCCCCTGGACCATCCGCGGCAACACGGTCCTGTTCGCCGCCGACCCCACCGGCCGGGCCTCGACCGGGCAGTCCACGACCGGCTGCCTGCTGGACATCTCCGGCCGGGGTGTCATGCGGGTCGAGGCCAACGTGCTCGCCTTCGCCGACAGCATCGCCGTCCGCGCGACCGTGCCCGGCCAGAACCTGCTGCTCGACGGGAACGTGCTCGCCGCCAACCTGTACGCCGACCTCCACGACGGCCGCCACGTGCTCGTCGACGCCGAGAACCGCGACCGGGTGTTCCGCGACGCCCCGTTCGGCGCTCAGACCGGAACCCGGTTCGAGCTGCCGGCGGTGCCGGTCGACGCCGCGTACGCCGACCAGGCCGTCGGCCGCCTCTCGGCGCTGGCCGCCGCGATGCCGAAGGACGGGCTCAACGCCGCCGCGGCGGCGCTCGGCGTCTCGATCACGGCGCCGAAGACGGAGGCACCCGTCGAGGCGGCGCCCCCGGAGCCGAAGAAGGAACCGTCAGTGGCCGACCTGCTCGCGGACCTCGGCCGGGCCCGCAAGGCGTTCGAGGCGAAGGACGCGGCCCCGCCGGCCACAGACACTCCGCTGTACTGCCCGGTCTATCCGGTCGAGGCGGCGCTGAGGCTGGCCCTCGACGCCCCGCCAGGCGAGCCCGGCGCCCACGCCCCGCCTTCATGATCGAAGAACTTGTTACCTCCTGATCCGCAGCTCATCTGGCTTGCTCCACCCACTCGTTCGAATCCGCGAGTAAGACGCGACGCACGTGGACCGGCAGGTTCGGGTGGCCGGCGACCGCGTGGCGAACCGTGCAGACGTTCTGCCAACTCGACGGGCAGGTCCGGATCGCGGGGAAGGTGAACACGTCGGCCGGACGCCAGCGCGTCTTTTGGTCCGGCCCGAACTCACGGTCGATGCGCGTCGGTCGGCAGTGTCCGCTGCGTGCGGCGGAGTGCCGGAAGCAGATGTATGGCGAGGACACGTGCGGTAGTGGGTCTGCGCTGGCCCAGTCCAGCCGCATCCGTACGGCGTTCGGCAACTGGCGGTTGAGCGCCTGACGAGTCAACCAAACCGACTCCACCGAAACCGGGGCGGTTCGTTGCCGGGTGACCGCGCATACCGTTGCCGCCACGAGCCGCGGGCGGCGCTTCAGGTGGAGGTGCGTTCCCGCCACGCCCGCAAGCGGTCACGCAACCAGTGGTAGCTGGCCTTGGGCGTACGGGATCCGGTGCCGTAGTCGACGTGGGCCATACCGAAGCGGGGCCCGTACCCGCGGGCCCACTCGAAGTTGTCGATGAGCGACCAGTAGAAGTACCCCCGCAGATCGAGCCGGTCGTCGACGGCGGCCGCACGGGCCGCCGTCGCCAGGTGCCCGGCCACGAACGAGATCCGTTCCGGGTCCGGCTCGGGTCCGTCCCGCAGGTCGGCGCAGCCGTTCTCCGTCACGTACACGGCAGGCAGGCCCGGGTAACGGTCCGCGAGCCCGGTCAGGGTGTCGAACAGCCCTTGCGGCTCCACCGGCCAGCCCAGGTCGGTGGTGGGCAACCCGTCCGGCCGTAGCTGCCGGACCCCGATGTCGAATGCGCTGCGCAGCGCCGGGTCGGGCTGCTCGTACGGGGCGTCGGCGACGTGCACCCGGTAGTAGTAGTTGACACCGAGGAAGTCCAGCGGCGTGGAGATCACCGCCAGGTCACCGTCCCGGCGGAACGACAGATCGCTCACCCCGGCGTAGAGCCGCTCGAACCCGGGCGGGTACGCGCCGCCCAGCACCGGATCCGTGAACTGCCGGTTGAGCATGAGGTCCTGCCGATCCGCCGCCGCCCGGTCGGCCTCGGTATCGCTGGCCGGCACGGCGGGGGAGAGGTTGAGCGTGATGCCGACGCGCGACCGCGGGCCGGCGGCGGACCGGACTGCGGCGACCGCCCTGCCGTGCCCGAGCAGCAGGTGGTGGGCGGCGGCCAGGGCACCGTGTCCTTCGGCGGTGCCGGGCGCGTGCCGGCCCTCCGCGTAGCCGACCATCGACGAGCAGTACGGCTCGTTCAGCGTGATCCAGTCCTGGACCCGGTCACCGAGGACGCCCGCCACCGCGGCGGCGTACTCGGCGAACCACTCGGCGGTGTCCCGTACCCGCCAGCCACCCTCGTCCTCGAGCGCCTGGGGCAGATCCCAGTGGTACAGCGTGACGAACGGCCGGATGCCGCGCCCGCACAGGGCGTCGACGAGCCGGTCGTAGTAGTCGAGGCCCCGCCGGTTCACCGCGCCCCGCCCGGCCGGCATGACCCGTGGCCAGGCGACCGAGAAACGGTAGGCGTCCACGCCGAGGCCGGCCAGCAGGTCCACGTCCTCCCGCCAGCGGTGGTAGCTGTCACAGGCGACCGAGCCGGAGGTGCCGTCGTCGACGGCACCGGGGCGACGGCAGAAGGTGTCCCAGATCGACGGCCCGCGGCCGTCCTCGTCGACCGCTCCCTCGATCTGGTACGCCGCGGTGGCCGCGCCCCAGATGAAGCCGGCCGGCAGGTCCGGCAGCTCGGGCAGGTCCGGTCGGGTTGCGGCGGCGGCGCCTTGGGATGTGGTGGTCATCCCTTCACCGCCCCCTGCATGATGCCGTCGACGAGATGCCGGCCGAGGAGCATGAAGACGACGAGGATCGGCAGCGTGGCGAGCAACGTGCCGGTCAGCGTCAGGGTGTAGTCGGTGGTGTAGCCGCTGGCCAGTGCGGAGAGCGCCACCTGCACGGTCGCGTTGTTCTGCAGCACGACCAGCGGCCAGAAGAAGTCGTTCCACGCCTGCATGAAGGTGAACAGCCCGAGCACCGCGGCGGCGGGGCGGGCCGCCGGCAGGACGATGTGCCAGTACAGGCCGAACGTGCTGGACCCGTCGACGCGGCCGGCCTCCAGCAGTTCGTCGGGTACGGCGCGGCCGAGGTACTGGGTCATGAAGAAGACGCCGAACGCGGTTACCAGCCCGGGCACGATCACGGCGGTGAGGCGCCCGGTCCAGCCGAGGTCGGCCATCAGGATGTACAGCGGGATGATGCCGAGCTGGTGCGGCACCATCGAGGTCGCGATGGCCACGACGAGAAGCGCCTTTCGGCCTCGGAACCGCAGTTTGGCGAAGGCGAACCCGGCCAGGGTCGAGAAGAACACCACGGAGACGGTGATCGAGCCGCTGACGATGAAGGAGTTCACCAGGGCTCGGCCGAAGTCGGTCGTGTCGAACACGCGCGCGATGTTGTCGAAGAGGTGCCCGCCGGGCACCAGGGCCGGCGGCACCTTCGTGACGGCGTCGCTGGTCTGCGAGGACACGACGATGGACCAGTAGAGCGGGAAGACCGACCCGGCCACGACCGCCAGCAGGGCGCCGTAGCTCCAGACCGAGCCCTTGCGTGGGTACCCGAAGCTCCGGCGCCGGTGGGACCGGCGTGGCGGCGGCGAGGGTGTGGTGCCGGTCTGAATGGGGTCCGCGAGGGTGGTCACGGCGTTCTCCTCAGTCCTCGTCCTTGGCGATGCGCCGGGTGAGCAGGAAGTTGATGATCGCGAAGATGGCGATGACCAGACAGAGCGTCCAGGCGACCGCCGAGGCGTAGCCGAAGCGGAACTCCCGGAACCCCTGCTCGTACATGAACAGGGCGACGGTCTGGAACTGCCGGTCGGAGCCGCCGGTGGGCGTCTGGGAGCTGGCGAACAGCAGGGGTTCGGCCATGATCTGCAGGCCGCCGATCGTCGAGATCACCGTGGTGAAGATGATCGTCGGCCGCAGCATCGGGACGGTGATCCGCCTGAACTGCTGAGCCTGCGACGCCCCGTCGAGGTCGGCGGCCTCGTACAGGTGGTGCGGAATCGCCTGCATCGAGGCGAGGTAGATGAGGGCGTTGTAGCCGGTCCACCGCCAGGCGACGATGAACGAGATGGCCAGGTGGGAGCTCCAGGTGTTGGCCTGCCAGTCGATCGGGCCGATGCCGACGAGGCCGAGCGCCCAGTTGACCATGCCGAAGTCGCGGCCGAAAAGCTGGGTGAAGACGATCGTCACTGCCACGATCGAGGTGACGTTGGGCAGCAGCACGCCCATCCGTAGCGCGGTGCGGGCCCGCAGCCGATGGTTGAGCAGGTGGGCGATCCAGAGCGCGGCGAGCAGTTGCGGCACGGTGGACAGCACCCAGATGCTGAGTGTGTTGCCCAGGGCGTTCCAGAAGTACGCGTCCTGCAGCATCTCGCGGTAGTTCGCGAGGCCGACCCAGCGGTGCGACCCGGAGTCGAGCAGGTCCCAGTCATTGAACGAGACGTACGCCGTGTACAGCAGCGGGAACAGCCCGAACGCGCCGAACAGCAGGAAGAACGGCAGGATGTAGAGGTAGGGCGAGCCCTTGGTGTCGAGCCGGCTCAGGCCGGCCCGGCGGGCCTGGTGGAGGTAGGTGGCCATCGTCGATCCTTCGTCGCCGGGCGCCGCCGGCGGTCAGGGGCGACCGCCGGCGGCGCGGGTCGAGTTACTTGGCGAGGCGCTCGACGTCGCTGACCATCTGCTTCCAGGACTCGTCGGAGCTTTGCTTGCCCTGTTCGATGCGGACGAGGGCGTCGCGGATGGTGGTCTGCACGTCTCCGGCTCGCGGGCCCTGGTACTGGGGCTTGAGCTGCTTCGCCGCAGTGGTGAAGAGCTGGCCCACCGGTGCGTTGTTGAAGAAGGCGTCCTTGTACTGGGCAATGTCGGGCTTGTCGTACAGAGCCGGGATGGACGGCAGGTTGCCCCGCGCGGTGAACACCTTGGCCTGCTGTTCCGGGGCGGTCAGCCACGCCGCGAGCTTCTTGGCCTCCTCGATGTGCTTGCCCTGCTTGGGAACGGTGAGGTATGAGCCGCCCCAGTTGCCGCCGCCGCCCGGGACGCTCGCCACGTCCCACTTGCCGGCGGCGTGCTTCGCCTGGTCCTTGATCTTGGCCATCATCCAGGCCGGGCACGCGATCGTGGCGAACTGGTCCTTCGCGAAGCCGTTGTTCCACTCCTGTGAGCTGCCGATCAGCCTGGCCGACAGGCTGCTCTGGATCGCCGTCACCGTCAGGTCCCAGGCCTTGCGGACATCGGGGTTGGTGCCCACGACGATGCCGTTGTCCTCGTTGTAGTACCCGACCGGGGCCTGGCCGATGATGGCGTTGAACAGTTGGCCTCCGCCATCGAAGAAGGCGCTGCCGGCCGGGGCCTTCGCCGCGTACTGCTTGCCGAACTCGATGTACTTGTCCCAGCCGCTGCCCCAGGCGGCCGACACCTGGTCGCGGTCGAACGGCATGCCGGCCTTCTCGAACAGGTCACGCCGATAGCAGATGGCCAGGCCGCCGACGTCGGTGCCGTACCCGATCTGCTTGCCGTCCTTGGCCAGCGACGCCGCCCACTTCCAGTCGAGGTACTCGGACTGGCGGTCCTTGCCCAGGTCGACGAAGAGGTTGCCCCGCTCGCGCATCTGCGCGATGAAGCCCGTGTCGACGCCCTCGATGTCGCCCGCGCCGGAGCCGGTGGCCAGGTGGGTGATCAGGTCGCGATGATGGTCGTTGTAGGCGGCCGTGTGCTCCTGGATCGTGATGTTCGGGTGCGACTTCTGGTACTCGGCGTACAGGTCCTGGTACCCGAAGTTGCCGAACAGGTTGACGTTCAGGGTGATCTTTTCGTTGCCGCCGCCGGAGCCTCCCTCGGTGCCGGTGCCACACGCGGTCAGCAGTACTCCGGCGGCCAGGGTGGCCGCCGCCAGTCGCAACAGTCGGTTTGGGTGCATGCCAGGGAACCCTTTCGTGCGATGTAACCGGTTACCTGAAACCGGTTACATTGTCGGCGAAGCGATGGTGGTGGGGGTGGGTGGAGTTGGATGAAGATCGGATGTCGGCCGAGTTACGGGCGACCGCCGGCGAGCGCCTTTCCTGGGAAGTGTGAACGGTTTCGGCTAGGGGGTGTCAAGTTACGAAACGATAACAGTCGATGCGGCTTGACCGGCGGACATGGCTGACGCTACGGTCGTGAAACCGGTTACAGAGAAGGCACCACATTGACCACAATCAGGGAGTTGGCGCGCCGCTCCGGCGTGTCCGTCGCCACCGTGTCCCGCGTCTTCAACACCCCCGAGGTCGTCAGCCAGCACACCCGCCAGCGCATCCTCGACCTGGCCGCCGAGATCGGCTACCTGCCGAACGGGTCCGCACGGACGCTCGCCACGAAGAAATCCAACATGGTGGGCCTGGTGTGGGACACCGACCATCGCCGTCCTGGATGGCGCCACCCGTTCCTGCAGGAGATCCTCGTCGCGCTCAAGACGGCGCTCAGCGCGCACGGGCTGAACCTGCTCATGCTCGCCGGCCATGACGCGGCGGGGCCCGACGACGGGCAGCGATACGTGCGCGCCGTCCGCCAGCACAACCTCGACGGCGCGGTCATCATCGACAACGGCACCCGGGACCCGGCTGTGCTCGCCCTCGTCGAGGCCCAGGTGCCGTGCGTCGCTCTCGACCTGCGGGTCGACGGCCCGACGTCGACCTACATCACCTCGGACAATGCCGGCGGCGCGGCGCTCGCCGTGCGTCACCTCGTCGAACGCGGCCACCGGCGCATCGCCACCATCACCGGCCCGCTGCGAACCTGGCCGGGAGCCGAACGGCTCGTCGGCTTCCGGGCCGCGCTGGCCGGGGCCGGCCTGCCGCTCGTCGACGGCCACGTCATCGAGGGAGACTTCTATCTCGACGGCGGTCACGCCGCGATGGACCGGCTGCTCGCCCTCGACGACCGCCCTACCGCAGTGTTCGTCGCCGGTGACGAGATGGCTGTCGGCGCGATGCGGGCGGCCCAGGCGGCCGGCCTACGGATCCCCGACGACATTGCGATTGTCGGCTTCGACGACATCGAGGTGGCCGCGCTGATCCCGCCCGGGCTCAGCACCGTCGCCCAGAACAAGCCCGGCTTCGGCACGGCCGCCGCCGAGGCGCTGGTCGCCATGCTGCACGGCGGCGACGACCCGCCCAAGCCGACCGTGTTGCCGACGACGCTCGTCGTCCGCGGCACCACCTGACCCGAACCGCGCGACGTCGGCGCCGTCCCGCTCTGGATCGTGCTGCTGCTCGCGGTCGCTGTCGCCGGAGCCGCTGTCACCGACCCCGCAACCGGGCCTGCCTCGAGCGTCGGGATCGCCGGCGTCGCGGGCCGTCAGAACCTCGGCGCGGGTCCGCACCAGCGCGGCCTCCACCGCCTGCGGCCGGTCCGGTCCGACCCGACGCCACAATCCACCGACCGCCTGCTTACCGCTTTCCCACGCGTCCGTCGTCAGCAACCGCACGACGGTGGCGGCGGCGCTCCCGGCGAGCGCCAGCACCTCAGGTTCCAGGGTTCCCCCAGGTGGTCCAGGTCTGCCGGGCGGGTGCCAGGGCGACCGGCATGTCGATGACCGTCACTCGACCTCGGCGTGACGGCCGTGTCACGGCCGGACCGGAACGACTCGGGGGAGTGGCGCAGCGCGCGCTGCCCCGATCCTCCGGGCGCCCGGTTGGCATTGCGATCGTATTGCCAACCGGGTACCGTTCAATGCAATGCGGTTGTATTGCAACGAGGAAGAGGCCCGATGTACGTGATTCCGCTGTCCGGGGCCGCCGTCGACACGGTCGACCTGGTGGGTGGCAAGGCGGCCGGACTGGGCGAGCTGATCCGCCGGGGTGAGCGGGTTCCCGAGGGGTTCTGCGTCACCGCCGAGGCGCACCGTCTCGGCGTCATGCCGCAGGCGGAGATCGTGGCCGCGTACGAGCGACTCGGTGCGGGTCCGGTGGCGGTGCGCTCGAGCGCCACCGCGGAGGATCTGCCTGAGGCAAGCTTCGCCGGGCAGCAGGACACCGTTCTGAACGTCGTCGGCGTCGCCGGGTTGATCGCCGCGATCGCGAAGTGTCGGGATTCGTTGCACAGCGTCCGTGCCACCGCCTACCGCGATGCCCACCAGGTCGGCCATCAAACGGTGTGGATGGCGGTCGTCGTGCAGCGGATGGTCGTTCCCTCGGTGTCCGGAGTGCTGTTCACCGCGAACCCGCTGACCGGCAGGCGCGACGAGATGGCGGTCGACGCTGCGCCGGGCCTCGGCACGACTGTGGTGGACGGGGCGGCGGTGGTGGATCACTACGTCCTGGACGGGGTGACCCGAGCGGAAGCGGGCTGTCTGACGTCGGCGCACCTGGCGGAGCTGCGGGCGGCGGGCGAACGACTGCAGGGTCACTTCGGCTGCCCGCAGGACGTGGAGTGGGCGTTCGACGCGGACGGTGTGCTGTGGTTGCTGCAGTCCCGGCCGGTCACCAGCCTCTTCCCCCTCCCTCCGGAAACCGGGAAGCCGTCCCCTCGGGTCTATGTGGAGTTCGGCCATGTCCAGGGGATGCTGCAGCCGGTCACCCCGATGGGCATGTCGTCCCTGCGGTCGCAGATCGCCGGGATGCTCGCCGCGCTCGGCGTGCGGGTCGAGATCGTCGACATCGGCGGTCGCCTCTACGGTGACCTGACCGATCTGGTCCGGAGCAGGTCGTCCCGCAAGCGGCTCGTCAAGCTCATGGCGGTGGACTTCGGCCCGCGGGCGCAGACGGTGTTGCAGCATGTCCTGACGGACCCGCGGTTCGCGCCGACCGAGGGGGGCGCGGGGCGTGGTGCTCCGGGGCCGGCACTGCGGACGGCGGCCCGCGCGGTGGTGGGGATCCTCCGTGCGCTGGCCGGTCCCGAGGCCGCGCGGACCCGGATGTTCCGAGCGATCGAGGAGCTCAAGGTGCGTTCGGCGGCCCCCGCCGACCTGCGCAGCGCCGCCGACAGGCTACGTTTCCTCCAGGCGCAGGACTCTGCGGACGACGCCGACGCGATCATGTGGCCGATCGTCGCCGGGATGCTCGCCAGCGCGTTGCCGGCTTCGCTGCTCAGGGGCATTGCGAGCCAGGATGAGATCCACACCGTGCTGGCTGGGATGCCGCACAACGTGACCATCGAGATGAATCTCGCGCTCTGGCGGCTCGCCCAGAGGGCGGCCGACCACCGTCGGTTGCTGCTCGACACCCCGCCGTACGAACTGACCGCCCGATATCTGGACGGCACGCTACCCGACGTCGGGATGGTCGACTTCCTGGCCGCCTACGGTCACCGCGGCGTCGCCGAGGTCGACCTCGGCGTACCGCGCTGGGCGGAGGATCCCACCCCGGTCTTCGCGGCGATCGCCAACTACCTGCGGATCACCGACCCGCAACAGGGACCGGACCAGCGCTTCCGACGGGCTGCCGCCACGGCGGAGGCCACTCTGGAGGAGCTGGTCGGGCGGGCTCGCCGTCGACGGCCGCTGCGGGGCACGATCGCCGGGTTCCTGCTGCGCCGAGCCCGTCTGTTGGCCGGCCTGCGCGAGGCCGGCAAGTTCGCAGGGCTGTACCCGTTGCGGGAAAGGCGCCGGCAGCTGCTACTCATCGGCGCCGAGTTGCAGGGGGCGGGGCTCCTGGAGCAGCCCGACGACATCATGTTCCTGACGCTCGACGAGTTGCCCGGCGCGGTGCACGGGAGCATCGATCACCGGCCGACGGTCGCCTCCCGCAGGGCGGTGCACCGCAGGGAACTGCGCCGTAGGGCCGTGCCGGTGGCGCTGCTCTCCGACGGCACCGACGTCGAGACCGTATTACCGGCGGCACCAGCCCTCGGCGGCACCCGGACCGGCGTGGGCGCGTCGGCAGGGCGGGCGACCGGCCCCGCGCGAGTCGTCCACGATCCGGGCACCGCCCGCGTCGAGCCCGGCGAGGTCCTGGTCGCCGCGACCACCGATCCCGGCTGGACCCCGCTGTTCCTCACCGCCGCGGCCCTGGTCACCGAGACCGGAGCGATCATGGCCCACGGCCCGACCGTCGCCCGTGAGTACGGCATCCCCGCCGTCATCTGCGTACCCGACGCCACCCAAACGATCTCCAATGGTCAACTCGTCACCGTCGACGGCGGTGCCGGGACCGTTACCGTTCACTGATCGCCCGACCAGCACCGCGAGGACGACCATGACCGACATGAAGACCCCGGCCGGGGCGAAGGCGGGCCTGCTGCTGCGCAGGGCCGCCGCGATGGAGGCCGCGATGTGGCGCAGCCTGTACGTGTGGGCGCGGCGCAGGCCGCTGCCGCTGGCGCCGGGCGACGAGCCGTTCGGCTACCTGGGCGTGGTGAAACCGATCCTGGGCATCTTCATCGGCCTGTCGGTCGTGGAGATCCCGATCTTCGACCTGGTCGTCGCCAACGTGGTGCCCTGGGAGCCGGCCCGCTGGATCGTGCTCGTCCTCGGGGTCTGGGGCCTGCTCTGGATGACCGGCCTCTACGCGAGCATGCGGATCAACCCACACGTCGTCGGCGACAGGGGCCTTCGGGTCCGGCTGAATTCGAGCGTCGACATCTGGATCCCGTGGACGGATGTCGAGGCCCTGCGGCGCCAACCGACGGCATTCGACCTGCCCAAGGGCCGGTCCGAGCCGATGGACGAGTTGCGGCTGTACGCGGACGACCCCGACGGGCTTCTGCGCAGCGCACGAGGCACGCCCGTGACCGGAGGCGTCGCCCGGTGACCGCCTGCCGCCCGGGCGGGCTGCCCGAGTAACCCACTGTGAAACGATCGAGGCCATGCCCAAGAAGGTCGACCACCGTCAGCGACGCACCCTCATCGCTGACGCGCTGATGCGAGTCGCCGCCGAGCAGGGCCTGGAGGCCGTGAGCCTTCGTCACGTCGCGGCGCAGGCGGGCGTGTCCGCCGGGATGGTCCAGCACTACTTCCGCACCAAGGACGAGATGATGACGTTCGCCCTGGCGGTGGTCCGCGAGCGCAGCCAGGTCCGGGTGACCGAGGCGTTGGCCCGCCTGGGCGGGAACCCCTCCGCTCGGCAGGTGCTTCGCACGATGATCGTCGCCCTGCTACCGCTCGACGAGCGGACCCGCGACGACGGACGGGTGGCGCTGGCCTTCCTCGCCTACACCGCGGTACGGCCGCGGGCCGCGACCGGACTGCGCGAGGGCACCGAGCAGATGACCGGGTTCATCGCCAGCATGCTGCCGGTCAGCAACGCCGCCGATGTCGCGGCCGGCCTGCTGGCGCTTATGGAAGGATTGGGCGTCTACCTCCTCGGTGGGCAGTACACCAGCGAGCAGGCGTTGGTGGCGCTGGATGCTCACCTCGACCTGGTCTTCGGCTCCCCGGTGCACGCCTGACCGGCTGTCCGCCGGCCGGTCATCGTGGCGAAGAGGAGTGGCGCGTCGTCCGGCGGCGAGCGCCAGGTCGGTGTCGGGCGGCCGGTTCGGCCTGGGCGCGCTGTGATCACCAGGCGCAGGGCGCGTAGTCCTTCAGGAAGCAGCCGTACAGGTCTTCGCCCTGTTCGCCGCGAACGATCGGGTCGTAGACCCGGGCCGCGCCGTCGACCAGGTCCAGCGGGGCGTGGAAGCCGGCGTCCGCCAGCCGCATCTTCGTCGGGTGGGGCCGCTCGTCGGTGATCCAGCCGGTGTCGACGCTTGTCATGAGGATGCCGTCGGCAAGCATTTCCTGGGCGCTGGTTCGGGTGAGCATGTTCAGCGCGGCCTTGGCCATGTTGGTGTGCGGGTGCCCCGGCCCCTTGTAGCCGCGGGCGAACTGGCCCTCCATCGCCGACACGTTCACCACGTACTTCCGGCGGGCGGTCGCTGCGGCCATCGCCGGTCGCAGTCGGCTGACCAGCACGAACGGCGCGGTCACGTTGCACAGCTGCACTTCGAGCAGCTCGACCGGGTCCACCTCGTGCACCCGCTGCACCCAACTGTTGACCGGGTCGAGGTCCGGCACCAGGCCGCCGGCGTCGATGGCGCTGGCTGCCGCGATCCGTTCCGGCGAGGCGGAGCCGCCGGTCAGCGCCAACGCGGTGAGCGCCTGCGGGGTGATCGTGGCCGGCTGCGGCGGGGCGATACGGCCCGCCGGGTCGCCCTGGCCGGTGGGTTTGGCGAACGTGATCAGCTCCGGCAAGGGGCCGTCCGGCAGGGCCGCCGCCTCCGCGGCGACGAGTTGCGCGTACGCCCCGGGCGTGCGGCGGACGGTCTGCGCCGCATTGTTGATCAGGATGTCGAGTGGTCCCTGGGCGCTTACCGAGTCGGCGAGGGCGATGACCTGGGCGGGGTCGCGCAGGTCGATCCCGACGATTCGCAGGCGGTGCAGCCAGTCCCCGCTGTCCGGCATCGCGGCGAATCGGCGGACCGCGTCATGGGGAAACCGCGTGGTCACCGTGGTGTGCGCGCCGTCGCGCAGCAGCCGTAGCGCGATGTACATGCCGATCTTGGCTCGGCCGCCGGTGAGCAGCGCGCGCCGGCCGGTCAGGTCGGTGCGGGCGTTCCGGCGCTCCCGGTTGAGCGCGGCGCAGGGCGGGCAGAGCTGATGGTAGAAGGCGTCCACCTCGCGGTAGCGCTGCTTGCAGATGTAGCAGCCGCGCGGATTGTGCAGGAAGCCGGCCGTGGCGCCGGCGGTGGGGGAGGCGAGCGGGATGCCCTGGGTCTCGTCGTCGATCCGGCCCGGGGCGCCGGTGGCGGTGGCCGCCGTCACCGCGCGGTCGGCCGCCGCGATGGCATCCCGCCGTTCCTCGCGTCGCCGCTGCTTGATCACCTTGTAGAGCTTCGCGGTGGCCCGTTGCACCCGCACCACGTCGGGGTGATCGGGAGGCAGGTCCTCCAACGCCTCGAAGACGCTGAGACAGGTCTCCAGCAGCCCGCGGTCAATGCCGTTCTGACCGGTTTCGGTAATTTTGTCCGCCGTCATGCGTCGCTGTCTCGTCCCGTTCCCTGCGCCGGACCTACCCGGCCCACCTCAACTCCGACCCGGAACTGTACGCACCGCACGGCCTCGGACGCATCCCGCGTCTGTTCGCCGGCCGCGCGGTGGAGTCGAATGCGGGCGCATCGCGAGCGCCTCGATCGTCACGTGATCGTCATGGTCCCGCGCTGATGCCGTCACATGCCGGGGAACGTTCCTACCTGCGCGGCGAGGCGGAGGGGGAACCATTGATGGACAGGCGGCGGCACCGTACGCGCCGGGCACTGGTGGCGGTGCCGGTGGCGGTTCTGCTCGTGGCCGGTTGCGCGAGCCGACCGGCCGCGCCGCAGCCCAGCCCCGAGCCGACGTCCACCGTCCGGCTGGGGACGGTCGCGCGGGCCGAGGTGGGTGAGCGGCTGACCGTGACGGCCACCGTCGAACGGGTCATCACCGACACCGCGTTCGTCGTACGCGACGTGGACCTGACCGAAGGCACGTTGCTCGTGTTGTCGACGGGCTCGCCGGCGCCGGAGCCGCCGCAGTTGGTGACCGTGCGCGGGACCGTGGTCGAGTTTGCCCATCGCGACCTCGACGGTCGATTCCGGCTCGGTGCCTCCGGACCGTACCGTGCCTTCGAGGGTAGGCGTGCGCTCGTCGCGGACGAGGTCACGGCCTGGGACTGAGGCCGGCTGGGCGCAGCCGCGGTACTGCAACGCGGCGTCCTTCATGTAGGCCCACTGCGGCAGGCCGTTCCTGGTCCAGGTCACCACCTACCTGGTCGACATGAACGGCTTCGGCGGCTACCACGAGGTCTACGCCGAATACCTCGACGAGACCGGCCCGACCCGCACCACGGTCGCCGTGCACCAACTGCCGCACCCGCACCTGCTCATCGAGATCCCGGCGTTGGGGCGTCGCCGCACGACCCCCTGACGTGCCCGCGCGCTCACGCCTTGACAAGCTTCGATGTTAACGTGAACATTCGTTAACCGGTGTGTAACCACCGCCGAGGGCTGTTCGGCCACGCGAGCTGACGAGGTCGCAGGAGGTTTCCATGGCAGGGACGGGTCGGGCGTCGCGGTCGCGGGGTCGGCGGGTCGTGGCGGTGCTGGGCGCGGTGGGCCTGCTGCTGAGCGCGGGGGTGGCGTACGGGGTGCCGTCCGCCTCGGCGGCGACTGTGGACACGTCGGCGTCGTACGTGTTCGTGAACCGGCACAGTGGCAAGGCGATGGACCTGTACGACTGGTCGACGGCGGAGAACGCGCCTGTCAACCAGTGGACACGTAATGACCTCGCGGTGCAGCAGTGGCAGTTCGTCGATGCCGGTGGTGGGTTCTACAAGGTCCGGTCGCGGCACAGCGGGAAGGTGCTGGAGTTGCCCGGCGGCGGCGACGGCACCCAACTGGTGCAGAGCACCGACCGGTCCTCGCCGACCCAGCAGTTCCGGTTGCAGGATTCCGCGGGTGGGTTCGTGCGGTTCGTGAACCGCCAGTGGAGCAAGGTCATCGACGTGTGGGAGTGGTCGACGGCCGACGGCGGCCGGTTGGCCGGCTACTCCGATCTCGACGGGGCCAACCAGCAGTGGCAGCTGATCCGCCTGGGTGGCGGCACGCCGAGCACCCCGGCGCCGGCCTACCCGCAGCCCATGACGGTCTCCGGGGACATCGGCGTCCACGACCCGACCGTGGTCAAACGACCCGACGGCACCTACCTCGTCGCGCACACCGGTGACAACATCGCCCTGAAGACCTCCACCGACCGGGTCACCTACCGCAACGCGGGCGCCGTCTTCCCCGGAGGCGCACCGTGGACCACCACCTACACCGGCGGCGCGCGTAACCTCTGGGCGCCCGATCTGTCCTACCGAAACGGGCGCTACCACCTGTACTACTCGGCGTCGACCTTCGGGTCCAACCGCTCGGCGATCTTCCTGGCCACCAGCGCCACCGGCGCCTCCGGGAGTTGGACCAACGACGGGCTGGTCATCGAATCGCGGACCTCGGACACCTTCAACGCCATCGACCCGAATCTCACAGTCGACGACCAGGGCCGCCTGTGGCTCAGCTTCGGCTCGTTCTGGTCCGGCATCAAGATGATCCAGATCGACCCGGCCACCGGCCGCCGGCTCGGCAGCGCCATGCACAGCCTCGCCGCCTACGGCCCCGGCATCGAAGCGCCGGTCCTGGTCAAGCGCGGCTCGTGGTACTACCTGTACGTCTCGTTCGACCGTTGCTGCCAGGGCGCCGCCAGCACCTACCGGGTCATGGTCGGTCGCTCGGCGAGCCCGACCGGGCCGTTCGTCGACCGCGCCGGCCGGGACATGCTCTCCAGCGGCGGCACCCAGATCCTGGCCTCGCACGGGAGCGTGCACGGACCCGGCCACCAGGCGGTCCTCGCCGACACCGACGGTGACGTGCTGTTCTACCACTACTACGCCGACAACGGCGCGTCGCTGCTCGGCGTCAACCGCATCGGCTACGACGCCGCCGCCTGGCCCTACGTCTACTGATCCCTCACCGTCGCCTCAAGCGCCGACCGCGCCTCGGCCACGTTCCACCTCGAGTAGTGGCCGTGGTGCCCCGGTACGTGACGACTGGTGCGCGAGTATCAACTGCCCGAGTTCCTGGGTGCATCGGGTCAGCGCGACGTAGAGGCCGTTCCAGCCGCGTGGCTCCGCGGCGATGCCCCGAGGGTCGACGAGGAGCGTCGCGTCCCACTCCAGTCCCTTGGCCTGGGTCGCGGTGAGCACCGGCACATCACGCAGCACGGCCAGGAGTTCGGCGACGCGGTCCGCGGGGGCGATGACGCCGACCGTGCCGCCGTGCCACCGTTGCCGTAGCTGTCGCACGGCTCGGGCGGCGGCGTCGGCGAGCTCGGCGGGCGTGATCGTGAGTTGCCAGGGGGCGATGCCGGAGGAGCGTACCGCCCGTGGTGGCGTGTTGCGGCTGCCCGCCTTCGCCAGGACCGGTTCGGTGAGATCCATGACCTCTCGTGGGGTCCGGTAGCAGATGGTCAGTTCCGCGGCGGTCCAGCGGTCTCCGAGAACAGCGTGCACCGCTTGCGCCCAACTGGTGTGCCGGTGCGCTGCCTCCGCCTGGTCGATGTCGCCGACGGCGGTGATGGATCGACTGGGACAGCGCCGGAGGACCATGTGCCACTGCATCTCGGACAGCTCCTGCGCCTCGTCGATGACGACGTGGCCGTACACCCATCCGCGCTGCCGGCGAGCGCGGTCGGCGACGAACTCGCCCTGCGGTTGCGGGGCGTCGACCTCGCCGAGCAGGTCGGCGAGGGTGTCGAGCAGGGGGATGTCGCTCGATGCCCATCCGGTGGGCTCGGCCGAGACGGCGGCGACCTCCGCCGGGGACAGTTGCGGGGCGAACCGGGCCAGCATCGTGCGGTCGGTCAGGAGATCACCAAGCAGGGTTCCGGCGTCGAGGGTGGGCCACCATGCCTCGATGAACCGGGCGATGGCGGCGTTCGCGGCGATCCGCTCACGGAGGTGGTCGATCTCCTCCTCGGAGAGCAGTCCGTCGATGTCACTTCCGGTCGGCGTCCGGCCGGAGCGGTGGTCGTGCCGCATGCTCCGGTCGACGCGGGCGAGGATGTCCTCGAAGCCCTCCTCCATCTCGTTCATCAGCGCCTCGCGCTGCTCGACGACGACGTCGGCGAGGAGGCGGTGCACCTGCTCGGCGAACGCCGCGCGGGCGCGGTGGTACGGGCGCCCCGGCACCGCGGAGGCGAGCGCCTGCGCCACCGCTTCGGCCGTGATGACGAAGAACTCGCCCTCCCAGCGCAGCTTCAGCTCGCGGGGCCGGGGGAGCAGCGACGTGACGTAGCTTTCGAGCGCGGGTTGCCAGAGGGCGCGGCCCTTGATCTCGGCGAGGAGCCGGCTCTCGTCGCGGCTCACGCGAATCGGGGGCAGCAGGGTGTCGCAGGTCGCCGAGACGACGGCGGTCTCACCGAGCGCGGGTAGCACCTGGGCGATGTAGTCGAGGAACCGCGACGACGGGCCGAGGACCAGGACGGCCTGTTCGGCCATCGTCGGGTGGGCGAACAGCAGGTAGGCGACGCGGTGCAGGGCAACCACTGTCTTGCCGGTGCCGGGACCGCCCTGAACGATGAGCGGACCGGTCGCCTCGGCCCGGATGATGTCGTCCTGTTCGCGTTGCAGCGTGGCGATCGCCGTCGACATGCGGCCGGTGCGCCGCTTGTCGAGGGCGGCCAGCAGAGCGCCTTCGCCGACGAGTTCCGTCGTCGTGGTCCCGTCCAGTGGCTCGTCGTCCACGCCGACGACTGCCGGTCCCGTCGTGCGGATGTGACGGCGCCGCGCCTGGCCCTGTGGGTCGACAGCGGTCGCGGTGTAGAACGGCCGAGCTGCGGGCGCGCGCCAATCGACAAGCAGCGGCTCACCGTCCTCGCGGTCGGTGCGGAGACCGATCCGGCCGATGTGTCGCACGGTGCCGTCAAGGGCGTCGAGGCGGCCGAAAACCAGCCCGTCCCGTGCTCGCCGTAGCTCTTCGTGCCGCTGGCGGAGCATGCGCTGCCGGGCTCGTGCCAACGCGTCCGGGGCGTCTGCCGAAAGCTCGGCCGCCAGGTGGTCGGCGAGTCTGTCGCGCCGGGCCGCGGCCAGGTCGAGGAACGCCTGTTCCTCGTCGATCGCCGACCGGCGCGCGACGCCCGCCGCGGTCGGGGCCGGCGGCTCGCCGTCCGGTGTGGTCTCGTCGACGCTCGCGACGTCGTCGGGCAGGGCAGACTTCCGGCGCATTCGCAAATCCTTTACGGGCGTCCGCTCGGCCCGGATAGGCCGCAGCGCATTCGGCGGCAAGCATAGATTCGGTTTCCCCCGTCGCCCAGGAAATTCGTCGGCAGAGAGGGGAATCTCCATTTATTGCAGTCGCCGGTCATTTGTGGCCTCGCCCGAGTCCGATCTGCCTATTGCGGTTGCGGTCTTCATCTGATCTGCGGATGTTCGAATCCGGCCGGTCTCGGTCCGCTGTTCATCTGCTGCCCGCCGATCATGCAGCCGCAGTTCAGACGGCTCCTCAAGGCTCACCGCAGGACGTGAGACGGACGGAACCGAGGAGTGCTCGTGACGGACAGGGACAGGGACAACGCCGACCGACCGCAGGTGTCCCGGCGGCAGTTGGTCAAGTACGCGGGCGTCGGCGCGACGCTCGCCGCCGCCGGCCCACTTGTCGGCGGCGAGCCCGCGGCGGCCCGGGAGAACAGGAGCGCGGAGGCCCAGCGGGGCGGGAATCGCAATCGGGCGTGGCGGGCCGGTGACCACCACGTCCACTCCGAGTACAGCGGCGAGTTCGACACCTCGACGAACCCGCCGACGTTCCACAAGGGCGCCGACGCGGTGTATCCCATCGTCACCAACGCGATCATGGCGAAGAACTTCGGCCTGAGCTGGGCGATGTGCACCGACCACGGCGGTCCCACCCACTCGAAGGTCAACCTTGAGCAGGCGTACCCCGATCTGCTGCGGTCCCGCAGGCTGGTGCCGGAGGTGTTGCAGTTCTGGGGCATGGAGTTCGACGCGCCGGCGCTGGACCACCACACCCTGATGATCCCGCGCCACGACGACGAGGCGAAGATGCTCTTCGAGCTGGAGAGCCGCTTCGCCAAGCGGGACCCGTTCCCGGCCGACCCGGGCCGCGACACCGAGGCCAAGATGGTCGAGTTCCTCAAGGTGGCCCGCGGCATGCCGCTCAAGCCGCTGGTGATCGCCCACCACACCTCGCGGTCGGCCACCGGTCTCGGCGTCTACGGCCAGGACACCCCGCGGGAGTTCCGCAACGGCCACAACGTCGCGCCCGAGGTGTACGTCGGCTTCGAAGGCGCCCCCGGACACCAGGCCGGGCCGCTCAACGGCGGCAGCCGTGGCGGGTACGGCAACCATCCGACCTACGGCGGCTACGACCAGATGACCGCCCGGGTCGGTGGGCTGTGGGACTCCCTGCTCGGCGAGGGGCGCCGTTGGTGGATCACCGCCACCTCCGACTCGCACGTGCACTGGACCCGCGGCGGCTCCGACTTCTGGCCCGGCGAGTACAGCAAGACCTACGTGCTGGCCCGGCAGGACTACGGCGACATCATGGACGGCCTGCGCAACGGGCGGATCTGGGTCACCACCGGCGACCTCGTCACCGGCCTCGACCTCACCGCCCGGTCCCAGGGCCGCACGGCCGAGACCGGGCAGACCATCACGGTCAGCCGCCGCCAGCGCCGCGACGTCGAGATCGAGATCCGGTTCCGGCCGCTGCACGGCCGCAACGCCAACGGCGACCGTCCCGAGGTCCGCCGCGTCGACCTGATCGTCGGCCGGATCACCGGCCCGAACCCCGACCCGGACGCCGACACCAATCCCACCACAGGCGTCGTCGCCCGTTTCGGTCCCCGCGACTGGCGCCGGCAGGGCGCCGACCACGTCATCCGCCACACCCTGCGGGACGTGGACAGGGACCTGTACGCCCGGGTGCGGGGCACCAGCACCGACGAGGCCGAGCCGCTCGCCGACGGGCTGGAGAGCCCGTGGGAGGACCTGTGGTTCTACTCGAACCCGGTCTTCGTCCACGTCCGCTGATCGCGCCGGGCGACTCCGTGCGCGCCGGACCACGGCGCGACGCTGTTTCCGGCATTTCGGCAGCGGGACAGGGAACGTCTTTGTGAGGCTGTCATCGTGGTGGCGGCGCGCGGTGACGAGGCTGTTGAGCTGCGTGTTCATGGTGTGTCCGGTGCCTCGGCGGAGACGATCGTCGACCATCCGATCGTGGTGCGGGTGGCGGGGAACCGGCACGCCGGCTTCTACCGGGTCCGGGAGGGGCTCGGCACGGCGGGCGGCGCCACCCCCGGCGTGGTGGTGGAGGCGTACCGGTGGGGGGCCCTGACCGCCGGGGTGGCGGTGCGGACGGCGTCGATGCTGCTGTTGTTGCCGTTCATGCTGGGTAACCTCGCGGTATGGCTCCGTCCCACGCTGGCGGACCGGTTCGGCCTGCTCGGCGGGTTGTGTCGCCTGCTCGCCGGCTCGCTGACCATGGCGATCACGCTGGCGCTGGTCGGGGTCACGATGAATCTGCCCGGCTGGCAGTGCGTGCCACACCCGGAGTGTCGGGACGGGCGGCCGTACCTGTCGTGGCTCGTCGCGTTGCCGATGGGCCCGCGCCTGGCGGTGCTGGCGTTGGTGCCGCTGCTGGCGTTGCGTGTGTTCTGGGCCGTCGGGTCGCGATCGGCACGCGCCTTCGAGGGCTTCGGCACGGCGCCGCCGCGCGAGCGGTTCCTGGAGTCGACCGGGAGTCTTGCCGCGCCCGGCATCTGGCACGACGAGCGGATGACCTCATGGCTGCGGCAGATCCACGTCGGCCTGGGCGCCGGCACGGTCGATGTCAGCCTGGTCGTCGCGGTGTCGCACGGCCGGTGGAACGGCGTCGCCGTCGGATTCTTCGGCCTTGCCGCCGGACTCGTGGCGTTCTGCGCCGCGCTGCTGCTGGCGACGGTCCCCTCGGCGTGGGCCGGACCGTTGCGACGCCTGCTGTGGATCTTCGTCGCGGTGGCCACCGTGTCGAGCCTGGGGTATGCCGCGTCCCTGCGGGAGGTTGCCGTGGTGGTCGGGCAGATGCCCGGGTACGAGGGTGCCGTCGCCGGCCTGTTCGCGGCGCAGGGGCTGCTGCTGGTCCTGATCGCCGCCGTGACCCTCGTCCGGCAGCGCACCCGGCCGGCCGGCGCGCGCGCACTGCTCCGCGGACTCGGCACACCGCTCGTGGCGGCGATGTCGGTGACAGTCGCGTCCGCGTACACCACCACGCTTGTGTTCCGGACCGCGGACCAGCTCGACCGGGGCCGCATTCCTGATCCGATCCGGCCCAGCCCGCCCGCGCTGGGCCCGCTGGAGCCGCCGGTGGCGTACTGGTGGGCCGCGCTCGCCGGGCTCGCCGCGTTGCTTGTCGTCACCGCCGCGGTCGCCGTCACCCTGCCGGCCGCCCGACGCCGCCGCCGGGCGTACGCGCGGCGCGTGGTCGAGCGGGACTTTCCGGACGCGCCCGCCTCGGCGGCGCCCCGGCTCGACGCGGTCCGCGAGACGATCGCCAGCTCCTTCGTCACCGAGGAACTCGGGCCGACGCTCGTCGCGTTCTTCGTGGTGTCCTCGCTCGGTCTCGCCACAGTCGCGCTCGATCTCGTCGGGACCGGACCCACCCAGCTCGCCGCACGCCTCAACCGGCGGCATGACGTCCTCGCCGTGCTCACCGCCTACGTCACCGACATCGGTATCTGGATCATCAGCCTCCTCGTCGTCGGACTGCTGATCCTGGGCTACCGGGCGTACCGGTCGCCGGAGACCCGCCGGCTCGTCGGTGTGCTGTGGGACCTGGGCACGTTCTGGCCACGTACGGTGCACCCGTTCGCGCCGCCCTGCTACGCGGCCCGCGCCGTGCCCGAGTTGACCCGCCGGGTGTGCGCGCTCGCCGCCCGGGGGCCGGTGGTGATCTCGGGGCACAGCCACGGCTCCGTGCTGGCCGCCGCCACCGTCCTGCAACTGCCGCCCGAGGCTCTGCCCCGGGTCGCGCTGCTGACGCACGGCAGCCCCCTGTATCGCATCTACGCCCGCCTGTACCCCGCCTTCCTCGGCGAACGGGTGCTGTGCGATCTCGGCGAGCGGATCGACTGGCGGTGGCGCAATCTCTGGCGCGACACCGACCCGATCGGCGCGTCGATCTTCGGACACCCCGACGTGGTGCCTGGCGTGCCGGGGGTGGCCGCGACGGTCGACGTGCGCCTGCGGGATCCGCGCAACGTCACCGTGGAGCCCGCGGACACCGTCCCACCCCCGGTCGAACGCCACTGGCCGTACCACACCCAACCCGAATACCAGGACGCGGTCCGGTTCCTCCTCGAACGGATGAGCAAGCCGTAGGTGTTTTCCGGGAAACACTGCCGAGGACCCGCACCTGCAAGCGTTCACAGCAGCCGGCGGCGGGTCAGGAGCCGGAGAGCGAGATAGCCCGGCGGCACCGGAAGCCAGAACGTCGCGACGCGGTAGATCAGGGTGCCCGCGACGGCGGCGTCCAGCGGTATCCCGTAGAGCAGCAGGCCGGAGACGAGTGCGGCTTCGGTCGCGCCGAGACCACCGGGGGTGGGCGCGGCGGACGAGACACCCTCACCGACGAGGCAGACCAGGATCACCGGGGGCAGGTGTGCGAGGGGGACCGGGCCGGTGGCGAGCAGCGCGAGGTAGAGACAGAGGCCGTAGGTGAGGGTGAGCGCCGTCGACGCCACGACGAGCCACCGCAGGCCGTGCTGGCGGGTCAGGACGCGCAGCGCGGCCACGACCTGGCCGGCCGCCGCGCGTCCGCGCCGCCGGATCCGGGGTACGGCGAGCACGGCCGCCAGGACGAGGAGAACGGCCAGAGCGCCGAGCAACAGCGGTAACGCCCTGGTCGCGGCGTGGGTGAGGATGCGGGCGGGTTGACGGGCGAACGGCAGCAGCACCGGTAGGAGCAGCACGACCGACAACACGCCCGCCGTGCGGGAGACGGCCACGGTGGTGCCCGCGTCGGCGGCGGCGAGCTTCTTCTGGTGCAGGTACCGCAGGCTGAGGGCCGCGCCGCCGAGGCTGCCGGGAGCCAGCCGGTTGGCGAACGACGCGGCGACCTGCACCAGGGTCGCCTCGCCCAGCGGGACCCGCCTGGCCGCGGCCAGCCGGAGCACGATGCCGCTGAGCAGGTAGGTGAGAGCGGAGGCGAGCAGTGCCGCGGCGACCGTGACCGGGTTGGCGTGCACGATGAGACGCGCCGCGGTGCGTACCTCACCGAGCTGGGGGAGCAGCAGGTGCACGATCAACCCCAGCACCAGCAGTTCCAGGACCGAACGGCGGCTGATCCGGACCACCTTCGCCGCCGGGCGGTCCCGGTCGGGGCAGCGCCGCAGGATCTCCCGGTGCAGGTGGGCCAGCATGCCGGGGTGGCCGCGTGCGGCGCTACGGCCGGCGCGGGAGAGCACCGCGGGCTGCAGGAAGGGCACGCTGTCCGCCACCGCAGCCGCCCCCAGGCCGTCGATCGCGGCGGCGACCACGCTTGCCGGCTCGGCCCGTGTGGACAGGGCGACCATCAGCTCGACGACGTCGCGGGCCCGCTGCTCGGCCGTGGCGTCGTCGGCGCCGAAGCCCAGGTCCACCAGGTGGGCGCGGTCCCGGCCGACGAGCAGGTTCGCGGCGCGCAGGTCACGGTGCGCGATGCCCGCCCGGTGCAGGCGCGCCACCTGGTCCCAGGCGTCGCGCACGGCGGCGATCGGGACCGGCCCGACGGCGGCGTGCAGCGGGACGGCGTCGACGAACTCCTGCACCAGGACGGCGTCACCGCCGGGCATGGCGGCGGTGGTGACGACCGCCGGCACCCGGACGCCGGCGCGTTCGGCCAGCAGCGTCAGGCAGGTCTCGTGCTCGCTCTGCTGCCCGGCGCTCAGGTACGGCGGCGCGTCCGCCACGTGGCGGTAGCGTACCCGTCGGTAGAGCTTGTAGATCCAGTCCGCGTCGCGTTGCTCACCGCCGGTCACCTTGACGAACAGTCGACGCCCGTCGGTGGTGACCGCCTGCCACGGCTGCGACCCGCGGGCGTCGCCGTGGATCGGCGCGAGCCGCGCCACCTCGATCCCGCGTCGGCCGAGCGCGGCCCGCAGGGCGGGCGTCGACAGTTGCGGGCCTACCTCGCCGGACACGAGCCGGGTCAGACACACCGCGAGCCAGCCGACGAGGGCGCCGCCGACCACGTCGACCGGCAGGTGCGCCCCGACGTGGATCCGCGCGACGGCGACCAGCCCGATCACCACCCAGGCCGCCCGGCGCCACCGGTCGCCGCCGGCCCGCGCCGCGACGAGCGCCAGGGCGGTGGCGACCGCGACGTGTCCCGAGGGGTATCCGAACCGCCCGGTGATCGTCTCGCGCAGGACCACGTCGGTGAGCAGCGCCGCCGGCCGCTGCCGGGCGACCGCGGCCTTGACGACGACCGCGAGCCAGTACGCCAGGTTCCCGGCCAGCAGGAGACCCCACGCGGCGTTGATCCGGCGGGCGACGACGGCTGCCGCGGCGGCGACGAACACCGCGGGGTACGAGCCGAGCTGCATGATCAGGACCAGGACCGGAGTCAGCCCGGCGGGAAGGTGATTGAGCAGGGCGAACAGGTCCCGCTCCCAGGGCGGCACCCGACCGCTCCGGATGGCCGCGCTCAGCGCCGCCAGCAGGCCGGTCGAGACGGTCAGGCTGACAAGCAACGCCGGCGACGGGCGATGCGTGCGCGCTCCCACCGGTCCTCGGCCGCCCCTCATCCGGCGCTCTGCCTGCTGCCGACCCGAACCCTACGGATCACCGGGCCACCTGATGGCCTTCTTCGTCGCCGGTCAACCCGTTCGGGCGGCCCGGGTTCCGTTCCCGGCCACCGGTGCCCGCTCCGGAAGGGGCGGCGGCGTGCCGAGGCGCAGCCGGAGCGGGAGCACGACCAAGTCGGCGCCAAGTGGGCGCCATGCGTGGGGCCGGAGACTCGGGGCACGAGATCGCACCGAGCGGGCCGCCGACCGAGGCGGCTGGAGGAGAACATGAGCATGACCGGATCCGAGACCGGGCCGAACCTCGTCGGCTTCCGGATCAACCACCGCACCATGCGGGCCGACACGCGGCGGCTGGCCGACCTGGCGGACCGCGTGGCCGCCGGCCAGATCAGGTACGACCGCCGCCGGGCGGGGGCCCTGCGGACGTACGTCCGGCTGCTCTGCGACGGCATCCACCATCACCACCGGATGGAGGACGAGGTCCTCTGGCCGGTGCTGGAGCGCTCCGCCTCGGACGAGATCGACCTGCGGGAGCTCAGCGACGACCACGCGTCACTGGATCCGGTGCTGGACGAGGCACGCGCGGCCGTGGACGACCTGGTCGCCGTGTTCGCCTCCGGCGCCGCGGGGGGTGAGCGGGCGCGGGTCGCCGCGGGTCGGCTCGCCACGGTCCTGGCCCACCTGCGTGACCTCCTGGACGAGCACATCGAGGAGGAGGAGCGACTGGTCTTCCCGGTGATCCGGCGATACGTGAGCGTGGCGGACTGGAACGCGGTGGAGCGGGCGGTGCGCAAGGGTGGCGCGCTGCGTTTCGAACTGCCCCGGATCGAGCGGTACGCGCAGCCGGAGGAGTTGGCCGAGCTGAAGCGGACCGCGGGACCGGTGCTGCGGCTGACGCTCGCGGCGTTGCGACCGGGCTTCCGTCGCCGGGAGGCGCGGGTCTTCGGCGGGTGAGCGGGCCGGTGGACCGGCTCAGGCCGGCGCCACCACGTAGGCCGAGTCGTCGCGCCACGGCACCGCGTCGACGGCGCGGGCCAGCCGCAGCCCGGCGTCCCGGTGCGCGGTGGCGACCGCCGGTTCGCCGAGCGCGGCGGCGAGTTCGGCGAGGGTCTGGTCCACCGGGCCGAGCGAGATCGACCCGCACTCCAGCCCGGCGAAGCGCCCGGCCCACGGCGTCAGCTCCCGGTAGCAGCGCCGGGCGGCCGGGCGGTCGCCGAGCCGGGCCGCGACCTGACC
Organism: Micromonospora marincola; assembly: GCF_056150385.1. Classification (NCBI taxonomy): domain Bacteria; kingdom Bacillati; phylum Actinomycetota; class Actinomycetes; order Micromonosporales; family Micromonosporaceae; genus Micromonospora; species Micromonospora marincola. The sequence goes on along the minus strand of NZ_JAXCFT010000019.1, from coordinate 78,655 downwards.
GCGCAGGGTCATCCAGTACAGCCACAGGTAGTCCGGGCGCACCGGCGCGTCCGGCCGCCACACCGCCCGGGCCGCGTCGTGGTCACCCGCGGAGAGCAGGGCGTGGGCCAGCACGTCGTGGGCGTCGTCCGGCACCCGCGCGTACACCTGTCGAAGCTCGTCGATCACCTCGTGTCCGCGTCCGGCCACGCTCAGCACGGTGAAACGGCCCATCAGGCCCATCGCCGCCGCGTTCGGGCCGCCGATGCGGCTCATCCGGTCACTGACCTCCGCGTAGCGTCGGGACGCCTCGTCCAGGTCGCCCCGGAACAGGGCGCGCAGGCCGGTGAACCAGCCCATGACGGCGAGGATCAGGCCGAGCTGCCCGGTGGTCGCCTCCGCCACGGCGCGGTCGACGTGGTGGCGGGCCCGGTCGAAGTCGGCGTCGGCGAGCGCCGCCTGGTAGAGGATGTGGTGGGCCTGGCAGCGGTACGCGGTCAGCCCCGCCGCTTCGGCCGCCGCGAGCAGTTCCCGGCCCACCGTGGGCAGTTCGGCGCGGTGCGCCGGAGCGACGGTGACGAAGTAGCGGGCGTTGAGCGCGCGGCAGAGCACGCCCGGGTCGCTCTGGCGGCGGGCCAGCGTAACGGCCTCCCGGGTGACCTCGCCGGCGCGGTCCAGGTCGGCGCCCTCGATCTCGAACGCGAGTGTGCTCAGCAGTTGTGAGCGCAGCGTCGGACGGTCCTGGCCGACCCGGGTCAGCTCCCGTTCCAGCAGCCGCACCAGCGGCTCGTCGACCATCCGGTCGGGTCTGATGGTCCAGGTGACCGGGGCGTCGATGCAGGTGAGCGCGGCGTGCACGGCCTCCTGATCGCCGAGGTCGGCGGCCAGCCGCAGCGCCTGCGCGCGGGCGGCGCGGGCGGTGAGCACGTCCCCGGCGAGCGCGCTGGCGGCGGCCAGTTCACGGTGCAGGTCCAGACGTGTCCGGACGGCGGTGGCCGGGGCCAGGTCGGCGGCGCGCAGCGCGCCGGCCCAGAGCGCGGCGGCCTCCCGTGGCGCGCCGAGGTCGCCGGCGCGGCGGGCGGCAGCGGTGAGGTGGACGACCGCCTCCGCGGCGGTGGACCGGGTGAGGGCCGCGAGCGCGTGCCGGCCCAGCGCCGCCACGTCGTCGGCGCGCTGCTCGCGCAGCACGGCGAGGATGCGGCTGTGGATCCGGGTACGGCGCAGCAGGGGAACGCTGTGGTAGAGCGCGTCACGCATCAGCGCGTGGGCGAACCGCACCCGGCCCGGCGCGGGCTCGACGAGCAGGCCCGCGGTCACGCCCGCTTCCAGGCCGTCGAGGATCGGCTCCTCCGGGCCGCCCTCGATCGCGAGCAGGATGTCGACGTCGGCCTCCGGGCCGCAGACCGCCGCGTGCCGCAGCACGGTGCGGGCGCCGGCCGGCAGCCGTGCCAGTCGGCGGGCCAGCACGTGGCCGAGTCCGGCGGGCACGCCGTCGAGCGCCGCCGCCGGCCCCTCGGCCGCGACCAGTTTGGCCAGCTCGATGGTGAGCAGGGGATTACCGCCCGAGCGTGTCCCGACCGTGTGCGGCAGTTCCGGATCGGCGCTGTCCACACCGTGACGACGCAGCAGCTCGGCGACGGCGTCCGTGTCCAGGCCGCCGAGTTCGAGGTCGACCGCCGGCACCCCCGCCAGCGCCGCCCGCGCCCCCACCAGGTCGTCGGTGACCTCGTCCGGCCGGTACGTCGCGACGACGAGCGCCGGCGCCTCGGCGAGGGCGGCGGCGAGGTGCCGGAGGATCCGCAGCGTCTCCCCGTCGGCGCGGTGCACGTCCTCGATCACCAGCAGCAGGGGCGCCCGGCCGGCCAGCCGGGCCAGGTAGGCGGCCAGCGCCAGGCGGAGGTGGAACTCGTCGTACCCGCCGTGCGCGCTGCCGGGCGTGTCGGTGTCCAGCAGCAGACGCAGGCCGTGTGCCTCGGCCTCGTCGAGGGGGAGGAGCCGGCGGGCGGCGGTGACCACCTCGCGCCAGGCCCAGGCCGGCGGTGCGCCCTCGACCTGTGGGCAGTTCCCGACGACCGGCTGCCAGCCGTCGGCGGCGAGGGAGCCGGCGAGCTGCTGTGCAAGCGTCGACTTGCCTGCCCCCGCGTCGGCGCCGACCCAGCAGATGCCGAGACCGGATCCGGTGGCGCGGGCAGCCGCGGCCCGCAGTCGGGCCAGTTCGGTCTCGCGGCCCAACGGGTGCGTCGCGGGTGCCGGGGCGGTGGCGGCGGGCCGGGACGTGGCCGCCGGCGCGGCAGCGGTGGCCTCCAGACGCGGGCTCTGGCGCAGCAGATCCGTCTCCAGCGTCCGCAGCTCGCGGCTGGGATCGATGCCCAACTGCTCGGCCAACGTGGCACGGACGGCGCGCAGCACGTCGAGCGCGTCGGCCTGCCGCCCGAGTCGGTAGAGCGCGACCGCGAGCAGCATGGCGCCGCGTTCCCGCAGCGGGTGCTCGCGCACGTGCGGGTCGAGGTCGCGGACGACCTCGTCCGGCCGGTTCAGGTCGAGCAGGAGTTTAGCCCGCTGCTCGACGGCGCTCAGCCGGAGCTGGGCCAGCCGCTCGCTCTCCCGCTCCGCCCACGGCTCCCCGCCGAACTCGGCGTACGGGGTGCCCTCGTGCCAGCAGGCAAGCGCCGCGTCGAGGCCGTCGACCGCGGCGTCGGGCCGCCGCCCGGCGTCCGGCGTGACCGCCCGCAGCGCCGCCTCGAACCGCCAGGCGTCCACGTCCGAGGTCGGCAGCCGCAGGGCGTATCCGGGGGCGGCGGTGACGAGGACCCGGGCCGGGGTGCGCGGCGGGCGGTCCGGTTCCAGCGCCCGCCGCAGGTTCGACACGTACACCTGAAGCGCCGCCTGGGCGCGTGGCGGTGGGTCTCCCGACCAGAGGTCCTCGACGAGCCGGTCGACCGACACCGCGTGGCCGCCGCCGGCGACGAGCCGGGCCAGCACCGCCCGTTGCCGGGGCGCGCCGAGGCTGATCGTGGCGTCGCCGCGGGCGGCCCGCACCGGACCGAACACGCCGATCGTCGTCACGCTGCGACCCTAGTCGGGCGGGCCGGCCCGGCAGATCCCACGTTCGACGGTCCCGGCCGGTCCGCTCGGGTTCCGGCCCGCCGCCGGTCAGCGGGTGGAGACGCCGCCGGTCAGCGGGTGGAGACGCCCCCGGTGAGCGCGTCGGACGTCAGGCCGGCCTCGTTCCCGACCACCACGACGTGCACGAAGGCCTGGGGCATGCCGGTGAAGTGCCAGGTGCGCCGGCCGGTGTCCGACGTGCCGGGGACGGTCGCCCGGGCGCTGCCGACCTCGGTGGTCGGGTAGTCCTCGCCCGGCGTGGTCCGCAACCAGCTCAGGTCGATCCGGTAGTTGTCCTCCCGGACCGAGTCGTCGGTGAAGGTGACGTCCAGGGTGCGCTCGCCCGCGTGGTACCCGGGGGTCAGCGTCAGGTCACCGGGCGGCACCGGCTTGACGGTGTACTGCGGGCAGGACAGCGGGGCGACCTCGGGCACCGGTTGACTGCCGTCGGGCACGTTGTTCGCGGTGACACAGAACCGGTGCGTCCCGGCCGCTGCCGAACTGGGCACCGTGAAGGAGAAGCCGACGAAGGCGCCCCGTCCGGCGTGCCACAGGTCCGCCGGGCGGGTCACCGCGGGTGGCACGTCGGTCCCCACCGTCACCCGCACCGGGCCGCCGTTGGGGTCGCTGGCCCAGCCGCTGACCCGCACCGCCCCGCCGATGTACTCCGCTGACTCCAGCGCGCCCATCGGGTACTTGTCGCTGCCCACCGGAGGCGGTGGCGGCTCCGTCGGGCTGTCGTCACAGGCGGGCGGCGGACTGGGTACGTCGCAGTAGGGCCGGGCGAGCGCGGTTCCGGCCGTGACCGCGACAAGCCCGGCGCTGACGGTGAGCGCCAGGCCGGCGGCGAGAAGTTTCTTCATGGACGCAGCACAGCAGGCGCCACTTGGGCCCGACTTGGCGCCTGGCCGGGCGCGCGTTTAGCCGCCACCAAGCTGTCCGGGAGAGCTTTCCCGCCGAGTTCCACGCGGCGCCGGGGTGGGCCGCACGACGACGGAGGAAACGACATGGGCAGCATTCTGGTCACCGGCTCGGTGGACGGCATCGGCCGGCGGACCGCGGCGCAACTACTCGCCCGGGGGCATCGGGTGGTGCTGCACGCCCGCGACGAGGAGCGGGCGGCGGTCGCCAAGGCGGCGCTTCCGGCGGCGGAGGCCATCGTGGTCGGCGACCTGGGTTCGATCGAGGAGACCACGGCGCTCGCCAGGTCGCTGTCCGGGTTCGGCCCGCTTGACGCCGTTGTGCACAACGCGGGGATCGCCCGGCTGGACGCCCCGGCACGGGAGTTGACCCGGGACGGGCTGGAGTCGACGTTCCAGGTCAACGTGCTCGCGCCGTACCTGTTGACGGCCCTGTTGCCCCGGCCCGGGCGGCTGGTGTTCGTGTCGTCGGCGATGGCCGCCGACGGTGTGTCCGACCTGACCGACCTGCGGTACGACGCGCGTCCCTGGAACGGGGTCGAGGCGTACTCCACCTCGAAGCTGCTGGACCTGGCGCTCGCGTTCGCCGTGGCCCGACGGTGGCCCGGCGTCCTGAGCAACGCGGTCGACCCCGGCTGGGTACGCACCAGGATGGGTGGCGACGCCGCGCCGACGAGCCCCGACGACGCCGCGCGGGCCCAGGTGCGGCTCGCCGTGGGCACCGACCCGGACGCCCTGGTCAGCGGGCGTTACGTGAGTGAGCGCGACTGGCGACCGGAGCGCGGGCGGATCGACCCGGTGGGGGACGAGCTGCTCGTGCGGTGCGCGGCCCTCACCGGCGTCGGGTTGCCCGCCTGACGCTCGCGGCGGCTCGGCCGGGTCACCAGGTCTGTTCGAGCACCCGCAGCACGTTGCCGCCGGTGACGGCCGTGATGTCGGAGTCGGAGTAGCCCTCGCGGACCAGCCAGCCGATGATGTTGGCGAGGCCCTCGGTCGGGTTCTCCACCCCGGCGACGTACTCGACCGGCTCGAACGGCGCGACGAGCGGCGGTTCCGTGAACCCGGGCGTCCGGGCCAGTTCCCGGTGCAGCGCGACGTGATCGCCGTACAGGGTGTCCGGGCCGAAGGTGACGTGTTCGACGCCGATCAGGTCGACGCAGTAGCGGAAGTGGTCCATCACCGAGTTGATGTCGTGCCGCGGGTGGGCGGCGGAGATTGTGGTGTGCGGCGCGGCCTCGATGCCGATCAACCCGCCGCGTTCGGCGCAGGCCACCAGGACCTCGTCGGGTTTCATCCGGGAGGTCGGCCACACCGCACGGGCGCCGGCGTGGGTGATCAGCACCGGCGCGGCGGACTCGGCGATGGTGTCCAGGCAGGTGCGGTCGCCGGAGTGCGAGATGTCGATGGCGATGCCGAGGCGGTTCATCCGTTCCACCGCGCGCCGGCCGAAGGCGGTCAGCCCGCCGTCGCGCCGCTCCTTGAGACCGCCACCGAGCGTGTTGGCCTCCGAGTAGGCGATGCCCATCTGCCGGATGCCGAGCCCGTAGAGGATGTCGATCCGGTCGACCTGGTTCTCGATCGGGGTGGCGGCCTCCAGCGACAGGACGATGCCGACGGTCCCGTCCCGGTGGGCCCGTTCGATGTCGCTGAGGTCGTGCACGACGTGGGCGTACGACTGCTTGGCGAGGTCGGCCCGGCGCATGCCGATGTCGTAGACGGTGTCCTCCCAGCTCCAGCCGGTGTGGCTGACGATGCAGCCGGTGCCGTCCATCAGGTTGTCGAACACCGCGGTGAGCCCGGACGCGGCCAGCCCCTCGTAGCTGGTGAACTGGCGTCCGGCCCGGTTGTACTCGCCGAGCCGATCCATGTCGGCGGGAAAGTTCTGGGGGTGCTCGTGCAGGCTGATCACGATGTTGTCGCGCAGCAGCCGGGCCGCGCGCTCCGCCTGGTCGGGGGTGAGGCCGAGGTCGTACGCCGGGACCCGGCCGAAGGTCGGGGCCAGTTCGATCCGCGGATAGTCCACGCCCGGTCGCAGGAAGGAGAAGGGCTGGTAGCCGTCGTAGGTCATGGTGACACCCATCGGTGAAGGAAGTCGGCGACGATCGTGGTCACCTGGGCCTCGCGTCCGTTGTAGAAGTGGTCGCATCCGGGCACCACCACCGATTCGCACGGACCCGCGGTCAGTTCCCGGAACCGGCCGCCGGGGAATGTCGCCTCGGGCTCCGCGTCACCGCGCAGGTAGAGCGTCGGGCAGGTGATCGCCGGCGCGTACGCCAGCAGGTCCGGCACGGTGGTGATCCGGTCGAGGAAGCTGCGCGCGGTGATCACGTACCACCAGCCGGGCATCAGCATCAGCTCGTCGCCGCGCCCGGCCGCCGCCATCGCCTCGGCCCGGCGGCGCATCTCGGGCAGCCGTGATCCGGCGAGCAATCCGTCCCGCTGGGTCCGTGCCGGGCCGCCGCGTCCGGCGGAGAGCAACACGAGGGCGGGTGTGTCGGGCCGCTCGGCGACGTGCGGCGCGGCCATCATGCCGCCGTTGCTGTGCCCGATCACGACGGGCGCGGGATATCCCCGTCCGGCCAGCCAGTGCGCGGCGGTCGTGTGGTCGGCAAGCGCCTCGGCGGTGGTCTGGAAGGCGCCGCCCTCCATCCGCTCCTTGTCCCCGCGGACGCTCAGCACGTCGTGGGAACGCCTGTTGAAGGTCAGGCAGGTGAATCCCATGGAGATCAGCGTGGGTGGCAGGAACCGGGGCGGTCCGACGTAGAAGTTCATCGTGTTGCCGTGGAAGAAGATCACTGCCCCGGCGCGGGCGCCGCCCTCCGGTTCGTACAGGAGGCCGTCGAGTGGGGTGGTGTCGGTGGGGATGCTCACCAGTTCGCCGCGCGGCGTCGCCCCGGTCACTGCGCGAACAGACAGATCAGGCCGGCCACCAGCGCGGTCCGGGCGATCGTCGGCTCGACCAGGATGTGTTCGCCGCGGGCGTGCGCGCCGTCGCCGACGGCGCCGATCCCGTCCAGCACGGGCAGTCCGAGCGCGGCCAGGAAGTTGGCGTCGCTGCCGCCGCCGGCCGCGCACTCGCCGAGGTCCTCCCCGCTCCCGGCGGCAAGCGCCCGGGCCAGGTCGTACATCGCCGCGATGCCGGGTGTGCGGGGCATCGGCGGCCGGTTCCAGCCGCCGCTGATCCGGACGGTGAGCTTCTCGTGCGTCGGCCGCAGGGCGGCGACCGCGGTCTCGATCCGGGCCGCCTCCTCAGGTGTGGTCACCCGGACGTCGAGCATCGCGCGGGCCCGCCCGGCGATCACGTTGGTCCGGGAGCCCCCGGTCACGGTGCCGATGTTGACGCTGGTTCCCCGGTCGAGGTCTTCGAGCGCGCGCAGCCGCAGGACGACGCGGGCCATCTCGTCGATGGCGCTCACCCCGCGTTCGGGGTCGAGGCCCGCGTGCGCCTCCACGCCGTCCACCTCGATCCGGAAGATGCCGACACCCTTCCGGGCGGTCTTCACCGCACCGTGCACGCCCGGCTCCAGCACCAGGGCGGCGTCGACCCCGTCCGCGGACGCCTCCACCGTCGGGCGGGAGAAGACACTGCCCAGCTCTTCGTCGCCGTTGAGGACGATCCGCAGGGGCGGCCGGGGCAGTCCGACCGCGTCGAGCGCCCGGATCGCCCAGAGGCCCTGGATGAGGCCGGCCTTCATGTCGAAGATGCCCGGCCCGGTGGCGGTCGGCCCGGACCGGGAGTACGGCCAGTCGGCGAGCGTGCCGGCGCTCCACACGGTGTCGTAGTGGCAGAGCAGCAGCAGCCGTCGCGGTCCGAGGCCGGGGAAGTCGGCGACGAGCGTGTCGCCGAGGGCGCCGCCGTCGTGCCGGGTCGACGACTCCGGCGGGCCGAGCGTCGCGGTCACCTGGTCGGTGAGCCACCGCAGGCCCTCGTCCAGGTGCGGCTTGCTGTCGCTCGGCGTCTCCAGTGACACGTACGCGGCCAGGTCGGCCAGCAGGTCGTCGGCGTTCTCCGCCAGCCACCGCCGGACCTTGCCGAGGTCGACGTCGGCCGCGCGCCCGGGACTGGGCAGATTGGTGTTCACATCTGGCTCCCGCCGTTGATGCCGAGCATCTGACCGGTCATGAAGTCGCCGGCCGCCGATGCCAGGAACACCGCCACGCCTGCCACGTCGGCGGGTGTGCCCAGCCGGCGCAGCGGCAGTTCGGCGGCCTTCGCCTGTTCGGCCGCGGGGTCGGGAAAGATGTCCTTGTTCATGTCGGTGACGATGGAGCCGGGCCCGATCGCGTTGACCGTGACACCGTGCGGTCCGGCCTCCGCGGCCAGTGACTTGGTCCAGCTCAGCAGGAAACCCTTGGTCCCGGCGTAGACGGCGCCACGGTCCCAGGGGCGCAGGGCGAGCTGGGACGAAATGTTGATGATCTTGCCGTGGCCCTGGGCGATCATCGACGGCAGCAGGGCATGGGTGACCCGCAGCGGCGCCCAGATGTTCAGGCCGATGTCGGTGGCCCACTGCTTCTCGGTGGATTCGGCGAACGAGCCGACCGCCATCACGCCGGCGTTGTTGACCAGGATCTCCACCGAGCCGAGGGCGGCAAGCGCATCCGCGGCGAGTTGCCGGGTGGCCTCCGGGTCGGTGAGGTCGGCCCGCAGCGCCGAGGCCCGGTCGGGGAACCTGTCGGTCAGGTCCGTCACCGGTGTGCGGTGGTGGTGCAGCGCCACGGCTGCGCCCTCGTCGAGGAACGCCTCCGCGATGGCGCGGCCGAAGCCCCGCCCCGCGCCGGTGATCAGCGCGGTCCGGCCGGCGAGCCGGCCGCTCACGACGCCACCGCCACGCCCAGGAGGCCGGTCAGTTCATCCACCGTGGACAACCACCCGACCGACGTCTCGATCTGGCGCAACCCCATGCGGTGCAACTCGTCGCCGTTCATGCTGCCGCAGCAGTCGGAGAGCAGCACCACCCCGAAGTCACGGGCCTGCGCGTCGAAGGAGGTGTGCAGGACGCAGTTGTTGGTGTTCACGCCGGCGACCACGAGGGTGCGGACGCCGAGTTCCCGCAGCACGAGTTCGAGTTCGGTGGCGTAGAAACCGCTGTAGCGGTGCTTGACCACCACCGGCTCGGACGCCAGCGGCTCGGTGGCCGGCATGAACTCGGCGTACGGGCTGCCCTCGACGCACTTGCCGTCCTGCCGCAGGAACGACGCGCCGACGATCGGCTTGCCGTTCTGCCAGGCCATGAACGGATTCCGGTGCTGGCGTGGCGCGTCCAGCCCGGCCGCCTTCTTCCAGGTCGCCACGTGCACCACGGGCATACCGGCGGCCCGGGCGACGGTGAGCGCCTCGCCGGTGCGCGCCGTGACCTCGCGCGCCTTCTCCGGCGGGAGCGTGTGGTAGCCGACACCCTCCACGTCCAGGTGTCGCCGTTGCATGTCGATGACGAGCAGCGCGGTGTCCCGCACGGTGATGCGGTCGGCCACCTCGGGCGGTAGTGCCACGTGTGGCTCCTCTCAGGTCAAGCCGGGCAGAACCCGGGCAGCGGCGTGCAGGACGGTCTCGGTGACGGGGTGGGGCAGGTCCGCCGAGGCGACGAACCCGACCGGGTCCCCGTCGGCCATGTCGAAGGGGTAGTCGCTGCCCACGACGAGGCGGTCGAAGCCGACGATCTCCCCGACATGGCGCAGCACGGTCGGGTCGAAGACCACCGAGTCGTAGTGGAAACGACGGAGTTGGGCGCGCGGTCCGGTCGGCAGGTCGGCGAGTTCGGCGCGGTGCCGGTGTCCGTGTTCGAGCCGGCCGACCAGGTGGGGCAGGGCGCCGCCACCGTGGGCGAGCACGACCGTCAGCGCGGGGTGCCGGTCGAGCAGCCCACCGAAGAGCATCTGCGCTCCGGTGAGCGCCGTCTCGGTCGGATTGCCGACCAGGTTGCGCAGGTGGAAGCGGGACATCCGGGCGGCGCCGGAGACGAAGTGCGGGTGGACGAAGACCGGGACGCCGAGTTCGGCGGCGGCGGCCCAGAACGGTTCCAGTTCCGGTGCGTCGATGGGCTCGCCGCCGACACTCGTCAGCACCTCGACCCCGGACATGCCCTGACCCCGGACGGCCGCGACGAGTTCCGCCGCGGCGGCCTCCCCGCCGGCCTGTAGGGGCACCACCGCGAATCCGATCAGGTGCCGGGGGTACGCCTGGACGGCGTCGGCGATGCCGTCGTTGAGCCGGCGGGACCAGTCCACGCCGGCACGTGGCGCGAGTTCGTACCGGACGGCGAACGGGGGAACGAGCAGGACCCGACGGTCGAGCCCCTGCCGCTGCGCGTCGGTGACCTGCTGCTCCGCGTTCAACAACGCCTGCGGCACCTGGTAGTCGGCGCCGTCGAAGCTCAGGACTGTCTGCCCCGTGGCCGGGCCCGGCGAGCCCGACCCGACGGCCGACGGCGGGAGGTAGTGACTGTGCAGGTCGACGATCACGGCTACTGCGGGATGACCGGGAGGAGCAGGTACGACTCCTGCCCGTCGGCGAAGTGCAGGACGTTGGTCCCGCCGAAGACGTCCGCCGGGCGGTCCCGCTCGTCGTCGTGGCGGAACGGTCCGATGCCGCGCAGCGGGTAGCGGGCGCCGGGCGTGGCCTCGGCCCCGTTGTCGTAGTCGCGCCCACGGATCAGCAGACCGATCCGGCAGCCGGGCGGGATCACCAGGCAGGTTGGCCAGATCTCGATGTCCAGCTCGACCGGCTCACCGGGGGTCAGCGGCTGGATCTCGTCGTGGGTGTGCCACGGCCGGTACGGCAACGAGCGTCGCGGGTCCAGCTTGCGGTGCGAGGCGCGCAGCCAGCCCAGCCCGATCGGCGTACGTGGATCGTTGGAGCCCTGGAAGGTGATCTCGTTGCCGTCCGGGTCGAAGACCTGGAGGCAGGCGAACACGTCGGCGTCGGCGGTGTCCGAGGAGAGGAACAGCTTGGCCGCCACCGGCCCGGTGATCTCGGTCTGCTCGGCCAGCGGCGCGCTCAGGAAGGTGACCCCGTCGCCTGTCGTCGGGTAGCTGACCGCGTCGCCTGGGATGAAGTCGGCGCCCAGGGTGCGGTCCCCGGCGTTCAGGTAGAACTTCGTCCACCGCGTCCGGGCCAGCGGCCACTCCTGCTCGCCGCGGTCGACGAACACCTCGCCCGGGTGGCGCACGCGCAGCGCCACCTGTGGCTGCTTCTCCCATCCGGTGTCGGCGCCCTTAAGGAAGTGTCCGAAGAACCGCTTCTGCAGGGCCACGCCGTAGTCGGTGTAGAAGCCCGACGAGTGCGTGTCGCCGTGCATCTCCAGCCACTTCTGCGTCGACGCGGCGCCCAGGTAGCCCTCGATGTTGCCGCGCGGGTGCAGGCCCTGCCCGCCCCAGTTGCCGCAGGACAGGAACGGCGTGACGACCTTCGACAGGTCAGCGGTGCGGTCGGTGGAGAACGAGTCGATCAACGGGTGCTCGACCGCCGTCTCGTACGGGTCGACCCGGTTCCGGGCCAGTTCCTCCGGGGTGAGCGTCTCCGGGCCGGCGACCGGCTCGCCTGTCACCCGGCTGACCGGGCCGTTGTCGCCGAGACCGTGCTGCACCTGCTTGATCAGACCCTGGAACCACCCGCCGAGGAAGCGGCTGAGGATGCCGCCGTGCCGGCAGAACTCGCGGTAGAAGTCGGCGGCGCCCTCCTGGACGAGCATCGCGGTCAGGTGCGGGGGTTGCAACGCGGCGACGTGCCACTGGTTCATGGCGTAGTAGGAGATGCCGCTGAGCCCCACCTTGCCGTTCGACCAGGGCTGCACCCCGGCCCATTCGATGCACTCGTAGAAGTCCCTGGTCTCCCGGGGCGACCACGGATCCAGCACGCCTGCCGAACGCCCGGCGCCGCGGGAGTCCACCCGGACGCAGACGTAGCCGTCCGGCACCCACTTCTCCGGGTCGACGGTCTCCCAGTTGGCGTACGCGTTCGAGGTTCCCTCGGCCACTTCGGGAAAGTCCCGGACCAGCTTGTCCCAGTTGAACTTCCAGCCCTCCTGGAAGGCCAGGCCCTTGGCGTACGGGCCCATGGTCATCAGCACCGGGTAACGGCCCTCGGCCTCCGGAGCGAACACGTCGGCGTAGAGCACCAGGCCGTCGTCCATCTCGATGGGCACGTCGAAGCTGATCCGCATGCCGTCCCGCAGGACGGTCCGGTCGGTGTCCATGCCGCCCCTCACTTCCCGGCCGATGTCTCGGCGTACTGGTTGTCGTAGAGCTTGGGCAGTTCGGCCGCGGTGAACCCGGCGAGATCCTTGATCTTGTCTTCCTGGGCGTTCTCAAGCGTCTGGACGAGGTTCTCCTCGTGGATGGCCCCGGACCGGTCGGCGTCCTTGGTGAAGTCGTTGATCCAGTAGTCCCACACCTTCTCCGCGGCGGCCTTGTCCACCTTCAGCTCCTTGGTGATCACCGCCGTGACCGCGTCCTTGTTGGCGGGATCGTGCATGAAGTCCTGGGTGGCCTTGTAGCCCTTGGCGAACCGGGCCGCCGCGTCCTGGTTGGCGTCCAGCCAGCTCCGCTTGCCGACGATCACGTACGAGGCCGCCTTCTGCAGCTTCGGCACGCTGTTCGCCGCGCCGATGACCGTGGCACCGGTGGCGGTGAGCCGGTCCACGTCCGGCGGGGAGCAGAGCACGACATCCACGGCGCCGGAGATGAGCGCGCTCACCCGGGCGCTCGTGGCGCCGCCGGTGACGAACTTGACCTCGTCCAGGCCGATGCCGTTGGCTTCGAGGAACGCGGTCGCCGAGTGGTAGTCCTCGCTGGAACCGACCGAGTTCACGCTGATGGTGCGACCTTTGAGATCGTTCACCGAGGTGATCCCCTTGCCGCCCACGACGCTCAGCGGGCTGCCGTTCATCGGGTTGAGCACCATGACCAGGCTCGACTCCTTCTGGTAGGCGATCATGGTCTGCTGGGCGCTGGCGATGCCGAACTGGGTGGAGGCGCCCAGCACCGACGGCAGCACCTGGGCCGCGCCGCCCTGGAACACCACCGGCTCGAAGTCGATGTCGAACTTGTCGAAAATCTTCTGGTCGCGGGCCACCGCGACCCACAGGTGCGAGGCGTTGATGGCGCTCAGCCCGAGCTTGATCTTCACGCGGTCGCCGGCGGAGGAGCCGGTGGAGGCCGAGTCGTCCTCGCCGCCGCAGGCGCTGAGACCAGTCAGCGCGAGCACGGTCGCGGTCACGGCGGCGATGGTGCGGATGGGTCGCATGTACTGCCCCTTCTTCACAACGGTGTTAGGGCGTGCGGAATCCGTCGGCCGGCGGGGCGCCGGTCACGGGCAGGGCGATGCCGGTCAGGTCATCGCCATCGAGGCGCGGACCTCCTCCTCGATGGTCTTCCAGATGCGGTCGTAGATGGCGCTGAACTCGGGCGACCGCTTCAGGTCCAGGCTGCGCGGACGCGCGAAGGGGACCTCGATGATCTCTTTGACGCGCCCGGGTCGGGCGGTCATCACGACGATCCGGTCGGCGAGGTAGATGGCCTCGTCGATCTGGTGGGTGACGAACATGACCGTGCGGCCGTCGGTCTGCTGCCACATGCGCAGAAGCTCGGTCTGCATCACCTCGCGGGTCTGCGCGTCGAGTGCGGCGAACGGCTCGTCCATGAGCAGGATGTCCGGCCGGATGGTGAACGCCCGGGCCAGGTTGACCCGTTGACGCATGCCGCCGGAGAGCTCGTGGGGGTAGTACTTCTCGAAACCCTTCAACCCGACCAGTTCCAGGTATTCGGTGGCCTGCTGCTGCGCCGTCCGGCGGTTGACCCCCTGCAACTCCAGCCCGAAGGTGACGTTGCGCAGCACGGTCCGCCAGGGCAGGAGATTGTCCTGCTGGAAGACGAAGCCACGATCGGTGCCGGGCGCGTTTTGCGGCCGGCCGTCGATCAGAAGTTGGCCCTCGCTCGCCGTCTCCAGACCGTCGACGATGCGCAGCAGGGTGGTCTTGCCGCAGCCGCTGGCGCCGAGCAGGGCCACGAACTCACCGGCCCGGACGGTCAGGTTGATGTCGTTGAGGGCGGTGGTGCGGGTCTCGCCCCGGTGGAACGTCTTGAACAGGTGGCGCGCTTCGACCTTCGGCGTCGTCACAGGATCTTGCCTCCGTTCTTGCCGTTCTGCCGCCACGGTGCGATGCGGGTCTCCAAGACGTACATGGCGCGGATGAACACCACGCCGATCGCGGCGAGGACGAAGACGCCCATCCACACCGCGGCGGTGTCGAAGTTCTGCGAGGAGATGAAGACCCGATGGCCCAGGCCGGAGGTGGAGCCGAAGAACTCGGCGACCACCACGCCCATGAGCCCACGGCCGACGGCCAACCGCAGGCCGGTCACGACGAACGGAACGGACCAGGGCAAGAGGATCTTGGTGAACCGCTGCATCTTGCTCGCGCCGAAGGCACGCGCCGTCTCGATCAGGTTCGGGTCGGTGGTGCGGATGCCGGCCGTCGTGTTCAGCACGATGGGGAAGACCGCCAGGGTGAACACGACCGCCACCCGGGCGGTCATCCCGATCCCGAAGACCAGGATGTAGAGCGGCGCCAGGGCGATGAGCGGCGTCGAGTAGAGCGCCGACATCCACGGGTCGAGGAAGTCGAAGATGACCTTGTTGATCGCCATCAGGACGCCGATCAGGATGCCGACCAGGGCGGCCAGGAGGAAGCCCTGGGCGAAACCGGACAGGCTCTCGCGGAAGTCGAGCCAGAGTTCGCCGTTCTGCGCCGAGGTGCGGAACGCCGCCCCGATGTCGCCGAGCGGCACGATCACCAGCGCGCTGGTGTTCGCGGCGATCACCTGCCACAGCACGCAGCCCAGGACCAGCGTGGTGATGGTGTGCAGCACGGTGGAGTGGGACTTGTAGAACCGCCGGAGGCGATTGCCGGACGTCCGCCCGGGTGGGTCGCCGGCCCGGGTGTCGTCGGCGGTCCGTTCCGTCGTGATGGTCACGGGTTCTCCTCGGTCACGTCACCGGGTAGCGCCGGACTGGAAGCCGACGGGCGCTCACGCGGCGCCCAAGGGCCGCGGCGCGGCGGCCCGACGACAGGCGAAATCGGACCGCACAGGCGGCCCGTCCGCCGCCAGCGGCTGTGTTTCTCCTGTTCAGAGGAGTGTTCGCCGCTGGACGTGTACGAATTTTGGATCCAAAAAATCAGGGTGTCAACGGCTGTACCAGAATTTGTTCACGATCGGTCGGCCGGAGTGCGCCCGCTTGGGGCTGTCTGTCCAGATTGTGAAGCGGCCCGGCTCAGCGCGGCATGGCCTCCGGCCCGCGCTCGCGGACCGCCTTCTCGAACGCGTCCCGGGACAGCCGCACGTGTGACCGTGCGGCACGCTCCGCCCGGCTCGGATCGCCGGAGACGATCGCGTCCATGATCAGCTGGTGTTCCCGCAGCGCCCGCAGCATGCCGCCGGCCACCTGCCACTGCCAGGCCAGGCGGCTCTGCCCACCGAGATTGTCGGTGACCTGCGCGAGCCGCGCGTTGCCACACCGATGCCAGATCGCCCGGTGGAAGGCGGTGTCCAGGTCACGCAGCCCGGCCAGGTCACCCGCCGCCACACACTCGTGCTGGCGCTCCAGGATCGGCTGCAACTCGTTCCGCACGAAGTCGGCCCCCGCCCCGGCCTCGGTCACCTTGCGCGCCGCGATGCCGTCCAGCGCCTCCCGCAACTCGTAGATCTCCCGCATGTCGCGCAGCCCGATCTCCGGCACGTAGAACCCGCGGTGCGGGATGGCGACCAGGAAGCCGTCCCGTTCGAGGGCGGCGAGCGCCGACTTGATCGGGGTGGCGGACAGGTCGAGTCGCTCGGAGAGCATGCGGACGATGAGCTTGCGACCACCCGCCAACTCACCGTTGACGATCATCGCCCGGATCTCGTCGTAGGCACACTGGGCGAGCGTGCGGTGATTGGGCACACGGAATGATGACACGGTTGCGCCTCGGGCGAGGAACGCGAGCGGCAGGGCGCGGTTCGGGTCCCGGCAAAGTCGGGTGCGACCCGGCCGCCGCGTGGACGGACGCCCGAAATCGGTCGCGGCGGTCGCCGTGGGCGTGCGAGCCTCAAAGGCGGCACACCGCCGCGCCCCGATGCAGGGGGCGCCAGCCGGCACGATCACGACGAGGGAGCGACAATGCGAGCAGATTCCACGCTTCGGACCCTGGACCGTCCTACCGTGGAGTTCTGCCGTGACCTTGTTGAACCTCGGAATCGTCGCCCATGTTGACGCCGGAAAGACCAGCCTGACCGAACGCCTGCTCTACGAGGCGGGCGCCGTGTCGAAGCTCGGCAGCGTCGACGCCGGCACGACCCGCACCGACTCGATGGAGTTGGAGCGTCGGCGCGGCATCACCATCCGGGCGGCCGTCACGTCGATCACCATCGGTGATCTGGGCATCAACCTGCTGGACACCCCCGGCCACCCCGACTTCATCGCGGAGGTCGAGCGGTCGCTCGCCGTGCTGGACGCCGCCGTGCTCGTGGTGTCGAGCGTGGAGGGGGTGCAGCCGCAGACCGTCGCCATCTGGCGGGCGCTGCGGCGCATCGACGTACCGACGATGCTCTTCCTCAACAAGGTGGACCGGCGCGGCGCCGACGTCGACCGGGCGGTGGCCCAGGTCCGCCGGCGGCTCGGGGCGCGGCCGGTCATGCTCACCACTGTCGTCGGCCAGGGCACGTCCGACGCCCGGGTGCGGGTCGTGGGCCTCGACACCGAACCGGTGGTGGAGGCGGTGGCGGACGTCGACGACGCGGTGGCGGCGCGATGGCTTACCGACGGGCCGGTGCGCGTGCGCGACGTCCGGCGCGCGATCCGGCACGCGGTACGCCGTGGCACGCTCAGCCCGGTGGCGTGCGGCTCGGCGATCACCGGCGCCGGGGTGCGGCAACTGTGCCACCTCCTGGCCGACCTGCTGCCCCGGGGCGAGCAGCGGGACGGTCCGCCGGTCGGCACCGTCTTCGCCGTCGACCGGGACGGACACGGCCGGCGGACCTGGCTGCGGCTGTGGTCCGGGCGGCTGCGTGTCCGGGACCGGGTCCGGCTCGCCGGAGCCCGCCCCGAGACGGTGACCCAGATCGCCGTCATCGAGCCCGCCGGCGTCCTGGTCCGTCCCTCGGCGTCCGCCGGGCAGATCGCCGCGGTGCGCGGCCTGTCGGCCCGGATCGGCCAGCACATCGGGGAGCCGCCGCGGCGGCACGCCTACCGGTTCCCGCCGCCGACCCGGCAGGCGGTCGTCGAGCCGGTCGAACCGGAGCAGCGCCTGGCGATGTTCGCCGGCCTGGCCGAGCTGGCCGACGAGGATCCCCTTGTGGACCTGCGGCTCGACGAGCACCAGGCGGAGGCGGTGATCCGCCTGCACGGCGAGGTCCAGAAAGAGGTTCTCGCCGCGCTCATGGCGGACCGGTACGGCGTCCGGGTGCGGTTCTCCGGCACGCTGACGGCCTGCATCGAACGGGTCGCCGGCACCGGAGCAGCCGACGAGCGGGTGCGCGAGCGCGGCAACCCGTACCTGGCCGGGCTGGGGTTGCGCATCGAAGCCGCCCCGGTCGGGCACGGCATCGAGTTCCGCCCCGGTGTCGAACCCGGCCGGCTCCCGCCGGCGTTCGTCGCCGCCACGGAGGAGGGCGTACGGGCCGCGCTCCGGCACGGCCGGCACGGCTGGCCGGTCACCGACTGCACGGTCACCATGACGGCCTCCCAGTACTGGCCACGGCAGAGCAGGCCGCACCAGAAGTTCGACAAGTCCATCTCGACAGTCGCGGCGGACTTCCGCAACCTCGCCCCGGTCGTGGTCGCCGAGACGCTGCGCCAGGCCGGTACCCGGGTGTGCCAACCGATCGAGCGGTTCGACCTCAACCTTCCGCAACACGCGGTGGAGACCGTGATGGCGCTGCTCGGCCGGCTCGGAGCGGCAGTACACGACGTCGCCGGCGCCGACGGGTATCTCGACGTGGGCGGCACCCTGCCGTCGGCGCGGGTGCCGCAGGTGGTCGCCGCGCTGCCCGACCTCACCGGTGGCGAGGCCGTGCTGAGCACCACCTTCGACCACTACGCGCCGCTCACCGGCGAGGAGCCCGCCACGCTGCCCCGGCGCGGACCCGATCCGGGCGATCGGGAGGCCTGGTTCCGGGCCGTACCGCGGTAGGCCGGCCGCAACCGCGGCCTCGATCGACGGTCGCCGCTGCCTGATAGCGTACGCGGTGTGCGCCGAAGCGGTGACCCAGAGCGACGGGCGTCGGCGGCCGGTCCCACCGCGACCGCCGCCTACGCGAGCACTGCCCGGATCGACGACCTGCGCGCCACGGAATACCGGCACCTCGACCGCGACGGCCGCGTCTATCTCGACTACACCGGCGCCGGGGTGGCCGCGCGGGCACAGGTCGTCGCCCACCACGACCGGTTGCTCTCCGGCCCGTACCGCAACCCGCACTCGGAGCAGTCCGCCGCCGAGGCCACCGGCGCGCTCGTCGAGTCGGCCCGGCGCGCGGTGCTCGACTTCTTCCGCGCCGACCCGTCCGAATACGCCGTCGTCTTCACCCCGAACGCCAGCGGCGCGTGCCGCCTGGTCGGCGAGGCGTACGACTTCGGCCCGGCCCGCCCGCTCGTGCTGACCTGGGACAACCACAACTCGGTGAACGGCATCCGGGAGTTCGCCCGCTCCGCCGGAGCGCCGGTGCGCTACGTGCCGGTGACCGGACCGGAGCTGCGGGTGGCCGAGGCCGACGTGGTCGCCGCGCTGGCGGCCCGGCCGGGCGGGTCCGGTTCGGCGGGACTCCTCGCGTATCCGGCGCAGAGCAACTTCACAGGCGTGCAGCATCCGCTCGAATGGGTGGACCTGGCCCACCGGCAGGGGTACGACGTGCTGCTCGACGCCGCCGCGTTCGCCCCGACGAACCGGCTGGACCTGAGCACGGTGCGGCCGGACTTCGTCTGCCTGAGCTGGTACAAGCTCTTCGGCTATCCCACCGGCGTGGGGGCGCTGCTCGCCCGGCGCGACGCGCTGACCCGGCTACGCCGTCCCTGGTTCGCCGGTGGCACCGTCCGCGCGGTGAGCGTCCAGGGTGACTGGCACCAGCCGATGGGGGACGAGTCGGGGTTCGAGGACGGCACCCTCAACTTCCTCAGCATCCCCGACGTGGAGTTCGGGCTGCGCTGGCTGGACTCGATCGGCGTCGACCTCGTCCACACCCGGGTCAGCCTGCTCACCGAGTGGCTGCTGGACCGGTTGACCGGGTTGCGGCACCGCAACGGCCGGCCGCTGGTCCGGGTCTACGGTCCGCCGACGGGCGCCGGTCGCGGCGCCACCGTGGCGTTCAACCTCCACCGTCCCGACGGCTCGCTCGTCGACGAGCGGCTCGTCGCGATCGAGTCGTCGGCCGCCGGGATCGCGCTGCGTACCGGCTGCTTCTGCAACCCCGGAGCGGCCGAGGCCGCGTTCGACATCAGCCGCGACTCGCTGCGCCGGACGAACGCCGCGCACGCCGGCACGATCGACGAGCACCTCGCCGCGCTGCGGCTGCCGACCGGCGGAGCGGTACGCGTCTCCTTCGGGCTGGCCTCCACCGCGGCCGACGCGGAACGCCTCCTGGCCTTCGCCGAGTCGACCTACCTGGACCGCGACGGCGCGCCCGACGTCCGGCTGGCGCCCCGGACCCGGTGCTGACCCGCGACAGCGCCCCGACCCGCGTCACGGCAGCCGGACGTCGTCTTCGGGTCGGACGCCGTCTCCGGGCCGGGGGACGGACGACGGGTCGCGGTCGGCGCGGAAGAAGCGCGTGACGGCCAGCCGGGTCGCCCGGGGCCGGCTGCCGTCCGCGCCGATCTCGATCAGCAGGTCCCGATCGGCGCGGTCCGCGGCAAGCGTGCTCAGCAGTGACAGGCAGGTCCGGCCGGTGTCGCCGGTCGGGTCGGCCGCCCAGTGCGCCAGCAGCGCCGCCAGCACATCGGCCCGCAGCCCCGGGTCGTCGGTGCTCCACAGCGTCCCCGTGGTGACAAGCAGTTGCCCGACGGCGACGGCCCAGCCCGGCTCCACCAGCCGGCTCCGCAGCAGCGCGGGTGGCACCCCCGCCCGCTGGAACACGTGCGCCCCGACGAACGGAGATCCGGTGGTGTTCATCAGGGACATCCAGCCGTCGGGGCTCAACTGCCGGGTCAGCGGTCCCGCCGCCAGGTGGTCGACCAGGCTGGGCCATACCGGGACCAGGGCGTGCCGGTCGGCGCGGAACAGGTCGGTGGCGAGCAGCAGGTCGCGGATCCGCTGCCGCCAGTCGGCGAGCTGCCGGGCCGGCGGGTGGGGCGCGTGGGTCGCCGTCCAGTCCGCCACCGCGGCGACCGGGTCGTCGCCCGCCACGGCCGCGGTCGCGGCGACCTCGACCAGATCGGTGTGCCGCCCGGCCAGCCAGTCGGCGATCGCCGGGCCCTCCGGGGGATGGTCGCGCAGCGCCCCGCAGGTGGCGTCGAGACGGTCCCGGCCGCCGCGCAGCAGGGCCCGCACGAAGTTGTCGAGCAGCGCCGCCGGGCCGGGCGGGCCGACCGGAGCGTCGCGCCGGTCGCGCCACACAAGCGCGGCGACGGTGGCGATAAGCGGGTTGCGCACCGGGTTGGTGATCCGCTGGGTGTGGGTCCAGGCCAGGAAGCCCTGGGCTTCGTCGTGCTCCGGGAACCACCTGTGGGCAAGCGCGGTGACGTCGGCGCGGGTGAACGGCGCGAGCTGGTAGGCGGGATAGGCATCCCCGAGCGTGGCCAGCTCGTTGGCGTCCAACGGCCGGGTGGTGACCAGGATCCGGTACGGCGGCGCGGGGGAGCGGCCCGCCGCGGCGAGCCGGTTGAGCACGTCGCTCCGCTCGTCCGGGTCGGCGACCGCGTCCACCCCGTCCACGCAGACCAGCCAGCGTACGCCGGGCGGCGCCTGGCGGAGGTCCGGCGACGACTCGCCGTACGTGGCGGCCAGCGCGTCGGGAAGCGCGTGGCGGACCAGCGCCGCGGCCGGCAGGCGGACCAGCACCGGGCCGCGGGGCCGGCGCCACCGGCGGCCCCGGAAGCGGAGCCAGCGCTCGGCCGACCGGGCGCTCTCGTACGCGATGAGCGCGGTCTTCCCGCTGCCCGGCTCACCGACGAGCAGCACGTGCCCGGCGCCGCTGAACAGCCGCCCCGCGTCGACCGTCTCCTCGGGCCGGCCCAGCCGAGGCGCCGCCCGGCGGGACACGTACACCTCGGAGAGCGGGCGCACCTGCTCGCCGAAGCGGTGCGGGTGGACGATCCCGGCGTCGGTCTCCCGCTCCCACAGCGCCGTCAACGTCGACCACCAGCCCGGCCGGCGCAGGCGCCGGTGCACGGCCACGGCGGCGCCGGCAAGCGCCAGGCTGCTGCTCACCACGCTGGCGACCTTGGCCCAGAGGTCCAGGGTCATCGGCGCTCCGACGCCGGTCCGTCGGTGCCGTGCGCGGCCCCGCAGCCCTGGCAGTACGCCCCGGTCTGCCGCTCGCCGCAGTGCGACCAGGGCGCGACCCGGGGGGCCGGCGTGGGCGGGCGGCGCTCGTCGCCGTCCGCGCCCCACCGGGTGGTGGTGTGCACCGCCACCCGGGACGGCTCGGCCCGCCGCCAGTCGACGTCCACCTTGAGCCGCACCAGGCCGGCGGCGGCGTCCTGCACGTCCACGATCCGGGCGATCCGCCGTACGTCGGCGTCCTTGCCGGCGTCGTGCGCGAGCGCCACCGCCTGCCCGAGCCGCTCCTCGGCCTCGCCGACCCGGCCCGCTCGGGCCGCCGCGAGGCCACTGTGGAACGCCGCGGCGTAGTCCTGCTGCCCGGTGTAGAAGGCGACGCTCGGGTGGATCTCCGAGTTGCGCAGCGTGTCGTCGGTCCACTCCACCGTCAGCGGCACCTCCACCGTGGCCGTGTCGGTGCCGGTGTCGGTGCTGAGCCAGCCGATCCGCCGCCGGGTGCCGGCGGCGAGCGGGTCCACCTCCACGCCGAGGTGGTAGTCCCGGTGGTCGTGCGGGCTCCAGGCGCCGATCGGGTACGCGGTGGTCAGCTCGCCGGCCGGCGCACCACGCCCGGTGAGGTCGGCGATGGTCGGGTGCACCTGCTTGACGAACCGGACCCGGGCCAGCTCGGTGGTGCGGATCCGTAGCCGCGCGTTCGCCACCCGCCGGGCCATCGCCCGGGACAGGACCGCCCGGAACTCGTCGCCGAGGCCGGTGAGGTCCTCCACCGGGACCACCGGGTTCGCGCCCAACGCCTCGGCGATGCCGAGCAGTTCCGCCGCGTTCCAGTCGTGCACGCCGTCGGCCGAGCCGATCGCCCGGCAGTCGACGGTGAGGTGCCCCTCGCACTCGCCGACGGCGGCCCGCAGATCCTCCGGGCGTTCGGACTCGTTGCGCCCGTCGGTGAGCAGGATGGCGTGCCCGATCGCGTCCGGCCGGGTCGCCAGCAGTCGCCGGGCCAGCCGCAGCCAGGCGCCGATGGCGGTGCCGCCGTGCGGGGACAGGGACTGCAGCGCGTGGCGGGCGGCGGCCCGGCTGCGTTCGTCGGCGACCGCAAGCCGCTCCTCGCCGGGGAAGACCATGGTGGCGGCGCCGGTGCCGGCGACCACCGCGAAGGCGACCCCGTCGGGTAGCACGTCGATCGCGGCGACGCCCGCCTGTCGGGCGGCCCGCATCTTCGCCTGCGGCGCGCCCATCGACCCCGACGTGTCCAGCAGGATGACCTCGGCCAGCCCGTCGTGGCGTACGTCCCCGGCCGGTTCCGGGCCGCGCACGGTGGCGATCACGTCGAGCACCGCGCCGTCCGCCGGCAGATATTCCGCGTGGTGCGCGGTGACCGCGAGCGGTCGGCCGTCGGCGTGTTCCATGTGGAGCCTTCTTCCGTCTCAGGGCCGTCGGGCCGCGGTCACCACCACGTCACCGGCCGGTAGGCGTTGGCCAGGTCGACAAGCTCGATCCGGCCCTGCCGGTCGGCGGTGCGCCGGGCGCGGGATCGGCACCGGCGCTCGAAGGCGCGGCGCAGGCTGGTGTCGTCGAGCGGCTCCCCGAACAACCGGCGGCCGGCGTGCCGGGGTTCGGTCAGGTCGCAGCCGAGCGCGATCCGCAGGATGTCCGACTCGACGGTCTCGCGCTCGGCGAACGGCGGCAGCTTGTCCACGATCGTGGCCGCCTCCAGGGCGGTGGCCAGCCGGCGCCCGTCGTCCGGCGCGTCGCGCAGGATCCGCACCGCGCAGGCGACCGCGTCGGTGCAGGCGCGGGAGGACTCCGGCACGCTCAGCAGCGCGTCGGCGGCGCCCCGTCGGTCGTCCGTGGCGAGCCGGCACCGGGCCAGCCCGAAGGCCGCCGCCAGCACGCCCCGGTCGGTGTCCCACACGCCCCGGTAGTGGTCGGCGGCCTCGTCCGGGACGTCGGCGAGTTCGCAGGCGACCGCGTACGCCAGCCGGGTGGAGACCTCGCCGGGCAGCCAGCCGTACACCTGCTCGAACCAGCGCCGGGCGGTGTCGGTGTCCCGGCCGACCAGGGCGACCAGGCCGCGGTGCCACCACAGCGCCCAGTCGCGCCGGTCCTCCGGAACGTCGGCGAGCAACGCGCCCGCCTCGGCCACCCGGCCGGCGGTGAGATGGGCCCGCACCGCCCGGTAGACCACCTGCGCGGTCCGTTCGGGCGCGGTGGCCAGCAGCTCGATGAGTTCGTCGGGATCGGCGGGGCCGAGCGAGGCGAGGAAGCCGGCTGCCGGGTCGGCCCCGTCGACGAGCGGCGTCGGCAGGCCGAGAAGCACCTCCACCAGGTCCACCGCGTCGTCCGTGTGCAGGGCGAACGCGCAGGCCGACGGGCTGAACAGGGTGGACCGGCCGGGTCGGGGCTCGCCGTCGGCGGCCGAGGCGACCTGCCGGCGTACCCCCCGGACCTGTTCGCGCATCCGCGCGGCGGACCCGAACCGGTCGGCCGGGTCGGTCGCGGTGGCCCGGGCGAGCAGGCGCAGGAACGGGTCGAGCCGGGCCGGTGTGGGCAGTCGCCGCACGGCCGGGCCGGCGGGCACCCGGGACACGTCCACCGACCGGGTGACCAGGGTCAACGCGGCGAGGGTACGCCCGACGGCGTAGATGTCGGAGCGGACGCTCGGCCCGGCGGCGCCGAGCCGCTTGACCTCGGGGGCGGTGTATCCCTCGGTGCCCCAGGCCGGGCTCACCCGGTTGTCGATCCTCCGGGCGGCGCCGAAGTCGACCAGCTTGATCACGTCGGCGCCGACGCCGCCGACCCGCATGACGTTCTCCGGCTTGAGGTCGCAGTAGAGCCAGCCCTGGTCGTGCAGGTAGCCGAACGCGTCGAGGATCTGCACGCCGTAGTCGAGGGCCTGGGCCACGTCGAGCGCGGCGGGTCGCCCGCCCGGGCCCGCCGTGGCCCGCGACTCCTCCAGGGTGCCGCCGTTGACGAACTCCATCACCAGGTAACCGGTGTCGTGGTGCGCCTCCGGGCGCAGCGCGTGCGTGATGGTGACGATGCGCGGGTGGTTCAGCGCGATGAGCGCCTGTCGTTCCGCGACGAACGCCGCGACGGCCTCCCGGTCCTCCGGGTTGCGCTGTCCCTTGAGCACCCGCCAGGCGCCGTCCATGTCCTGGTCGCGGGCGAGGAAGACCCAGCCCACCCCGCCGTTGCCGAGGCACCCGGCGATCTCGTAGCGCGAGGCCCGCACGTCGCCGACGGCAAGCGGAGCGGTGAACGAGTAGCGGGTGCCGCAGTCCGGGCAGTGGCCGCTGAGCCGGGTCAGCCGGGTGCGGCAGGTGGTGCTGGCACAGATCCGGGCGTGTTCCGGCACGACCGGCTCGGCGAGCACGGCGGTCAGCGGGTCCCGGGGCCGGGCCGCCGGGAGCAGCGCCGCGACCTCCCAGGGCTGGGACGACACGGCCTGGGACGACACCTGGACCGGGCGGGGAGCGACGGGTGTCGGGACCGCGCCGGCGCCGGCGCACTCGTGCCCCCACAGCCGGCAGAACCCGTCCGCGTCCACCTCGCCGGGGCAGTGGCGTTCCGCGCATCCCTGTCGCGTCCCGGTCATCGGGCTCCTCCGTTCACGGCCTGCTGGTAGGCGCGGACCGCCCGGCTCGCGGCGGCCACGCCGAACGTCGCGGGGCGCAGCCCGGCCACCGCGTCCCGGTAGGACCGCTCCAGGTCGGGGTGTTCGGCCCGGCCCTCGTCGGCGGCCTTCTGCCGGTATGCCTCAAGCCGCCCGGTCAGCTCCCGGTGGCACCGCACGCGCAGGCTGCGCCGGACCGCGTCGACCCGCTCCAGGTCCCGGTCGAGGGCCGCGCCGAGGGCCTCGGCGTCGGTGTCGGGCCGGTGCCCCGGGTCGGCGGCGGCGAGCCGGTCGAGCAGCCCGTCGGCGGCGAGTGGGGCGAGTGGGTCGGCGACGTCGCCGAGCCCTTCGGCGGCGGCCTCCGCGGCCAGCCGGCGCAGCCGGTGCAGCGACGACCGGACCCGGCGGCCCCGCTCCGCCAGTCGGTGCGGGTCCGGCCCCGGCGCCTCCGGTGCCGGAGTCGCGACCAGCCTGCGGATCCGCTCGGCCTGGTCGGCGGCGTCCTGCACGATCCGGGCGACCCGCAACTGCTCGACCCGGACCTGGTCGCCGGTGGCGGCGGTGAACCGGACCGGGCAGGGCGCGGCGAGCAGCCGGGTCAGCGCCGCCTCGTCCGCCGGCTGCGCCGGGTCGAGCCCGGCCAGGTCCTCCTTGCGCCGGACGAGCGCCAGCGCCAGGCAGTGCAGCCGCAGCAGGTGCTCCTCGGCCGCCCGCGCGGCCGGCCGGGAGTCGGCCGGCGGAAACCGGCCGGCCACCGTGCGCTCCATCTCCTCAAGCAGGTCGCAGACGCGCCCGTGGGCGGCGTGGAAGGCGTGCAGCCGGTCCCGGACGGTCGGCATCGATCGGCCTCCTCAGTCCGTCGGGGCGGCGGCCGGGCGCGGCGGTGGCCAGGCGGTGACCGGCACGCCGGGCGAGGGCATCATCGGCGTCCGCCTGTCGGTGACCGGGTCCCGTCCCGCGTCCGGATGGTCGGCAAGCCAGTCGTCGTGTGCCCGCAGCCACTCCTGCCGGGTCTCGGGCAGGGCGAGGGCGTAGTTGACGAAAGCGGCCAGGTCCCCGTCGGTCAGCTTGAACGCGAAGGCGTGCGGCTCGTCGGTGAACCAGTTGCACTCGTCGCTCATGTTGTGGTCGCAGTATCGCTGTTCCCTGCGGGGCGGCTCGGTGACGAGCGTGGTGTCGGGGGCCATCTGGGCGAAGCCGCGCAGGATGTTCTCGTCGGTGCTGACCCCGTCGACCTGGCCCTGGCGGAGCATCACCAGGCAGTCGACGGAGTGCTCCGCCGCCACCGGCACCAGCCGCTCGCCGCCGGCCGTCCGGTAGCGGCGGATGGAGTCCAGCGAGGTGGTGTTTTGGGCGGCGCAGACCCGCCGCCCGCCCATCTCCTCCACGCCGGCGAACTCCGGCCCGTGGTCGCGGACCCGGACCAGCACCGTCTGCCCGGAGTCGAGGTAGTCGTTGGAGAAAATCACCTGATCGGCGCGCTCACAGGAGGCGGTGAGCGACGTGGCCACCAGGTCGATCTGGCCCTTGTCGAGCATCTGGAAGGCGCCCTGGCCGGGCGGCGCGACTGTGAACTCGACCCGGTCCCGGGGGTCGTCCTTCGGCCAGAGCGCCTTGACCACCCGCAGCAGCAGGTCGATGTTGAAGCCCTCGAACCGCTGGTTCGCCGAGTTCCAGTGGCTCATGGTCGCATCGGACGGGTCGACGCCGGCGACCAGTCGCTGCGGCTCCCGCTCGATGATCCGCCTCGGCCGGCTGGCGCTGGCCGGGAGGCTGCGCCGGACCGGGCAGCTCGGAATCGCCTCGCCGGAGGGCGCGAGGGTCTGCGCCCCGGGAGGGCGGGCCGCCGGCGCGGGGGTGGTCGCCGCCGGCGCGGCGCACCCGGCCAGAGTCGCCAGCAGCATGCCGGCGAGCAGCGCCCGGACCGCCACCGGACCTCCCTCGTGGGTCTTCACTGGTATTCCAGGTAACGCTGACGCAGGCCGGCGACCACACCGCCGCCGGCGAGCAGGGTGACCCAGGCGGCTGCGCCGCCGAGCGGGCGGGGCGCCGCGGGCAGCCGTTCCCGCGCGGTGTCCGCGCGGGCGCCGTCCGCGCGCAGCGCTTCCTCGAGGTTGCTCTTCGCCACTTCGAAGGACCGCCCGACCGCCCCGTCCCGCAGCACCGTGTCGACGGCGTCGCGGAACGCGTCGCGGGTCCTGCTCTGCCGGGCGGACCAGACGTCCGCCAGGGCCGCGCAGTCGATCGGCGCCGCCCGGCCCGAGGTGGGGGAGCAGAGGCCACGGGCCTCGAAGTCGGCCCGGTGCCCCGCCGGGTCGACACTGGCGCCGAGGCCCAGGTAGAGGTCGGCGCGCCCGGCGAGCAGGTCACCGAGGCGCTGCTGACTGGTGCTCTGCGCCGCGACGGCCGACTCCAGGTCGTCGAACCTGTCGTCGGCGGCCGGCCAGTGCCACCACGACGCGACGAGCATGGCCAGCACGGCCACGGCGGCGCCGGAGGCGATCAGCAGCCCGGCGTTCAACCGCCGCCGGGTCCGGCGACGCAACCAGAGCTGGGTGGCGACGAGCGCGCCGAGCAGCGCCAGCGGCATCACCACCGAGGCGGCCACCCAGGGCCGGGCGTCGGCGCGGGCGTGCAGCAGCCGGCGCGTGTCGTCGTCCCAGAGCCGCTGGGCCTCGGTGAGCAGTTCGGTGGACATGTAGTGGGATGCCTCGCGGGCGTACGCCGAGGCGAGCACCGCGCGGGCGGCGGCCGACCGTGCCGCCCCGACCGGGGCGGGACCGACGGCCGTCGCCGTCGCCGCCGGGCAGGCCGGTGACGTGTCCGGACCGGCGTCCCCGCCCGCGCTGGCGTCCCCCACCGCGGTGGCCAGGGCCGCGCAGACCACGCCCCGGTAGACGGTCAGCCGGGAGCTGATCGCGGCCAGCCGGTTCAGCCGGTCCGGCTCGTTGACGGCCTCGCCCATGGCGTCGGTGAGTTGCCGTTCGACGGTGTGCACGGCGGAGTCGTAGTCGGTGCGCAGCGCACTGCGCCGGGCCTCGTCCGGTGGCAGCAGGAAGACGGCGCTGGCGGCCACGTCGGCGTCGGCCAGCCCCTGGTAGATCTCGCGGGCGGTGGTGCTGGTGGCCATGGCGACACCGACGGCGTGTGCACCGAGATTTGTCGCCGGGGTGCTTGATCGCACGGCGACCACGGCGGTGACGAGCAGCGCCAGGCCCAGCCCGACGCCGTGCAGCACGATCAGCGCCGGGGTGCTCCGCAGCGTCTTCGTCGGCATGCTTCGCAGGGTAGGTCAACAATGCGCAGCGCCATGTCCGGTATCCGACCGGCCGGGCCTCAGGCCAGATGCACCGCCAGCTCGCGCTTCAGCACCTTGCCGCCCCCGCCGAGCGGGAAGGACGCCAGGAACTCGACCCGCCGGGGACACTTGTACGAGGCGAGGCGGTCCCTCGCCAGCGCGACCAGTTCGGCCGCCAGCTCCGGGCCGGCCGAGAAGCCGTCGCGGACCACGACCGCGGCGCACACCTCCTCGCCGAGCCGGTCGTCCGGCAACCCGACCACCGCGACCTGTCGGACCGCGGAGTGCCGGCTGAGGACCTCCTCGATCTCACGCGGGTAGACGTTGTGGCCGCCCCGCAGGATCACGTCCTTCTTCCGGTCGACGATCGTGAGATAGCCGTCCTCGTCGAACTGACCGAGGTCCCCGGTGCGCAGCCAGCCGTCGACGACGGTCCCCGCCGTCGCCTCCGGCAGGTTGAGATAGCCGGCCATGATGTTGTGTCCGCGCACCACGATCTCGCCCAACTCGCCGTCCGGCACGAAGGCGATGGAGTCGGCGCGGTCGGCGTCGGCCACCCGCACGTCGACGCCCCAGATCGGGCGGCCCACCGTGCCCGGCTTCGTCGGCCACCACTTCTGGTTGTAGGCGACGCAGGGAGACGCCTCGGTGAGCCCGTAGCCCTCGTACACCTCGCAGCCGAAGGCGGCACGGATGGCTTCGAGCGTGGCGACGTGCAGCGGCGCGCCCCCGCTGAACACGCGGTCGAGCCGATACCTGCCGGCGTCGCCCGGTCCGATGGCGGCAAGCATCGTGGTGAACATCGTCGGCACGCCCATGAACAGCGTGCACCCGTGCTTCTCGATCAGGTCCAGCGCCCGCGCCGCGTCGAACCGCCGCATCAGCACGACCGACGCACCGGCGAGCAGGCAGGTGCCCAGACCGCAGATGAGGCCGAACGAGTGGTAGAGCGGCAGGGCCCCGAGCAGGACGTCGTCCGCCGTCACGTCGAACGGGGACACCCGGGTGACCATGATGTTCATCGTCACGTTGAGGTGGGTGAGCATCGCGCCCTTGGGCCGCCCGGTGGTGCCCGACGTGTAGAGGATGATGGCGACGTCGTCCGGCCGGCGTGGCTCGTACGTGGTGAGCGGCGACGCCGCGCCCGCCAGCTCCACTTCGGTGAGCGTCGGCACCCGCGAGGCACCCGCCGCCTGCCCCGCCTCGGCGATCAGCGACTCCGCGCAGATCAGCAGCACCGAGCCGGAGTCGGTCAACGTGTACTCGACCTCCGCCGGCCGGGCCGACGTGGCCACGGGCACCACTGTCGCTCCGGCGGCCCAGATCGCGAAACACGCCACCGGCAGGTCCGGGGTGTTCTCCAGCATCACCGTGATCGCGTCGCCCGGGCGGACGCCCCGTGCCTTGAGCGTCCCGGCAGCCCGGAGCGCCCGCTGCCACAGGTCGGCGTAGGAGATCTCGTCGTCCTCGGTCACGAGCGCGGTGCGCCGGGGACCGCGGGCCGCGGATTCGGCGAGGATCGCGGCCACCGACATCATCAGCACGGCCGGGTGACCCGCACGCCCCGGGCGGCGGAACTCTCGGCCGCCGTCACTCCGTCGCCTCCGCCACCAGATGTCCCGCGTTGGCGCGGGGCAGGCCCAGCTCGTTCCAGATGTCGTCCAGGGCGTCGGCGAAGCGGAGGATCTCCGCCTCGTGGTGCGTGGCCGACGGCGTGGCCCGCAGGACGGCCTGCCCCGGCCGGACACTCGGCGCGTCGATCGGCTGCACGTAGATGCCGTGGCGGTGCAGCAGGATGCTGGAGGCCGTCCGGCAGTTGGCCTCGTCACCGACGAACACCGAGACGATGTGCGACATGGCCGACACGTAGGGAATGCGGCGCTCGTCCAGGAGCCGGTGCGTGATCGCGGCGTTGCGGTGCAGGATCTCCCGTTCCGTCTCCGACGTGGTCAGGTGACGCACCGCCGCCAGAGCGCCGGCAGCCATGGCCGGCGGCAGCGACGTGGTGAAGATGAAGTAGGGCGAGAACATGCGCACCGCCTCGATCAACGGTTCCGGGCCGGCGACATAGCCGCCGACCGTGCCGAACCCCTTGGCGAGCGTGCCCATGATGACGTCGAACTGATCCTGGATGCCCTCCTGCGCGGCGACCCCGGCGCCGCGCGGGCCGTACATGCCGACCGCGTGGACCTCGTCGAGGTAGGTCAGGGCGTGATGACGACGGGCGAGGTCGGCGATCTCGGCGAGCGGCGCGACGTCGCCGTCCATCGAGTAGATCGACTCCATCACGATCATCTTCGGCCGGTCCGGATCCACCGTGGCCAGGAGTTCGGCCAGGTGGTCGACGTCGTTGTGCCGGAAGATCCTCTTCTCGGCGCGGCTCTGCCGGATGCCGTCGATGATCGAGGCGTGGTTCTTCTCGTCCGAGAACACGACGGTGCCGGGAACGCGGCCGGCCAGGATCGCCAGGGCCCCGGTGTTGGCCGTGTAGCCGGTGCTGAACAGCAGCGCCCCGTCCTTGCGGTGCAGCGCGGCGAGTTCCGCCTCCAACTGGATGTGGTAGTGGTTCGTGCCGCTGATGTTGCGCGAGCCGCCGGAGCCCGCCCCGTTCTCGTCCACGGCGTCCTTCACCGCGGCGAGCACTGTCGGCGCCTGCCCCATGCCCAGGTAGTCGTTACTGCACCAGACGCTCACCTCGGCGCTGTCGGGAGGCAGCGTGGGCGCGTTGGCCCGCGGGAACCTGCCCGCGATCCTCGATATCTCAAGGAATTCGCGACGGCCGTGCGACAGCGCGTTCATCTCGGTGGAAATGAGCTCAAGGAGATGTGTCATGGAAATCGGGCTCCCTTACTCGGCCTCGGTGGGTAGGTATGACCAGGTGGCGACGACAGCCGCTACGTCGGACGATCACGCGCCGCGCATCTGGCGCAGGGCTTGCGCGTCCGCCTTGCCGAACTGCGTCGTCGCGAGGTCTGACACCAGTTCGATGACCGCCGGAACGTGCAGGGGAGACATCTTCTCGGCCACGAACTCGGCCAGTTCCTCGGACGTCAGGTCGCCGTGGGTGGCCCGCGGCTGCACGTACGCGCAGACGGAGTCGCGCAGGTCGGCGTCGCGGATCTTGAGGACGCTCGCCCGGGCGACGGCCGGGTGCAGCAACAGCACCCGCTCGATCTCCGCCGGGTAGATCTTGATGCCGCCGGTCTTGACGACGTGGTACAGGCGATCGACGAGGTACAGGTAGCCGGCGTCGTCGAAGTATCCGATGTCGCCGGTGTGGAACCAGCCGTCGCGCAGCGCCTTCTCCGTCCGCACCGGGTCGAGGAAGTACTCCGTCATCATCCCGGGGGTACGCACGCACACCTCACCGGGGACGTTCGCCTCCAGGTCCGCGCCCGTCTCCGGGTCGCGGATGACGACCTGGGCGGTGGGGATCGGGCGCCCGGCGCTGGCGAGGCGGGTCTTGTCCCGGTGGTCGGCGGGGGTCAGCGCGGAGATCCGGCGACTCTCCGTCGTTCCGTAGTACTGGACGAAGATGAGACCGAACCGCTCGACGGCCCGTTCGATGCGCGCCGGTGAGATCGGGGTGCCGCCGTACATGACGAGGCGGAGGCTCGAGGTGTCGACCTTGTCCAGGAGCGGGTGGTCGAGGATCTGGTAGAGATGCTGGGTGGCCCAGAACGTGCCCCCCACGCGCTCGCGCTCGATGGTTTCGAGCACCCGGCCCGCATCGAACTGCTCGTGCAGGAGCACGACCCCCTCGTGCGCCAGCACCGAGTCCACGGAGATGCCGGCGTTGCTGAGCGGAATCGTGACGAGGTAGCCCGATGGCCCCAGGTTCATGCTCTTCACCTGGTTCATCGCGCCGACGGTCTCGCGATGCCACGAGCCGTAGCTGCGGCAGATGCCCTTCGGCTTTCCGGTCGTGCCGCTGGTGTAGATGATCGTGGCGGTGTCGCCCTCGACGATCGGCCGGGGCTCCGGCAGGGCGTCGTCGTGCGCGTCGTCGGCGGACAGGTCGGCGTCGACCGGGGTGCCGTCGGTGCCGTAGGTGGCGAGCTTGAGCGGACCCTTGACGGCCTCCCGCAGCCTGCGTGCGACACCGAGACTCTCGACGTCCACGGCGAGCAGCGTGGCGCTCACCTCGTTCAGGATGTCGACCTGCTGGCTCTCGGCCAGCGACTCGGCCGCCGAGTTCGCGTTCACCGAGAGGATGTGGACCAGGCGCGCACCGAGAAGGTGGGCCGCGTAGCGGGTGTAGATGATGGTCGGGCTGTTCGACGCCGACAGGGCGGCGACCGTGTGGGTACGGTCGATGCCCAGCTCCTGCATCCGGCGGGTCGCGGCCACCGTCGCGCGCACGAACTCGCCGGCCGTGATGCTCTGGTCCCGCCACTTCAGGACGATCTCGTCAGGGCGGCCGGCCAGCGAGTCAAGGATCCGCATCACGTAGTTCGGGCATTCCGACTCGGCGGCGGTTCTGTCCATGAGTACCTTCCCTGTTCTTGTCGTCAGCGTCGCTCGTTCGGTGGTGGGCGCCAGGCATCCACGGAGGGCGAGGATGGAAATGGTCCGGTGCGTGCGCGGGTCACCCGCAGATGGTCAGCGTCACGTCGAAGACGGACAGGTTCACGTTGGTGTAGCCGCGCAGGCTGAACTTCCAGGACCCGGTCTTGCCGACCGTGTCGCCGGCGGTGCCGATCAGCGGAATGGTCTGCGCCTTCCCGGCGACCGCGTCCGCGATCGAGATCGGCACGGTGCCGAAGAACGTGCCGCCGCTTGGCAGCTGCACGGTCACCGCGAGCCACTCCCAGAGCGTGCCGTCGACGGGGTTGGTGTAGACCAACGCGGTGCCCTCGCCGGTGACGACCAGCTCGCCCGCCGCGTTGTAGACGTCGTCGTGGTAGACGACGCTGTCGCCGTCGGTGGTGCCCGGCGCGCGGCCGTCGTGCTTGGTCAGGTGCGACTGGTCGGTGAGGTCGGCGGTCACCGAACACCTGTTGGCATGTCCGGACGGGACCGCGGACGCCACGGAGCCGCCCAGGACGGCGGTGGTGGCGCCGCCGAGAGCGATCGCGGACAGCAGTGCGGTGAGCCGCTTCGGCCGTGGCTTGCGCATGAGCGTCAGTCTCCTTCGCATGGTGGCCGGCCTCCCGGGCATGCTGCCCACCGGTGCGGCCAGCCTCGGGGACGACGCTTGCCCCGGCCTTGCAGCCGCCTAAAGCGTGGCCAAGGCGGCTCGGACGCGCGACGGCCGGAGCCCGCACCGCCCCTGGCGGGGCACCTCAGGGTGCCCCGCCAGGGAGGACGTGCCCCGCGCCGCGGTCGTGGCGGTCAGCGGCAGAACGTCGCCGTCACGTCGAAGATGGACAGGTTCGGGCCGTCGTAGCCGACCAGGCTCCACTTCACGGCGCCGGTGTTGCCGACCGTGTCGCCGGCGGTGCCGATCACCGGGATGGTCTGCGGCTTCCCGGCGACCGCGTCCGCGATCGCGAACGTCGTGGTGCCGAAGTACGTGCCGCCGCTCGGCATCTGGATGGTGATGGCGAGAAACTCCCAGAGCGCGCCGCTCCGGGGGTTGGTGTAGACGAGCACGGTGCCCTCGCCGGTGAAGACGACGTCACCGGCCTTGTTGTAGACGTCGTCGTGGTAGACGACGCTGTCGCCGTCGGTGGTGCCCGGCGCGCGGCCGTCGTGCTTGGTCAACTGGGAACGGTCGGTGAGGCCGGAGGTCACCGAGCATCGCTTGCCGTGCCGGGCCGGGACCGCGGACGCCACGGAGCCGCCCAGGACGGCGGTGGTGGCGCCGCCGAGAACGATCGCGGACAGCAGTGCGGTGAGCCGCTTCGGCGATGGCTTGCGCATGAGCGTCAGTCTCCTTCGCAGGGTTGGCCGGCCCTGCGTGAGACGGAGCCGGCTCGGAGGCGGTACGACACCCGCCGTACCGATGCCGATCGTGTGTGGCGGCGCTTAAGCGCCGCTAACCCGGCCGGGCCCGGGTGCCGGAGCGCCGACGCGGCATAGGGGACTGGCGACTTAGGGGCGGACTAGGGGTGCTGGCCGGCGCCCGGGCGTCCCTACGGTGAGCGTGTCCTTACCCGAATGATGGAGGTCTGATGAGCGTCGCGGGAACCTGGCAGCTGATCATCGACAGCCCGATGGGCAAGCAGGAGGGCGAGGTCGTCCTGCACGTCGACGGCGATGACGTCACCGGCACCCTGACCAACAAGACGATGAGCCAGCAGTCCGAGATCTTCGACGGCCACGCCGACGGCGACACGGCCACCTGGAAGATGGAGATGGCGCTGGTCAAGGTCACGCTGACGTTCAACGTGACGGTGGAGGGCGACACCATGACCGGGAAGGTCACCGCCGGCCTCATCGGCGGTTTCAACCTTGAGGGCACGCGGGTCTGACGCCTGACGCGCCGCCTGCCACGCGGGTGGGCGGCGGTCAGACGTCGCGCCGACCGAAGACGACGAAGGCGGCGGCGAGCGCGGCGGACACCAACGCCGCCAGCAGGCCCAGACCGGCCCAGCCGTCGAGCGCGCCGGCGTCCGGCACCACCTTGGTCAACTGGGCGGCAGCAGTGGTCGGCCAGTAGCGGCCGAGCACGGACGACAGCGGCTCGGGCAGCGCCGGGACGAACGAGGGCACCAGCACCGTCAGGACCGCGACCGTGATCAGCCCGGCCGCTGTGCTGCGGGTCAGCACGCCGAGCGCGACGCCGAGCACCCCGACGGCGGCCATCACCAGCCCCGCCCCGATCACCGCGAGCAGCACCCCGGGCGCGCCGAGCGTCGTCGACGGGGCGCCCTGCGCGGCGATCACCGGTTGCCCCACCAGGAACGACACCAGGGCGACGATCTGGCCCAGGACCAGCGCGCCGGCGGTGAAGACGGCCACCTTCGCGGCGAGCAGGCGGCTCCGGCGCGGAACGGCCCCGAGGCTGGCCCGGATCGTGCCGCTCGCGTACTCACTGGTGATCGTCAGCACGCCCAGGATGCCGAGGACCAACTGGATCGACAGGTAGACGCGCAGGCTGGACGCGGCCGGGTCGAAGGACGCCCGGGTCTCCGCCGACGAGCGGGCGTAGTCGCGGCCGGCCGCGTAGCTGGTGAGCATCCCGAAGCCGGCGCCCATGCCCAGCGCCAGCAGCGCGCCGTAGGCCATCGAGCGCAGGCTGCGCACCTTCGTCCACTCACCGGCGAGGACTCCGGTCAGGCTCATCGCACTCCATCCTCGATCATGGCGGACGGCGGGGCGGCGTACTCCACGCTGTCCTGGGTGAGGTCGATGAACGCGTTCTCCAGGGAGGGCTGGACCGGGGTCAGCTCGGTCACCACCACCTGGTGCCGGGCGGCCAGGCGGCCGACCCCCAGGCCGTCCAGGCCGTGGACCCGGAGCGCGCCGTCCGGCTCGACGTCGACCGAGGCGCCTTCGCCGCGCAGCAGCTCGGCGAAGGTGTCCGCGCCCTCGGCCCGGACGAGCATCGAAGCGGGTACGCGGTCACGCAGGAGCGCGGTGGTCGGGGTGTCGGCGATCAGCCGCCCCCTGCCGATCACCACGAGGTGGTCGGCGATCAGCGCCATCTCGCTCATGAGATGGCTGGAGAGCAGCACCACCCGGCCTTCGTCGGCCAGCCGGCGCAGCAGCCCGCGAAGCCACACGATGCCCTCCGGGTCGAGCCCGTTGAGCGGCTCGTCGAGCATCACGCCGGCCGGGTCGCCGAGCAGGGCGGCGGCGATGCCGAGGCGCTGTTTCATGCCGAGCGACCAGCCGCCTGTCGGTCGGTGGGCCACCTCGGTCAGGCCGACCAGGTCGACCGTCTCGCGGACCCGGCGTACGCCGATCCCGTTGCTCTGGGCCAGCGCGAGCAGGTGGTGGAAGCCGTCCCGACGCGGGTTGACCGCCTGCGCGTCGAGCAGGGCGCCGAGCGTCGTCAGCGGGCGTGGCAGCTCGGCGTAGGCGCGGCCGTCGACGGTCGCGGTGCCGGAGGTGGGCCGGCCCAGCCCGAGGATCAGCCGCATGGTGGTGGTCTTGCCGGCGCCGTTGGGGCCGAGGAAGCCGGTGACCAGGCCGGGACCGACGCGGAAGGTGAGGTCCGAGATCGCGGTCGCGTGCCGGTAGCGCTTCGTCAGGTGCAGCACTTCGATCACGGAGCCATTCAACCGTGCCTCCTCGCGCGGGAACCAGCCCGGAATGTCGGTTCCGCCCCCTAAGAAAAGTCAGGGGTTCGTGGGCGTCGAACGTAGGGGGGTCGCCTCGCCGACCGTCGCGCCGAGGCTGGCGGCGAAGCCGGACAGCAACCAGTTCAGGCTGGCGGTGAAGGCGCCGTCCGCGGGCTCCTCGGCGAGCTGCGCCAGGTATGGCGCGCGGCCGGCGCGGGACAGGCCGTTCAGGTATGCGCCGGTCGAGTTGGCCCACTCGGACTCGGAGAGGCCGTCGCGTTG
This sequence comes from Micromonospora marincola, assembly GCF_056150385.1. Lineage (NCBI taxonomy): Bacteria > Bacillati > Actinomycetota > Actinomycetes > Micromonosporales > Micromonosporaceae > Micromonospora > Micromonospora marincola. The sequence goes on along the minus strand of NZ_JAXCFT010000019.1, from coordinate 41,819 downwards.
CCGCATGGAGTGGCCGGCCAGCTCAAGGCCCCCGAAGCCCATGGTGAACGCGTCGATGGCGATCAGGAGGGTGTGTGCCCGCTCGCGATCGAGGCCGAGCCCCGCGATGGCCGTCGTCGACTGGTCGGCGTGGCGCACCGCGTTGGGCCCCAGCGCCGGACGCTGCATGATCGCGGCGATCAGCCACGGGTGCCGGTGGCCGACCGCGCGGGTCTGCGCGGCGATGGCGTGCAGCGCCTCCAGCCAGTTCTCCGGGAGTTGGTCGAGGACCATCTCGCCGAGGATCTCGTCGACCATCAGCTCGATCAGGTCGTCCTTGCGGTCCATGAACGAATAGAGGCTCATCGGTCGGGCGTTGAGCTCGGCGGCGACCCGGCGGATCGTGATGGCGTCGAGCCCGTGCGCGTCGGCCAGGTCGATGGCGGTGCGCACGATCGTCTCCAGGGACAGCCGCCGCCGCGCGGGTCGCGGTGGGCGCGTCCAGACCGAGCCGCTTACCGGCGCGGCCTCGGCGCGGCGAGCGGTGGGCGGATCAGCGGGCTGTTGGTCAACCCCAGAATCGGACGGCTTCGGTGACATGACGTCAGCATACAGTCTATCGACTTCTGATACGGTGTATCGCATGGCGATGCGCCGTACCGGTTCCCGTGCCGGTCCGCTATCAATCGGAGTCGCAGATGACTGTTCCGGCACGATCCGACATTTCCGCGCCCGACGGCGCGGCCACCGATTCCGGCGACGGCAGCCGGATCACTCCTGAGCTGCTCAAGCTCGCCGGTGTGATCATGCTCGGCGCGATCATGGTGCAGCTTGACTCCACCATGGTGAACGTCGCGATCGACAGGCTGAGCCAGCGCTTCGACGCCACGGTCAGCACGATCCAGTGGGTGAGCACCGGCTACCTGCTGGCGATGGCCATCGTCATCCCGCTCACCGGCTGGGCGGTCGACCGGTTCGGCGCGCGGGCCACCTGGGCGTTCTCGCTCTCCTCGTTCCTCGTCGGCTCCGTGCTCTGCGGCGTCGCGTGGTCGGCCGAGAGCCTCATCGTCTTCCGGGTGATCCAGGGCCTCGGCGGCGGGATGATCCTCCCGTTGGCGCAGGCGATTCTCGCCGCCGCCGCCGGGCCGCAGCGGCTCGGCCGCATGATGAGCGCGATCGGTGTGCCGGCCATGCTCGGCCCGGTCCTCGGCCCGGTCCTCGGAGGCGTGCTCGTCGACCACCTCTCCTGGCGCTGGATCTTCTATGTGAACGTGCCGATCTGCCTGGCCGCGCTGGCGCTGTCCTGGCGGCTGATGCCGGCGGGCAGCACCGCCTCGGCCGAGCGCAAGGGGCTGGACAAGCTCGGGCTGCTGCTGCTCTCGCCGGGCTGCGCGGCGCTCGTCTACGGCCTGTCCGAGGCCGGCCAGCACGGCAGCTTCACCGCGCGGGCGGTCCTCGTCCCGCTGATCGCCGGCGTCGTGCTGCTCGCCGCCTTCGCCTGGCACTCCCTGTGGACCGCGGGGGAGCCGATCATCGACCTGCGGCTGCTCCGTTCGCGCAACTTCGCCGCCTCGTCGGGCGTGCTCCTGGTCTTCGGCATGGCCATGTTCGGGGCGATCTTCCTGCTGTCGCTGCTCTACCAGCAGGTGCACGGCGACAGCGCGGTCCGGGCCGGTCTGCTGCTGGCGCCGCAGGGTCTCGGTCTCGCCGTCGCGCTCCTGCTCGCCGGGCCGCTCACCGACAAGATCGGCCCGCGGTGGATCGCGGTGGCGGGGCTGGTGCTCGCCGCCGTGGGCACGATCCCGTTCGCCCTGGCCAAGGGGGAGGTCAACCAGTTGGTGCTGGGCGCCGCCCTGGTCGTACGTGGCGCCGGGCTGGGCGCGATCCTGGTGCCCTGCATGGCCGCCGCCTACAGCGGGCTGGCACACCACGCCTTCACCCGGGCGAGCAGCGCCCTGCGCATCTTCCAGCAGCTCGGCGGCTCCTTCGGCGTGGCCATCGTCGCCGTGATCCTCCAGCGGCGGGTCACCGACGCCTACACCGGCGCCGGTGGTCACCCGACGCTCGACCGGGTCGCCGGCGCGTACGGCTACACGTTCTGGTGGACGGTGGCCTTCACCGTGGCCGCCATCGTTCCGGCGCTGCTGCTGCCACGCATCCTGCGTACCGACGAGGAGGAGCCGGCCTCGCGGCCCGCGACGATGGCCTGAGAGCGTCTCCGGCGCCCAGCCAACCGGCTGGGCGCCGGGAGCGCGGCACGTCGAGCACATATTGATAATCTTGCATGTTGACTCGGGACCGGGTCGGCGCTACGGGAGGCATCAATGCATCGGCCGGCCGGGGATTTGATCGAGCGTGAGGATCAGTTGCGTACGCTGCGCGGGCTGTTGTCCGGCGCCATCGCGGGCAGCGGACGGACGGTCGTGCTCGGCGGCGCGTCCGGCAACGGCAAGAGCGTCCTGTTGGACCGGATGCGCCAGATGGCCGGCGAGGCGGGCGCCGACGTGGCGACCGCGATCGCGGCCCGCGTCGAGCAGTCGTTGCCGCTCGGTGTCGTCGGACAGCTCGCCGATGCCGCCGGCCTGCGCCGGAGTGACGCGCCGGAACCGAGCGTCGGCGGTCTGCTCGACGCGGCGATGTCGGGGGAATGGGAGCCCCCGGCGCCTGGCGCGTCGTGCCCGCAGGTCCCGGCGAGAATGTTGCACGGCCTGTGCATGGCGTTCCTGCGCCGCGCCGAGCAACGTCCGATCGTGCTGTGCGTCGACGACGTCCACCACGCCGACGCGCACTCCATGCAGTTCCTGTCCTACCTGAGCCGACGGGTCCGGGCCACGCGCCTGCTCGTGGTGCTGACCGAGCTTCCGCAACTGTCGCCCGTCCACCCGGCGCAGTACGTGGAACTGCTGCACGGCTCGATGCCGATCGCGCTGCCCCCGCTGACCCGGGTCGGCGTGGCTCGCCTGGCGCAGCGGTTGCCGGCGACGGTCGAGCCCGGCCTGGCCGGCCACCTGCACGCCTTCACCGGCGGAAACCCGCGCCTGGCCGCGGCCCTGGTCGAGGACATGACCCGGCGCGCCGAAGGGCCGTCCCCGGTCACCCGACCCGTCATCGGCGAGGCGTTCATCGAGGCCGTCCGGGCCTGCCTGTTCCGCAGCCAACCGCCAGCCCTGCCGATCGCCCACGCCCTCGCCGTCACCGGTGGCACGGCCCAGGCGCCGGTGCTGGCCCGACTGCTGGACCTCAGCGAGGAGATGGTCAACTGGGGGCTGCTGGCGCTGCGCCGGGCCGGCCTGCTGGCCGGCGCCACCTTCCGCGACCCCCGGGTGCGCATGGCCGTCCTGGCCGGCGTGCCCGCCCAGGAGCGGGTCGAGCTGCACCGCCGGCTCGCCGTCCTCGGGCACGCGACAGGCGAGTCACCAATCGTCGTGGCGCGGCACCTGCTCGGCGCGGACGGTGTCGAGGGCGCCTGGGTCGCGCCGACCCTGCGTGACGCCGCGAGCCAGGCGCTGGCCGAGGGGCGGGTGAAGGAGGCGGTCTCCTTCCTCGACTCGGCCGGCGCGTCGGAGCCCGACGCGCGGCGGCGGGCCGAGGCGACGCTCGCGCTGACCCGGGCCGAGTGGCAGTTCAACCCGGCCGACGCGGCCCGACGCCTGCCGGAGCTGCTCGCCGCGGTCCGCCACGGGCAACTGGTCCGGCGCCAGGCCGCCGCCCTGCTCCCGTACCTCCTCTGGCACGGCCTGATCGATGACGCCGTCGCGGTGGTCGGCGCGCTGACCTCGGCCGGGCCGCTCGACGACGAGACCGCGGTGAGCCTGGGCGCGCCGATGCTGCTGCTGACCTATCTGTTCCCCGGCCACGCGCAGCGACTCGACCGGCCGCGGCGGGAGCTCGCCGCACGCGGACTCCTGCCGGCGTCCGGCGGTCCGCTGCCCGCCGCTGCCGCGCTCACCGCGCTTGCCGCCCGTAGCACGCACGCCGAGGTGGTGGCCGCCACCGAGCAGGTCGTCCGGAACACCCGGCTGGACCACGAGGCGCTGGGACCGATCTCGGTCGTGATGCTCGCGAGCGTCCTGACCGACCGGTCCGGTGACCCGGGCGCGACAGACTATCCACTGCTGCATCCGGGCGCCGGGCGGCGTCCGCCGACGGCACAGGCTCTCCTGTCGGCCATGGCCGCCGAGGGCGCGCTGCGCCGCGGTGACCTGGCCGCCACGGTCGAGCACGCCGGCCGGGGTCTCGATCTGCTTCCCGCCGCCGGCTGGGGCATCGCCGTGGGTGGCCCGCTGTCCAACCTGGTCCTGGCGGCCACCGCGGGCGAGCGTGACGACGAGGCCACGGCACACCTGGCCGTGGCGGTGCCCGCGGCCATGTTCGACACCCCGTTCGGCCTGAAGTACCTGCATGCCCGGGGCCGTCACCACCTCCGTACCGGGTGCGTCCGCGCGGCCCTCGTCGACCTGCAGGCGTGCGGCCGGTTGACGACCGCCTGGGACATCGACCAGCCCGAGCTCGTGCCGTGGCGTACCGAGTTGGCCCGCGCGCAGCTCGCCCTCGGCCGGCCGGAGCGGTGCCGCGAACTCGCCCTGGAGCAGTTGGACAGGTTGCCGGAGCACAACGCCCGGGAGCGCGGCGCCGCGTTGTGGGCGCTCGCCACGGCGAGCGAACCGGCCGACCGCCTGCCGCTGCTGCGGCAGGCGGTCGCCCTGCTGCGGTCCGGCGCCGACGTGTCGACCGCCGGGCCTGCCGCCGGCCCGCACGGCGCGGGTGGCCCGGACGCGGCGCGTCCGCTGTGGCAGGCATCCGCGGGCGCGCCGAACCGGCGTGACGCCACGCCCCGGCCGCGCTGCGGTCCGGCGGCCGACGAGCAGCCGTCCGCGGCCGACGAGGCCAAGCCCGGGCCGGACGCCGCCGCCATGCTTGAAGGGCTCACCGAAGCCGAGCGCCGGGTGGCCACGCTTGCCGCCGACGGGCACACCAACCGGGCGATCGCCGCGCGGCTCTTCGTCACGGTCAGCACCGTGGAGCAGCACCTGACTCGCGTCTACCGCAAGCTCCGGGTGAACAGCCGCGGCGACCTGCTCCTCCGGCTCGGCCGCGAGGCGACCCGGGGGCGTCAGCGCGCCAAGCGTGGCCAGGTTAGCGCGGCTTAAGCGCCACCCCGGACGATCGACACCGGTACGGCAGGTGTCGTGCCGCCTCCGAGCCGGCGCGGTCGCGCGTTCCGGCGGCTCCGTCGGCGCGCCACGACCCGACCCGATCCCGACCCTCCGGAGGAGAAAACCATGGACGCTGCCGTCGTCATCGCCGGCGCCGGTCCGACCGGCCTGCTGCTCGCCGCCGAACTCGCGCAGGCCGGCGTGCCGGTGGTGGTGCTGGAGCGCGACCCGGAGCCCCGGCTGGCCGCGATGGGCATGGCCATCAACGCCGGCGTGGTGGACCTGCTCGCCGAGCGCGGCCTGATGGAGCGGATCGGCGCCGACGGCCTGCCCTGGCCGCGCGCGCACTTCGCCCAGCTCTGGCTGGATCCCGGCCGGCTGCCCGGTCGGCAGACGTACACCTACCTGCTGCCCCAGGCGAAGCTTGAGGAACACCTGCTCGCGCACGCTGAGAAGCTCGGCGTGGAGATCCGGCGCGGGGTGACGGTACGCGGCGTGCGGCAGGACGCCGACGGCGTGGCCGTGGACACCTCCGCCGGTGCGGTCACCGCCGCCTACCTGGTCGGGTGCGACGGCGCCGACAGCGTCGTCCGGGGCGCCGCCGGGATCACGTTCGAGGGCTCCGAGGTGGCGTTCGACGGCATCGCCGGCGACGTCGAGGTGCCAAACGGCCATCCGTTGTACCAGCAGTTGGGGGCCAACGAGTTCAACAGCGGGCTGTTCTCCGTGGCGCCAAGCGGCGTGGGCCTGCTGCGGGTGGCGACGGGTGAGTTCGGTCGCCGCCCTGCGGACCCGTCCGTGCCGCCGGACGCCGGTGAGCTGCGCGCCGCCGTGCGCCGGCTGATCGGGCAGGACATCGACGTCGGCACGCCGCGCTGGCTGGGCCGGTGGAACTGCGAGACCCGGCAGGCCGACAGGTACCGCGTCGGGCGTGTCCTCGTCGCCGGCGAGGCCGCCCACGTCCACTTCCCGCTCGGTGGCCAGGCGCTGAGCACCAACCTGGAGGACGCCGTCAACCTGGGCTGGAAGCTGGCCGCGGAGCTGGCCGGCTGGGCGCCGGACGGACTGCTCGACAGCTACCACGACGAGCGGCACCCGGCCGGGGCGCGGACCTGCCTGACCACGGCCGCGCAGCTGGCGCTGCTCTACCCGGCCGACCGGGTCGCGCCGCTACGGGCGGTGATGAACGAGCTGATCGAGTTCGACGTGGTGAACGAATACCTGGTGCGGACCGCCGGCGGCCTCAACGTGCGCCACCCCGCCACCGGCTGCGACCACCCGCTCGTCGGTCTCCGGGTGCCAGGCGTGCCGCTGCCGGCCGGGCGCGGCCTGGCCCTGCGGTTCGACCCGTCCGTCCGGCTCGACGTCGACGGCTGGGCCGACCGGGTCGACCTGGTCACCGCCGAGCCGTCCGCCGAGATCCCGGCGGTGGCGCTGCTGGCCCGCCCGGACGGCCGGATCGCCTGGGCCACCGACGGGGCCGACCCGGACGGGCTCGCCGCCGCGCTCGCCACCTGGTTCGGCGCGCCCGCCAGCTCCTGACCCACCACATCGCCAGAAGCGGGGCTCCGGCCGTCACGGCCGGAGCCCCGCTTACTCGCGGTACGGGACGGCCCTCAGCGGGCGGCGCGCAGCCGGGCCGCGCGGACCAGGATGCGCAGGGGCAGCGTGGGGCGTCCGCGCATGCGCTGGATGGACAGCGCCGTCCACGCCATGCTCTCAAGCGTGTGCTTCGGCGCGCCGTGCACGTCGTCGTGGGTGAGCACCCGGAAATCGCGGACGTTGTCCCGCAGCATCAGCAGGTCGTCGCGGGGGATTATCTCGTCACGGGTGCTGGCGACGGCGGCGACCGGGATGCGGAGCGCGGCCAGTTGATCCGCGCTGATCGCCCAGTCGCCCAACCGGTCGAGGGTGGTTCCGGTGAGGTGGCTCAGGGTGTCGGTGGTGACCCGGGGCAGCCGGGCCTGCCACGCCGGGTCGGTGAAGAACGCCCGGATCGGCGCGCCCGCGGTGACGATGCCCCGCAGCCGCTCGTCCCGCACGGCGCAGCGCAGCGCGAGATGGCCGCTGAAGCTGAGCGTGATCGCGTACGTCTGTCGTACGTCCGCCCGGTCGCCGACCGCGTCCAGGAGGCTGGACAGGAAGAGGTGGGCGTCGGCGTCGTAGGGCACGGTGTTGCCGCCGATGCCCGGGATGTCGGCGACCACGGCGGCCAGGCCGAGCCGGCGGAAGACGCCCAGGCGTGGCGCCCACTGCTCCTTCACGGTCAGGTGGCCGCCCATGATCACGACGAGTGGGCGTGGCCGGGTCGAGGACAGGCCGGACTGCCAGCACCGCACCGGGTGGCCCTGGTGCGTGAAGTCGAGCGGGTGCAGGTCCCGCCCGTCCCGCCACCGTTCGAAGGTGTCAGTCGCCCGCTCCGCCGCGCGGGCCCGGGCGGGCCGGTCGGGGTACGGGAAACGGGCCATGATGTGGTGTCGGCTCGCCGGCAGCCACTGGCCGCGCCGTTCGAGGGCCGCCGCCGCCTCCGACCACTGCGCCACCCACGAGCCCGGGCCGTCGCCGTCGTCCTCGATGGCGGCCAGCTTCTCGGTGAGCCGGTCGATGCCCTGACCGCGCGCATGGGCGACGATGTACCGCTTGAGCTCGTCCAGGTCATTCATGGTCGGCCGGAAACTCCTCAAGGGCCTGCTTGAGATCGGCCAGGATGTCGGCCGCCTCGGCGCCGTCGATGGCCCGGTGGTCGAAGGTCAGGGAGAGCCGCATGACCGGGGCGACGACGATCTCGCCGTGGCGTACCACCGGGCGGTCGACGCTGCGGCCCAGGCCGATGGTCAGGGTGGCGCCGCCGACCGAGTGGAAGCCGTCGACCGGGCGGTGCCCGAGCGAGGTCACCGCGAACGTGCCCATGCGCCCGGGGCGTTGCCGCAGCGGCCGGACGGCCAGCCGGTAGAGCAGGGCGCCGAGCGGCATCGGGACCCGGTGCAGCCGGCGGATGGCCGCGAACTCCGGCATGGTGTCGGGGTCGCCGTCGCGGAACCGTTCGACCTGCCGCTGGATGCCGGCGAGGCTGGTCCGTTCGAGATCCGGCAGCACGGCCGAGAGCACGACCCGGTGGCCCGACATCGTCTTGTCGAAGGTGAACTTGCCGCCGACCGTCTGGTAGCGGGCCATCCGCCGACCGCGGAGCGCGACGTTGGCGTCGGGGTGCGCGGCGAGCACCCGGGCCGCGGACCACAACACGTACGTGACGATGGAGTGTTTCGCCGTGCGCCGGTGGGCCAGCACCGCGCTCATGTCGATCTCGGTGTCCAGGAACACCGGTGCGATCTCGCGGATCTGGTCGAGGAAGTAGAGGGTGTGCCGGCGTGGCCGGGGCAGGCCGGTCATTGGTGCGCCGCCGGGACCACCAGCTCGTCGAGCAGGTGCGCGGCCAGCTCGGCCGGGGTCGGGCTGTCGTAGATGAGCGACGGGCTCAACGCCACCCCGGCCTCGTGGATCCGGGCGGTGAGCTCCATCGCCGTGATCGACGACAGCCCCATGTCGAGCAGGTTGTCGTCCGGGCCGATGGCCTCCACCTCGTCGAGCCCGAGCGCGCCGGCGACCTGCCCGCGGATGTAGTCGATCAGCAGTCCGAGCCGTTCCTCCGGGTCGGTGGCCGCGAGCCGGTCCGCGAGCGGAACCTCGTCCGCCCGGTCGGTGGGCGCGGCGTTGCCGGGCGGGACGGCGTCGGTGAGCACGACCGTGGCGGGCGCCGAAGCGGCCCAGCTCAGGCTGCCGGCGACGGCCCGGTCCGGGAGCGGGCGGGGCCCCGGCTGCACCGCGAGCCCCCGTTCGCCGCCGGCCACCCGGTCGAGGGCGGTGAGTTCGCAGTATCGGGTGGTGCCGGCGTCGTCCGGCGGGGCGAACAGGACGAACGCCGACAGCCCGAGCCCGCGGGTCAACTCGTCGAGGTGCCCGACCGCCGCGGCGCCGCCGGGCTCCGCGAGGTGCACCACGGCGTCGACCGGCTCATCGGCCAGCAGGTCGGCCACCGCCGACCGGTCGGCGAGGTCGCAGGCCACGACGCTCACCTTGGCCCCGAGCGCGGTCAGTTCGGCGCGGTCGTCGGCGTGCCCGGCGTTCACCAGGACCAGCTTCGGCGCGCCGTTGGCGGCGAGCCACCGGGCCGCGTGTCCGCCGAGTGCGGTGTCCGCCCCGGTCAGCAGCACGGTGCCGGCAGGCGTCCAACCGGCCCGCGCGGGGGAGGCGGCGGCCACGAGCCGCCGGACCGACAGCCCGGTGTGCCGCAACGCCACAGTCGGTTCGTCGACGGCGCCGGCGAGGACCGCGACAAGCTGCCGCCGCACCACGTCGTCGAGTTCGGCCGGCAGGTCGAGGAGGCGGTACCCGTGCTCCCGGGCCACCCACCAGGCGGTGGCGGCCTCGGCACGCGAACCACGGGCCAGCACCCACCGACCGCCGGGCCCCGAGATGTCGAACGGCTCGGCGGGTACGGCCGGGGCGACTGTCACCTCGGCGCCCGCGTCGCGCAGGACGTCGGCAAGCACCTCGTCGCGGACGATCCAGCCACCTGCCAACCCGCCGCCGACAGGCGGCGCCGGCGCCGGGCTCCAGACGTGGGTGTGCCGCCCGGCGATCCGCCGGCGCATGTCGCCGAGCGCCGGGAGCAGCGCCCGCAGGCCGGTGCGTTCGTCCTCGGTGAGGGAGAGCAACGCTTCGAGGCGGGCGGTGTCCGCGCGTTCGACGGCGGGCCAGAAGTCGTCGTGCGCCGACCCGGCACCCGACGGGCCGGCGGCGTCGAGCCAGAAGGGCCGGCGCTGGAACGCGTAGAACGGAAGCTCCACCGCGGCGGCCGGCTTCGGGCCGAGGACCGTCGCCCAGTCCACGGCGTGGCCGTCGGTGTGCGCCAGCGCGGCGGCGGCGAGCGCGGTGTGCGGTTCCGCCCGTTCGGCGTGCAGCAGCGGCCCGGCGGCGGCGCTCCGGCCGAGCGCCTCACGGACGAAGCCGAGCAGCACCGGGCCGGGGCCGAGTTCGAGGTACGCGGTGGCGCCGAGCTGGTCCAGGGTGGACAACGCCGCGCCGAACCGGACCGGTTCGCGGATCTGCCGGACCCAGTGGCCGGGATCCCGTAGCTGCTCGGCGGTGGCGACGTCGCCGGTGAGCCCGGTGACGACCGGGATCGCCGGCTCGGCGAACGTGAGGTCGGCGATGGCCGCGTGGAACTCGTCCAGGACCGGATCCATGTGGTGCGAGTGGAACGCGTGGCTGACCGTGAGGCGCTTGGTGCGCCGCCCGCGACGGGCGAACCTCTCCGCAAGCGCGGCGACCCGGTCGGCGTCGCCGGAGACGACGGTACGCATCGGGGCGTTGACCGCCGCGATCGAGACGCCGTCGGTGAGTTCGGCGAGCACCTCGTCCTCGGTCGCCTCGACCGCCGTCATGACGCCCCCCGGCGGCGCGGCCTGCATCAACCGGGCCCGGGCGGCGGTGAGGCGGGCCGCGTCGGCGAGGGTCATCACCCCGGCGGCGTGCGCGGCGGCGATCTCACCTACCGAGTGACCGGCCACCGCGTCCGGCCGGACGCCCCACGATTCGAGAAGCCGGAACAACGCCGTCTCCAACGCGAACAGCGCGGTCTGCGTGTAGAGCGTCTCGTCGAGCCGGGCGGCGTCGGCGAACATCACGGTCCGCAGCGGGCGGTCGAGGTGCGGGTCCAGGTGGTCCGCCGCCTCGTCCAGGGCGGCCCGGAAGACGGGATACGTGTCGTAGAGGACCCGTCCGGCACCGACCCGCTGGGCGCCCTGCCCGGTGAAGAGGAAGACAAGCCTGCCGCCGGTTCCGGTCACGCCGCGTACCACGTCGCGTGACTCGGTGCCGGCGGCGAGCGCGGCCAACCCACGGGCGAAGCGCTCCCGGTCGTCGGCGATCACCGCGGCCCGGTGCGGGAAGTGGGTCCGGGTCGTGGCCAGCGCGTGCGCGACCGCCGCCGGGCCGGCGGCGGGCAGACCGGCGCGCAGCCGGTCGGCCTGCGCTTCGAGGGCCGCGTCGGTGCGGCCGGACAGCAGCCACACGTACGGCCCGGCGGGCTCGTCGCCGGCCGACGGCTCGGCGGGCGGTGCCTGCTCGATGATCACATGGGCGTTGGTCCCGCTGATGCCGAACGACGACACCGCGGCCCGGCGGGCCCGGCCGGTGTCCGGCCACGGCTTCGACTCGGTGAGCAGGCGGACCGCGCCGCTGCTCCAGTCCACGTGCGGGCTGGGCGCGTTCACGTGCAACGAGCGCGGAAGCTCTCCGTACCGCATGGCCTGGATCATCTTGATGATCCCGGCCACCCCGGCGGCGGCCTGGGTGTGCCCGATGTTCGACTTGATCGAGCCCAGCCACAGCGGCCGGTCCCGGTCCTGGCGTTGCCCGTAGGTGGCCAGCAGGGCCTGGGCCTCGATCGGGTCACCGAGCACGGTGCCGGTGCCGTGTGCCTCCACCACGTCGATGTCGTCGACGGTGAGCAGGGCGTTGGCCAGGGCCTGGCGGATCAGGCGTTCCTGCGACGGGCCGTTCGGCGCGGTGATGCCGTTGCTCGCGCCGTCCTGGTTGGTGGCCGAACCGCGGATCACGGCGAGCACCCGGTGGCCGTTTGCCTGGGCGTCGCTGAGGCGTTCGAGGAGCACCAGGCCGCAGCCTTCGGACCAGCCGGTGCCGTCGGCGCCGTCGGCGAACGACTTGCACCGCCCGTCCGGGGCGACGCCGCGCTGCCGGCTGAACTCGATGAACACACCAGGCGTGTGCATCACGGTGACGCCGCCGGCGAGGGCCAGCTCGCATTCGCCGTTACGCAGCGCCTGCCCGGCGAGGTGGACGGCGACGAGCGACGACGAGCAGGCGGTGTCGACGGTGACGGCCGGTCCCTCCAGCCCGAACGTGTAGGCGAGCCGGCCGGAGGCGAGGCTGCTGGCGCTGCCGGTGCCGAGCAGGCCCTCCAGGTCGGGCGGAACGTCGTGCATGACCCGCACGCCGTAGTCGTCGTACATCACGCCGGTGTAGACGCCCACCGGCCGGCGGCGCAGATCCGCCGGCACGATGCCGGCGTGCTCGAAGGTCTCCCAGGCCGTCTCCATCAGGAGCCGGTGCTGCGGGTCCATCGCCCGCGCCTCGCGCGGGCCGATGCCGAAGAACGCCGGGTCGAAGTGGTGCGCGTCGTAGAGGAAACCGCCCTCCCGGGCGTACGTCTTGCCGGTGTGCTCCGGGTCCGGGTCGTAGAGGTCGGCGGTCGACCAGCCGCGTTCCTCCGGGAAGCCGGCGATCGCGTCGGACCCGCCGGCGACAAGTCGCCACAGGTCGTCCGGGGTCCGTACGCCACCGGGGTAGCGGCAGGCCATCCCGACGACCGCGATCGGCTCGCGGGCCGCGGCCTCCGTCCGGCGCAGCAGTTCCCGGGTTCGATGCAGGTCGGCGGTCACCCACTTGAGGTAGTCGACCAGCTTCTCCTCGTTGGTCATCGCAGCGTCCACGGCCCTTCTCTGTGGATCGGTGCCGTCACACGGCCGGTTCGGCGTCGAGTTCGCGGACCCGCGCGGCCAGCCCGGCCGGGGTGGGTGCGTCGAAGAGGTCGGCCAGCTTGAGCGGCACACCGATGTCGTCCTGGATCTGCTGGAGCAACTGGGCCCCGGCGAGGGAGTGGCCGCCGCTTGTGAAGAAGTTGGCGTCGGCGTCGACCTCGTCGTGGCCGAGGATGGCGCGCCAGTGCCCGATGAGCCGGGTCACAAGCGGGTCGGCGCCGTCCGGGGCCGGGTCGCCGAGGTCGGGGTGCGACGGCGCGGCGGCGCGTTCCCGGTGGGCGTGCCCGGCCAACTGCTCCAGCCGGGGATAGTCCACCTTCTCGTTGGCGTTGACCGGCAGCGCGTCGACGCGGTGGAACTCCTGCGGAATCGAGGCGTGCGGCAGCTCGGCCCGGGCGTGCTCCCACAGCGTCGCCGAGATGTCCGCGTCCCCGGTGGTCTCCACGAACGCGACCAGGCGGGCGTCGGCGCTGCGGTCGCCCACCGCGACCACCGCGACCGCCCGCACCTCCGGGTGGCTGAGCAGGGCCGCCTCGACCTCGCCGAGCTCGATGCGGTTGCCCCGCAGCTTGATCTGGCGGTCGGACCGGCCGAACAGCTCGATCGTGCCGTCGGACCGCCAGCGCCCGAGGTCGCCGGTGCGGTAGAAGCGGCCGTGCACCGGGTGCGTGCCGAACCGCTCGGCGTTGAGGTCGTCCCGCTCGTGGTAGCCGAGGGCGACGCCGTCGCCGGCGATCCAGACCTCACCGCGGACGCCGACGGGCAGTTGGCGGCCGTCGGCGGCGGCGACACCCAGATAGGTGTTCCAGATCGGGCCGCCGACGTCGAGCCGGTCACCCTCGATCCGGTCGACCCTCGCCCAGGTCGCCCACGTGGTGGTCTCGGTCGGCCCGTACGCGTGGTGCAGCTCGCAGCCGGTGTCCAGCAGCCGGCGGGCGATGTCCACCTGCACGATCTCCGCCCCGGTCACCACGCGCCGTCCGCTGAGCTGGTCGGCGACCTGGTCGAGCACGATCCGCCAGGTGGTCGGGGTGGCCTGGAGGATGTGCGGCTGGTGGCGTTCGATCGCCGCGCGCAGCGCCACGCCGTTGCTGCGGGCCTCGTCGGGGGCGACGGCGATCTGCCCGCCGCTGTAGAGCGGCACGTACATCTCCAGGTTGGCCATGTCGAAGGCGAACGTGGTGAGCCACAGCGTGACGTCGGACCGGGTCGCGTCCAGGATGTCCACATAGTGGGCAGCCGCGTTCGCGATGCTGCGGTGCCGGATCGAGACGCCCTTGGGGCGCCCGGTGGAGCCGGAGGTGTAGATCAGGTAGGCGCGCTCGTCCGGACCGGGTTCGTGCGGGACCGCGGGCAGCGGACCGTCCGGCGGCGCGTCCGTCGTGTGGACGTCGTGCAGCGCCAGGACGGTGACCGGGCGGTCCGGCGCCGCCTCGACCGGGTGGTCGGCGAGCACGACGCTCGCGCCGGAGTCCCGCAGCACGTGCTGCACCCGGTGGTCCGGGTGCTCCGGGTCGACGGGCAGATAGCCGGCCCCGCACAACCAGACGCCGAGCGCGTTGGCGATCAGGGTGGCGTCCCGGGCGGCGGCGATGGCGACGACGTCGCCGGGGCGGACGCCTGCCTCGTGCAGCCGCCGGGCCGCGCCGGCCGCGGCGAACCACAGCTGGCGGTAGGTGACCGAACCGGTCTCGTCGCGGATCGCGACGGCGGTGGGGGTGGCGAGCGCGTGGTGGCGAACGGCGGCGACGACCGTGTCGAACGGGATGTCGTGGGCGGATTCGTTCGCCGCCTCGATGACCGCGTGGTCGGTGGCGGACCAGACGGCCAGCTCACCGGTCGGGGTGTCGACGGTGTCGCCGAACATGGTCAGCAGGGCCTCGTAGCGGTGCAGCAGCGCCACCACGTCGTCCCGGTCCAGCACGTCGGTGGCGAAGCGGGCGACCAGGTCGATGCCGTCGTCCGCCGAGGCGACGAAGAACTCCAGGTCGTACTTGCTGAAGCCGTTGTCGATGACGAGCGGGCGGGCGTCCAGCCCACCGATGCGGAACCGGGCCTGCTGGAGCGGGAAGTAGTTGAACAGGTGCCGGGTGAGCCGCGGGCGCCTGTTGTCGGCGGTACGCGGCACCAGCCGGGCGATGTCCTCCTCCGGGACGACGGCGTTCATCAGCGCGCCGAAGTAGGTGTCCCGGACGCGGCGAACAAGCGTGCGGAAGCTCTCCCGCCTGTCGATCCGGGCGCGGATCGGCAGCACGTTCGTGTGGTGGCCGACCGCGCCGGCGGCCACCTTGCCGCGCACGTTCACCGGCGTGCCGACGGCGAGGTCCGGCCCGGACCCGTGCGCGGCCAGCAGCAACTGGAAGGCGGTGAGCAGGATGACCGCCTCGGGCGCGCGCACCTCCTTCGGCAGCCGCCGGACGATCTCCCTGGTCGACGCGCTGAGCCGGTGGGTGACCTGGTCGCCGCGCAGGCTCGGCTGGTCCGCGTCGGGCGCGCCGCACGCCAGGCCGAGCGCCGCCGGGTCGTATCCGGCCAGCTCGGTGCGCCAGAACTCGACGCTCTCGGCCGGCGGTTCCAGCTCGGTGAACGACGGCACCTCGGCGCGCAGCTCGGCCGGCAACGGCTCCGGCGTGCCGAGCGCGTCGTAGGCGCGGATCAGGTCGGCGAGGATGATAGAGCCGGAGATGATGTCGTAGACGAGATGGTGGAAGGCCAGGCAGACGATGTCGCCGTCGGCGTCCCTGCGCGTCCCGGCCCGCACCAGCGGCCGGCCGTCGAAGGTGAACGGGCGGACGACGAAGACCTGCGGGTCACCGTCCGGCAGCCGCTCCAGCGGCACGTCGAAGTCGCCGGGGGCGACGACCTCCTTCTCCAGCGTCGAGCCGACCGAGTGGTACACCGTGCGCAGCGTCTCGTAGCGGGCGAGGATCGCCCGCAGCGCGGCGGTCAGCCGGGCCTCGTCCAGCCTGCCCTCGACCTGGAACGCCAGGGTCAGGTTGTTCGGCGCGCTGTCCGGAACCAGGCGCTCCAACAGCCACAGGGCGGCTTCCTTCCGGCTGGCCTGGGTCCGTCCCGTCACCGCTGTCGCTGCGATATCCACCCTTGCCTCCCACCCCGGCCGGTGCCGCTGTCGGTCCGAACTGTAGGGACGCTCCCGGCACACCGGGTACCCCTTGACCCGCAGACCGGGGGTGGTCGAGTAGGGGATCGATAGGGGTGCGCGAGGCCGGAGAGGCACCCCGCGCTGACCTAGGCTCGGTCGGCATAGCACACCCGAACGCCCTGACTGGAGCGGAATATGGCGCGAGCTGATGGATGGCGGGTGCTTGCCGAGCCCGACCACGCCGAGCGGGTCATCCTGGCCGTCGACTTCGATGCCACCGGGCGGCCGGAGGCCAGGTTCGCCGATCTGGCGGAACGCCTGACTGTCGACTGCGCGTTCTGGGAGACCACCCCGCCCGGCCCCGACACCGAACGGACCGCGTCCGGGCCGGCGTACATCGAGCACTGGTGGACGGCGTTCCAACGCCGGCCCCGGCCGGTGGCGGCGGTGATGGGATTCTGCGGCGGCGCCGTCTACGCGGCGGCCCTGTCCGAGCGCGTCGCCGCCTGGCAGGGCAGCGAACCGCAGCTACTGCTCTTCGACCCCGAGATCGCGGTGCCGCAGACGCTCGTGTGGCAGTTCCACAAGGTCGTCGGGTACCTCGCCGGGGTGCTGCCGATGGAGGACATCCAGCGCGCCCAGGACGCCGCGCAGGACCTGCACGACCGCGAGTGCAGCATGTCGGAGATGTGCGAGACGCTGTGCCGGCTCACCCTGGAGATGGGTGACGTGGCGTTCGCGCAGGCCGGGCTCAGCAAACCGCTGCGCGACGAGCTGATGGGGACGTTCTGTTCGTTCCTGCGCTACCTCACCGCCGCCGCCGAGCTGGACCCGCTGCCCCGCTGGCGGACGGCGACCGCCTTCCAGTCGGTCACCGAGCTCAGCGGGCTGCACGCCGTGCGTACGTCAGGCATCGGCGGCCCCGGGCCGCTCGTGGGCCGGGAGATCACGGTCGACGACGAGCACGCGAAGCTCCTCGCCAACGACGAGGTGGCGGCCACGGTGTCCGGCCTGCTCGCCGGCGACGGGAGCACCCGGTGAGCCCGGCGTCCGCGGCGACGCGCACCGGCACGCCCTGGCTGCGGCGGTTCCATCCGTGCCAGGACAGCGAGGTCGAACTCTTCTGCTTCCCGCACGCGGGCGGCTCGGCGAGCGCCTACTTCCAGCTCTCGCAGATGGTGGCGCCCCGGGTGCAGGTCTCGGCCGTGCAGTACCCCGGCCGGCAGGACCGCCGCAACGAGCCCCGCATCGACAGCGTCGACGAGTTCGCCGACCGGATGTGCGCCGAACTGCTCGCCCAGCCGGCCCGCCCGTTCGCGATGTTCGGGCACAGCATGGGAGCGGTCATCGCGTACGAGACGGCACAGCGACTGGCCGCGGCCGGCCGGGTGCCGGTCTGGTTCTTCGCCTCCAGCCGTCGCGCCCCGTCCCGCCTGCGGCACACCGACGTGCACCGGCGTGACGACGCGGGCATCGTGGCCGAGCTGCGGTCCCTCGCCGACGGGGAGGTCGGCTGGCTCGCCGACGAGGAGCTGCTCGCGTCGTTCCTGCCGGCGATCCGCAGCGACTACCGGGCCATCGAGACCCATCCGTACCGGCCCGGGCCGCCCCTGCGGTGCCCGGTCACCGCGTTCATGGGCGACCGCGATCCCTACACGACGCCGGACGAGGCCCAGTCGTGGCGCGACCACTGCACCGGGCCGTTCGACCTGCACGTCTTCCCGGGCGGGCACTTCTACCTCGACAAGCACACGGCGCGGGTCGCCGCCCACGTCGGCCGGGTGCTGGGCACCGCGGCCGGGGTGGCGCCGCGCGGGGAGGCGTAGATGCGATACGAACTACTCGGATCGTTGCGGGTGATCGGCCCGGACGGTCCGCAGATGCTCACCGCCCGGAAGATCGAACTGCTGCTCGCCGTGCTGCTGGTCCGCGCGGACCACGTGGTCAGCACCAACCAGCTCATCGGCG
Source organism: Micromonospora marincola (assembly GCF_056150385.1). Lineage (NCBI taxonomy): Bacteria > Bacillati > Actinomycetota > Actinomycetes > Micromonosporales > Micromonosporaceae > Micromonospora > Micromonospora marincola. Next base: position 24,051 of record NZ_JAXCFT010000019.1, on the reverse strand, counting down.
AGGTGTGGGGGGAGCGGGCGCCGCACCGGGCGACCGCGGGCCTGCACGTCTACGTGTCGGAGCTGCGCAAGTTCCTGGCCCGGCAGCGGCCCGGCACCGAGACCATCGTCACCCGGTCACCTGGCTACCTGCTGCGGCAGGGCGACGACGAGTTCGACTTCCAGGACTTCCTCGCCCTGGTCGAGGCCGGCCGGGGCTACCACGCCGCCCACCGGTACGAGGAGGGGGCCGAGGTGCTCCAGCGCGCGCTCGCGCTCTGGCGTGGCCCCCTGCTCGGCGAGCCGAGCGACGGCGTCATCGTCGGGAGCTTCGCCGCCTGGCTGGCCGAGGTGCGGATGGAGTGCCTGGAGATCCTGGTCGACGCGCAGCTCGAACTGGGCCAGCACCGCCGGCTCATCGGCCGGCTGCGGCAGTTGGTCGCGGACAGTCCGCTGCACGAGGCGTTCCACCGTCAGCTCATGCTGGCGCTGTACCGGTCGGACCGCACCGCCGACGCGCTCCAGGCGTACCAGCAGGCGCGCGCGACGCTCAACCGGGAACTCGGCCTGGAGCCCTGCCGTGCGCTCCAGGAACTCCAGCACGCGATCCTGGTCGGCGACGAGCGGGTGCTCTCGGCGCGGGTGTAGGCGCCCGCCCCGGTTCACCGGCCCGTCCGGCCCGACTGGTCGTGCGCCTCGCCATCGTGCCGGCCCATCGTGCCGGCCCATCGTGCGCCGGCCCGCTAAAGCCGCGATAAAGCGACCGGGCCGCCGCCCCCTACGACGCGTCGTCGAGGCCGCTCTCGTCCCGGCCCAGCAGTTCGGCGGCAAGCGATGAGCGGCGCTTGACCTTCAGCTTGCGATAGATGCGGGTGAGGTGCTGCTCGACGGTGCTGACCGTGATGTACAGCCGCCCGGAGATCTGCTTGTTGGTGTAGCCGTGCGCGGCGAGCATCGCCACCCGCCGTTCGGCGTCGGTGAGTTCGTCGAGGCAGCGCCCCGCCGGGGTTTCCCGCGGCACCAGCACCGTGGGCTCGGCCGGCGCGGCCGGCTCCACCGTCTTCTCGACCGGCGCGGCCTCGGTCCGGCCGGAGCCGCCGCGCAGCAACTGCAGACCGATGGGTTCCGCGCCGCACTCCTCGGCCAGTTGCGCCGCCCGCCGGATGCGCAGCCGGCCGCGGGTGCCGTCGCCGGCGGCCCGCAACGCGTGCCCCTGGTCGGCGAGCGCGCACGCCAGCTCCAACCGGTCGCCCGCGCTCTCCAGCAGGTCGGCGGCCTCGGACAGCAGCGGACCACGCTGGTGGGCCGGCAGCGTGGCGGCCAGCAGCCGCATCGCGACACCACGGGTACGCGCGTGGTGCCGGGCCGCCTCGTCCTGCCGGCGATCGTCGAGCCGGTCCAACTGGGCGCGGACCAGTTCGGCCGCGGCCGTCCGAGCGCCCAGGTGAAGTTCGACGCGGGCCAGTTCGAGCCGCCACGGCACCAGGCCGTCGGTGTCCATGCCCCACCGGGTCATCAGGCTGCCGCACAGCCGCAGCTCGTTGGCGGCGGTGCGGGCCCGCCCGGTCGCCAGGTGGTGGCGGGCCGCCGCCTGCAGGTACGGCAGGCCGAACGGGGTGCGGAACATCGCCTCCGGCACCGGCTGGGCCAGGTGCTTCTCCGCGTCGTCGAGCCGGCCCGCGGTCGTGGCGGCGTTGACGAGCGTGGCCAGGGGCATGCCGACGGCGACGCCCCACCCGTGCGGCGACACGACGGTGAGCGCCGCGCTCGCGTGGTGCGCGGCGCCGGTCAGCGAACCCAACCGCAGCAGCGCCTCGGCCCGCAGCGCGTGGAAGACCGCCGTCCAGGTCGGCCGGTGCGCGAACGCGTCGTCGGTGGCCAGCTCGTCGAGCCACGCAAGGCTCTTTCCCGGGCAGCCCGCGTAGGTGAGCGCGGCCACCGCCGGGGCGAGCACGGCCGGGTCGACCGATGTCGGGCCGTAGCGGCGCAGCAGCAGATCGGCGGCCTGTGCGGCGTCCGCCGCCCGCCCGGGATCGAGCGCCGCGCCGAGCGCCCCGATCGCGTCGAGGCAGGGGTGTACCGCCGCCGACTCGGCCAGCCCGGGTTCGTCCGGCCGGGCCGGACCGTTCGGGTCGGGACGGGTCAGCGCGAGGAGCATCTCCGCGGTGCGGATGCGGGCCGGTGGCGCGGTGTCCGGCCGTCGCAGCCGCAGCGCCTCCGCGGCGTCCTCGGCGCGGCCCTGCCACAGCAGGTAAGGTACGGCGCTCGCGGCCTCCGAGGCCGGCGCGCCGCGGCGCAGGCGCAGCACGATCTCGTCGAGTTGCGGCGTCGCCGAGCGCGGATTGAGCTGCCAACGGGCGCGCAGCAGCATCATCCGCGCGGCGGCGCGCTGCCGTGAGTCGAGCGGCCCGTGCTGGGCCAACTGGAGGTAGCCGTTCGCCCGGTCGGCCCGCCCTCGCGACAGCTCGTGCTCGGCCGCCTCGTGCAGGGCGGAGACCGCCCAGGTCGCGCCGGCCCATCCGGCCGAGACGAGTTGCCCGGCCACCGCGTCGGGGGAGGCGCTGTGCGCGAACAGGGCGGTGGCCGCCCGGCGGTGCAGGTCCCGCCGTTCCTCGTCCGGAACGGCCGCGAGGATCCGCTCGCTGATCCGCCGATGGCGCAGGCGGTCGCCGTCGGCCAGGCCGGCGCTCTCCAGGATCCGGATGGCCCGGGTGACCGCCTCGGGGACGACGTCGAGCATCTGCCCGATGGTCTCCAGTGGCGCCGGCCGGCCGAGGACTGCGGCGGCGTGGGCCACGGCGCGGATCTGCGGCTCCTGACGGTAGAGGCAGGAGAGCACCGCCTGGTCGAAGGCGTGGCCGGCGAGCCCGGGCGTCGGGGTGTGATCGGCCAGCCAGTCGTCGACGAACGCGCGGGCGAGCAGGGGACTGCCGCCGGTGGTCCGGTACGCCTCGCCGGCGATCTCGTGCGCGGTCGCCGGATCGGTGTGCTCGGCGACCAGCTCGGCCAGTCCCTTCTCCGACAACGGATGCAGCGCGATCCGCGAGAGGTGGGGTGAGCTGAGCAGCTCGGCGCGGAACTCGGGGTGCGCGGGCACTGCCCGGGGTGACTCGGCAAGCACCAGCATGATCGGGGTGCGACGAATGCGTCGTGCCAGGTGCGTGAGGCAGAACAGCGACATCGCGTCGACCTCGTGCAGGCCGTCGATCACGATGCAGAGCGGCGCGACGCCGGCCAGGGCGACCAGCCCGGCGAAGATCGCGCCGAACAGCGCGGTCAGTGCCGGACCGTTCGCCGCGTGTGGGTCGAGCGGGTCGGTCCCGCCGCCGGGCAGTCGCGAGCTGACCGCGAGGATCATCCGGCGAATGCGGTCCGCGACCGCGGTCGGGACGGCGGCGTGCTCGAAGAGTTGTGCGATCGAACCGAACGGGGTGTCGCGCTCGGTGAACGAGCCGCCCGTGCTCAGCGTGCGTCCGCCGGCGGAGTGGACCTCTTCCGCGAACGCCTCCAGCAGGGCCGTCTTGCCGCTGCCGGCCCCACCCGTGACGAGCACCACCTGACCTCGTCCGGCGCGCGTGTCACGCCACGCGCCGGACACCGTACTCAACTGTTCCTGTCGCTCCACAAGTGGCATCGAGCGGGCTTCCCTCCCCCCGAGGGCGCAGGCCGTCTTCTCTGCGCAGGCATGGTCGATCACGTCCGGGCCATCGTTCGTTCGTGCGTGGCAACCTCCGGTGTGGACGCCGGGACGGCCCACGATCCACACGGTCGGAGTGGACCGGAGGCTCAGGCGGCCGATGCGGGGAACATGCCGAGTGTTCCAAGGTGCCGTCGCGCTGCGCAACGAAGGATCACCCCACTGTTTCCGGCCATCCCCCCGGGAGGATTCCCGTTGTGGCCGCTAGGGGTTGACCGACGGCGGTGCGATGGATATGGGGGTGCCCGTGACTAGTCCTTGTCGGTCACGTTCGTGGCGAGCAACCGGGCCGCCAGCTCGCCCCGCCCGCTCACCGACAACTTCCGGTAGATCCGGGTGAGCTGCTGCTCCACCGTGCTGGTGGTCAGGAAGAGGCGGCCCGCGATCTCACGGTTGGTGTGCCCCTGGGCGGTCAGGGTGGCCACCCTGACCTCGTCGGCGGTCAGCCCGCGTACCGCCTCCGGCACCGGCGCGGCCGTCCAGCCCGGCTCGCCGGGCGCCCCGCTGCCGGCGGAGTAGGGGTCGAGACTCCACTGCTCGACGACCCGGTCCGCCCGGCGTGTGGCGTGGCCGGCCCGCCTGTGGTCCTCGGTGAGCCGCAGGGCGCCGGCCAACTCGCTGAGCGCCCGCGCCAGCTCGATCCGGTCGTTCGACTCCTCCAGGGCCCGGATCGCGTCCTCGAGCGTGGCCGCGCGATCGGGCAGGCCGACACAGCCGGCGAGGGTACGCAGGGCGGCGCCGCGCTCGGCCGGATGCCCGGCGCCGAGCCGGTCGAGCTGCTCCCGGACCAGGTGTTCGGCCGCGCTCCGGCGGCCCAGCTTGAGCAGCGCGCGGGCCGCCTCGGTGCGCCACGGCACCAGCGCGGGCAGGTCGTAACCCCAGCGGCGCATGAGGTCGCCGCACCGCCGGAAGTCGCGCAGCGCGAACCGGTCCGCGCCGCCGGCCATCGCGTGGACGCCCCGGGCCCGGAGGTGGAACAGCCCGAAGACGCTGTCGAACATCACCGCCGGCACCGGCGTGCGCAGCCGAACGGCTGCCTCGTCGAGCTGTCCCAGGTCGGTGAGCGCCCGCACCGACACGGCGAGCGGAAGGCCGATGGCGACCCCCCAGGCCGGCGCGGAGAGCCCCTGCAACGCCTCGTCCGCGAGGTGGTACGCGGTCCGGGGGTCACTGCGGCGCAGCGCGATCTCGGCCCGGATCGCGGTGAGCAACGATGCCGACAACCGGTCGAGCGCGGGACCCCCGAGCAGTTCCCCGCACCAGGCGTCGGCCCGGTCCAGCCGATCGGCGAACACGAGCGCGGCAAGCGGCCAGATCAGCGTCCAGTGCACCGGTTCCCGGGCCCCGCGCGCCCGGAGCGCGTTTTCGGCCGCGTCGACGACGGCGTCGTCCCCGCCCCGGCGTACCGCGGCTTCCAGGCCGGCGATGCCGGTCAGGCGCGCGCGCAGCGTGGCCGCCTCGGCCCGGCGCAGCGGCGGGCGGTGCGGCCCGGCCCGCTGAGCCGCCGCCAGCTCCGGGAACAGCAGGTCGATCCAGAGGCCGGCCAGGCAGAGGTCGGCCGTGTCGCCGGGGTGGGTGCCGGCCGCGTGCTGCCACACCTCGCTCGCCTCGGTGACCCGGCCGTACCACAGCAGGTGGCGGATCGGCTCGACGGACCGGCCACAGTCGAGGCCGGCCGTGCGGACCGCGGCCGGGACGCCGGCCAGGTGCGGCAGCCCGGCGTCCGGGTCGAACCGTAGTTGGAGGTCGATGAGAGCGATCCGGATCCGGGCCCGCCGGGCCCCGTCGTCGCAGTGCCAACCGGCGTGCCGGAGGCAGCGCTGGGCGAGTTCGGGCTCCGAGTCGGACAGCTCGGTTGCCGCGTCGAGCAGGCTCTCGGCCATCCACGGCTCGCCGGCCGGGTCGGTGGCGAGCAGGTGGGGGGCGATGGCGGAGGCCGGCGCGCCGTCGCGGCGCAGGGCGGCGGCGACCCGGCCGTGCAGATCGGCCCGGACGCCGTCGGGCAGCCCGTCGAGCACCGCCCGCACCAGCGCGGGATCGCCGAGGTCGCCGTCGGTGACCAGGCCCGCCGTGGTCTCCGGCCGCAGCGCCGGCAGGGTCGACGCGGCGTCCGGACCGAGCACCCCGGCCAGGGAGCCGCGGGAGAGCCGGCCACCGGCGACGGCAAGCACGCGTACCGGGTCGAGCACGTCGGGTTCGCACCGGTGGAGGCAGGCGAGCACCGCGTCGCGGAACGCCGCGCCGACGACCAGCCGACTGGGCGTGTCCGACCGGCCGAAGGAGTCGTCAAGCAGGGCCCGCACCAGCAGCGGGTTACCGCCCGTGACGCGGTGGCACTCGGCGCCGAGCTGGCGCGCCAGCTCGGCGCCGCAACGGTCGGCGAGAACCTCCCCGACACCGGAGTCGGACAGCATGGCGAGGGCCACCCGGCGGACCCGGCCCGGAGTCAGCAACCCGGTGAGCGCCGGCGAACGCGGGCCGACGCGTTGCGCCTCGGTCGCCACCAGCCGGACCAGCGCCCGCCGCGGATCCCGCATCAGGTGGGACAGGCAGCGCAGGGACGCCGCGTCGGCATGGTGGACGTCGTCGACCACGACGACAAGCGGCACGCCGTCGGCGGGACGCGGGGGAGCCTGGTCGAGAAGGCGACAGATCTGCCGTACGGTCTCGTCCGTCTCGTCGTCGGTGGTCAGCTCGTACGCCGCGGCCAGCCGTTCGGCGATCTCCCGGCCGGTTCGGGCGGGCAGCGGCAGGTCGGGGCAGAGCTGCCGGAACACGTCGAAGGGCAGGACGCCGAGCCCGGGCGACGCCTCGGCGACCGCGATGCGCGCGCCGCGCCGGGTCACCCGCCGGGCGAACGCGTCCAGCAGCTGGGTCTTGCCGGAGGCGACCGGGCCGGTCACGAGCACCATGTCGGGACCGACATCATCGGAAAACATTCGCTCGAGCAGTGCGAGATGCTCGTCGCGTTCCACCAACCGCACCAGTCGGTCCCCTCACGTCACGCCCCGGGGTCTCGACGATCGGTCCAGGGAATGGTGAAACCCGGGCGACCACCAGAACGGCGACATCACGGTAATCCCCAGCCGACCCGGTCACAACCCGGACACGCGCGCACCGGGGTCGATCGTATGCGCGGCTGAAGGGCAGCTTTAGCGATACGTTGGCCGGAACGCCGACGCTGCGGTGGTGACAGGGACAGAACAACGCGGTGCGGCGGTCATGACCGCCGTCGAGGCGCCGACGCCGGCGAGCGTGCGGGACGCGGCCCGGCGGCTTGCCGCCCGCGTCATCGCCACCCCGGTGGTGCGGGACGACGAGCTGGACCGGCTCGCCGGCGCCCGGCTGTGGCTCAAGGCCGAGTGCCTGCAGACAAGCGGCTCGTTCAAGATGCGCGGGGCGCTGCTCGCGGTCGGGCGGCTCGCCGGCGCCGGCACCGCCGGGGTGCTGGCGCAGAGCACCGGCAACCATGCGATCGCGGTCGCCCGGGCGGCGCGGGAGGTCGGTGTGCCGGCGACTGTGGTGCTGCCGACCGACATCGCCCCCGGCAAGCTGCGCCGCATCCGCGCGGCGGGCGCCGAGGTGCTGCTGGCCGGCACCACGCTCGCCGAGCGCCTCGCGGTGCTGGCCGAGGTGCGGCGCACGCGCGGGCTGGACGTCGTCGACCCGTACGAGGATCCCGATGTCGTCGCGGGTCAGGGCAGCGCCACGGCCGAGATGCTGGCGCAGGTGCGCGCCGCGGGTGGTCGCCTGGACGCGGTGGTGCTGCCGGTCGGCGGTGGCAGCGCGGTCGCCGGAGGTTGTCTCGCCGCCGACGGCGAGGACGTGCGGGTGATAGCGGCCGAGCCGGCGGCGGTGCCGGCCCTGACCGAGGCGCTGCGGGCCGGCCGCCCGGTCACCGTCCGGTCGCGGCCGACGATCGCCGACGGCCTGCGGCCGGACCGCATCGGGGAGCTGCCCTTCGCTCTCGCCCGGGACCGGGTCGCGGACGTGGTCACCGTCGAGGAGGCGGAGATCGCGTCCGCACTGTGCGCGGTGCTGATGCATGCCCGGCTGCTTGTCGAGCCGGCGGCGGCCACCGCGCTGGCCGCCGCGCTGCGGCTGTCGTCCCGCCCCGGCGACCGGTGCCGGGACATCGGCGTGCTGCTCAGCGGCGGGAACGTCGACAGTGGCGTGGTCGCCGGTCTGCTTGCCGGTCACCAGGGTTGAGTCGAGGTGCCCGGCCGGGCCGGGCACCCCTGTCACTCCGCGGCTCTGGTCTGCATCGTCCAGCGGAAGATCGGCACCCCGGTCTCGGTGAACTCGTCCATCCGCTCGAAGTGCTCCCACGCGTTGTAGAACGGGACCTTCACCTTGTTCTCGGCCATGAGAACCTGCGGATTCCGTAGGTTGTCCGGCAGGTAGCCGGGACCGCCCTCCAGGCGGCATTCCTCGTAGCGGACATCGGTCATGATTCGACACCTCCATAGTGCCGCGCCGATTTCGTGGCGCTTCTCACGCTAAGGCGGCACGGAAATGACTGTCAACCCTCAGGGAAATCGTTTCGGCGCGTGGCGATCCACTTAAGCGTCGTATTAGTGACGGGAAAGAAGGATGCCGGACAATGGCTTTCGCGGGCTGCGCTCGCGGATATCGCGTCGGCTGCGGGCCGGCGGGTGCGGGTGGGCGGCCGGTGTCGTCGTCCGCCTCGAGTTGCTGCTGCGCCCGCGCGGCGGACGGTCCGGCCGGTTCGGCCCGATCAGCGGGAACCTGGCGGAACGGGACCTGCCCGAGCGGCCGTTGACGCCGGACGAGCACCGTGCCTGGCTGCGGCTGGCCGCCGCGTTGCAGGCCAACGACGAGGCCGGATGAGCCCGACCCCCGCCCGACCCCTTCAGACCCGTCGGCATAGGGGGAAGGTTAGGGGTGTCGAGCCTGTTCGACGCGATAATACGATCGGCTTCGGCCACTGGACCGACGATTGGTAATCGCAATGGACGATGTCGCCGCGGCAATTCCGCCCGCGTTCCCGATGCCTCGAACCTGCCCGGTCGATCCGCCCGCCGGCTATGCGAAAATTGCCGCCGAGCAGCCGATCTCGAAGGTGACGCTCCCGACCGGCAGGACCGCCTGGCTCATTCTGGGCCACGATTACCTGCGCCAGATCCTGGCCGATTCCCGGGTCAGCGTGAACCGCCTCGACCCGGCCTACCCGCACCTCGTCGAGATGGACGGGCAGGCGATGGGCGCCATCTCACTGGTCAGCAAGTCCCTGGTGGGGCTCGACCCGCCGGAGCACACCGTGCACCGGCGGATGCTGATCAACGAGTTCACCGTCAAGAAGCTCGCCGCGATGCGGCCCCGCATCCAGGCGATCGTCGACGAGTGCATCGACAACCTGCTCAAGCAGGAGCAGCCGGCCGACCTGGTGACCGCGCTGTCCCTGCCGGTGCCGTCGCTCGTCATCTGCGACCTGCTCGGCGTGCCCTACACCGACCACGGGTTCTTCCAGGACCGCACGCTCGTCGCGTTCAACCGCAAGTCCACCCAGATGGAGCGGATGCAGGCCGGCGCCGGCCTGTTGATGTACATGGACAAGCTGGTCACCGGGAAGGAGGCCGCGCCGAGCGACGAGGACCTGATCGGCCGGCTCATCACCAAGTACCGCGAGGCCGGCAACTACGACCACGCGCACCTGGTGGGGCTGTCGATGCTGCTGCTGATGGCGGGCTTCGAGACCACCGCCAACATGATCTCGCTGGGCACGCTCTCCTTCCTCCAGAACCCGGACCAGTTGGCGAAGCTCACCGACGACGGCACACTCGCCGTCCGCGCCGTGGACGAACTGCTGCGCTACCTGAGCATCGTGGACGTGTCCGGCGGCTCCCGGGTGGCGCTCGACGACATCGAGATCGGCGGCGTGACCATCCGCAAGGGCGACGGCGTCATCGCGCTGCTCAGCGGCGCGAACCGGGATCCCGGCCACTACGAGCGTCCGGACACCTTCGACATCGACCGGGGCGCCAAGTCACACGTCGCCTTCGGCTACGGCATCCACCAGTGCCTGGGCCAGAACCTCGCCCGCCTGGAACTGGAGATCGTCTACCGGACGCTCTTCGCGCGGGTGCCGACGCTGCGCCTCGCCGTGCCGGTGTCGGAGCTGCCGCTGAAGGACGAGGCAAGCATCTACGGGCTGGCCGAGATGCCGGTGTCCTGGTAGGACGGCGCAGACATGAGGATCACCGCGGATCGGGAGGCCTGTGTGGGCGCGGGGCAGTGTGTGCTCTCCGCCGACACGGTCTTCGACCAGGACGAGGACGACGGTCGGGTGCTGCTGCTCAGCGAGCGGCCCGACGACGACATCGCCGGGGTGGAGCAGGCGGTGCTGCTCTGCCCGTCGCAGGCGCTCACCCTCACCGACGACTGACCACACCCCCCGCGCGTGCCCCCGGCCTTCCGGCCGGGGGCACGCGGCCTTTCCCGGGGTACGCGATCAGGAAGAACGACGGCGGGCACGGAGGCGGTCACCGCCCCCGTGCCCGCCGTCGCCCGATCAGGCGCCGAGTTCCCCGTCCAGCATCGCGAAGAGCTCGTCGTCGCTGGCGACCGAGAGGTCCTCCGTCGCGTCCGGCTCGACCGTGGTGGGGGTGTGCCTGTCGCCCCACTTCCAGAGCAGGCCACGAAGCCGTTCCTCGATGCGCCGCTCGGCTCCCTCGCCCGGCTCCAGCGCCAGGATCCGCGCCTCCAGCCGGCCGATCTCGGCAAGCACCGCGGTCGCCGCCGCGTCCTCGTCGGCCGGGGCGACGGCGCCGTGCAGGAAACCCGCGAGCGCCTCCGGCGTCGGGTAGTCGAAGACCATCGTCACCGGCAACCGCAGCCCGACCGCCGCGTTCAGGCGGTTGCGCAGCTCCACGGCGGTGAGCGAGTCGAAGCCGAAGTCCTTGAACGCGCGCCCGGCGTCCACCTCGGCGGCGGAGGCGTGCCCGAGCACGGTGGCGACCTGGGCGCGGACCAGATCCAGCAGGATCGCCCGCCCCTCGTCCCGGGAGACCGAGGCGAGCTGCCGGGCCAGGGCCGAGGCGTCCACGGTGACCCCGGCGGCGCTGCGCCGGGTCGCGCCGCGGACCATGCCGCGCAGGATCGGCGGCGCCACCCCGGCCTCGACCTGGGCGCGCAGCGCCCGCGCGTCGACCCGGACCGGCGCCAGCACCGGCAGCGGGGACGGCCACGCGGCGGTGAACAGGTCGAGCCCGTCCGTCGTGCTCAGGGCGAGCATGCCGGTCCGCCCGAGGCGGGCCAGGTCGGCCCGGCCGAGGTGTCCGGTCATCCCGCTGGCCTCGGCCCACAGACCCCAGGCCAGCGCGAGCGCCGGCCGGCCCCGGCCGCGGCGGTGCACGGCCAGGGCGTCGAGCGCCGCGTTCGCCGCCGCGTAGTTGCCCTGACCGGGCCCGCCGAGCGTGCCGGCGGCCGAGGAGAACATGACGAACGCGTCGAGCGGCAGCCCGGCGGTCAGCTCGTGCAGGTGCCAGGCGGCGTCCACCTTGGGGCGCAGGACCCGGTCGAGCTGTTCCGGCGTGAGCGCGTCCACTGTGGCGTCGTCGAGCACCCCGGCCGCGTGGACGACAGCGGTCAGCGGATGCGCCTCGGGTATCCCGGCCAGCAGCGCGGCCAGCGCCTCGCGGTCGGCGAGGTCGCAGGCGGCGATCGTCACCCGGGCGCCGGCCGCAGTCAGCTCGTCACGCAGCGTCTCCGCGCCCTCCGCGGCCGGCCCGCGCCGACTGGTGAGCAGCAGGTGCCGGGCGCCGTGCTCGTCGATCAGCCGGCGGGCCACCAAGCCGCCGAGCACGCCGGTGCCGCCCGTGACCAGCACCGTGCCGTCCGGGTCGAGCGCGGACGGCACGGTGAGCACCACCTTGCCGGTGTGCCGGGCCTGGCTGAGGTAGCGGAACGCCTCGGGGGCGCGACGCACGTCCCAGGCGGTCACCGGCAGCGGTCGCAGCGTGCCGTCGTCGAACAGGACGGACAACTCGTCGAGCATCTCCTTGACCCGGTCGGCGCCGCCGTCCATCAGGTCGTACGCCTGGTAGGTGACGCCGGGGTGGTCGTCGGCGACGCGTTGCGGATCCCGGATGTCGGTCTTGCCCATCTCCAGGAACCGGCCGCCGCGCGGCAGCAGCCGCAACGACTCCTCCACGTACTCCTTCGCCAGCGAGTTGAGCACCACGTCCACGCCCTGGCCGCCGGTCGCGGCGAGGAACGCGTCGGCGAACTCCAGGGTCCGGGAGGAGGCGATGTGCGCGTCGTCCAGACCCAACGCCCGCAGGGTGTCCCACTTGCCCGGGCTGGCCGTGCCGTACACCTCGACACCCCAGTGCCGGGCGAGCTGGATCGTCGCCATGCCGACCCCGCCGGTCGCCGCGTGCAGCAGCAGCGTCTCGCCCGGCTGGATCTTCGCCAGGTCGACCAGGCCGTAGAAGGCGGTCAGGTAGACCACCGGGATGGTGGCGGCCTCGGCGAACGTGCAGTTCGGTGGCATCCGGGTGAGCAACCGATGGTCGGTGATGGCGATCGGGCCGATGCCGGAGACCAGGCCCATCACCCGGTCGCCGGGAGCGAACTCGTCAACCCCCGGGCCGGTCGCCAGCACCACGCCGGCGGCCTCGCCGCCGAGCGGCCGGCCGTCGTTGCGGACCAGGCCGAGACTGATCAGCACGTCGCGGAAGTTGAGCCCCCCGGCCCGTACGGCGAGGCGCACCTGGCCGGGCTCCAGCGGCTGGTCCGCCTCCGGCCACGCGCGGATCAGCAGGTTGTCCGGGGTGCCGCCGCCGGTGGAGTCCTCCTGCCAGTGCAGTCGCCACGCGGGGGCGTCCGGCAGCGGCAGGGTGGGCGCGGTGTCGGCGCGGGCCAGCCGGGCCACCTGCACGACGCCCTGCCGGACGGCGAGTTGCGGCTCGTCAAGCGTCAGCACGCCGGCCAGCGCGGCCGTCGAGGCGGGATCCCGGTCCAGGTCGACGAGGGTCAGCCGGCCCGGGTGCTCGGACTGCGCCGAGCGCAGCAGCCCCCACGCCGCGGCGGCGGCCGGGTCCATCCGGACGTCGTCACCAGGCACCGCACGTACCGCCCCGGTGGTCACCAGGACGAGTCGCGGCCGGTCCGCGGCCAGGTGCTCGCGGAGCAGGTCGAGGGCGGTCCGGACGGCGGCGCGGACGCGGTCCGGCAGGTCCTCGCCCGGGATCGGCAGCGCCGCGATCGTGACCTCGGGGTCGCCGCCCGCGGCCGGCGGCAGGTGGGCGGCCAGTCCGTACGGGTCGTCGCCGTGGACCACCGCGCGTGGCGGCGTCTCCGGGCCCGACCCGGTGGCCGGCGCGGCGGCCCAGTCCAGGTGGAACAGCCAGTCGTGGTGCGGCTCGCGGGTGGTGGCGAGCGCGGCGGCGGAGACAGGCCGGACCGCGAGCGCGCCGACCCGCGCCACCGGGCCGCCGGCCGGGTCGGCCAGGTCCAGCGTCACGCTGCCCGCGCCGGCCGGGCGCACCCGGACGCGCAACCCGGTCGCGCCGGAGGCCAGCAGCGCGGTGTCGGACCAGGAGAACGGCAGGAGCACCTCGTCGTCGCCGACCGGCGCCGCGCCGGTGAGCCCGGCTGCGTGCAGGGCGGCGTCGAGCAGCGCGGGATGCAGACCGAAACCTGCCGCGTCGGTGCCGTCCGGGAGCTGGGCCTCGGCGTACACCTCGTCGCCGAGGCGCCACGCGGCGCGCAGGCCACGGAAGAGCGGGCCGTAGCCGTACCCCTGCCGGTCGAGCCGTTCGTAGTGGCCGTCGAGCGGGATCGCGGTGGCGCCCGGCGGCGGCCAGGCGCCGGTGAGCGGTCCCGGGCCGGCGTCCGGCTCGTCGTCGGGCTCGGCCGGGGCCAGCAGACCGGCGGCGTGCAGCGTCCAGGGCCGGTCCGTCCCGTCCTCGTCGGAGCCCGGCCGGCTGTGCACGGTGACCGGGTGCCGGCCGGTGGCGTCCGCCGCCGCGACCGTGACCTGGAGGGCCAGCCCGCCGGTCACCGGCAGCACCAGCGGCGCCTGCAACGTCAGCTCCTCCACCCGGTCGCAGCCGACGCCGTCCCCGGCGTGCACGGCGAGGTCGACCAGGGCGGCGGCGGGCAGCAGGATCCGGCCGAAGACCGCGTGCTGGGCCAGCCACGGCTGGGCGTGCAGCGAGAGGCGTCCGGTGAGCACCGTCGCGTCCCCGTCAGCCAGCGGGACGGCGGCGCCGAGGAGCGGATGCGTGGTGGCGGTGAGGCCGGCCGAGGCGACGTCGCCGGCCCCGGACGGGGTCGGCAGCCAGAAGCGGTCGCGTTGGAAGGCGTAGGTCGGCAGGTCGACGCGCGGCCCGGACGGGATCCGCCAGTCGACGGGTACGCCGCCGACGTGGGCCCGGGCCAGCGAGGCGTGGAAGCGGACCAGGTCGCCCTCGTCGCGGCGCAGGGTGCCGACGGTGAATCCGGGCGCCGCGTCGGCCCGCTCGTCGAGCGTCTCCTGGATCGGCACGGTCAGGATCGGGTGCGGGCTGATCTCGACGAAGACCCGGTGCCCGCGCTCGTGCAGCAGCCGGGTGACGTCCGCCAGCCGGACCGTCCGGCGCAGGTTGCGGTACCAGTATTCGGCGTCCAGGAGGGCGGGCTCCGGCTCCTCGCCGTCCACCGTGGAGTAGAAGGCGATCTCCGCGGGTCGCGGGGTGATGCCGGCCAGGCTCGCCAGCAGCGTCTCCCGGACCGCCTCCACGTGCTCGCAGTGCGACGCGTAGTCCACCGGGACGGTGCGGGCGTCCACTCCGTCCGCCTGGGCGCCGGCGACGAGCGCGGCGACGGCCTCCGGCGTGCCGGCCACCACGGTGGCGGCCGGGCCGTTGACCGCGGCGATGGTGACCGCGCCCGCGGACTCCAGCCGCGCCTCGACCCGGTCGGCGGGCAACGGGACCGAGGCCATCGCGCCGGTGCCGGCAAGCACGCCGAGGGCCCGGCTGCGCAGCGCGACCACCCGGGCGGCATCCGGCAGGCTCAGCACGCCCGCGATGTGGGCGGCGGCGATCTCCCCCTGGGAGTGCCCGACGACGGCGTCCGGCCGCACCCCGTACGACTCCCAGAGCCGGGCGAGGGCGACCATCACCGCGAACAGCGCGGGCTGCACCACGTCCACCCGGTCCAGGGAGGCCGCGCCCGGCTCGTCGCGCAGCACCGGCAGCAGGTCCCAGTCGGTGTGCGGGCGCAGCGCCTCGGCGCACTCGGCGATCCGGTCGCGGAACTCGGCGCTGGCGTCGAGCAGCCCGCCCGCCATGCCCACCCACTGCGAGCCCTGGCCGGGGAAGACGAAGACCACCCGGCCCGGGTCCCCGGCGGCCACGCCTGTCACCACGCCCGCCGGCGCGTCGCCCGCGGCGAGCGCGTCAAGCGCGGCCGTCCGGTCGCCGGCGAGCACGACCGCCCGGTGGTCGAGCAGGGCCCGGGTGGTGGCCAGCGACGCGGCGATCCCGGCCGGGTCCAGGTCGGGCCGGTCGGCGACCAGGTCGCGCAGCCTCGCGGCCTGGGCCCGCAGGGCCGGCGCAGTACGCGCGGAGAGCAGCCACGGCGCGGCCCGGGACGTGGGTGCCGGCGTGGTGTCGTCGACCGTGGACCCCTCGGCCGCCGGGGCCTCCTCGACGATGACGTGGGCGTTGGTGCCGCTGATGCCGAACGACGACACACCGGCCCGGCGGACCCGCTCCCCGCGCGGCCACGACCGGGCCTCGGTCAGCAGCGCGACCTCCCCGGCCGTCCAGTCCACGTGCGGGCTCGGCGCGTCCACGTGCAGGCTGCGCGGGAGCATCCCGTGCCGCAGGGCCAGCACCATCTTGATGATCCCGGCGACGCCGGCCGCCGCCTGGGCGTGGCCGATGTTCGACTTGATCGAGCCGAGCCGCAGCGGCCGGTCGGCGGGCCGGTCCCGGCCGTACGTGGCGAGCAGCGCCTGCGCCTCGATCGGGTCGCCGAGGGTGGTGCCGGTGCCGTGCGCCTCCACCGCGTCCACGTCGCCCGGTTCGAGGCGGGCGGCGGCAAGCGCGTCGCGGATCACCCGCCGCTGCGACGGCCCGTTCGGGGCGGTGAGCTGACTGCTCGTGCCGTCCTGGTTGACCGCGCTGCCGGAGATGACGGCGAGCACCTGATGACCGTGGCGTTCGGCGTCCGACAGCCGCTCCAGCAGCAGCAGGCCGGCGCCCTCGCCCCAGCCGGTGCCGTCGGCGCCGGCCGCGAACGGCTTGCACCTGCCGTCCGGCGCCAGCCCCCGCTGCCGGCTGAACTCCACGAACAGCCGCGGGGTGGCCATCACCGTCACGCCGCCGGCAAGCGCGAGCGTGCACTCGCCCTGCCGCAGCGACTGCACCGCGAGGTGCACCGCGACGAGCGACGACGAGCAGGCGGTGTCCACGGTGACCGCCGGGCCCTCGAAGCCGAAGGTGTAGGCGATCCGGCCGGAGGCGATGCTGCCGGCGCTGCCGGTGCCGATGAAGCCCTCGAACTCCGGCGGCATCGGCTGGATCCGGGCGCCGTAGTCGTTGTACATCACGCCGGTGAAGACGCCGGTGCGGCTCTTGCGCAGCGTCACCGGGTCGATGCCACCCGCCTCGATCGCCTCCCACGTGGTTTCCAGCAGCAGTCGCTGCTGCGGGTCGATGGTGAGGGCCTCACGGGGGCTGATGCTGAAGAAGTCCGCGTCGAAGTCGGCGGCGTCGTGCAGGAAGCCGCCCTCGCGGGCGTACGTGGTGCCGGTGCGTTCCGGGTCCGGGTCGTAGATGCCGTCGGTGTCCCAGCCCCGGTCGTCGGGGAACGCCGAGATCGCGTCGGTCTCGTCGCTGAGCAGCCGCCACAGTTGCTCGGGGGTGCGCACCCCACCCGGGTAGCGGCAGCCCATCCCGACGATCGCGATGGGCTCGCGGGCCCGGTCGGCCAGCCGGCTCTGTTGCCGGCGTAGCTGTTCGTTCTCCTTCAGGGATGCCCGGAGGGCCGCAACGATCTGGTCGGTCGAGGTCGTCATCGCAGCTCCAGCGTCCAGCGGTCGAAGCGGGCTGCTCCAGGTTGCCGACCTGGGCTAACGGGCGGCTTGCCGGGCGCTAAAGCTGGTCGGCCGGGCGCCGCGAAACGGTCGCGGCGCCCGGCCGACGTGCTCAGGCCCGGCCCAGCTCCCGGTCGATGAAGTCGAAGATCTCATCGGCGTCGGCGGTCTCCAGCCGGTCGGCGACGGCCGTGGCCGACGCCGCCGAGTGCTCGTTCCAGCGGGCCAGGAGCGTCTGGAGGCGCAGCGTGATCCGGCTGCGGCCGGGATCGTCGGCGGCGATCGCGCCGAGCGCCCGCTCCAGTCGTTCCAGCTCCTCGGCGGCCGGGTCCCGAGCCTCGGCCGGGGCGAGCCGGTCGCGGACGTGCCGGGCGAGCGCGCCGGTGTTCGGATAGTCGAAGATCACTGTCGGTGGCAGCCGCAGCCCGGTCATCGTGTTGAGCGTGTTGCGCAGCTCCACCGCGGTCAGTGAGTCGAAGCCGAGATCCTGGAACGGCCGGTCGACGTCGACGGCGTCCGGCGAGGCGTGCCCGAGCACCGTGGCGATCTGGCCGCGGATCAGGTCCAGCAGCACCGTCTCCCGCTCCGCGTCGCCGAGGTCGGCCAACCGCCGGGCCAGGGCGGCGGCCCCGGCGGAGGTCCGGCGCGGCGGCACCCGCACCAGGCCGCGCAGGATGGCCGGCAGCACGCCGGCGCCGGCCTGGGCCCGCAACGCGACGGTCTCCAGCCGCACCGGCACGAGGGCCGGAGCCCCGTCGGCGAGCGCGGCGTCGAGCAGCCGCAGCGCTGTCGCGCCGGGCAGCGGGAGCAGGCCGTTGCGGGCCATCCGGGCCCGCTCGGCATGCTCAAGCGTCGCGGTCATCCCGCTCTCCTGCTCCCACAGGCCCCACGCCAGGCTGGTGGCGGGGCGGCCCTCCGCGCGCCGCCGCTCGGCGAGCGCGTCGAGGAACGCGTTCGCCGCCGCGTAGTTGGCCTGCCCCGGGCTGCCCACCGTGCCGGCGAACGAGGAGAACAGCACGAACGCGGCGAGGTCGTGGTCGCGGGTCAGCTCGTGCAGGTGCCAGGCCGCGTCGGCCTTCGGGCGCAGCACCGTGTCCAGCCGGTCGGGCGTGAGCGCGGTCAGGATGCCGTCGTCGAGGACGCCGGCCGTGTGCACGACCGCGGTCAGCGGATGCGCGGCCGGGATCGCGTCGATCAAAGCGGCGAGCGCGTCCCGGTCGGCGACGTCGCAGGCCACGATGCTCGGCTCGGCGCCGAGCGCGGCAAGCGACGCGGCCAGCTCGTCCGCGCCGTCGGCCGCCGGGCCACGCCGGCTTGCAAGCAGCAGCCGCCGGACCCCGTACGCGGTGACCAGGTGCCCGGCGACGTCCGCGGCGAGTGTGCCGGTGCCGCCGGTGATCAGCACGGTGCCGTCCGGGTCGAGGCGCGGCGGCGTCCGGTCCGGCGCCGGCTCGGCGGCGACCAGCCGTGGCGCCAGGACCGCCCCGTCGCGTACCGCGATCCGGGGTTCGTCGGCGGCGATCGCGGCGCCGAGCGCGCCCGGCAGCGCGGCCCGCGACGCGGCCGTGTCGTCCAGGTCGACTAGAAGGAACCGGCCCGGGTTCTCGGTCGCGGCGCTTGCCAGCAGGCCGGCCACGGCCGAGCCGGGCAGGTCGCGCGGCTGCTCACCGGCGGCCGTGGCGCCCCGGGTCAGCAGCGCCAGCCGGGTGTCGGCCAGCTCCGGCGCGGCCAGGAGTTCCCGGCACAGGTCGAGGACCCGTGCGGTGACCGCGTGCGCCCCGGCGACCGGGTCGGCGTCCGGCCCGGTCGACGCGACGTGCACGAGCAGGCCGGGCGCGGCCTCGCCGGCGGCGACGGCGGCCCGCAGGGACGCCAGGTCCGGGTGGGACGCCGCGGCGCCGAGCCCGAGCGGGTCCGGCCCGACAAGCGTGAAACCGGTGTCCGCCGGGGCGCCGGTCGCCGCCGTCCAGTCCAGCCGGTACAGGGCGCCGTCGCGGCCACCGGCGCGGCGTAGCTGCTCGACCGCGATCGGCCGGATGGCAAGCGACTCGATCGTGGTCACCGGGGTGCCGGCCGAGTCGGCCAGGTCCACCCGGACGGCGCCGGACCCGGCCGGGGAGACCCGTACGCGCAGCGTGTCCGCCCCGGGCACGGGCAGGTCCACGCCGGAGAAGACGAACGGCACCTGAGCCTGCTCCGGGGTGCCCGGGAGCAACGCGATCGCGTGCAGCGCGGCGTCCAGCAGCGCCGGGTGCAGGCCGAAGCCCTCCGGCGAGGTCCCCTCGGGCAGCGTCACCTCGGCGTGGACCGTGTCGCCCTGCCGCCAGGCCGCCCGGACGCCCTGGAACGCCGGACCGTAGGCCAGCCCGGCGGCGAGGAACCGCTCGTACAGCTGGTCGACGGCGACCTCGTCGGCCCCGGCGGGCGGCCAGGCCCCGCCGGGCGCCGGCGCCGGTTCCGGCGTCGTCGCGGGCGCGAGCACGCCGTCGGCGTGCCGGGTCCAGACGCCGTCGCCGCCCGCGCCGGCCGGCCGGGAGTCGATGGTCAGCGCCCGGCGTCCGTCCGGGTCGGCCGGCCCCGCGACCACGTGCAGCCGCACGCCCGCCGGGTCGTCGAGGACGAGCGGGGCCGCGAGGGTCAGCTCCTCCAGCCGGTCGCAGTCGGCGTGCCCGGCCACGTGCAGGGCGAGCTCGGCGAACGCGGCGCCGGGCAGCAGCACGTGGTCCAGCACGGCGTGGTCGGGGATCCAGTCGGCGGTGTCCGGCCCGAGCCGGCCGGTGAACAGCCAGCCCCCGTCGGGCAGCTCGGTGGCGGCGGCGAGCAGCGGATGGCCCGCCGGGCCCAGCCCGGCCGCGGTGACGTCGGCGGTCGCGGCGCCACGCAGCCAGTAGGGGCGGCGCTGGAACGGGTACGTCGGGAGCTGCACCCGCCGCGGGCGCAGCGGCGCGAGCACCGGCGACCAGTCCACCTCCACCCCGTGTACGGCCAGCCCGGCCGCGGAGATCAGCAGCCGGGTCCAGCCACCCTCGTCCCGCCGCAGCGTCCCGGTCACGGTGGCCTCGACACCTGCCTGCTCGGCGGTGTCCTGAAGCCCGGTGGTGAGCACCGGGTGCGGGCTGCACTCGACGAAGTGCCGGAAACCGGCGTCGAGCAGCGCCCCTGCGGCAGGCGCGAACCGGACCTGGTGGCGCAGGTTGGCGTACCAGTAGTCGGCGTCCAGGGTGGCGGTGTCGATCGGCTCGCCGGTGAGCGTCGAGTAGAAGGCCACCTGGGCGGTCCGGGGCTCGATCCCGGCCAGCACCTCCCGCAGCCGGTCCTGGATCGCCTCGACGTGGTGCGAGTGCGAGGCGTAGTCGACCGGGATCCGGCGCACGCGCACGCCGTCGGACTCCCCGTCGGCGAGCAGCTCGTCCAGGGCGGCGACGTCGCCGGAGACGACTGTGGCGGCCGGCCCGTTGACCGCGGCGACGCTGATCCGGCCGTCCCAGCGGGCGATGAGCTTCTCGGTAGCCTCGACGGGCAGCGGCACCGAGACCATGCCGCCCAGCCCGGCGATCGCGGCGAGTGCCTGGCTGCGCAGCGCCACGACCCGGCAGGCGTCGGTGAGGCTGAGGGCCCCGGCGACGTACGCGGCGGCGATCTCGCCCTGCGAGTGGCCGATGACGGCGTCCGGCCGGACTCCGAGGGCCTGCCACTGCCGGGCCAGTGACGTCATCACGGCGAACAGCGCGGGCTGCACCACGTCGGCGCGCTCCAGCGGGGGCGCGTCCGGCGCCCCGCGCAGCAACTCCAGCAGCGACCACCCGGTGAGCGGGTCGAGGACGGCGGCGCACGCCTCGATGTGCTGGGCGAAGACCGGCGCGGTGGCCAGCAGCTCGGCCGCCATGGCGGCCCACTGCGAGCCCTGCCCGGGGAAGACGAAGGCGATCGGGCCGGCCGGACCCTCGGCGGCGCCGCGTACCAGGTTCGCGGCGCCGCCCTCCGTGGGCAGCGCGGCCAGGCCGGCGAGCAGCTCGTCCCGGTCGGTGCCGACGACGACGGCGCGGTGCGGGTGCCGGGCCCGGCCGGTGGCGAGGGTCTGCGCCACGTCGGCCGGGCGCAGCGCGGTTCCGGCCCGCACGAAGGCGCCGAGCTGCCCGGCCTGGTCCACGAGCGCCTGCTCGGTGCGGGCGGAGAGCAGCCAGGCGACAGGCGCGGACGTCGGCGGCTCCGGCTCGTCGGCGGGCGCGTCGTCCGGCGCCTGCTCGATGATGACGTGGGCGTTGGTGCCGCTGATGCCGAACGAGGAGACCGCCGCCCGGCGGGGTCGCCCGTTCGGCTGCCACGGCTGCGGCTCGGTCAGCAGCGAGACGTTCCCGGTGCTCCAGTCGACGTGCGGGCTCGGGGTGTCGGCGTGCAGGGTCTTCGGCAGCTCGCCGTGCTGGAGCGCGAGGGCCAGCTTGATGACGCCGGCGATCCCGGCGGCGGCCTGGGTGTGCCCGATGTTCGACTTGATCGAGCCGAGCCAGAGGGGCCGGTCGTCGGGCCGGTCCTGGCCGTACGTGGCAAGCAGCGCCTGGGCCTCGATCGGGTCGCCGAGCTTGGTGCCGGTGCCGTGCGCCTCGACCGCGTCCACGTCGGCGGTGGTCAGCCGGGCGTTGGCGAGCGCCTGTTGGATCACCCGCTGCTGGGACGGCCCGTTCGGGGCGGTGAGGCCGTTGCTGGCGCCGTCCTGGTTCACTGCCGATCCGCGTACCACGGCGAGGATCGGGTGTCCGTGGCGCCGGGCGTCGGAGAGCCGCTCCACGAGCACCACGCCGGCGCCCTCGCCCCAGCCGGTGCCGTCCGCGTCCGCGGCGAAGGACTTGCACCTGCCGTCCGGGGCGAGACCGCGCTGCCGGCTGAACTCGGTGAAGATCGCCGGGCTGGCCATGATGGTGGTGCCGCCGGCGACCGCCATGTCGCACTCGCCGCTGCGGATCGCCTGGCAGGCCAGGTGCAGCGCGACGAGCGAGGACGAGCACGCGGTGTCGACCGTGACGGCCGGTCCCTCCCAGCCGAAGGTGTAGGCGATCCGGCCGGAGGCGATGCTCGTGGTGGTGCCGATCATCAGGTAGCCCTCGGCGCCGGAGGAGGCCGGCGACGTGCTGCCGTACGCCTGCGCGATCACTCCGGCGAAGACGCCTGTGTTGCTGCCGCGCAGGCTCGCCGGGTCGATCCCGGCCCGTTCCAGCGCCTCCCACGTCGTCTCCAGCAGCAGTCGCTGCTGCGGGTCGGTGGCGATGGCCTCGCGCGGGCTGATGCCGAAGAAGTCCGCGTCGAAGTCGGCCGCGTGCGGGACGAAGCCACCCTCGAGCGCGTACGTCTTGCCGGGCGCCCCCGGGTCCGGGTCGTAGATGTCGGCGGTGTTCCAGCCGGGGCGGTCCGGGAACCGGCCGATCGCGTCGACGCCGCCGGTCAGCACCTGCCATAGCTGTTCGGGGCTGTCCGCACCGCCGGGGAAGCGGCAGGCCATCCCGATGATGGCGACCGGCTCGTCGGCCGGCCGGGTGGTGGCCGTCCGGCGGGTGGTCTTCGCGCGCGTCCCGCCGAACTCGGTGCGCAGGAAGCCGCCGAGCGCCGCCGGTGTCGGGTAGTCGAAGACCGCGGTCGGCGACATCCGCAGCCCGGTGGCCGTGTTCAGCCGGTTGCGCAGCTCCACCCCGGTCAGCGAGTCGAAGCCGAGCTCGGAGAACGGCCGGTCCGGGTCGATGTCGTTGGCCGAGGCATGGCCGAGCACGGCCGCGATGTGGGTGCGGATCAGGTCGACGAGCAGCCGGTTCTGTTCCGCCTCGCCCAGTCCGGCCAGCCGGGCGCGCAGCGCGTCGCCGTCACCGGCGTCCGTGTTTGTGGCCCGCCGGGCCGGCCCGCGTACCAGCCCGCGCAGGATCGGCGGCACCGCGCCGGAGAGGGCGCGCAGGGCCCGGGCGTCCAGCCGGGCCGGCACCACCGTCGGGCGGGCTCCCTGGACCGCCGCGTCGAACAGGGCCAGCCCCTGCGCGGCGGTCAGCGCGGCGAGCGCGCCGGGGCGGCGGGGCGCTTCGCCGCCCATCCCCGCCGCGTCCTCCCACAGTCCCCAGGCGAGGGAGGTGGCGGGTAGTCCGTGGGTGTGGCGGTGGGTGGCGAGTGCGTCGAGGTAGGTGTTGGCGGCGGCGTAGTTGGCTTGTCCGGGGTTGCCGAGGGTGCCGGCGATGGAGGAGTAGGTGATGAAGGCGGTGAGGTCGTGGTCTCGGGTGAGGTGGTGGAGGTGCCAGGCGCTGTCGGCTTTGGGGGTGAGGACGGTGTCGAGTCGTTGGGTGGTGAGGTCGGTGAGGAGGCCGTCGTCGAGGACGCCTGCGGTGTGGATGATCGCGGTGGGTTGGTGGTCGCGGAGGAGGGTGGCCACCGCGTCGGGGTCCGCGAGGTCGCAGGTGGTGATGGTGACCTCAGCGCCGTGTGCGGTGAGTTCGGTGTGGAGGTCGGTGGCGCCGGGTGCGTGGGGGCCGCGGCGGCTGGTGAGGATGAGCCGGCGGATGCTGTGGGTGGTGACGAGGTGGCGGGCGAGGAGGCCGCCGAGGGCTCCGGTGCCGCCGGTGATGAGGATGGTGTCGTTCGGGGTGAGGGGGGTGGGGATGGTGAGGATGACTTTGCCTGTGTGTCGGGCTTGGCTGAGGTGGCGGAAGGCGGTGGGTGCGTCGCGGATGTCGAACGCGGTGACCGGCAGCGGCTTGAGCACTCCGGAGGCGAACAGCTCGCCCAACTCGCGCAGCATCTCGGCGACCAGGTCGGGCCCGGCGTCGACCATGTCGAACGCCTGATACTCCACGCCCGGGTGGGCGTCCGCGACCACCTGCGGGTCACGGATGTCGGTCTTGCCCATCTCCAGGAACCGTCCACCGTGGGGCAGCAGCCGCAGCGAGGCGTCCACGAACTCCCGCGCCAGGCAGTCGAGCACCACGTCCATGCCCGCGCCGCCGGTCGCGTCCAGGAACTGCCGCTCGAAGTCGAGCGTCCGGCTGTTGCCGATCCGGTCGTCGCCGACGCCCTGGCCGCGCAGCGTCGGCCACTTCGGCGTGCTGGCGGTCGCGTAGATGTCCGCGCCGAGGTGCCGGGCTAGTTGCACGGCGGCGGTGCCGACGCCGCCTGTCGCCGCGTGGATCAGGATCCGCTCGCCGGGCCGCAGCACCGTCAACCGGGTGAGCGCGTAACACGCGGTCAGGAACACGATCGGTGCGGCGGCGGCCTCCGCGAACGTCCAGCCCGGCGGCACCGGGGCGACCAGCCGCTGGTCGGTCACCGCGGTCGGTCCCATCGCGCCGGTGAACAGG
>NZ_JAXCFT010000018.1:0-109158 GCF_056150385.1 Micromonospora marincola | reverse complement strand
GGCAGGTCACAGAAACGTACGTCGACGAACTTCACGTCCTCGTTCTTGAGGTATCGCAGGAGTTCCTCGGGATTGGCGAACACACGTCCTCCTGGCAGGCGTTGTTGATCATGGCCACGTCCCGTGGCCGGACCGCCCGGGGACATGGCCCGTACGGTCACCGTACGACGGCACGCCGGTCGCGGCTCGCCAACCGCCCATCCAGGGTTTCCTCCGTCACATGCCGGGTAGTCGCCGACATGTGCGGGATCAGCGGTGAGGCCCGCTTCGACGGGGCCACCCCCGACGCCGACGCGGTGACCCGGATGACCGAGGCCATGCGCTCGCGCGGCCCGGACGGCGCGGGCCTGTGGACCGGCGACTGGGTGACGCTCGGGCACCGCCGGCTGACCGTCATCGACCTGTCCGAGGCCGGTGCCCAACCCATGGTCCGCGACGACCTCGACCTCGCCCTGGTCTTCAACGGTTGCGTCTACAACTATCCGGAGCTGCGCGACGAGCTGCGGGCGGCCGGGCACACGTTCCGATCGACGAGTGACACCGAGGTCGTCCTGGTCGCGTACGCCCAGTGGGGTGAACGGTTCGTCGACCACCTGGTCGGCATGTTCGCCGTCGCGCTCGTGGACCGGCGGCGACGCCGGCTGGTGCTGGCCCGCGACCGGCTGGGCGTCAAGCCGCTCTACCTCGCCGAGTCACCCGGCCGGCTGCGGTTCGCCTCCACCCTCCCGGCGCTGCTTGCCGCCGGCGACGTGGACACCGGCATCGACCCGGTGGCGCTGCACCACTACCTGTCCTGGCACTCGATCGTGCCGGCCCCGCGCACGATCCTGCGCGGGATACGCAAGCTTCCCCCGGCCACCGTCCGGGTGGTGGAGTCCGACGGCCACGCCCGCGAGCACGTCTACTGGCGGCCCGACTACCGGCGTGACCCGGCCCACGAGGGCATGGACGCCCGCGACTGGCGGGCCGCGATCGGGGGCGCGCTGCGCACCGCGGTACGGCGGCGGCTGGTCGCCGACGTGCCGGTCGGGGTGCTGCTCTCCGGCGGCCTCGACTCCAGCATGATCGTGGCGTTGCTCGACGGCGCCGGTCAGCACCACCTGAAGACGTTCAGCATCGGCTTCGACAGCCGCGGCGACGAGGCCGGCGACGAGTTCCACTACTCCGACCTGGTCGCCCGCGCCTTCGACACCGACCACCACCGCATCCGCCTCGCCGACGGCGACCTCGGCCCGGCCGTCCGGGCCACCGTGTCGGCGATGACCGAGCCGATGGGCAGTCACGACGTGGTGGCGTTCCACCTGCTCTCCGAACAGGTGGCCCGGCACGTGAAGGTGGCCCAGTCCGGTCAGGGCGCCGACGAGGTCTTCGCCGGCTACGGCTACCACCACCGGCTCGCCCGGACGGCCCGGCCGGACGCCACGGCCGAGTTCACCGCCGCGTTCTTCGACCGCGACCACGCCGGGCTGAACCGGGTGGTCGACCCGGCGTACGCCTGCGACGCCGACGTCAGCGGCGAGCTGGTCGCCGCGGAGCTGGCCGGGCCCGGCGCGCAGACCGCGGTGGACGCGGTGCTGCGCCTGGACACCCACCTGATGCTCCCCGACGACCCGGTCAAGCGGGTCGACAGCATGAGCATGGCCTGGGGGCTGGAGGTGCGGACGCCCTTCCTCGACCAGGACCTGGTGACGCTTGCCGCGGCCTGCCCACCGGAGCACAAGCTTGCCCAGGGCGGCAAGGGGGTGCTCAAGGAGGTGGCTCGGGAGGTGCTGCCGGCCGAGGTCATCGACCGGCCCAAGGGCTACTTCCCGGTGCCGGCGCTGCGCAACGTCGACGGTCCCGTGCGAGAGTTGGTGGTCGAGGCCCTCGGCGCGCCCGAGGCACGTCGGCGCGGCCTGTTCCGCCGGGCGTACGTCGACGAACTGCTCGCCGAGCCGGACCGGGCGCAGGCCGCCGCCGGCAGCAACAAACTGTGGCAGTTGGGCCTGCTG
The DNA here is from genome assembly GCF_056150385.1 of Micromonospora marincola. Taxonomy (NCBI): domain Bacteria; kingdom Bacillati; phylum Actinomycetota; class Actinomycetes; order Micromonosporales; family Micromonosporaceae; genus Micromonospora; species Micromonospora marincola. Next base: position 107,167 of record NZ_JAXCFT010000018.1, on the reverse strand, counting down.
GAGCTGTGGCTACAGACCCACGGCGTCTGATCGGTGGGAGGAGCGCGGTGAGGTTCGTCATCGAGAGCGAGACCGACGGCCGGGTCGGGTTCACCGTGCTGGGCGGCGACGGTCAGGTGCTCGCCACCGGCCGGCCCTGCCCGGACAAGGGGTCGACGCTGGCCGCCATCGGGGAGTTGATGCACGGGCTCGGCGACGCCTGCATCGAGGACCGCACCGAGGCCACGGCCCCGCCGCCGGCCGCGCCCAGTGAGATCGGCGGCGGCGACATGTCGGCCATCGGCCGCTCCGGCATCCCCCCGGTCTGAGCGCGGCCCGCGCCCGATCACTGCTCGTCGTCGACGACCTCGGTCCGGTCGTCGACGGTGGCCGTGACGTCGAGGTGTTCGTCCGGCTGCGGGGCCTCCGCAAGCGTGTGGTGCGGGTCGCCGTCGGGGGAGAACAGCACCCGGTCGGTCTTGCCGGTCTTCTCCTGCTCCTCTTCCGGCTCCGTCACGGCGTCCCCCTCCGGTCCCGGCCGCCTCCCTGCCCGGCTGCCCTCCTGCCCACGGTATGTGCCGCTCGGAGGCGGGGTGGACGTTTCCGCCTTCCGGACGGTCACCCGTCCCCGGCGTAGGGGCGGCGGGTGAGCGTCGCGTGGGCCATCGTGGTCAGCGTGACGATGTCGAACACCGGCACGCCGAGCCGTGCCTGGATCCGGTGGGCGAACGGCACCAGGTCGGTGCACTCGATCACCAGCGCGCCCAGGTCGGGGTGGGCGCGGGCGAGCGCGTCCACCCGGCCGTCCACCTCGGCGGCCAGCCGGTCGACGTCGAGCGCGTCGCGCCGTCCCTGGAGCATCACCTCGCGGAACTCGGGCTGCCCGGCCATGCCGGTGACGGCTACCGGCACGTCCGCCGCGCCGACCGCGGCCAGGTGCCGTGCGGTGAGCGCCGCCTCGTCGGCGACAAGCAGCCCGACGGTGCGCCCGACCATCAGGTGCACCATCGGCACCTGCACCAGACTTGACGACCACAGCGGCACGTTCACCGCGGCGGCGAGTTCGGCCTGGAACAGCACGAGGAAGCCGCACGCGCCGGTGATGCCGGCGACGCCGGCGGCCTCCAGGTCGCGGGCCGCGGCGACGAACGGCTCCAGCAGCGTCGGGTCGGCCTCGCGCACCAGCCGCTGCGGGGTGGCGCCCTCGACCACCCGGTAACGCACCGGGAAGTCGAACGTCGTGGGGTTGCGGATGTGTCCGGGGATCTTGTCGAAGCTGGTGTCGAGGCAGAGCACCCCGATCTCCGGCCGGTCGTCCATCAGATTCCCCTCCGGAAGCGGTCCAGGGCGAACCTCTCCAGCGGCAGGTCCGGTTCGGCGCCGAAGACGAGCTGGGCGAGCAACTGCCCGCCGGCCGGGGCCAGGCCCATCCCGATGTGCCCGTGCCCGGTGGCCACGCTGACGTTGTCCCAGCCGCCGGCCCGGCCGATCAGCGGCAGGCTGTCCGGGGTGCACGGACGCAGCCCGCTCCACACGTCGAGCCGCCGGTCGGTGTCAAGCGCCGGCAGGTAGTGCCGGGCGGTGTGCAGGATCCCGTCCACCCGGCGCGGCGAGATCGAGGTGTCCAGCCCGGACAGCTCAAGCGTGCCGCCGATCCGTACCCGGTCACCGAGCGGCATCACCGCGACCTTGCCCTCGCTGAGCAGCACCGGCCGGGTGGGCGTGCCCGGGCCGGCCGGGAGCGTGACGGTGTAGCCCTTCGCCGGTTGCAGCGTCAGCCCGACGCCGAGCATCCGGGCGCACGCCGCCGACCACACCCCGGCGGCCACCACCACCTCGGCCGGACGCAGGTCGCCCCGGGCGGTCCGTACCGTCCGCACCCGCCGGCCGGTCGCCTCGAAGCCGCGCACCTCGGCGCCGGTGACGATCTCCACGCCGCGTGCCCGCAGCGCCTCGGCGAGACCGACCAGGAACGCGGGGATGCGCAGCGCGGCGCCCTCCTCGTTGAGCAGCGCGCCGGCCACGGCGAAGTCGACCCCCGGCTCCAACTCGGCCAGCTCCGCCCGGCCCAGGTCACGCAGCGGCACCCCGCGCGCGGTCGCCGCCGGGATGCTCCGGCGCGCCTGCGCGTACCCCGGTTCGGTGTGGCAGGCCAGGATCATGCCGCGGGCGGTGAGCGTGCCGGTCAGCTCATCCTCGGCGCAGATCTGGCGCAGGAGCGCCAGGCTGCGTTGCTTGAGCGCGAGCAGGGTCTCGAAGCCGGCGCGGGCGTGCCGTTCGGTGCAGTGCCGGCGGAAGTGCCACAGCCAGGCCAGCAGCGCGCCGTCGAGGCGGGGTTTGACCGAGAACGGGCTCTCCGGGCTGAACAGCCACCGGATGCCCTTCGCCGGCACGCCGGGCTCGGCGAGCGGCGCCGAGCCCTGGGTGCCGACGAAGCCGGTGTTCCCCGCCGAGCAGGCCGCCCGGTCGCCGACCTCGCCCCGGTCCACCACGGTCACGGTGAGGCCGGCGCGGCGCAGGAACCAGGCGCAGCACAACCCGACCACGCCGGCGCCGATGACAAGCACGTCGGGGTCGCAGCTGCCGGGCGTCGTCATCGTCGTCGCCGGTCAGAGCGTCACGACGAAGAAGCAGGTGGGCAGGTTGACCACGACCCGCTCCCAGATCTCGGCGCGCAACGCCACGCCCGGTTCGGCGAACGTGCCGGGTGGCGGCTCGGCGAACCCGATCGTGGAGCGGCCGGCGTCGAACAGCAGCGCGCCGTGGCCGAAGTCGCCGACGATCGCGGTGCCCGGGTCGACCAGGCGGGTACGCACGATGAAGACGCCGTTGTCCTCCACGTCGCGCATCAGCGTGCCGTTGCCGAGCAGCCGGTAGTAGTCGGCCGGGTTGATGATCAGCCCGTCCGCGGTGCTGCCCATCTGCTCGACCTCGTTGCAGGCGGACAGGATGGTCGAGCCGAACGGCCCCGGGTCGGTGAGCCGGCCCAGGTCCGGCATGGCCAGCAGCCCGCCCTCGCCGCGCAGGATGGTGTGGTTCTCGGCGGTGGCCAGCCGCACCACCAGCCGGTAGTCGATGAACTGGGCGAAGCTGACCGGGTCCTCCCACAGCGTGTCCGGCACCTGCACCCACGCGGTGGTGGTGAGCAGCGGCGGGATGGGGGAGCGGTGGAAGTGGTTGGCGGCCTCGCGGCGCAGGTCCGCGCCGTCGACCGCCGGGTCGTCCGGCCGGGGCGGGCTCTCGTGCCAGTAGAAGTCCTGCGGGTCCCGGGACAGGTCCACCACCTTCAGCACGTTCCGGGACGGGTAGCGCGGCTTGCGCCGGGAACTCGTCAACGAGTCGGTGACGGTGACGTCGTAGTCGACGCTGGTGTCGAAGCCGTCCTTCGCGAACGCCTCGACGAACAGTCCGCCCGGCGACATCTGGGTCTTCCGCTCGGCGACCACCTCGGCGATGGTCCGCTTCACGGTGTCGGTGGGTTGCGGCATCTGGTGTCCCTTCCCTCAGGCCGGCTTGCGGGCGACGAACATGCCCCAGCCGAACTCGCCCCGGTCGATGGCCGCCTCGATCTCGTCGCAGGAGTCGGCGAAGTTGCCGATCCACGTCCGCGCCGCCTCGTCCGTGGTGGTCGCGGCGCGCTCCCGGGCGGTGCGGCCCAGCACCCGGTACGTCTGCCGGATGTGCGCGTCGAGGCTGCGGGCCACCACGTCCACGAACCCGGCCTCGGTCAACGCCCGGCGGTAGCCGTCGAGCGAGTAACCGCCGTTCCACCGCACCCGGTCGTAGACGTGCCGCCGGGCCGCCTCGCCGATCCACTCGGTGGGCTGGAGGAAGTCGGAGACGGCAAGCACCCCGCCGGGGGCGAGCACCCGGAACATCTCGGCGTGGCTGCGTGGCTTCTCCGGCACCAGGAACAAGGCGTCCTGGCTGACCACGTGCGTGAACATGCCGTCGGCGTACGGCAGGGCGGTGGCCGAGCCGTGCCGGAACGACACGTCCAGCCCGGCGCCGCGCTCGGCGCGTCGCTGTTCGGCGAACCGGACCCGCTCGATGCTCAGGTCCACCCCCTCGCCCCGGCACCCGGTGCGCCCGGCCAGCCGCAGCAGGAAGTTGCCGCAGCCGCAGCCGACGTCGAGCACGTGCGACGACGGGCCGATGCCGGCGTCCTCGGCGAGGATGTCCGAGGTCCGGTCGGCCGCCGCGTGGTAGTCGGCGTCGTCGTCGGCGGCGAAGTAGCCGGTGTGCAGCACGCCCTCGCTGTCCCAGAAGCTGAGGTACGTCTGCGTGGTCTGGTCGAAGAACTCGGAGACGTCGCGCTCGGTGAACTGGCTGGTCGTGGACATCGGCACTCCCTCGTGCGGCGGTCGGGCGGAGTCAGGCGTAGTTGTCCTTGCGGATCCCGGTCAGGTGCGGCAGGTCGGGGCCGGTGGCGGCGGCGCCGCCGTCGATCAGGTGCACGCCGGCGGTCACGTACGACGCCCGCTCGCCCGCCAGGAACGCGGCCACCGCGGCGACCTCCTCGGGGTGGGCCAGCCGGCCGAGCGCGCTGTGGTGCCCCATCGCGGCCAGCCGGGCGTCCACGTCGCCGTCGTCGCCGGCCAGCCGGGCCGCCGCGCGTTCCATCGGCGGGGTACGCACACCGCCCGGCGCGAGCACGTTCACGGTGATCCCGTCGCGGCCCACGTCCACCGCGAGCCCCTGGGCGAAGCGGACAAGCGCGGCCCGGGTCACGCCGGACAGCGCCAGCGGGCCGATCGGCACGCAGGCGGTCTCGGAGGCGACAAGCAACAGCCGGCCCCGCCCGGCGGCGCGCATGTGCGGCAGCGCGGCCAGCGACAGCGCGACGGCGGGCAGCAGCACCTGGTCGACGGCCGCCCGGTAGTCGTCGGTGGCGAAGGCGGTGGCGGTGCCGAACGGCGGGCTGCCGCCGCTGACCAGCAGCACGTCCGCCCCGCCGAGGTCGGCGGCGACCCGGTCGACCCAGCGCGCGGCGGCGTCGGTGTCGGTGATGTCCACGCCGGTGGCGCTGACCCGCCCGGTGGCCGCCGCGCGCAGCTCCCGCTCGGCCGCGGCGAGGCGCTGCGGGTCACGCCCGCAGACCGCCACGTGCGCGCCCTCCGCGGCGAACTCCTTCGCGCAGGCCAGCCCGATGCCGCTGGTGCCGCCGGCGACAAGCGCCACCCGACCCGTGAGCCCCAGATCCACGTCCGTCACCTCTCCGTCTCACCGGCGCGGACCGCCGCGCCGGCCGGCCCGGTAGCCGTAGCGGGCGGACAGCGGCCAGGCGAGCGCCGTCACGGCGAGGCGCTGCCGGCCGGTAAGCGTCCGCCGCCACCCGTCGTCGGTGTCCCGGACGACAGTCGGACCGGTGCGGAACCGGTCCGGGTTGCCGGTCACCGTGTGGTTGCCGCGCAGCTCGACGGTCCGGTCCCGGACCGGGTTGCCGGCCGGGTCGGCGCCGAGCAGCCGCAGCAGGGCGTCGACCGTGCCGGCCGGGTCGGCGGCGAAGTCCTCGTAGCGCAGGAACGCCGACCGCCCCGGGTGCCGGCGGTTGATCGCCGCCGAGGCCCGGTTGAACCCGTGCCAGTACGCGGTGCTGCGCGCCGCCGACATGGCGTAGACGTAGTCCTTCGGCTCCCGCCAGGAGTGCGCCACCGCGCGCGGGTCACGGACCAGGTGCAGCCAGTACGGCTCGATGCCGGGCACGTGCGGCAGCAACGCCGACTCGCCGGGGATCTTGGTGCTGTCCACGATCACCCGGGCGTCGGTGCGGGCGGCCACCTCCCGGTAGACCGCGCCGAGCAGCTCGGCGTGCGCGCGGGTGGCCGCGTCGTCCGCGCCCCGGCGCAGCACCCGCCAGGTGTGCCGGGTCCGCAGCCGGGCGCGTTGGCGCCGGATCACCTCGGCGGCGTGCGCGTCCGCGGTCACGCCGGCCGGCCGGCCGACCGGCAGCACCGCCGACCACAGCGGGCAGGCGGTCAGCGGCAGCCCGCAGCCGCACCTGTCGTTGACCCCGCGACCTGTGGAGTTCTTCCACAGGAAGTGCAGCTCACCGACGTGCACCACGCCGGGTACCTCGCCGAGGACGTTGCCGATGATGGTGCTGCCGTTGCGGCACCAGCCGGTGACGCTGAGCACGGTCACGGGTGCGCTCATGAGGTCCGTACCTCCATCGGCACTCGGTCAGCGGCGGGGCGGCCGATGCGCAGCGCCATGGCGGCGGCCACGATCGCGCCGGCGGCGCCGGCCACGAAGACCGCCGGGTAGCCGAATCCGGCGGCGACCAGACCTGTCGCCGGCCCCCACACCGCCAGGCCAAGATCCCAGAACGAGGTGTACGTCCCGATCGCCGCGCCCTGTCGCGCCGGGTCGGTGCGGTTCATCACCATCAACGCCAGTGACGGGTGCAGCAGCGAGAACCCGACGCCCATCACCACGCTGCCGGCCACCGCGACCGGCAGGTTCGGGGCGACCGCGATGACAAGCAGCCCGACCGCCTCGCCCACCCCGCACCAGGTGGCCACCCGGCGCGGGCCGAGCCGGTCGGGCAGGTGGCCGATGACGAGCCGGGTGCCGGCGTAGACGGCGCTGAAGCAGCTCAGCACCACGACCCCGTGGCCGATGCCGCGCTCGTCCAGGTGCAGCACCACGAACGCGGCCAGCCCGGCGTACCCGGCGGCGCCGAACGTCAGCGCCACGCCGGGCAGCAGCGCGGGGCGCAGCAGCAGGCCACCGCCCCGGGCCGCCGGGACGGCACGCGGCGGCGCCGGCGCCAGCGCGACGAGCGCGGCGCCGAGGGCCGGGGCGGCGGCGCTGAGCGCCCACACCGCCGGGTACCCGGCCTGCTGCACGGTCGCGCCGAGGAACGTGCCGGCGGAGATGCCGCCCCACATGCTCACCCCGTACAGGCCGATGAGCTGGCCGCGCCTGTGGTGCGGGGCGAGCTGGACGATCCACACCGCGCCGGCGGTGAACAGCGCCGCCTCGCCCGCCCCGAGCAGCAGCCGTACCGCCACCAGCGCCGGCACGCTCAGCGGCGCCAGGTACAGCAGGCCACCGGCGGCCACCACGAGCGCGCCGGTGAGCATCACGGTGCGGTGGCCGTGCCGGTCGGCGAGCGCGCCGGCGACCGGCCGGACCAGCAGCGCGGTCACCGCGGTCGCGGTGACCACGACGCCGATGGTGAGGTCACCGGCGCCGTGCCGCTCCCGCAGGAAGCCGGGCAGCACCGGGATGACCGCGGTCAGCCCCAGGTAGCCGGCGAACAGCCCGCCGAGCAGCCCGACCAGCGCGAGCCGGGGCAGGCGCCTCGGCTCGGTGTCCGCGCCGCTCACGGCCGCGCCAGCGCGGGGTCGCGGGCGGCGGCCACCTTGCGGACCGCGTGGACCAGGTCGTCGCAGTCGTCCGGGGTGAGGTTCGACGACAGCGGCACGTCGACGGTCTCGGTGAGCAGCCGCGCGGTGCGCGGCAGTGTCGCGCGGATCTGCGCCGGATCCGCGGCGTCGTAGAGGAAGCGCCAGTTCCAGAACGCGCGGACGTTGAGGTCGTCGTCCGCGCCGATGTTGCGGGCGTCGATCCCCTCGGCCCGCAGCGCCCGCGCGAACCAACCCGCGTCGGCGTCGGGCACGCGGAACACGAACGCCTCCCCGAGGTACGCCCCGGGCGCGACCGGCCGCCGCACGGCGATGCCGGGCAGGTCGGCCAGGGTCTCGGCGACGTGGGCGTAGTTGCGGTGGAACAGCCCCAGGCGCTCCGGCAGCCGGGTCAGCTCGGCCCGCAGCAGAGCTGCCCGGATCTCGTCCATCCGCAGGCTGAGCAGCGGCAGGTCCAGGCCGGTGACCGACGGCTCGCCGTGCGTGAAGTGCCGGCGCAGCCGCCCCTCGTACGCCCCGGAGAGCGCGACCGCCCGGGCGAACAGGGTGCTGTCGTCGGTCAGCAGGAAGCCGCCCTCACCGCAGTTGAGCGCCTTGTCGGACTGGGTGCTGAACGCGCCGGCCGCGCCGAACGTGCCGAGCTTGCGGCCGTTGAGTTCGGCGCCGAGCGCCGGCACGGTGTCCTCGATCAGCGGCACGCCCATCTCGGCGGCGAAAGCGGCGAGCGCCTCGACGTCGGCGGCGAACCCCCGCATGTGCACCACCGTGATGGCGCGAATGTCCGGCCGCCACCGTCGGCGCAGGTCGTCGAGGTCCATCCGCAGGTCGTCGTCGACCTCGACCAGGAATGGCCGGCAGCCGGCCATCAGAATGGCGCTCGGAGTGGCGACGAAAGTGAATCCGGGGCAGGCGACCAATGACCCCGCCGGCACGGCGGCGCCCATCAGGGCGAGAGCCAGCGCGGCGGTGCCGCTGGAAACGGCGAGAGCGTGCCGGGTGCCGAAATAGCGGCACAGTTCGTCCTCGAAGCGACCGCATTCCGTCTCGTTCTGCGGTCGGTGGTCGTATCGGAAGTAGAGATGACTGCGGATGGCCCGAATTGCGGCGTCCTCGTCCTCGGGGTGTACGAATACCGCGCCTTTGTCGTAGGTGGGCCACGGCGTGCGCCGGACCGGCCGACCGCCGTGCAGTGCGAGCTGTTCTTGCAGCTCAGCGTCGTATGAGACCGGCCTTGGCCGGCTCGGCGCGAGAGCGTCGTCGTTCCCCTTCACCGGCGGACTCCTCGGGCGAGCGGCGGCATCTCCTATTCGATCGATGGGTTTTCGCCGGTGCGCGCCGGGCATGGTCGCCCGGCGGAATCTCGCGTTCCGGCGCGATCCGTCGTCAAGTGGGAAAAGCCACCGGATCCGACATTGGCGTGAGGTGGATCCAGTGACCATCATGATTGCCTTTCGACCCCCGGCCGTCAACATGCGATCGTGAATTCGCACAGGCGTCGCTCACCGTGACAGTGGACAATAGGGAATTGCCCCTCGTGATGGGCGTCGAGCCCACCGCGGTCCAACCGGGAGGATGAACCGCCCGTGGTGGCCCGGCTGGACCGGCCCCGCCGCGCGCCTCGCCCACCCGGCCGGCGGAGGGAGCCCTTCCACTCCGTTTCCACACCCCGCCCCCAAGCTGTCGAGGTAGGCAGCCATCGGGCGGAAGGAATGACACATGCGGAGAATCCATGCCTGGTCGACGGCGTTGGCGGTCGCGACGGCGGTCGCCCTGCCCGGAGGTGCGGCTCAGGCCGCGCCGGAGGGCCCGGTGACCGTCTACGTGGACCCGACCGGGCCGGCCGTCCTCGACGGTGGTCAGCAGCGGGACGGAAGCACCCCGGATCGGGCGGTGGGTTCGGTGGCCGGGGCCGAGTCGGTCCTGCGGGCCCGGGGCGCGCGCGACGCACGGGTCCTGCTGCGGGGCGGCGTCCACCATCTCACCTCCACGATCCGGTGGAGCTACGCCCCGCGCGGCGGCACGGTGACCTTCTCCACCATCCCGGGCACCGGTGCGGTGGTGCTCGACGGATCGCGGATGCGGTCGGCGACCGTGCCGACGTCGGCCACGGGGGACGACGTCGGCACCGCCGCAGCCGGTTACGGCATGACGCTCACGTCCGCCGACAGCGGCGTGGTGGTGGAGGGCTACACGTTCCAGTACTTCCGCAACGGCGGCATCAGGGTCGCCGGGCAGCCGGGGGACCGGGCCGACGGCATCGTCATCCGGGGAAACACCTTCCAATACCTGGGGGACCACTACAACGCCGGCGGAACGGGCACGGGTTACGGCGGTGTCCACGTGACGAACTCGACAGGCACGCGGATCGAGGGAAACCGCTTCTACTATCTCGCCAACGACGACAGCCCGGCCGCCATCCACGGGGTCTACCTCGCCAACTACAGCAATTCGAGCACCATCGCCGGCAACCGGTTCGGCTACGTCACCGGCGATCCGATCCGGACCCGCCACAACAGCAAGAACAACGTCGCCGACGGGAACATGTTCTGGCGGGCCGGCGCGTACGCCATCATGAGTGACTGGCGGTTCGGCAGCGAGGACTGCGGCGTGGGCAACGTGTTCAAGAACAACAAGGTGGGTGACACGTCCTACAACGGGGACGCGTGGAACGAGGATCCGCAGGGTGGCATCGACCCGGTCCGGGTCCGGTTGTGGGGCCACGACGACGCGAAGAACGCGAACCTCGGTGGCTGCGCGAGCGATCCGGTCACGTTCGGCGGTGGCAACACCTATGTGAGCGCCCGCCCCTGGTAGGGCCGCGCGCACGGCTCGCCCCCGCCATGACTATTCGCCGCCGTCTATAGTTGCGGGGTCGGCGAAGGTCGGGCGGGGGCGGAGCGTGATTTCGGATTGCTGCGGATCGACGTGCTCGGGCCGATCCAGGTGGAGCACGACGGCCGGCCCGTCCGGCTGGGTCCGCGGCTTGTGGAACTGCTGGCGGTGCTGCTCGTGGAGGCCGGGTCCGCGGTGCCGGCGGACCGGATCGTCGAGCTGCTCTGGGGCGACCCGGCGCCGGAGGCGGCCCGCGCCACCCTCCGCAGTCACGTCTCGCACCTGCGGCGGGCGCTCGCCCGGGCGGCCGGCCCGCGACAACCGCCGATCCTGGTCACCACCGGCCTCGGCGCCGGGTCGGCGTACCGGCTCGACCTGCCGCCGGACGCGGTCGACGCCGACCGGTTCGAGCGGCGCTGCGCCGAGGCGCGGCGGCTGCTGGCCACCGACGAATCCGACCTGATCGAGCGGGCCGCCGCCCTGTTGGCGGAGGCGTTGGCGCTGTGGCGTGGCCCGGCGTTCGCCGAGGTGGCCGACCGCCCCTTCGCGCTGGCGCACGTCGCCCGGCTCGGCTCCGTCCGTCGCGCGGCGCGACGTGGTCACGCCGAGGCCCTGTCGGCGCTCGGTCGCTGGACCGAGGCGATCGACGGGTTGACCGGCCTCGTCGTCGACGACCCCTACGACGAGGCGGCGCGGCGCCTGCTCGCCCGGGCGCTCTACGCCGACAGCCGGGTCGACGAGGCCGCCGAGGTGTGTCGGGAGGGGCTGCGCCTGCTGCGGGAACGGGGCCTTGCGGCGCCGGAGCTGGCGGAGCTGCATCGGGAGATCCTGCACCGCCGGCTGCCCGTCGGGCCGGCGGTCGCCCACCAGCCGAAACTGGCCCGCCCCTCGTTGTTGCCGCCCGACCCGCCGCACTTCGTCGGCCGTGCCGACGAGCTGGCCGCCGCCCGTCGCCTGCTCGGCGGGCCCCGCCGGCAGCCGGTGACGGTGCTGGTCTCGGGCCCGGCCGGGGTGGGGAAGACCTTCTTCGCGCTGCGCCTGGCGCACCTCGTCGCCGCCGACTTTCCGGACGGCCAGCTCTACGTCGACCTGCGCGGCTTCGACCCCACCGGGCTGGCAATGGATCCGGGCGAGGCGGTGCGGGTCTTCCTGGACGCGCTCGCCGTACCACCGTCGCGGATCCCGGCGACCGTCGAGGCGCAGACCGCGCTCTACCGGTCCCTGCTGGCCGGCCGGCGGGTCCTGGTGGTGCTCGACAACATCGACGACACCGCGCGGGTCCGGCCGCTGGCGCCGGGGGTGCCGGGCTGCGCCGTGATCGCGGTCAGCCGCAGCCAACTGCCCGGCCTGGTCGCCGTCGACGGAGCCCGTCCGGTCCGGCTCGAACTGCTCGACCGCGGGCAGGCCCGGCGGTTCCTGGCGCGCCGGTTGGGCGTCGAGCGCCTGGCCGGCCGGGACGCGGCGGTGGACGAGATGATCGACTCGTGCGCCCGACTCCCGCTGGCGTTGGCGGTCGCGGCGGCCCGGGCCGCCATCCACCCGGACTTCCCGCTCGAATCGCTCGCCGCCGAGCTGCGCGCGGGCCGGGGCGGGCCGGATCTCGACGCCTTCGCCCACGGCGACACGGGCACCGACGTCCGGAGCGTGCTCTCCTGGTCGCGGCGGGGCCTCACCGAGGCGGCGGACCGACTGTTCCGGCTGCTGGGCCTGCCGGCCGGTCCGGACCTGCGCGCCGAGGCCCTGGCCAGTCTCGCCGGCCGGGGCGTCGACGAGGTGCGGTCGCCGCTGCGCGAGCTGGCCACCGCGCACCTCGTCGCCGAACACCTGCCCGGCCGGTACGCCTGCCACGACCTGCTCCGGGCCTACGCCAACGAACTGGGGCCGCCGGAGGGCAGTGCCGGGCGGCGGGCCGCCCGGGGTCGTCTGCTCGACCACTACCTGCACACCGCGCTCGGCGCCGACCGGCTGCTGTGGCCGAACCGCGATCCGCAGCCGGCGCCGCCGCCGGCGCCCGGCGTGACGGTGCTCGGCTTCGCCGACCGGCAGGCGGCGCTTGCCTGGTTCACCGCAGAGCACGCCGGGCTGCTGGCGGCGCTGGAGCAGGCCGTCGCCGACGGGCTCGACGACCAGGCATGGCGACTGGCCTGGGCGATGGCCAACTTCCTGCCCCGGCGGGGCCACCGGCACGACTGGGAACGGGTCGGCCGCGCGGGGGTGACCGTCGCGCGGCGGCTGGGCGACCGGGCCACCGCCGCCGAGGCGCACCGGCTGCACGGCAGCTCGTGCGTCGAACTACGCCGGTTCGACGACGCGCGGGAAGACTACCGGCAGGCGCTTGCGCTCTACGACGACCTCGGTGACCGGGTGGGCCAGGCCTTCATCTACCGCTGCCTGGGCTGGCTGGCCGAGGCGCAGGGGGAGTTGGCCGAGGCGCTCCGGCACGACGAGCAGGCCCTCGCACTGTTCCGTCAGGCCGGCCACGACCGGGGTGAGAGCTACGCGCTCAACTCGGTCGCCTGGTGCCTCGCCCAGCTCGGCGACCACGAGCAGGCGATCGCCCACGGCCGGCAGGCCCTGGACCGCCTTCAACAGGCCGGCGACCGGATGGGCGAGGCCAGCGTGTGGGACACCCTGGGGCACGCCTACCGCCACGTCGACGGGCACCACGCGGTGACCTGCTACCGGCAGGCCGTCGCCCTCTACCGCGACCTGGGCGACCGGATGAACGAGGGGGTCTCCCTGCGTCGGCTCGGCGCTGCCCTGGAGGCCACCGGACGGTCCGGGGCCGCGCGGCAGGCCTGGCGTGAGGCGCTGGAGATCCTGCGCGCGAACGACCACCCGGACGCGGAGCGGGTCGCCGCGCTGCTTGAGTGTTAAGCGGGGGCCCCGCCTCTACCGGAGACGTTAAGCGGGGGCCCCGCCTTGCTCGGGTGGCACGGCGAGGGCGATGGTGAGGTCGAGCACCGTGGCGGGGTCGAGCAGGCGGTCGCCGAAGAGTTCCCGGAGCTTGCCCATCCGGTAGCGGACGGTCTGCGGGTGCACGAACAGGTCTGCCGCCACGTCGTCGCGACGGCCCTGGTGCAGCAGCCACGACCGCAGCGTCTCGGCCAGCCGGTGCGCGGTGGCCGGGGGCAGCGCGGCAAGCGGTGCGAGGGCCTGGGTACGCAGGTCGGCGAGCGCCTCCGGGTCCATGCTGAGCAGCAGCGTGGACAGGTGACGCTCGGTGTCGACCGGCCCGGCGTCCGGTTCGCCGAGGCCGAGCGCGAGGGCGCGGGTCGCCCGGTGGTAGGACGCGGCGACCCGGTGCCAGGGGCGCGCCGGGCCGAGCACCGCCCGGTGCCCGTGCAACACCCGGACGAGCTGGCGACGCCGGCCGCCGTGCGCGTCCGGCACCAGCAGCACCGCCAGATCCTCCGCCGGGCTCATCCCGGGCAGGTCCTCGCCGCTCTCCAGCGTCTGCGGGCTGAGCAGGGCGAGCACCGCGCGCAGGTGCCGGCGGGGCAGCAGGACGACGGTGAGCGTCTGCGGCGGCGGCCAGTCGGCCCGGTCGGCGCTGCGCCGCAGCGACTCCTCCGGCTCGCCGGCGAGCAGTTGCTGGGTGAGCCGCTCCAGGTCACGGCGGCGCACCCGGCCGGCGCTTGCCAGCTCGTCGGCGTGCCCGGCGACACTGGCCGCGGACAGCTCGTCGATGTAGGCGAACATCAGCTCGGCGAACTCGGCCACCGTCTCGGCGGCCAGCCCGCTGCGTACCGTCGTGGTGGAGACCTCCCGCCAGGCCACCCGGGCGCCGACCCGGTAGGCGGCGAGCAGCGCGTCCATGCTCCGCCCCGACCGGGCCTCGCCGCTACCAAGCGCGTACGCTGCCTCCAGCGCCGGGGCCAGCGGAGTGCTCGGGTCGTACGCCTGGGTGCCCTCGATGAGCTGGAGGAAGGTGCCGAGCGCGATGCGTACCGCGTTCTCGATCTTCTCCCGCATGGCGCCGGTGAGCGCGCCGGAATAGTCGGACACCTCGGCGGTGATCGCGCTCACCGTGCGTTCGGCGACTGTCGGGAGCCGATCGCGCAGCATGGCCGCCACGCCGGCGTCGAGATCGAGATGGGCGGCACGCTGCCCGGTCCCGGCCCCCTGCGTCATGTTTGTTCCCTCCGAACAAAAACCCGTGACCGTTTCACCTTTGCTGGTCAAGATGTTATGCGATTCCGCAGCCACGCTGGTCATATGACCACAACTGCGCCCCGCCGCTCCCAGAAGGTCTCCTTCCGGGACAGGCTGCTGCGGCTGGCCGGCACGGTCACCACTCCGCTGTTACCGGACGACTACCTCGACCTGGTCGCCCCGCTGCGCGCGGGCGCCCCGCTGCGCGGCCGGATCGTCGCCGTCCGCCCGGAGACCCGGGACGCCGCCACGCTTGTGATCCAACCAGGTCGCGGCTGGCGGGGCCACCTGCCGGGGCAGTACGTGCGCCTCGGTGTGGACGTCGACGGGGTGCGCCAGTGGCGCGCGTACTCCGTCACCTCGGCGCCCGGCGCGGCGGACGGCCGGATCGCCGTGACCGTGAAGGCGATCCCCGACGGCAAGGTCAGCAACCACCTGGTCCGCCGGATCCGCCCCGGCACGATCGTCCAGCTCGACCAGGCGCAGGGCGACTTCGTGCTGCCCACGGCGACGCCGGAGCGGGTCCTTTTCCTCACCGCCGGCAGCGGCATCACCCCGGTCATGGGGATGCTGCGGGCCGGGCTCGCCGAACGCGCCGACGTGGTGCTCGTGCACTCGGCGCCGACCCGCGACGACGTCATCTTCGGCGCGGAACTGCGCGCACTCGCCGGGCGCGGCGCGCTGCGCCTGGTCGAGCGGCACACCGAGACCGCCGGCCTGCTCGACGTGGCCGAGCTGGACGACCTCGTGCCCGACCACGCCCAGCGGCACGCCTGGGCCTGCGGGCCGCTGGGCCTGCTTGACGCGGCCGAGGCGCACTGGGCGGCCCGGGGCGCCGTCGATCTGCTGCACACCGAGCGGTTCCGTCCTACGGTGATAACGCCAGGCGACGGCGGCACGGTGACCTTCACCGGGGCGGGGGTGACCGTCGAGGCCGACGGCGCCACCACCCTGCTCGACGCGGGGGAGAACGCCGGGGTGCTCATGCCCTCGGGCTGCCGGATGGGGATCTGCTACGGCTGCGTCGTGCCGCTGCGCCAGGGCGCGGTACGCGACCTACGCAACGGCGACGTCACCACGGCGGTGCCAGGCGACGGCGTACGGATCCAGACCTGCGTGTCGGCCGCCGCCGGTACCTGCGACATCGACCTCTGACAGGAGCGACAGACGTGACCGTGATCCAGAAGAAGGCCGACAACCCGATCGCCCACCTGAGCGCCGAGGACATCGAGATCATCGGCAAGGAGCTGGACGCGATCCGGGACCGGGTCATCGCCGACCGGGGCGAGCGGGACGCCCGCTACATCCGCAAGGTGATCAAGACCCAGCGGACGCTGGAGCTGAGCAGCCGCGCGGTGCTGCTGTTCTCGCTGTTCCCGCCGGCCTGGATCGTCGGCACGGCCGGCCTCACGGTGGCCAAGATCCTCGACAACATGGAGATCGGGCACAACGTCCTGCACGGCCAGTGGGACTGGATGCGCGACCCGAAGATCCACTCCACCACCTGGGAGTGGGACCACGTCTCCCCGGCCGCCCAGTGGAAGCAGTCGCACAACGAGCTGCACCACCGGTTCACAAACGTGGTCGGCAAGGACAACGACCTCGGGTACGGCATCATGCGCGTCGACGAGGACCAGCCGTGGCACCCGATGCACCTGGGCCAGCCGGTGTGGAACCTGCTCAACGCCGCCTTCTTCGAGTACGGCATCGCCGCGTACGACATGGAGCTTGGCGACCACCTCAAGCAGAAGCGGCTCAAGGACCCGGCGTTCCGGGTCAAGGCCAAGGCGGTCGGCCGCAAGATCCGCCGGCAGGTGCTCAAGGACTACGTGATCCACCCGCTGCTCTCCGGCCCGTCCTTCCTGTCCACGCTCGCCGCCACGTTCACCGCGAACCTGATCCGCAACGTGTGGAGCCACTCGGTGATCATGTGCGGGCACTTCCCGAGCGGCGTCGAGACGTTCGAGAAGACCTCCATCGAGGGCGAGACCCGCGGCGAGTGGTACCTGCGGCAGATGCTCGGCTCGGCAAACATCAGCGGCCCCCGCCTGCTGCACGTCATGACCGGGAACCTGTCCTTCCAGATCGAGCACCACCTCTTCCCCGACCTGCCGAGCAACCGCTACCAGGAGATCGCCCCGCAGGTGCGGGCGCTGTTCGACAGGTACGGCCTGCGGTACACCACCGGCCCGCTGCCCAAGCAGGTCGCCTCCGCCTGGTGGAAGGTGATCCGCCTGTCGCTGCCCAACCGGCGCGACCGCCGGCAGCCGGTCGCCCCGGGCCCGCTGGTCCCCTCCGGCGCCGCCTGACCGGCACGTGCACGGCGGGTGAACTCCCGCCCCCGGTCACCTGCACGTTCGGTGTCTTCGCAGCTCAGGCCGCATTCCGCAGTCGCCGGGCCGGTCCCGCGCCCCCGTACACTCGCGCCGGTCGGACCGACGAGGGTGAAGGGGTGTGGTGGCCGATGTCGCACGACGCCGCGACGCGGCGGGTGGTGATGCTCGTCGACAACGCGGTCGAGGGTGACTCGCGGGTGCAGAAGGCCGCCCGGTCCGCCGCCGACGCCGGCTGGGACGTCACGCTGCTCGGCTGCGCCCACGTCGACGCCGAGCGCCGCTGGCAGCTCGGCGACGCCGAGGTACGCGTCCTCCCGCTCGACGCGCCAGCCGTGGTGCGGGTGCTGCCACCGGACGCGCCCGCCGGGGTGCGGCTGCTGCCGCTGGACGCGCCCGCCGGGGCGGAAGGTGCAGACGGCGCGGGCGCGGCGATCGCCGGCCGGCGTGACGCGGGCGCGGAGAGCGCCGGTCGAGTCGGTGTGACCGTCTTGCGCGGTGGTCTGCGCGGCCTGCGGCGGCGGCTGGTGGCGCGTGGCGGGCTGGCGTTGCGGGTCGCCCGGCTGGCCCGACGGCCGGTCGAGCACGCCCAGGTCCGCTACTGGCAGGCCCGGCTCGGCGACCGGGCCTGGCGCCGGCTGGAGCCCGGTCTCTGGGACTACGAGCGGCTCGCCGGGCCGGTCATCGACGAGTTGCGCCCCGACCTGATCCACGCCCACGACTTCCGGATGCTCGGCGTGGCCGCCCGCGCCGTGGACCGGGCCCGCGCCGAGGGACGAACCGTGAAGCTGGTCTGGGACGCCCACGAGTGGCTGCCCGGCGCCCGGCCCCGCCGCGACAACGCCCGCTGGCTCCCCGCCCACCTCGGCTACGTCCGCGAGTACGTGGGCCACGCCGACGCGGTCGTGACCGTCTCCGACACCCTCGCCGACCTGCTGGTCCGCGACCACGACCTGCCCGAACGCCCGACCGTCGTGCTCAACGCGCCGGTCGCCGAGCCGGCACACGTCACCGCCGCCGAGCCCGCCACGGTTGCGGAGCCTGTGGCCACGGTGCCTGTCGCTGTTGCGCCAGCCTCGGTTGCCGGGCCTGTGGCCACGGTGTCCGTCGCTGTTGCGCCCGCCACGGATGCCGAGCCCGTCGCCGCTGCAGTACCCGATGCGTCCCGGGCGGCTGGCGGATCCGCACCCGACCTGCGCGGCTGCTGCGGCCTGACCGCCGACACCCCGCTGCTTGTCTACAGCGGGGCGATGGCCGTGCAGCGCGGGGTGGACACCGTGGTCGAGGCGCTGACCCGGCTGCCCGGCGTACACCTGGCCCTGGTCGTCGCCGACCCCGCCGCCGGATACGTCCGCCAGGTCACCGCCCGCGCGACCCGACACGGCGTCGCCGACCGGGTGCACGTGCTGCCGTACGTGCCGCACCGGCAGCTCGTCGCGTTCCTCGCCGCCGCCGACGTCGGGCTCATCCCGCTGCACCACTGGCCCAACCACGAGATCGCGCTCATCACCAAGTTCTTCGAGTACGCGCACGCGCGGCTGCCGATCGTGGTCAGCGACGTCCGCACCATGGCCGACACGGTGCGGGCCACCGGCCAGGGCGAGGTGTTCCGCGCCCGGGACGCGGCCGACCTCGCCCGAGCGATCCGGGCGGTGCTCGCCGACCCGGCCCGCTACCGCGCCGCCTACGAGGGCCCGGATTCCCCGTTGCCCACCTGGACGTGGGAGTCCCAGGCCGAGCGCCTGAACGCCCTCTACCACCGCCTGCTCACCCCCACCCCCTGACGATCTCCCAAGATCCACTCCGCCCTTTCCGCCCCTGCCCGCCGGCCCGCCGCCCGAGCAGGGCGAACGCGCTATGCCTGCCTCCGCCCCGCCTCCGCCCCGCCGATCATGGAGTTGTGGCGCCTGTCATGCGCCGTTCGCGGTTTTTGCGAGGTGCCACAACTCCATGATCGGCGGTCGGCGGGATACCAACCTCTCCACCGCGCGCAGGATGGCGATGGAGGCGGTGGGCGCCGGTGCGGCGGTGGCCCGACCGGCAGACAGCCGGTTCGCCGGGCGCGGCGCACTGTCAGCCCAGGGGTGCCTGGTCAACGCCAGGTCGGCGAGGTGGCGGTGTCAGCGATGCCGTGGATACCGCCACCTCGCCGACGCGGAGTCGATCAACCCGATCGGGGGGCCTGCCGAAACCTGCCGCCCGCCGGTGCGGCCCGCTAGCGGGACTCGTCCCAGCCACACCGGCCCGGAACTCCATGGTGGCCGCAGTCAGCGCCCCTGGCCATATCGCGAGATCGATCATCCGTATCCCGGGAGCTGCGAGACCTAGACGATCTATTCCAAGGGGTACGGGGCAGTGAAGAGAGGCGAGGGCGTCCATGATCGACGTTGCGAAGCAACGATGACCATGGAGGCCACGTGCACGTCGATCGGGACACCCTCGCCACCGCACTGTACGTGAAGATCGACGACGTGTTGAAGTCGTCGCCCCACCTCAACCGGTGGCGACCCGCGGTCGGGATCGCTCCGAAGATCACCGACGCTGAACTGATCACCCTGTCGGTGTTGCAAGCCCTGTCGGGCTACCACAAGGAAGCCCGCTGGATCCGTCACGCCCGCATGAACCTGACCCACCTGTTCCCCTACATCCCGAAACAGCCCGGGTACAACAAGCGGCTGCGGACACTCGGCACGCAGATCACCCACCTGATCCGGGTCCTGGCCCTGGACACCGACCTGTGGCAGCACCCGGTGCGCATCGCCGACTCCACCCCGGTGGAGTGCGGACGCTCCCGCGAGACCGTCAAACGCTCTGATCTGGCCGGGTGGGCCACCTACGGCTACTGCGCCTCGCACTCGCGTCGCTTCTGGGGCCTGCGTCTGCACCTGGTCACCACTGTGCACGGACTGCCCGTGGCATTCGCCCTGGCCACCGCCAAGACCGACGAACGCGAAGCACTCATGGACCTGTTCGACCTGGACACCGGCCTGTTGACCCATCCCGAGGGACTGATCCTGGTCGTGGACAAGGGCTACCGCGACGCTGCCACCGAACGACAGCTGACCGAACGCGGCATCACCATGATCCGCCCCGCCTACCGCCCCGAGAAGCCACGCCCCGGACGGACACTGCTGCGCGCTGTGCGACAGAACATCGAGTCCGTCAACCAGACCCTCAAAGGTCAACTCGACCTCGAACGACACGGCGGCCGAACCGGCACCGGCGTACTCGTACGCGTCGCACAACGCATCCTCGCGATGACCGCCGCGATCTGGCACAACTGGACCACCGGCCAACCCGTCATGCGCTCCCTCATCGCCTACGACCACTGAACCCTCGGAATAGATCGTCTAGGCGAGATCTTGGTACGAAAACGCCCCCAGAGGGGCCGTTTCGTACCAAGATCTCGCGCGCCGATCGGACGAGCAGGCTTCCCGGCGACGATACCGTGATCATGAAGTTGGCGGCGACAAATCGGGCGGCCACCGCCGCCAACTTCATGATCGCCGGGGCCGGGGCCGGGGCCGGGGCCGGGGCCGGGGCGGGGCGGGGCGGGGCGGGGCGGGGCGGGGAAAGGGGTGGGCGGGGGGACGGGGGGTGGGCTAGCGTTGGTGGCATGCAGAGCAGGCGACAGTTGACCGCCGCGACCGCGCGAGCTTCCCGCTCGCCGGTTGCCGCCGCCTGACCTGCCTCACCAATCGCCGGCGACCGGAAACGGTCCGCCGGCGTCGTCGTGTCAACGCCACAGTTGCGCGGACCGTCCGGACGCCCGTACCCGGAAGGCACCCGCCATGACGTCCGACGAGATCACCCGTACCTTCATCGACCACTACCACCGCCTCGGCCACCGGGACGCGCGGGAGAGTTCCCTGGTGCCGCCGCCGGGCGACCCGGTGCTGTTCACCACGTCCGGCATGCACCCGCTCACGCCGTACCTGCTGGGGCGTCCGCACCCGGGCGGACGCCGCCTGGTCGACGTGCAGCGGTGCCTGCGCACCACCGACCTGGACGAGGTCGGCGACCGTACCCACCTGACCGTGTTCCAGATGCTCGGCTCCTGGTCGCTCGGCGACTACGACATCGCGACCAGCCTGCGCTGGGGCTTCGAACTGCTCACCGACGGCTACGGCATCCCGGCGCGGAAGCTGCACGCGACGGTCTTCGGCGGCGACGACCATCTCGACCCGGACGGGACCGCACGGGACACCTGGACCGCGCTCGGCGTGCCGGTGGAGGCGCTGGGCGCGGAGAACTGGTGGTCCAACGGGCCGACCGGCCCCTGTGGACCGGATTCGGAGATCTTCGTGTGGACCGGTGACGGCCCGCCGACCGGCCGCCCGAGCGGCGACGACCGCTGGGTGGAGGTGTGGAATCACGTGCGGATGAGTCACCACCGCCACCCCGACGGCCGGCTCACCCCGCTGCCGCTGACGAGCATCGACACCGGGATGGGCCGGGAGCGGCTGGAGATGGTGCTGCGCGGCGACCGGTCCGTCTTCACCGGCGACGGGTTGAGCCCCTGGGCGGGCGCGGTCCGCGACCGGTGGGACCTGGGCGGCGCGGACCTGCGCGTGGTCGCGGACCACCTGCGCTCCGCGGTGGTCGTGCTCGGCGACGGGGTACGCCCGGGCAACACCGGCCGGGGGTACGTGCTGCGCCGGCTGCTGCGCCGCGCGCTCACCGTGCTGTGGCGCGAGGACCCGACGCGGAGCCTCGGCGACCTGCCGGTGACCCTCCACGCGGACACGCTGCGCCGGTTCCGCCAGCCGGTCGACCCGGGCCCGCTGCCCGAGCTGCTGTGCGACGAGGAGCACCGGTTCCGCGGGCTGCTGCGGCGCGGCCGGCCCCTCGTCGACCGGGTCCGGGCGCGGGGTCCGCTTACCGACCGTGACTACCACTGGCTGCACGACACCCACGGGTTGCCCCGCGACCTGGTCGACGGCCTGCTCGCCGACGCCGGCTGAGCGGTGGCCGCCCACCCCGGCCGGTGCGAGACTCGACAGCACACGTCGCGGCGAGGGAAGAGGACCCATGACCGGGTACGAGGTGCGGACGGACGAGGAGACGGTGCCGTTGTTCGGCGCCGAGGTGCGCATCGCCGATCCGGCCGGGCTGCTCGCCGCCGCCGAGGACGGGCCGGTGGAGCTGCTGGCCGGCGGGGACTTCCCCGCCCCGGTGCGGGAGGTCCGCTGCACCGTGCGCGCCGACACGGTGGACGGGCAGCGGGTGCACCGGTTCGAGGCGTACCTGCGGGTGGAGGCCGCGCCGGCCGGCCTGCTCGCCCTCGGGCTGGCCGGGCCGGTCGGCCTGCTGCTCGCCGAGCGGCTCGCCGCGCGGGGCGGCGACGGCCCGGCCGCCGCAGTGGGCCGGGCGGCGGCGGGGGCGGGCCGCCGGCTCGGGCTGCGCCCCACCGGCGCCGCGCTCGTCACGCCGCCGCCCGACCCGGCCGGCCGGGACGTGTCGCGCGCCGCCGAGTCCGCCGGCCTGCGTCCCCGTGTGGACCAGGACAACGGCACGGTACGCATCCGCGCCGACGTCCCGAGCGCCGACGTCGGTCCGGAGCACCTGCGTACCATGCTCGGCCTGCTGTTCCAGGCGGTCCGCGAGCTGACCGGCGACAACGTGGAGCCGACCGTGCTGCGCGGGCGGACGTACCTGGTGGGGCGGCGACCGGTGGCGGTGGCCGGGCCGCGCAGCACGACGGTGACCCTCGACCAGGTCGGCGGCCTGGCCGACGTGGTCACGCGGTTCCGCGAGGTGGCGGTGTCGTTCCGGCATCCGCAGGCGATGGCCCGCTGGGGCGCGCGCCGGCCGCAGGGCATCCTGATGTACGGCCCGCCGGGCACCGGCAAGACCATGCTGGCGCGGGCCCTGGCGAACGAGGTAGGCGCGGACTTCGTGGAGATCCGCACTCCGGAGATCCTGGACAAGTATCTCGGCGGCTCGGAGCGCAACATCAAGCGCATCTTCCGCGACGCCCGCCGCTACCGCCGGCCCACCGTGATGCTCTTCGACGAGTTCGACTCGATCATCAGCTACGCCGGCGCGGGCGGCGACGCGGCCAGCCAGGCGGTCAACGCGGTCGCCGGCATCTTCAAGCAGGAGATGAACACGCTGTTCGAGGAGAACCCCGACGTGATCGTGGTGGCCACCACCAACTTCCCGCAGCGCGTCGACGCCTCGCTGATCCGCTCCGGCCGCTTCGACCTGAAGATCGCCATTCCGGCCCCGGACGAGTCCGGCCGCGCGGAGATCCTCACCAAGATGATCCGGGAGTTGATCGACAGGCACGAGCGGCCCGGCTTCCGGATGTTCGCCGCCGACGTGGACCCCGCCGCCCTCACCGCCGACACGGCCGGGCTCACCGGCGCGGACCTGCGCGAGGCGCTACGCCGGGTGCAACTCGGCAAGGCGCTCCGGGAGGCCACGGAGGGCGCGCCGCCGGCCCCGATCGGTCAGGACGACCTGCGGGAGGCCGTCGCCGGGCTGCGCCGCGGCTGACGACCACGGCGGCGGGACCCGGCGGAGGGGTGCCGGGTCCCGCCTTCTGGGGGGGTGTGGTGGTCAGATGCCGTAGATGAATTGGGTGTCTACGGGGCCGCCGCTGTTGGTGTTGCGGAGGTAGACGGTGTTGTTGCTGGGTCGGCGGACGCCGGGGGTGGTGTTGCTGTTCTTGATCCAGCGGCCGGGGACGGCGACGTCGCCGGAGGGGCCGTGGCCGAAGATGAATTCGATGTCGGTTTTGTTGGTGGTGCTGCTGGTGCCGTTGGTGAGGTAGAAGGTGGAGTTGCTGGGTCGGTAGACGCCGACGGAGTCGCCGCCGGTGTTGTCCCAGTTGCCGGCGATGGGTTGGTCGCCGGCGGCGCCGCTGCCGAATTTGAATTCGTAGTTGGTGGTGTTGGTGGTGCTGCTGGTGCCGTTGGTGAGGTAGAAGGTGGAGTTGCTGGGGCGGTAGACGCCGACGGAGTCGCCGCCGGTGTTGTTCCAGTCGCCGGCGATGGGTTGGTCGCCGGCGGCGCCGCTGCCGAATTTGAATTCGTAGTTGGTGGTGTTGGTGGTGCTGCTGGTGCCGTTGGTGAGGTAGAAGGTGGAGTTGCTGGGGCGGTAGACGCCGACGGAGTCTTTGCCGTCGTTGTTCCAGTCGCCGGCGACGGGGATGTCGCCGGCGGGGCCTTCGCCGAATTTGAAGACTCGGGTGGCGTCGCCGCTGTTGGTGTCGCGGAGGTAGAAGGTGGAGTTGCTGGGTCGGTAGACGCCGACCGTGTCGACGCCGTCGCCGTTCCAGTCACCCGACACCGGAATGTCCTCCGTGCGGGGGGCGTCGACATCCCAGAGGCTGTCGACGATGATCTGGGCGTCCGACGCCTGCACCTGGTAGCGGTCGGGATAGGCCGACACCTGCACCGCCTGGCAGACCTCCCCGATCGGGGCGCTGGCCCAGCTGCCGTTGGGATACTTCCGTACCATCGCGTCGAGGAAGGCGTTCGTGGCATAGGACGGGTTGAGCCGCTGCGACCGGGTGCCCCACCACTCCTGCTGCTGGAACAACCCGAGGCTGGTGTGGTCCACCTCCTCGCTGATGTTCTGCAGGTGCGTCTCGACGATCACGGTGGAGATCGCGATGACCGCCGCGCGAGAGGAGAGACCCCGCTTCCGCACCGCCTCGACCACCTCGCGGGCACAGGAGACGCGATACGCCGACATGTAGCCGCGCATGTCGGACTTCAGCTTCGAGTTGAGCTGGGTCGCGAGTGTCCCGTCGGCCGCGGTGGGACCGTCGGGGTCGCACGCCGCCGTCTGGTAGAGCGCGGTCAGTGGGGCGAGTGCCGGCGGCAGGTCCGGCCCGGGGGCCGCCTCCGCGCCGAGGGCGGGGGATGCGCCGATCAGCGTGGTCAGCGCGACCGAGGCGCAGAAGGGCGATACTTTCGAGAGAACGTTGTCCACCAGTGGTAATCCGTTCGCCGAGGAATCCAACTACGGTCCGGGTCGACCCGGCCCGCGGTCAGACTCAGGCACGCCCCTGACGGACGGCTGACACCTGACTTCCAGGACCGATCCCGTATCCGGGTACGACGGAAGGAACCCCCGTTGTCGTCGTCCGACCTGCTGCTGTCCCGTCGTGACCTGGCGTTCCTGCTGCACGACTGGCTGGACGTGACCCGGCTGACCGAACGGCCCCGCTACGCCGAGCACTCCCGGGAGACGTTCGACGCGGTGCTCGACCTCGCCGCGCGGGTCGCCGCGGAACGCTTCGCCCCGCACAACCGCGCCGCCGACACGGGCGAACCCACGGTCGACGACGGGCGTGTGCGCACCATTCCCCAGGTCAAGGCCGCATTGGACGCGTTCGCCGGCACCGGGCTGTTCGCCGCCACACTTGACGAGTCGGTCGGTGGGATGCAACTCCCGCACGCGGTGGCCGCCGCCGCGTTCGCCTGGTTCCAGGCCGCGAACGTGGGCACCTCGGCGTACCCCTTCCTCACCCTCGGCAACGCCAACCTGCTGCTCGCCCACGGCAGCCCCGAGCAGGTCGACACCTGGGTCCGCCCGATGGTGGAGGGCCGGTTCTTCGGCACCATGTGCCTGTCCGAGCCGCAGGCCGGCAGTTCCCTGGCCGACCTCACCACCCGAGCCGAGCCGCAGGAAGACGGCACCCACCGGCTCACCGGCACCAAGATGTGGATCTCCGCCGGGGACCACGAGCTGGCCGAGAACATCGTGCACCTGGTGCTGGCCCGCATCCCCGGCGGGCCGGCCGGCGTGAAGGGCCTGTCCCTGTTCGTCGTGCCGAAGGTGCTCCTCGACGACAACGGCGCGCTCGGCCCCCGCAACGACGTGGTGCTGGTCGGGCTCAACCACAAGCTCGGCTACCGCGGCACCACGAACACGCTGCTCACCTTCGGCGAGGGCGTGCACCGGCCGTACGGGCGGGCCGGCGCGGTCGGGTACCTGGTCGGCGCGCCGCACCAGGGACTGGCGCTGATGTTCCACATGATGAACGAGGCGCGCATCGGCATCGGGGCCGGCGCCACCGCGCTCGGCTACACCGGCTACCTGAAGTCCGTCGCGTACGCCCGGCAACGCCCGCAGGGTCGGCCGGTGGCCGACCGGGACCCGACCGCGCCGCAGGTGCCGATCATCGCCCACCCCGACGTACGCCGGATGCTGCTGGCCCAGAAGAGCTACGTGGAGGGCGCGCTCGCGCTGGTCCTCTACTGCGGACGGCTGCTCGACGAGGAGAAGACCGCGCCCGCCGAGGCCGACCGGGAGCGGGCGCACCTGCTGCTGGAACTGCTCACCCCGATCGCGAAGAGCTGGCCGTCCCAGTGGTGCCTGGCCGCCAACGACCTGGCCATCCAGGTGCACGGCGGGTACGGCTACACCCGCGACTACGACGTCGAGCAGCACTGGCGGGACAACCGGCTCAACGCCATCCACGAGGGCACCCACGGCATTCAGGCGCTCGACCTGCTCGGCCGCAAGGTCACCATGCGTGACGGCGCGGCGCTGGAACTGCTGCTGGAGACGATGCGCGCCACCGTCGACCGGGCCTGGAAGGCGGACGGTTTCGCCGCCGACCTGGCCGGGCGGCTCGCCACGGCGGTGGACCGGGTCGCGGTGGTGACCCGGCGGTTGTGGGCACCTGGTGACCCGGAGTTGGCCCTGGCGAACGCCTCGGTCTATCTGGAGGCGGTCGGGCACGTGGTGATCGCCTGGATGTGGCTGGAGCAGGTGCTGGCGGTGGAGGCGCTGGGGTCGCCGGAGGACGAGTTTCTCGCCGGGAAGCGGGCGGCGGCGCGCTACTTCCACCGGTGGGAGCTGCCCAGGGTGGCGGCGCAGTTCGACCTGCTGGAGAGCCTGGACCGCACCACGCTTGACATGCGGGAGACGTGGTTCTGAGGGGCTGTAGTGCTGCAAGCGCCGCCGGCCGTACAGGATCCGCCGGATGGCGACTACATGATTGACTGACATCTAAGGGTGGTGGTGGTCCGGGGCGTGGCGAGGGCGGTGTGATGACGTCGAGCAACCAGAACACCCTGCCCCCGTCCCCCGACGGGCCGGGGCGGGAGCCGCCTCCAGACCTGTCGGGTGGTGCCGAGGCCCCGGTCGCGATCGACAGCGACGAAGAGCGATCTGCCGTCCCCGCAGCCAGTCTGCGTACGCGGCTCGCGGGGCTGGCGCGCCGGCACGGCCCACGGACGGCCGTCGGGCTGGGGCGGTGGATGGCTGGCATCGCCGGCGGCGTCGCAGTCGCGATCGCCATCGCGTTGCTCACTCCGGTGCTGACGCCCGGCACCTCGACGCCCGCCCCGTCGCCCGGATTCGCTGGAGGTCCCACCTCGTCGCCGACAACGACCGCCGGTGTCTCGCCCGACCAGCTACCGATGACGGTCGCCGTGGCCGGCAGTGGGGCGGATCCCTGCGGGCCCGGCTACCTGGTGCCGCTGGCGGCGACCGCTGTGCCGGTGCCGCCTGACCTGTCCAAGGCGGATGCGGCTGCCCAGTGGGCGGCCGAGGTGCACGGGGTCCCGTCGGTACGGTCGGGGGTCACCTTCACCGTGCAGGGCCGGTCGGACGCGGTGGTGACGCTGCTAGGCATGGATATCGAGGTCGTCCGCCGGAAGGCCGCGCCGCACGGCACTCACGTCAGTTGGGTCTGCGGCTCGGGTGTGGCATACCGCTGGGTGCACGTCGACCTTGACGCCGTCCCACCCCGGCTGGATGCGCATTTCGACGAGTCGGAGGCGGAGGCCGCTCCGCAGGCGGAACGCCGGCCCATCCGATTCCCCTACCAGGTGTCCCGCACCGATCCCGAGTCGTTCGAGGTCGACGCGGACACCTCGCGCTGCGACTGTTCCTGGCGGATCAGGCTGCGGTGGACGTCGGAAGGCCGCAGCGGGACCTACGTCATCGACGACGACGGGCGACCCTTCCGCACGATCGGCACTGCGAATGCCGACGCGTCGTGCCAGCTCGGCTCCGAATGGTCCTGTGGCCCGCCCGTGAAGAACTGAAGGTATTGGTCCTGCCGGTGCCTCGATACGTATGCTCGGCCGCACGCTGGTCAGATGACGGGAAACTCTTCGGTGCCCAGCACGCGCAGCAGGTCGAGGCGCTCGCGGGACCCGGCGTCGGCGGGCGTCAACACCAGCAACTCCTGGCCCAGGTCGGGGGTCACAAGCGTCTCGCAGTCCAGCGCGATCGGCCCGACGCGGGGGTGGACGAACGTCTTGCGATCCGCCCGCCGTATGCCGACCTCGTGCTCTGCCCACAGCGCTCGGAACTCGGGGCTCGCCGCCTCCAGTCGGGCGATCAGACCGGTCACCGTCGGGTCGCCGGGTCGTCGGCCGGCGACGGCGCGCAGATCCGCCACCATCTGGCGGGAATGACGCTCCTGCTCCTGGGGTAGGTGGAGGACGCGGGAGTGGGGTTCGGCGAACCAGCGGTATGCGAGATAACGCCGATCGCCAGTGAAACCGGTGTGATCGCCGGTGAGCAGCGTGGACGTCGGGGTCTGCGCCAGCACCTCTCCCAGATCGGACACGACCAGCGCGGCCGTGTCGCCCAGCAGGTCCAGCATGCGGAGCAGGCCGGCGCGGGCGAGTCGGGCCACGCCGTCCGCAGGTGGGGGCTGGTGGCCGGCCAGGTGGAACAGGTGGTCGCGCTCGTCGTCGGACAGGCGCAGAGCGCGGGCCAGGGCGCCCAGCAGTTGCGTGGAGGGCCGGCTGCTGCGGCCCTGCTCAAGGCGTACGACATAGTCCACCGACATGCCGGCCAGCATCGCGACCTCCTCGCGCCGCAGGCCCGGTATGCGGCGGCGGGGACCGTCGGCGATGCCCACGTCGGCGGGACGGACGGCCTCGCGGCGGCGGCGTAGGAAGTCGGCAAGTTGCTCACGCTGCATGTTCTCCATGGTCCCCGGTGGCTGCCCCGCCCGCGAGGGGCGAACCAGGGAGCGGCGCTCCCACGACAAGCGGTCCGCTCCCGGCCGCCCGCAACCGGGAGCAGAGTGGGGACATGCGGAAACAAACCTTGGGGACGACAGGTCCGGCCGTCGGCGCGCTGGGACTGGGCGCGATGGGGATGACCAGCGGTGTGTACGGCGTCTCCGACCGCGCCGAGAGCGTCGCGACCGTGCATGCGGCACTGGATGCGGGGCTCACGCTTATCGATACCAGTGACCACTACGGCGCCGGGCACAACGAGATGCTGCTGGCCGAGGCGCTGCGCGGTCGGCCGCGGGAAAGCTACGTGCTGAGCGTCAAGTTCGGGGCGCTACTGGCGCCGGGCGGCGGCTTCCTCGGACAGGACAGCCGGCCCGCGGCGGTGAAGAACTTCCTGATCCACTCGATGACCCGGCTGGGCGTCGACCACGTCGACATCTATCGGCCGGCGCGACTGGACCCGGACGTGCCGATCGAGGACACGGTGGGCGCGATCAAAGAGATGATCGAGGCCGGATACGTGCGGCACGTGGGCCTTTCCGAGGTGCCCGCCGAGACGATCCGCCGGGCGCACGCCGTGCACCCGGTCGCCGACCTACAGATCGAGTATTCGCTTATCTCGCGCGGGGTGGAGACCGACGTGCTGCCGACGCTGCGCGAGTTGGGTGTCGGGATGACCGCGTACGGCGTCCTGAGCCGGGGTCTGATCTCCGGGCACTGGACGAACGCCGCACCGCGGCCGGGCGACAACCGCAGCCGGATGCCGCGGTTCTCGGGCGACAACGTCGGGCACAACCTGGCCCTGGTGGAAGCGCTGCGGCGGGTGGCCGAGCAGAAGGGCTGCACCGTGGCCCAACTGGCGATCGCGTGGGTAGCAGCCCAGAGCGACCAGATCGTCCCGCTCGTCGGCGCCCGTACCCGCGATCGCTTGCACGAGGCCCTGCCCGCCGCCGACCTGGAACTCTCCGCGGACGACCTGGCCGAGATCGAGAAAGTGGTGCCGGCCGGCTCGGCACACGGCGACCGCTACCCGGCCGCGATGATGGCCAACCTCGGCGCCGGCAACTGACGCCGGCGGGGCGGATCCCGGTGCTCGCCCCCACTGCAACCGCTCCTGCGTCCGACAGCCTGGCGGCGGAGGGCCGATGGCATAGGGTCGGATCGACGACTTCCGTACGAGCTGGAGTTGCGGGCGACGTGGTTCCGAGCGGGTGCCGTCCGGTCGAGTCGACGATGCGCTTTCGCGCCGCCGACGGTGGTGAGCTGCCGTTGCTGGTCGTCGAGCCGGGCGATGGCACGCAACCTCACGCGGGCGTCGTCCTGTTCCATGGCGGCGCCCTGCGCGAAGGCTCGGCGGCCGGGCTCGCCCCGCACTGCCGACGACTGGCCGCGCACGGAATCTTCGCCGTCTCCGCCGGGTATCGGCTGCTCGGTCGTGGCGCGGTCAGCATCGACGACTGCCTCGCCGACGTGCGGCTCGCGGTCGAGCGGTTCGGCCGGCTGGCCGCGTCGCGTGGGCTCGACGCGTCGCATCTGGCCTCGGGCGGCAGCTCGGCCGGGGCTCATCTCGCGCTGGTCGCGGCGATGACCGCGCCGACGCCCGGTGTCGCGGGCGTGGTGGCCCTCAATCCCGCGGGACTGGACCTTGGCTCCCTCGCGCCGGCCGTGCAGCGCCGCCTGGAACAGCAGGTCGGCATCGCGGCGGGCCGGCTGATCGAGTATTCGCTCATCGAATTCGTGCGGCCGGGGCATCCGCCTACGCAGATCCACCACGGGGCCCGCGACGAGGTCGAGCCGATCGACTCGGTGCGGCGGTTCCGGGACGCGATGGCGGGAGTCGGCAACGAGTGCACGCTTGTCGAGTACGCACACGCCGGACACGGCTTCCACTACCCGGGCCACGGCAGGCACTTCGACGACGTTGTCGACGCCACGGCGCGGTTCCTCCTCGACCGGATCGCCGGGCGACGATCTCATTGACGCCCTTCGCGGGTGCATTACCAGCCGGAGAGGCCGTGTCGTGCGGTCATGGTGGGCGCGATGAGCCTGCTGAGCGAGTACCGTCGATGGCGGCGGCGCTCCGGAGCAGCAGCCGGTGGCCGCGGCCCCGACCGTTACCTGGGAGGCGACAATGACCGATTCCGCGACTTTCGGTGCCCGCCTCCGTGCCTTCCGGGAGCGCGCCGGCAAGACTCGGCCCGTCCTGGGTGGACTCGTCGGTCGCAGCGCCGAGTGGGTCAAGGCTCTGGAGAACGGCCGCCTTCTTCCACCTCGACTTCCGATGCTCCTCCGTCTGTCCGAGGTGCTGGACATCTCGGACCTGGCGGACCTGACCGGTGACCAGTCGTTGCCAGTGGCATCGGTGACGCGCGCCGGCCACCCTGACATCGACGCCGTTGCCTCCGCCATGCAACGGTCAGCGGCGGCGACCGGTGAGCCTACGCGGGTCGGCGTACTGCAAGGACTGGTCGACCAGGCGTGGAAACTGTGGCACCGGTCGACCGTCGAGCGCTCAGCCGTCGCCGGCGTGCTCCCCAGCCTGCTGACCGACGCGCAGCGCAGCGTCCGGCGGTTGGAGGGGCAGGAGCGCCGGCAGGCCCTGATCGAGCTGGCGCGCGTCTACCACCTTGCCCAGTTGTATCTGGCCCACCAGCCGTATCCGGAGTTGGTGTGGGTAGCCGCGGACCGGGCCATGCGGGCGGCTCAGGACGCCGACGATCCTGCGGCGATCGCGGTTGCCGCCTGGTACTACGCGCACGTCTACCGAGGCTCCAACCAGGTGGATCTCGCCGGGCATCTGCTGCTCGACGCCGCAGCTCTGCTCGACCCCGCTCAGGGCGGGGAACAGTTGACCCGGTGGGGGCAGGCGCAGCTCGGCATCGCGCTGGGCCACAGCAAAGCGGGCAGGGCGGGGCAGGCGTGGCGAGCATGGGACGCGGCTGAGCAGGCGGCGAGCCGGCTCGGTAGCACGTATGCCCACCCATGGCTGATGTTCGGGCCGGCAGCGTGCGCGGCGTACGCCGTCACGATCGAGACGGATCTGTGTCGGCCGGGTGAGGCAGTCCGGCGGGCCGATAGCGCGAACTACTCGGCGCTGCCGTCGCACACCCGACGTGCCGCCGCGCTGATCGACGCCGCTCGGGCGCATCTGCTCGACCGGGGCGAGGTGGCGGCGATCCACCTGCTCGGCCGCGCGCTTCGAGAAAGCGTCGACACGTTACGGCACAACCCCTACGCCCGGGCGGCGACTCTCGAACTGTCGAACCGCCCGGGCACAGTCGGGGAAGACGCGCGCGAGTTGGCGCTCGCGATCGGGATGCAGGGGTAGCCATACCTCGGGTACAAACCCTCCCCAACGCTGCTCGTCACTTTTCGTAGCGTCCAGGTCACAGGCGACGGCGGCGTCTCAACCCAGACCAGTTGAGGAGTCCGTTCTCGCATCCCTGAGCGCGAGCGAGGGTGAAACGGTGACATGGGTAGGTTTGGTGAAGCTGTCACGAATGTTGCGTCGACGGTCGGTGTCGACGCCGTCCTCCGGGCAACGACATCAGGAGCGCGAACAGAGGGCGGCCCAGCAGCGAATTCTCGAACAGGCGCGGCAACTGCGCGAGGCGCGCTCGTCCCAGCATTCGGAGCGTGCGGAGTGAGCACGCCCGAGCAGGTGATCACGGCTGGCGGCGTACCTCTGTTGGCAGATGGCGCGGGCGGGCGTGGCCCGCTTTCTGAGGGTGCGGGGGTGAGCGCGCACGGGCCGGTGCTGCCGGTCTGGACGTGCGGTGGGTGCGACGGGCCGTGGCCGTGCGCGACGCGGCGGCGGGAGTTACGCGAGGAGTTCGAGGGTGCGCCTGTTTCGTTGGCGTTGTACATGGGTGCGCAGTTCGTGCGGGCGACGGCGGACCTGGGTTGGGCGCCGGCCGGGGCGTTGCACCGGCGTTTCCTGGGATGGTTGCGGTGAGCGTGTTGCGGGCGGGGGATGAGAAGTTCCACTACAGCGACGGGTCGCATCGGTGGATCGCGCCGGGGCCGGACTACGACCAGGCGGTGTGGGACGAGCAGGTGCGCCAGCACAAGCTGGGTCACCTGCGCAACGAACGTCCGAGGGTACGCATCTGGCGGGTGATCTGACGGACCGGTCCGCCGCGGGAACGGTCCGTCAGGTGCCGGTCATGCGTATCCGTTCCTGCGCCTCGAAAACCTCGTCGCCGTACCGAAGGACCCAGTCGACGAGTGCGCGCATCGGCCCGTCGGCGAAGGTCCGCCCCAGAGGCGTCAACGCATAGTCGACGCGCGGGGGCGCCTCGGCGTAGGACGTCCGCTCGACCAGGCCGCCGGCGACGAGCCGGTGGAGCGACTCGGTGAGCGCCTTGTCACTGATGCCGCCGATGTTCGCGCGTAGCGCGCGGCGGCGCTGCGGGCCGACGGTGAGAGCGGCAAGCACCACCGGATCCCACTGATGCGTGAACAGGTCCGTTCCCATCCGCAGCCGGCAGTCCGCCACGAAGTCGTGGCACCCGCCATCGTCACGAGCCATCCGGCCATCGTGCCATCGCCGACGCGCACCTGGCGGTGTGTGACGTACCGATCGGTTCGCACCGGTCTCGCTACGGTCCGAGGCCATGCGTATCGGAATCCTCGGCACCGGAACTCTCGCCACGGCGCTCGCCACCGCCTGGACCCGGGCCGGACATGACATCAGCATCGGCGGTCGCTCGCCCGAGCGTACGGAGGCCGCGGCGACGGCATCGGGAGCTCGGGCCCGACGGCTGCCCGAGATCTCCGCGAACGCCGACGTCGTCCTTCTCTCCGTGCACTGGGAGGGCATCGCCGAAATCCTCACGGCCGTCGGCGCGCCCGCCGGATCGCTCGCCGGAAAACCACTTATCGATTCCACGAACGCGGTGGAGCACGGCATCGGCGTGCTGCGCACCGAACCCGGACGCGCGATCGCCCAGCACGTTGCCGAGTCAGCTCCGGGCGCCCACGTGGTCAAGGCGTTCCACCTCTTCCCGTCGACGCGCTGGACGACGCCCGGGTCGTCGCCGGCAACGGTCGCGATGTGCGGGGACGATCCACGATCACTGGAACTCGTCGGCTCGCTCGTACGCGATGTCGGAGGCGTTCCCGCCGTCGTGGGCGGGCTGGACCGGGCACGCCAACTGGAGGAGGCGGCCGGTTTCGTCATCGCGCTCGCCTTCGCCGGCGTCGACCCACAGTCGGCCATCCCGGCGGTTCCGTAGGCGGTGCCCGGGCCGGCGGCACGCCGGCGCGGCGGTTACGGTGGACGAGCAGAGGCGGTCGTCGCGGAGGGCGGAACATGGAGCACGGCATTCGCGATGATCTGCTCCGCTGCCTGGCCGAGGCGGTCGGATCCGTCGCCGTGGGGCATCCGACGCGGGTGGCCGTCGACGGACCGCCCGCCGCCGGCAAGACCACCCTCGCCGACGAACTGGCCGTCGTCCTGCGCGAGCAGGGCCGCGACGTCATCCGCGCGACGGTCGACGACTTCCTCGTCCCCCGGGCGAGGCGCTATCCGCGCGGCGAGTACTCGGCCGAGGGCTGCTACCACGACGCCCACGACCACGGCGCGCTGAACCGGGTCCTGCTCGATCCACTCGGGCCCGGGGGAGACCGACGCTTCCAGCAGGCGGTGTACGACCACATCGCGGACACCGTGCTGTCCCCGCCGATCCGGACCGCACCGGTCGACGCGGTGCTGCTCTTCGACGGTGTCTTCCTTCTGCGCCCGGACCTGATCGACCGGTGGGACCTGCGCGTCCTCGTGTCGACCGCGCTCGACACCATCGTGGAGCGTGCCGTGATCCGGGAGCGCCAGGTGTCCGCCCGGGCCGAGGTCGAGCGGCGTTGGCGGGAGCGGTACCTCCCCGCCCAACAGCTCTACGTCGCCACCGCCCGTCCGACCGAGCACGCCGATGTCATCGTGCACAACGACGAGCCCGCGCGGCCGGCCTGGGAGATCCGGACCCGCTGACGGGCGATCAGGTCAGCTCGATCTCCACGAGCGGACTTCCGGCGATCCAACCCTCCAGGCTGCCGGCCCAGTCCAGCGTCGGGACGATCTCCCCGAACACGCGGGCCCGTTCGTCCGGGTCGGTCACCGCGCGCCCGCGTACCGGAAGGTCCAGACCGGTCAGGTGCAGCGTGAACGCGGGATGCGCGAGCAGGTTGGCGTACCAGTCACGCGAGCCCGAGCTGCCGGTCAGCCAGTAGCGGCCGGCGGCCCGGTAGCGCCAGATCTCCGTTCGCTTCGGCTTGCCGCTCCGTCGCCCGATGGTGGTGATCTCCACCGTCTGCTGCCGATCCAGTGCCCGCCGCGCCTCGTCCGTCACCGACATGCGCCGATGATCCGACCTCACGTGAGCTTCAAGTCAAGGCGCGGGTTCCAGCACGACCACCGGGATCTCGCGGGTGGTCTTCCGCTCGTAGTCGGCGAAGCCCGGGTACGCGGCCTTCTGCGCGCTCCAGATCCGTTCCCGCTCGTCCCCGTCGGCGACCCGGGCGACCAGCTCGACCGTGTCCGTGCCGACCTCCGCCCGGACCCGCGGATGGGCGCGCACGTTGTGATACCAGTCGGGATTGGTGGGCGCGCCGGCCTTGGACGCGAACACGGCGTAGCCGTCGTCGAGCTTCTGGTACATCATCGGGTGCACGCGAGGCTGGCCGCTCTTAGCGCCGACGGTGTGCAACAGCAGCAGCGGTGCGCCGGCGAACTGGCCGCCCACCTGGCCGCCGTTGGCGCGGAACTCCTCGATGATCTTGTCGTTCCAGTCGGTCATGACCACTCCTTGCCCCGCGTGCCGGCCCCGTGAACCCTATCCTGACGCTGTCGAACGGGGTGTCGTGGGAAACGGGGGACGATGAGGCGACCAACACTCTTTCTGACCGTGGGGCTCCCCTGCACCGGAAAGACCACCGCCGCTCGGCGTATCGAGATCGAGCGGGAGGCGCTCCGCCTCACGAAGGACGAATGGGTGAAGGCCCTCTACGGGCACGACAACCCGCCGTCGGCTTCGGATGTGATCGAAGGGCGGCTCATCCAGATCGGGCTGCGCGCCCTCGAACTCGGCACCAACGTGGTCATCGACTTCGGCCTCTGGAGTCGGGACGAGCGCTCCGCCCTGCGGCAGGCCGCAGCGGACCTCGGCGCGACGGTGGAGATGCGCTACTTCGCGCTCGACCCGGCCGAGCAGCGCAGGCGACTCGACAAGCGCCAAGCCGAAGCGCCGCACACGACGTGGCCCATGTCCGACCAGGAACTCGCCGGGTGGGCCGCCACCATCGAGATCCCCACGCCCGGCGAACTCGACGGCAGCGAACCGATCGGTGACCCGCCGGCCGGATTCGCGACGTGGCACGAGTGGCGCACCCACCGCTGGCCGCCGTCGGTCTCCTGACGCCCGTCACTCGTACCCCATGGCTGTGATGACCGTGCCGAGCGACGCCGTGACGTATTCGCGGGTCTCGTCGTCGAACTGGTTGTCGCGGTGCGCAAGCTTGTGCGACTGGAACGTGGCGACGGTGACGGCGTCGTCCACTCCGAGCTGTGCGAACAGCGCGCGGCGCTGACCGGGCCAGTCCGCGGCGAGATCTTCCGCCTTCACCTCGACGTACCGCCTGCCGGTCAGGTCGACCGTGTTCTTCCAGGTGAGCCACCGGTGGTAGACCGCCGTGAGGTAGGCGAGCGCGCCGTCGACGGTGGGTGGCGCCCACGGCTGGTCCAGGTGGGACGCGAGCACGGCGAGCGGGTGCCGTTTGACGTGCACGATCGTCGCCTCCGGCACCAGCTCCCAGAGGAACTCCATGCACAGCAGGTTGAACGGTGTCTTCTCGCACCAGGTCGGCTTGCCCGCGTTGGCGGCTGCCCCGCCGAACATGGTGTCGACCAGGCCACGCAGGATGCCGAGCAGTTCGCCCCGGTCGCGGAAATGCCGGGGGAGTATCCGCCGCCGGCTGGGCGGCGCGAACGGTCCGGCGGGCCGGTCGGCGTCGCCGAAGCCTTCCGCGGGCGCGGGTTCGTCGTACGCGCATGCGACCAACCGCGGCCAGAGCCGGTGCACCGCGTCCCGGTAGCGACGCTCGCCGACCAGTTCGGGGACGGTCCTGCCGCGGTCGTCGCGCCGGCCTGGCACTCGTACGGTGAGAAGGTCGCTGAGCCGGTGCAGGGCGTCCTCACCGACGATGGGGTCGTACCGACGGGTGAGCGCGTCGGCCAGGTCCCGTAGGCCACCCGGGTCGACGATGAACCGGGTCTCCATCGGAATCCGGTGGATCAGCGGGTGTTCGCCGATGATGTCGGCGATCCGAGACGTCCCCGAACGACCCGTGCCGGCGACGAAGACAGGTGCGGGGACAGGCATGGTGAGCAGTCAATGCCCCAGCCTGGCGCCTGTGCAAGTCACTTTGAGGAGCGTGGTGGGCTGACCGCGGCGATCCGGATGTGGGCGGCCCGCTGCCGCAGCAACCGTCTGAGGTAGGGCACGACGAGCAGCAGGGTCGCCGCCCCCAGCGGGCCCAGGGGAGCGCTGACGGTCATGCGGTCGGTCATCCGCGTTCGCCCGCCGTCGAGGGCGTGGAAGAGATGCTCGTGACGCAGCGTTCGGAACGGGCCCCGTACCTGCTCGTCGACGAAGCGTGACGGGCGTTCGTAGGCGGTGACGCGGCTGGTCATGCGCCACCGCAGGCCGAAGTGGCGGGCGCGGAAGGTGACCTCGTCGCCGAGTTCGAGTCGCCGCCGGCCGGTGCTTGTGGTGGCCGTCTCGTCGCTGCCGCTCAGGGACGCGGCGTGGACGTCCACGTCGCGTTCCAGGTCGAACACCACGCCCGGGGCGGCGTCGATGATGGACACGACCTCGATCGTCGCCGGCACGACCACAGTCTAGGCCGAGCCGCGCCGGGGCCGGGTCGCGTGACCCGGCCCCGGGTGTGTCCGGTCAGTTGCGGAGGCTCCACTGTTGGTTCGCGCCGCCGTTGCACGACCAGAGGATGATCTTCGTGCCGTTGGCGGTGGCGGCGCCGTTGGCGTCGAGGCAGAGCCCGGACGCGCCATTGGTGACGGTGCCGTTGGCGTTGAGGCTCCACTGCTGGTTGGTGCCGCCGTGGCAGTCCCAGATGATGACCGTGGTGCCGTTCGTCGTGCCCGCGCCGTTCGCGTCCAGGCACTTGTTGCCGTAGACGGTCAGAGCCTTGTTGGCGCCGTAGGTCCACTGCTGGTTGGTGCCGCCGGCGCAGTCCCACAACTGCGCCTGGGTGCCGTTGGTGGTGGAGGAGTTGGGCACCTCGACGCAGCGACCGGACTGGCCACCCACGAGCCGGCCACCCTGCTGGCCGCTGCCGGTGCCCTGCTGCCGGACGATCGAACTCGACTCGGCGGACCGGCCGCCCTGCGCGTCGAGGACGAACAGTCGGTACTCGCCCTGCGTCGTCGGCACGGCGATGGACGTGGCCGTGCCCCCGGCCCTGGTCATCGTCGGCCCGGCGGTGAAGGTGGTGGTGCCGGTGGGCGCCAACCAGACCGTCCTGGTCGCGTCGCCGGTGCTCCGGATCGGGATGGCGGACGTTCCGCTGGTGACGAAGGTGCTGGCCGGCAGGACGTGGTTCGGCAGGGAGAAGTTGGCCGCCGGGACGATGTCCCGGAACGCGTCCTCCAGGCCGGAGTTGACGGCGATGGCGTACGCCGGGGCCGGCCATACGTAGTCGGAGGAGACGAGGATGTCGTTGACCGTGCTGTTGGGCAGGTTCTTGTTCGAGACCTTGTTGA
Organism: Micromonospora marincola; assembly: GCF_056150385.1. Taxonomy (NCBI): domain Bacteria; kingdom Bacillati; phylum Actinomycetota; class Actinomycetes; order Micromonosporales; family Micromonosporaceae; genus Micromonospora; species Micromonospora marincola. Next base: position 68,775 of record NZ_JAXCFT010000018.1, on the reverse strand, counting down.
TCGGGCCGTAGATCTGCGTGAGGCTCAGGTCGTGCTTGCGCCCGAAGTCGTCGGAGTTGATGAGCCAGGTGATGTTCTTGTCGACGCTCAGGACGTTGTCGCGGAACGTGATGTACGCCGATCCCTCGTCCGGATGCAGGCCGTACTTGTGACCGGACGGCACGCCCTGGAGATAGTTGTTGGTGATCGTGGTCCCCGGCTGGCTGCCGAGCGTGTAGATGGGTGCCGTGTCACTGAGCCGCTGCACCGTGTCGATGATGTGGTTGTAGCTGATGGTGTTGTTCCGCGCCGTGGTGGTGGGCCGGTTCGGCGCGATCGAGCCTGACGAACCGTCGAAGTTCCACCAGCCCCACCCGAGCGTGATGCCCGACCACGGCGACTTCTCGATGCGGTTGTGCTGCACCGTCAGGGTGTCGACGAAGTACGCCGAGATGGGGCTGTGCCCGTTGAACAGCACCGCGCTGTCGTAGAGGTAGTTGTTGCGGATCTCGATGTTCTTCGGCAGCCCCTCGACCTGCGGGGACCACTTCTCCCGGTTGGTCGACGTCCCGTCGCCGATGTAGACGTGCTGGGGGTGACCGACGGTGATCGCCGAGCCGGCGACGTCGTTGGTGACGTTCCCGACCAACTGGCTGTTCTGCACGTCGTTGACCATGTTGACGCCGTCGACGCCGGTGTGCTGGATCCGGTTGCGCTCCAGGCGGACACCGTCGGCGCTCTCCACCTGGATCATGCCGGGAGTGACGTCCACGTTGCGGTAGTAGTAGTCGTGGAAGTTCTTCTTCGCGTACGCCAACGCCCCGAGGTTGCCCTGCTGCGCCTGCTTGTACGACGAGCCGGCGACGGTGAACAGGTTCCAGTCGGAGTGCTGCACGGTGAGCCCGGAGAACGTGATGTTGCGCGCGTGGCTGCTCGTCGAGGTGCCGGCGACCCGCAGCAGCGTGGTCACGTTGTTCGGCGCGAAGACCGACGCGGTCGCCATGTTCTCGGAACTGCTCTTGTAGTAGTAGACCGTCCGGCTGCTCTTGTCGAAGTAGAACTCACCAGGCGTGTCCAGGAACTCGTAGGCGTTCATCACCTTGTGGGAGCCGCCCGTCTGGGCGTTGCCGTTGAACGCGCCCTGGGCGATGGCGGCGCCCGGCTGCTGGAACAGCGCCACCCGGTTCGCGCCGTCGGAACTCGTGGTCACCTGCCGGACCCCCACGATGGCGGTGGTCCAGGTCGTCGCCGTCTCGATCTCGATGTCGTCGGCGTTGCGGGCGATCGCGGGGAAGTCGTTCAGGCCGTACTTGGCGCCGTCGCACTGCGACCCCGACTCCCAGGCCCACGCGGCCTGCCCGGCCGTGACCGTGTACGTCCCGTAGCAGCCCGCCGAGCCGATCGTCTTGGACGCCATGTACGCCCGCTTGTCGTTGACGTAGAGCGCGCGCAACTTGTTGGCGCGGTCGAGTGGCGCCTTCCAGATGTTGCCGCTGTGCTGGGTCCACCCGGTCACCTGCACACCACCTTCGAGCACCGGCGTCTCGTTCGGGTAGGCGGAATAGACGACCCGGTAACCGTTGGTGCCGGAGTCGGCCGCGCCGAACTCGATCGTGCTGCTCACCGGATAACTACCGCCGCGCAGATACACCTGGATGTCGCCGGTCATGCTCGAATTCACCGTACGAACGGCGTCCCGCGCACGTTGCAGCGTCTTGAACGGCGACTGGAGCGTGCCCGGGTTGGCGTCGTTCCCGTCCGGGGCGACGTAGTAGGTCTGCTGGACGGCGGCCGAAGCCGGCAGTTGATTCACGAGCACCCCCGGAAGCGTGGAGGCGACCACAAGCGCAACCGCGAGCAGCAACCGTCGAGCGGTGGAGACGTCTGATCTCACGTACCATTCCTTTCGCTTACCGCCGAAGGAGATGGTCGCTGGACAGTCATCCTGGGGGCTACCTGGCGATTCCGACCATGGCGGGGTCCTTGGCAAGGGGCAGCGACAAGCAGAGGCAAGGTCATGCGTGCCCTACGAGCGGCAAAGCTCACCCGACCGGCCGCACTCACCGTGCCACCGGGAACTTCCGCCGCCCGTTCACAATCTCTCGCCCGAGGTCACAGAATTCCGTTTTGGAGCGTAGGCGTCGGGGACGCCGGACGCAACAATCGTCAGACGTCTATGCAGAACTGACCGTCGGTCAGGGCGTGGCGGAGGGCCGGGCCTTCTGCGGGTGGAGGGTCTCGTGGCGGGCCAGCATGGCGACGAACTCGCCGATCTTCCGCTCCCGGGTCTCCGCCCGCTTCACGGCGTTGAGCCGGTGGGCGAGAGCGAACCGGTTGGTCCTGGTGAGCACGTCGAACATGGCCTGGGCGGCGGGATCGGCGGCGATCGCGGCGAGCAGGTCGGCCGGCACCTCGGCCTCCGACGACGGGGCGTACGCGGCGGCCCAACGCCCGTCCGCCTTCGCGGCCTCCACCGCGGCGCGGCCCGCCGGCCGCATCAGACCCGCCGCCTCCAGCCGCGCCACGTGCGCGACGTTTCGCTGCGACCACCCGCTGCGGGGCCGGCGCGGGGTGAACCGGATCCAGGAGCTTTCCTGGTCCCGCCGGCGGGCCTGCCCGTCGATCCAGCCGAAGCACAGTGCCTCGTCGACCGCCTGCTGCCAGGTAAGCGTCGTCACGGTGCCGCCCTTCCTGGTCAGGGCGAGCCACACGCCGGGTGAGGTGCCGTGGTGGGCGGACAGCCACTCCCGCAGCGCCCCGGCGTCCGCGACGATCAGCTCATCCAGCTCGGCGTTCGGCATGGCGGCAGGCTAACCGGAGGGTACGACGCACGAGACCGTCCGTCCGTCGACGAGTTGTCGGACCCGCGTGCGACGCTTCCGGCATGGCGACTTTCGTGTTGATCCACGGCGGTCACTCGGTGGCGCTCAGTCTGCGGCCCTGAGGTCGCTGTCTCATCGGCCGCGCTTTCTCAGCTCCCGCAGCCGAACGACCTGCGCGCCCGCCACACAGGCCATGCCGAGGGCGGTCGCCCAGGAGCCGACCCGGGAGGGGTCGAGCAGGGCCAAGACAAGACTGGCGAGACCGACGACGACGGCGCCCGCCAGCAGGATCAGCGTGCCGTTCCTGCCCATCTCGTCAGGGAGCCGGTGGCAGTCGGCGCGCCGTCAGCCACGGCCAGCGAATGGTCGTAAAGCCGTTCGGGGGCAGGGTCACCGCGCAAGACTAGCCCGACAGGGCGCCGCTTGCCGTCCCCTCACAACCAGTCGACCAGTAACGTGTGCCCAGATCCCGGCCATCCCACCGGGCCCTATCGTCGGGGCATGACGACCGACCAGGTCCGCCGGGCGTACGCCGCCGTCGCGGACCAGTACATCGCGTTGTTCGGCACGAGCGAGCAGGTCCACGCCGACGACCGCGCCTTCATCCGACGCCACCTGGCCGGCCGGCCCGGCACGGTGCTCGACCTGGGCTGCGGCCCCGGCCACCTCACCGACTTCCTCCGCGCGCAGGGCGTCGACGCGATCGGCGTCGACATCGTCGGTGAGTTCATCGCCCACGCGCGGGCCACCCACCCCGGCGGTCGCTACGTGCTCGGCTCGATGGCGCGTCTCGCCGTCGCCGACCACTCCGTCGCCGGCATCCTGGCCTGGGGGTCGGTGATCCACCTGCCGCCCGACGACCTCGACGCGGTGCTGGCCGAGTTCCGGCGGGCCCTGACGCCCGGCGGCACGGTGGTGCTCGGCATCTTCGTCGGCGACGAGATCGCCGCGTTTGACCACAAGGTAACCACCGCCTACCGCTGGCCGGTCGACGAGTTCTCCGAGCGGCTGGCACGGGCCGGCTTCACCGAGGTGGGACGGCTGCACCGGCCCGGCGACGGCGTCCGCCGGCCGCACGCCGCCGTCGCGGCGACGCGGACCGCCGGTTGACGCCCGTGCGTCGCGGACCTGGCCGGCCGCCCCGGACGAGGGCACAATGACCGGGGCCGACGTGGTACGAGCGAACGGGGCGAGCCAGTGGATGAGTTCGAAGTGGTGGTCGGCGCCGGCTCGCTGCACTCACCCGCGCCCGCCGACGAACTGGGCCGGCTGCTGGATCGCGTCGACGAGGTGGCGGAGATCCCGCGCGCCATCCGCGCCGGAGCCCAGGTGACGCGCCGCTGAGACCCACCGGAGCGGGCCGGTCAGCGGTGCATGGTGGCGCCCTTCAGCACCTTGTCGACCGCGTTGCGGGGCCCGTGGAGGCCGATCCCGACGAGGTCGAGCTGCGCGGTGGGGACGGCCCGCACGGCGGCCCGGTTGTCCCGGTCGTTGCCGGTGGCGAACAGGTCCGAGGTGAACACCGCGACCGGCAGGCCGCGGCCGAGCGCCCGGCCGTGCGCCGCCCGGACCAGTTCCTTGCCACCCTCGAAGACCAGCACCGGCTGGCGGAACATCGACAGGTACGCCACGCCGTCGGCGTCGGAGTACGGCTCGCCGACCACCTCGGGAATCGCCGTGCCCATGCCGCTGACCAGGAACGCGGTGACGTTCAGGCGCTGCCAGGTGAGCAGGTCGTCCCGGAGCAGGACGGCGATCTTCGTGTCGAAGCGTACGGGCTGGGTCGTGGTCGGCATGAACTGATCATGCGCCGTGGATCGCGCGCCGGTCTTGTACGTTGTTGACGTGAGGGCCGGCCCGGCGGGCGCGACGATCTCGGCGTGGCGGCCACGCCTGGACGGCGTGGTGGAGGTGCTGCACGCCCACTTCACCGGCCACGCCTATCCGATGCACGCGCACGACGCCTGGGCGCTGCTGATCGTCGACGAGGGCGGGGTCCGGTACGACCTGGACCGGCACGAGCGCGGCGCGTCCGGCGACCTGGTCACCCTGCTCCCGCCGCACGTGCCGCACAACGGCACGCCGGCCACCGCGCGCGGCTTCCGCAAGCGGGTCCTCTACCTCGCCCCAGACCAGTTGCCGGACGCGCTCGTCGGCGCCTCGGTCGACAACTCCGCCTTCGCCGATCCGCCGCTGCGTCGTGCCGTCTCCCGGTTGCACCACGCGATCCGCCGGCCCGGGGAGGAGTTGGAGGCGGAGAGCCGGCTGGCGGCCGTCACCGAGCGGCTGCGGGTCCACCTCGGCCACCCGGAAATCCCGGCCCGGCCCGACCGGACGCCCGCGCGTCGCCTGCGCGAGCTGCTGGAGGCCAACGTCGTGGCCGGGATGTCGCTGCGGGAGGCGGCGGCCACCCTGCACTTCCACCCGGCGCACCTGGTGCGCTCCTTCGGCCGCGAGTTCGGCATGTCCCCCCATCAGTACCTGATCTCCCGGCGCGTCGACCTGGCCCGCCGGCTCATCCTCGCCGGCGAGCCGCTCCGGTCGGTCGCCGCCAACAGTGGCTTCTACGACCAGCCGCACCTGAACCGCCACTTCACCCGGATCCTGGGCGTCAGCCCGAAGCGTTTCGCCCCGGACCGCCACTGAGGGAACGGGCGACCGTCGCCTCACGCCCCGATCCGTTCGGACGGCGTGGCCGCCCGGACACCGACCGCCGGCGGGTGCGACCGCATGAGCGCCGCGCCGGGCAGCAGGAACGGGGTGGCGAGCAGGCACACGCCGGAGACGACGATCGCGGCCAGCGGGCCGGTGACCGTGGCGAGGGCACCCCACACAAGCGTCAGCGCGGCCTGCGTGAGCCGGCTGCCGACACTCCACGCGCTCAGCACCCGGGCGACCACGTCCGGGGGAGTGCGGCGCAGCCGTTCGGCGGCGTGGATCGGGTTGAACACACCCATGCACGTGATCAGCAGGGCCTCCACGACGATCACGGTGAGCAGCCCGGCGACGCCCGGCCCGACAAACGCGAGACCGAGCGGGAAGACCGAGCGCAGCCAACCGGAACCGGTCAACACCCGGTGCAGCCCGTAGCGCCGCACCAGTCGGGGGCAGAGGCGGGCGCCCACGAAGCCGCCGAGCGCCGGCACGCCGAAGGCGAGGCCGTACTGCCAGGCCGGGAAGCCGTACTCGCCGAGCAGCAGCACGGCCAGCAGCGGCACGGTGGCCGTGATCAGGCCGCCGACAAGCGCCGAGTTGAGGAACAGGCGCCGCAGCACCCGGTCGTACCTGATGAACCGCCAGCCGGCGGCCAGCTCGGCGCCGCGCGACCCGCCGGCCGGCGACGCCGCGACGTCGTCGCCGCGGATGCGGCGGACCGCAAGCGCGGACAGCAGGTAGCTCACCGCGTCGGCGGTCACGGTGACGACCGGGCCGAGCAGCCCGACAAGCGCGCCGCCGAGCGGCGGACCGGCCGCGATCGCCACCCAGCTCGTGCCCTCGAACCGTCCGTTCGCCACCAGCAGGTGGTCGCCGCGGACCAGATGCTTCAGGTACGCGCCGGACGCCGCCGTGAAGGCGATGCCCGCCGTCCCGGCTACCACCGCGACGACAAGCAGGTGACCGTAGGAGAGGAAACCCAGGCCGTACGCGGCCGGCACGCTCACCATGGCGGCGAACCGGACCACGTCCATGGCGATCATCACCGGGCGCTTGCGCCGGTGCTCGACCCACGGCCCGAGCGGGACCGCGACGAGCGCCGCGACGGCGAGCCCGGCCGCCTCCAGCAGCGACACCGCGAACGCCGACGAATGCAGCACCTGCACCGCGATCAGCGGAAACGCCCCGAAGGCGAGCCACGTGCCATAGGTGCTGACCGCGTACGCCGTCCACAGCCGGCCGAAGTCGGGGCCTAGTTTCTCGCGCACCCGCGCATCAGATCGGCCGGGGCGGCGCGGGAGCAAACAACCGCCGACCGGCGAGCCACAACCATCGGTTGTGCGGCCCTAGGGTGGGCCGGTGGACACCGAGGCAGTGCGATCGTTCGTCCGGGCGGCCGAGCTGGGACAGTTGCGACACGCCGCCGACGAGCTGGGTGTCACCCAGCAGGCGGTCTCGAAGCGGGTCGCCGCCCTGGAGCGGGAACTGGCGGTCCGCCTGTTCACCCGTACCGCCCGAGGGGTCGAGCTGACGCTCGACGGCCAGGCGTTCCTGCCGCACGCCCGGGACGTCGTCACGACCGCCGACCGGGCCGTCGCCGCGGTCCGGCCGGGCGCCCGGGCGCCGCGGATCGACGTGCTCGGCCTGCGCAGCGCGCAGGCCGTCATCCTGCACGACTACTGGCGGTCGCGACCCGGCGTCGACCTCGACGTGGTGACGTTCCGGGTGGACGACCCGCACCTGGTCGCCGCCGCCGTCCGGGCCGGTGACCTCGACGCCGCCTTCCGTACCGTCACCGACCCGGCGACGCTGCCGCCCGGCGTGCGGATGGTCCACGTGTTCGACAACCCGCTGCAACTCCTCGTCGGCCCCCGGCACCCGCTCGCCGCCGCCCGCACCCTCAGCCCGCCCGACCTGCGCAAGCTCCGGATCTGGGTGCCGGGCATCGTCCCGCGCAGCGAATGGTCCGAGTTCTACGACGAGGTGGCCACCGCCTTCGACCTGCGCATCGACGCGACCGGCCCGAACTTCGGCGTCGAGGTGCTCCTCGACGCGCTGGCCGACGCCGCCGACCTGGCCACCTTCGTCGGCGCGCGGGACCGCCACCTCTGGCCGGCCGGCCACGACCTGCGCCGTATCCCGATCGTGAACCCGACGCTGGCGTACCCGATCTCGCTCATGCTTGCCGCGACCGCCCCGCACCCGGCGCTCGGGCCGCTCGTCGACCACCTCGCGGGCCTGCCGCCGCTGCCCGGGCCGGTGTGGCGCCCGTCCTGGTCCCGGTTGACCCCGGCGGCGGCCCGGCGGTGACGCACCATCCGGCCCCGGGTGTCGCGGGCGGGTTCGTCGTCGCCCACCGGTGAGCGCGATACCGTGCCGAGGTGATTCAGGCTTCGGTCGTCGCCCCGTCCACGCTCGACTATTACCTGCTGGGCCCGGCCGCGCCGGTCGGCGTGCTGGTGGAGGAGTTCGAGCTGGCCGACGATCTCTCCGCCACGCGCCTGCGTACCGCCGGTTGGACGCCTGCGGACGGCGGCTGGTGGAGTGCGGCGGCCTTCGCGCGGGCGATCCGCGCGGATCCGGGCGTGCGCGCCCGGGTGCGGGCGGTCACCCGCGCCGAGGCGGAGGAGACATACCGCCGGCTGGGCGGTGGCGTGCTGCCGGACGATGACGCGCTCCGCGACCGCTTCCGGGACGACGTGCCGTTGGTGGCCACCGCGCCGCTGCGGCTCGGCTTCGGCCCGGCCGTGCACCGGGTGCTGTTCGCCGGTGACCTCGACGCCGAGCGGCTGACCGGTCTGCGGGCGGCCCTGCGCCTCGACGGCAGCACCGCCCCTGGTGTGGTCGGCACCGGTCGGCTGCACCTCGACGGGACGGCGTTGCGCTGGGACCTGCGTGGCGTCGGCGGCGGGGCGGCGTGGTGCCTGGACGTAACGGCCGAGCCGCTCGACCGGGAGGCGTTGCGCCCGCTGCTCCACCGGCTCACCGACGTCGCTCGCGCCCACGGCCTGATCCCCGCGACGATAGAGTGCTTCGCCTGAGCCGCGCGAAAGGCTTTTATGATCATGAAGTTGACTGCCTGGGGGAGCGCTCTCCCGGCAGTCAACTTCATGATCAGCGGGAGTCGGCGAACTCGACGCCCGCGAGGGTGGCCGAGCGGTGCGCGGCGAGGCGTTCGGCCTGCTCGACGACGGCGCGGCGGCGGCTGTCGGGGAGCTTCTGCCACGGCTGGACGGTGACCGTCAGGCGGGTGCCGGACTTGCGGGGACGCCAGGCGCCGACCAGGTCGCCGTCGACCAGGACGGCTCCGGGGCGGCCGAGCACCGGCCACAACTCCTTCGCCCGGGCCGCGTCCGGCACCAGCGTCGCCCGGTCCTTCGCCTGGAGGAACAGGTCGAACGGGCCGAGCAGGCGCGTCCCGGCGCTCCCGGCCGGCGCCAGCGCCGCCTCGTCGGCCGCCAGCAGCCACCGTGTCTCGCCGTCGACCGTCACCTCCACCACGTCCTGCGGCCAGCGGGCCTTCACGTCCTTGACCGGCGCGTCGAGGTAGTCGGCCACGTGCTTCGGCGTGGCCGGGCCGAGCAGCCGGAGGTAGGCGCGGATCAGGTCGAACCGGTCGCCCGGGGCCGCCGCCCGGCGGAACCGCGGGATGCGGCGCAGGACCGGCGGCGAGGTGCCCGGCGTCAGCTCCAACCCGGCGCGGACGGCGGCCAGCCGGAACGGCATCTCGTAGATGTGGGTGACGCCGCACGGCCGGCAGAACCGCAGATAGGGCTCGGGCAGCACCTCGGCGAGGCGGCCCGAGACGTCGCCCTTGACCGTCGGCTCGGTGACGATCGCCCGCATGCCGGCGGCCACCTCGTCGAGCGCGTCGAGGATCCCGATGCCGGCCGCCTTCAACGGCTTGGCCGCGTCGTAGATGCGCTTGCCCGCGTCGGCGTCCGAGAACGGCTGCACCGAGGCCGCCACCCGGTCGACGTCGGCACGGCGGTAGAGGTGCGGAGCGCCGCGCACGGTCCACAGCACGACCAGATCGTCGCCGGTCGGCGCGGGCACGTCGACGCCGCGCAGGGCCAGCGCCCACCGGCCGCCGTCCGGGCCGGTGTCCTGCACCCCGAGGTCGAGCGCGGCGGTGTCGTCCAACGCGCCCTTGGCGCGGTCGAGCTGCTGGGCCCGGACGCGGAAGCCCATCACCTGCCGGCGGTCCACCATCGCCACAGCGTAGGCGCCGGCACCGACACCGGCCGCGAGAAGCGAAAGGTGCCGGTGTGCCGGCGACGGGCCGTGCTGCTGCTGCGCGAGGTGCTCCAGCTGCCCGCCGCCGAGGTGGCGCAGGCCCTGGGCAGCAGCGTCGCCTCGGTGCACAGCAGCCTGCAACGCGCCCGGGCGAGCCTGCGCGCGGCCGGGCCGGTGCTCGACGAGTGGCGTGAGCCCGCCGACCCGGACGAGCAGGCGGTGGTCGAGCGCCATCTGACGGCCTTCGAGGCGGCCGACGTGCCCGGCCTGACCCGGTTGCTGGCCGACGACGTGGTGTTGGAGATGCCGCCGGTGCCGCTCTGGCTCGCCGGCCGGACGCACTACCGCCTGGCGCACTCGATCCAGGTATTCACCGTGCGGGCCGGGCCGATCCGGCGCTGTGTGACGTTCGCCGACCCGTCGGTGTTCGACCCGTTCGGGTTGCCGCGAACGGTCGAAGCCCACCTCGCCGTGTAACCGGATCGAGGCGGCCCGCGCCGTCCGCGCCAATGGCCGACGCCGGACAATCCGTTTTCCGCCGCGGTCTCGGTCGGGCAGGATGGCGGTGTGGACGCCTGGGACTCGATCGACGATCACATCGTGCATCGTCGGATCATCCCGGCCATGCAGGCGATCCGGGCCGCGGAGGCGTGCGGCCTCAAGCAGGCCATCGACCTCTTCTACAGGCGCTACGCACACCTTCGGCGGACGAGGCCCGAGGATTTCACCGTCTCGGACGAAGAGTACGGCGACGGCGTCTACACCTGACGTCCGGTCGGTCCGGAGGAGCGGCATGGGCTGTGGACTCAGGATTGTGGGCGGATCTCCATCTCGGCCACCAAGCCGTCGACGAGACGGTAGACGTGCGTGACCGTGTGGTTCGCCAGCTCGGCCCCGGCCTTGTCCCGCACCACCTGACGCACCGACACCGCGACGCGGCCGTCGGGTTCCACCGTGAACGCGGTCGGCGTGACCGACGGCTCGATCTCGGCCCACTGCCGGCGCCAGTAGGCGCTCACCTCGGCCCGTCCGTGAAGCACGCCTCCCTCCCAGCCGTTGGGCCAGGAGACGTCAGGCGTCATCGCCGCCAGCAGCGTCGGCATGTCGCGCGCGTTGAACGCCTGGTAGAGGCTCGCGAGCCGGGAACGTGCCGCGTCGGGTCCGGGTGCCCTCATGCGTCGAGTGTGGCCGTCCGAGCCCGGTGGCGCGCGGCCACTTCGCGCTCAGCAGAACGTCAGCCCTTGGCGGGGCGGATACTCGACCACATCAGCGGCGGGGCGTCGAGTGCTGGTGCACCACCCGCCGGGTCTTCAGGATCGCGAAGATGATGACCGCGGCCAGCGCGATCACGCCGATGATCACGAGCCAGCGGACCGCCTCCAGCAGCAGCCCGAGCAGGATGAGCACGCCGGCGACCACGCCGACCACCCAGAGCAACGCGCGCATGTGGTGCCTCCCGTCTCCTACGGTCGGCCGCGCGCTTTCCCACTGCTGCGGCGACCATGCCCGCCGCCGACGGTCAACGTCGCGCCACGTAGACGGTGTTCGCCGCCTCCCGCCCCTGCAACGGGTTGGGAAACCGGACGACGTGCGCCACCGAGGTCGGGAACACCTCGGTCAGCGTGCGCTGGAACGCCGGGTCCGGCGGGTCGTTCGACCAGAGCGCGAACACCCCGTCCGGGTGCAGCAGCGCGGCCAGCCGACGCAGCCCGTCGACCGTGTAGAACGGGGCGTGACCGGGGTGCAGCACGTGGCGGGGGGAATGGTCCACGTCGAGCAGCACCGCGTGGAACCGCCGCCCGGGCTCGTCCGGGTCGAAGCCGCCGTCGGCGACCGCGGCGAAGAAGTCCGCCCGGACGAAGCGGGTACGCGGGTCCGCCGCCAGGCCGGCGGCGAACGGCAGCAGGTCCTGCCGGTGCCAGTCGATCACGTCCTCGATCGCCTCGACCACAAGCAGTGAGCGCACCCGGGAATCCTCGAGCGCGGTGCGCGCGGTGTAGCCGAGGCCGAGCCCGCCGACCACCACGTCAAGCGACTCCCCGGTGAGCGGGGCCAGCCCGAGCCGGGCCAGCTCGATCTCCGCCACCGGGAAGGCGCTGGACATGAGGTATTCGTCGCCGAGCTTCACCTCGTACACGTCGGCGTCCAGCGCCGGGTCGCGTCGCCGGCGCAGGCTGATCTCACCGATCGGCGTCTCCCGCCAGGCCAGTTCCTCGAAACGCACGCCCACCCGGTGTCCCCTCCGCCGATTCCGTCCCCGGATGCTACCGGCCGGGGCCGGGCTGGCCGGCGGGAACGACCACCTCCGGTGGCTCAGTCGGCGGGGCGGTGGGCCACCACCACGGTGTCCAGCGCGTCGACCGTGCCGCCGTCCGTGGTCGGCACCGGTCGGCGGGCCGTCTCCGCCCGCCGGATGCGCAGCCCCGCCAGCCCGTCGACAACCGCCTCCGGAGTGAGCAGCACACTCGGATCCTGCGGACCGCCGGTGCCGCCGTCGAGGTTCGCCAGGTCGTGGCCGACCACCACGAGCGTGCCACCGGGACGCAGCGCCGAGCGCGCCGCGGCGAGCACGCCGGCGAGGTCGGCGGCGGGCAGGTGCAAATAGCTGATCAGCACCAGGTCGTAGCTGCCCGGCACCGGCCGGTACGCGGTCACGTCGGCGATCCGCCAGTCGACCGCGACGCCGCGCGCGGCGGCCAGCTCACGCCCCCGTTCGACGGCCACGGTCGAGAAGTCCACCGCGTTGACCCGCCACCCCTGACCGGCGAGCCACACCGCGTTGCGCCCCTCGCCCGCGGCCATGTCCAGTGCTGAGCCGGGAGTCAGGCCGGCGACCGACTCGACTACGAAACGGTTCGGCTCGGCGCTCCACACCAGTCCGGATGCGTTGGCGTACCGCTCGTTCCAGGCATGACTGTCCACAGTGTTACCTCCTCTGGCGGCCCCACACCGCCCAGGTGACCGTACCGGCCGTGGCAAGAACGGCCAGCCCGAGTCCGGCGACTGTCATGCGATCTCCGCAGGGCTGATCATGAAGTTGGCGGCGGCCCTGTCCGTTATGTCGGCCGCCAACCTCATGATCGACGAGGTGGGGCGGGTCGGCGGGCGTGGGGACGAGAGTCGGCGGGGACACGCAGGGTGGCCGGGGGATCGACGGAGTGCTTATCCTGTGCGCCGACGATCCTGGCGGAGGGACCCCGATGGCGTCGCGGCAGGACCAGCTCCACTCGTACCAGTTCACTGTCCAGCGGGCGGTGGCCGCGCTCGTCATGCGGGAGACCGATCCCGCGCAGTCGCCGTTTCGCCGGCTGGCCGGCGCGGGCCTGGCAAGCGTGCTGGTCGCGGTGATCGCCCTCGGCGCGGTGGCGCTGTACGGCCTGTTCACCGGCGGCGGCAGCTCCTGGCGGGACACCGGCGCGGTGATCGTGGAGAAGGAGTCCGGCGCCCGGTTCGTCTACCGGGAGGAGAAGCTGCACCCGGTGCTCAACTACGCCTCGGCGCTGCTGATCATCGGCGCGGACCGGCCGAAGACCGTGCTGGTCGCCCGCCGGGCCATCGACGGGGTGCCGCGTGGCCTGCCGCTCGGCATCGCCGACGCCCCGGATTCGCTGCCCGCGCCGAACCGGCTGGTCCGCGACGGCTGGACGCTCTGCTCGTCGGTGACCGCGGAGACGGGCCGGGACCAGGCGCGCTCGGCGCTGCTGATCGGGCGGGCCGCGGCCGGTGGCCGGGCGCTCGGCGACCAGGGCCTGCTGGTCCGCCACCCGGACGGCGGCCTGCACCTGCTCTGGCACGACCGGCGCTACCTGCTGCGCGACACCGACCGGGTGCTCGCCGCGCTCGCGGCCACCCGGGAACGGGCCGTGCCGGTCGCGGCGGCGCTGCTCAACACGATCCCGGCCGGCGCCGACCTGGCCCCGCCGCCGGTCGGTGACCTCGGCGCCCCCTCCGGGCGGGTCACCGGCGCCACCGTGGGCGACGTCTACCTGGTGCGCAACTCCGGTGGCGGCCGGCAGTACGCGGTGGCCGCCCGCGACGGGCTGGCCGGGATCACCGAGTTGCAGGCCGCGCTGCTGCTGGCGCGCACCGGGCAGGGTGAGCCGGAGCCGATCACGCTGGGCCGGTTCGCCGCGCTGCCGAAGCTGCCCGACCTGGTGCCCGCCGGCCCGGCCGCGCCGCCGGCCGTGCCGCCCCGACTGGCCGCGTCCGAGGGGGGCACGCTCTGCGCGCGGGCCGGCGACGACGCGGGCGTACGCGAGATCCGGCTCGGGGTGACCGCGCCGGACCTGGCTGCCGCCGCGCGTACCTCGGGGGGTCGGGGTGGGCTGGCCGACCAGGTCGTGGTGGAGCCGGGGCGCGGCGCGCTCGTGGAGGCGGCGGCGGCCCCGGGCGCCACCGGCGGCACGGTCTGCGTGGTCACCGACCTGGGCCGGCGGTACGCGCTCGCGGGCGCCGACGTGCCGGGCATGCTCGGCTACGCCGGGGTGCGTCCGGTGCGGCTGCCGGCGGGCCTGGTGGACCTGCTGCCGGCGGGCAGCCCGCTCGATCCGGAGGCCGCCCGCACGGTCGCCGCCCCGGCCTGAGCAGGCCGGGCCGGGGTTCAGGCCGGTCCGCGACTCAGCCGGGCCGCGACTCAGGCGGGGCGGCGCAGCACGGTGACCGCGAACCCGGCGTCGTCGCGCCACGGCCGCAGGTCCCAGGTGGCGAAGCGGTGCTCCGGGCGCAGCCCGGCGGCCACCGCGTCGGCGTCCAGCTCGGCGACCGGATAGCCGCGGTCGGTGCCGAAGCCGACCACCACCAGGCCGTCCGGGCGGACGTGCGCGGCGACCCGGGTGAGCACGTCCCGTTCGGTGCCGGCGGCGACGAAGGCCATCACGTTGCCGGCCACCACGGCGGCGTCGAACGGCTCGGCCTCGCCGTGCGCGGGCAGGTCCAGCTCGGCCAGGTCGGCGACCAGGAAGTGGGGGCCGGGATGGTCGGCGTGGGCCGCCTCGACAAGCGTCGGGTCGGCGTCCACCCCGACCACGGTGTGCCCCCGGGCGGCCAGCGCGGCGGCGACCCGGCCGGTGCCGCAGCCGGCGTCCAGGATCCGCGCGCCGGGCGGCACGAGCGCGTCCAGCAGCCGGGCCTCGCCGGCCAGGTCCGCCCCCTCGGCGGCGAGGCGGCGGAACCTGTCGACGTACCACTGCGAGTGGCCGGGTTTCGTGTCGGTCACCCAGCGGGTCGGCTTGGCCATGGCCCCATGTTAAGCGGGGGCCCCGCCTCTACCGGATGCGTTAAGCGGGGCCCCTTCCTTGCTCACCCCTTCTCCGCGTGCGCTCAGTACCCGTCGGTTCCTCGATGTAATTACATATGCCCATTTTTTATGGTTAGAATCGAGTCCGGCACTATCTTCGGAGCGACGCCATGGGCAACTGGGTTGTCTCCCTGGCCGGGCCCCGGCGCGTCCGCCTGGAGCCCGGCCCTCCGGACCGGCTCGGTCCGGGCCAGGTCCGCGTCCGCACCCGCTACTCCGGCATCTCCGCCGGCACCGAGCTGACCCTCTACCGGGGCAGCAACCCCCGCCTGCGCAAGGACTGGGACGCCGTCGCCCGGATGTTCGTGCCCCGGCAGGCCGGGCCCGCGCACCCGGTGGTCGGTTTCGGGTACGAGGAGGTCGGCGAGATCGTCGAGGTCGCACCCGACGTCGTCGATCGCCGGGTCGGCCAGCTCGTCTGGGGGCACCGCGGGGAAGCCGTGCTCCCCGCACCGGCGGCGCACCCGCTCGCCCCCGGCCTCGATCCGCTCGCCGCCGTCTTCGCGCGCCCCGGCGCCATCGCGCTCACCGTGGTGCTCGCCGGCGACCTCCACCTCGGCGACTGGGTGGGCGTCTTCGGCCAGGGCGTGATCGGGCTGCTCGGCACCCGGCTCGCGGTGCTCTCCGGCACCCGGGTGGTGGCCGTCGACACCGTGCCCGCGCGGCTGGCGCACGCCACCGGGCTGGGCGCCCGCCGGGTGTGGCGGGCCGCCGCGTGACCGGCAGCCTGGCCGCCGGGGTCCGGGCCGGCGCGGAACGCGACGCCCGGCTGCGCCGGCTCGCGCTCGCCACACTGGACGCCAACTGGGAACACGACCACACGGTCCCGTCCCGCACCCTCTATCCGCACCAGTGGAGCTGGGACTCGGCGTTCATCGCGGTCGGGCTGGCCCACGTACGCCCGGATCGGGCCTGGCGCGAGCTGCGGACACTGTTCGCCGCGCAGTGGGCCGACGGGCGGGTGCCGCACATCGTGTTCAACCCGGCGTTGCGCGTCGGCGCGTACTTCCCCGGGCCCGAGTTCTGGGCCTCGTCGGGTGCCGACGGCGCTCCGACGGTGGCCACCTCCGGCATCGTCCAACCGCCGGTGCACGCCCCGGCGGCCTGGCTGGTGCACCGCCGCGCGCCCTCCGAGGCGTCGGTGGCGGCGCTGCGCCGGCTCTATCCCCGGCTGGTCGCCCAGCAGCGCTACCTGACCGGGCGGCGGGACGTCGGCGGGGGCGGGCTTGCCGCGATCGTGCACCCGTGGGAGTCCGGCCTGGACAACAGCCCCGCCTGGGACGCCCCGCTGGCCGGGGTGCCGGCCGACGAGTCGGTGATGCGCGCGTACCGCCGGCACGACACCGCGTACGCCGACGCCGCGCACCGGCCCACCGACCTGGACTACGCGCGCTACGTCGCCCTGGTGGACAGCTACCGCGCCGGCCGTTACCGCGACGACCGGCTGCTCGGCCGGCATCCGTTCCTGGTGGAGTGCCCGCTTGTCAACGCCGCCCTCGGCGTCGCCGAGTACGCGCTGGCCCGGATCGCGACTGTGGTCGGCGCGGACCCGTGCCCGCACCGGGACCGGGCCGCCCGGATCACCGAGGCGCTTGTGACCCGCCTGTGGGACCCGGTCGCCGGCACGTTCCGCCCCCGCGACGTCCGCACCGACCGGCTCGTGCCGGCCCGTACCGTGCTCGGGCTGATGCCGCTGGCCCTGCCCGACCTGCCGGAGCCGCAGGTGCGGGCCGTGCTGGCCGAGGCGTGCTCGCCCCGGTTCGGCCTGGCCGCCCGGATGGACCGGCCGCTGCCCACGCACGACCGCACCGCGCCGGATTTCGATCCGTTGCGATACTGGCGCGGGCCGAGCTGGGTGAACACCTGCTGGCTGCTCTGGCAGGGGCTGCGGACCCACCGCCGGGCCGACCTGGCGGCCGGGCTGCGCGAGTCCCTGCTCGACCTGGTCGACGGCGCCGGCTGCCACGAGTACTTCCACCCGGACACCGGCGTCGGCCTCGGCTCACCGGCGTTCAGCTGGACCGCCGCGCTGGTGCTCGACGCGCTCGTCGAGGGCTGAGCGGCCGTGGCGTCACGCCGTCGGGGTGGCCGTTTGGTGGGGGTGGGCGCGGGTACTCGCCGGGGTCGGCGGGCGGCGGCGGGTCGGCGGTCGGGCGACGAGGGGAGGGGCGGCATGCGGTTTCCCATGTTCGTCGAGGCGGTGGCGCGTCGCGCGGAGCTTCCCGGCGACCAGGCCGCCACCATCTCCCGGGCGGTGTTGCAGACCCTCGCCGAGCGGACCACCGCCGACGAGTCGGCCGATCTGGCGGCCCAGCTCCCGGACGACGTCGGCGGCTACCTGACGACGCCCGAGCCGGCGGGGGCGACCGGCGCCATGGTGGACTTCCTCTTCCGGGTGGCCGACCGGGCGGCGGTGGATCCGGCGGTCGCCGAGGTGGGCGTCCGGGCGGTGCTGGCGACGCTTCGTGAGACGGTCACCGTGGGCGAGTTCCAGGATCTGGTGGCGCAGTTGCCCAAGGGGTTCGACGCGATGGTGGACCCGATTCCGCGCCCGCCGTACGATGTCTGAGCAGGCTCCCCGCGATCCGGGTCGAGCTGCGGGCATCGGGGCCGCCAGGTGAAGATTTCGCGGCCCGAAAGTATTTTCACCGTAAAATAACTCGCCAGTAGGTGCCTACGCTGAAAATCGTCTTCGCGCTAGAGGGATGATCGGACGGATTCCTCCGCCCGTGGTGCCAGGGGTCTTCCCCCCTTCGGCTCGACCCGCATCGATGCTCTTCCGGTCGAGGGGTCGGGCCATATTCTGCTTCCAACGTGAAGTCCTGGGGGGGAATCAATGATCACGTTCATTCCATGCTGCGTGCCCGCCGTCGGTGGAGAGCAATCCGTCTCCTGACATGGCAGAGACGACGATCATCAATCGTTTCGGCGCGGTCGCAGCGGTCCACGGTGACCGCCCGGCGCTTCTCGGCGAGACCCACGAGGTCGGTTACGCCGAGCTGGCCGAGGCGGCCGGTGGGTACGCGGCCGTGCTCGTCGCCGCCGGCTTCCGGCCCGGCGACCGGATCGCGCTGCTCACCGCGCACGGCGCGCCGACCGTCACCGCGTTGCTCGGCACGCTCGCCGCCGGATGCGCCTACGTGCCGCTGGACCCCGGCTTCCCGGTCGCGCGGCTGCGGCAGATGGTCGCCGCCGCCGAGGTGACCGCCGTGGCCTGCGCCGCCGAGCACCGCGAGCTGGCCCGGACGCTCGCCGGCGGACGCGCCGTGGTGCCGCTCGACGAGGTGCCGCCGGCCCCGCTGCGCCCCGTGCCGGTCGACCCGGACGCGCTCGCGTACGTGCTGTTCACCTCCGGCTCCACCGGCGTGCCCAAGGCCGTCGGGCAGACCCACCGCAACCTGGCCCACGTCGTCGACAACCAGATCGACGCGCTCGCTGTCGGCCCGGCCGACCGGCTCAGCCTGCTCGCCTCGTTCAGCTTCGACGCCGCCATCCCCGACCTCTACCCGGCGTTGCTCACCGGCGCCGCGGTCGTCCCGGTCGACCTGCGCCGGCAGGGCCTGGCGTACGCCGTCGAGCAGCTCGACCGGCACCGGACCACGGTGCTGCACTGCACGCCCACCGTCTACCGGTTCCTGCTCGACGCGCTCGGCGAGCGGCGGCTGCCCTCGGTGCGGGCGGTGCTGCTCGGCGGGGAACAGGCCACCTGGGCCGACGCGGCGCGTGGCCGGGACCGGTTCGCCCCGGACTGCTGGCTGGTCAACGGCTACGGGGCGACCGAGATGACGTTCGCCGCCCGACACGTGCTGACCCTGTCCGGAGTGGACCCCACCGCGACCGGGCCGCTGCCCGTCGGCGCGGCGTTACCCGGCTACCGGCTCGACCTCGCCGCCGGCACCGGGGAGATCGTGGTCCGCAGCCGACACCTCGCCCCCGGCTACCTCAACCACGACAGCGACCGCTTCGGCACGGACGCCGACGGGGTGCCCACGTACCGCACCGGCGACCTCGGCCGGTGGCTGCCCGGCGGCGAGCTGGTCTGCCTGGGCCGGCTCGACCGGCAGGTCAAGGTGCGCGGGCACCGGATCGAGCTGACCGAGATCGAGACCGTGCTCGCCGGCCGACCCGGCGTGGCCGGCGTCCGCGCCATCGTCCGCGACGGCGAGCTGCTGGCGTACGTCCGACCGGCCGGCGTCCGCCCCGACCCGGCCGCGTTGCGCGCGGCGCTGTCCGCCGCCCTGCCCGAGCACGCGGTGCCCCGCGCCGTGGTCGTGGTGGACGAGTTCCCGCTCACCGTCAGCGGCAAGGTCGACGAGCGGGCGCTGCCCGACCCGGTCGTCGAGGTGCCCGCCGACGCGGCGCCGGCCACCGACACCGAACGCGCCGTGCACGACATCTGGTGCGCGGTGCTCGGCCGCCCGGCGGTCGGCCGCACCGACGGCTTCTTCGACGTGGGCGGGCAGTCGCTGCTGTTGGGCCTGGTGCAGCAGCGGATCGCCGAGCGGTTCGGCGTACGCCTGCCGATGCTGCGCCTGTTCGACCACCCCACCGTCGCGGCCCAGGCGGCGCTGCTCGACGCCCCGCCGGACGCGGTCCGGGTCCCGGTGCTGCCCGCGCCCGCCGCGCCGGTCGGCGTCGCCCGCGCGCACACCGGCGACGAGATCGCCGTGGTCGGCCTCGCCGGCCGCTTCCCCGGCGCGCCGGACGTGGCGACGTTCTGGTGGAACCTGTGCGCCGGGGTGGACTCCGTCCACGACCACACCGACGAGGAGCTGGCCGCGCTCGGCATCGGGCCGGAGCTGCGCGCCGACCCCCGGCACGTCCGCGCCACCGGCCGGCTCGACGGGGTGACCGACTTCGACGCCGAGTTCTTCTCCTTCGGCGCCGACGAGGCCGCCCGCACCGACCCCCAGCACCGGCTCTTCCTGGAGACCGCGTGGGAGGCGATGGAGGACGCCGGGCACGACCCGCGCCGTTTCCCCGGGCCGGTCGGCGTCTACGCCGCCACCTCCGCCAACCGCTACTTCCTGTTCCACCTGATGGACAACCCGGCGGTGGTCGGCGACGTCGACCCGGACGACTGGGAGGCGCGGCTGCTCGGCCGGCAGTTCACCGACCACCTGCCCGGGCAGGTCGCCTACCGGCTCGGCCTGACCGGCCCGGCGGTGGCGGTGCAGAGCGCCTGCTCCAGCTCGCTCGTCGCGGTCTGCCTGGCCGCGCAGAGCCTCGCCGACTACCAGTGCGACCTCGCCCTGGCCGGCGGCGCCACCGTGACCTGGCCCCGGCACCGGGCCACCCCCGGCGGGCTCGCCTCGCCCGACGGCCGGTGCCGGGCCTTCGACGCCGCCGCCGACGGCTCCGGGTTCGGCTCCGGCGCGGGCGTGGTCGCGTTGCGCCGGCTCGCCGACGCGCAGGCCGACGGCGACCGGATCTACGCCATCCTGCCCGGTTGGGCGGTCACCAACGACGGCCCGGACCGGGCCGGTTTCGCCGTGCCCGGCCCGGCCGGGCAGGCCGCCGCCGTCGCGAACGCGCTCGCCACCGCCGAGGTCGACCCGGGCGAGGTCCGGCTCGTCGAGGCGCACGGCAGCGGCACCCCGCTCGGCGACGCCATCGAGGTGGCCGCGCTGCACGAGGTGTACGCCGGCGCTGCGCCCGCCGGCGCCTGCGCGCTGGGTTCGGTGAAGACGAACATCGGCCACCTCGACGCGGCGGCCGGCATCGCCGGGCTGATCAAGGCGGTGCTCGCCGTCCGGCACGGCATGATCCCCCCGAACCTGCACTTCACCCGCCCGCACCCGGAGATCGACCTGGCGGCCGGCCCGTTCTACGTGCCGACCAAGGCGCGGGACTGGCCCGACGGCGCCCGCCGGGTGGCCGGGGTGAGCGCGTTCGGCCTGGGCGGCACCAACGCCCACGTGGTGGTGGAGCAGCCACCGCCGATCGAGGCGGGCGACCCGCCCGGGGACGGGCCCTGGCTGCTGCCGGTCTCGGCGCGAACCCCGGCGGCGTTGCGGGCCGCGCTGGCCCGGCTGCGCAGCCACCTGGCCGGGACCGCGCCGCCGCTGCCCGAGGTGGCCGCCACGTTGGCACTGGGCCGGCGACCGTTCGCCCACCGGGCCGCGGTGGTCGCTCCCGACCTGCCCGCCGCGCTGTCCGCGCTTGACGTGCTGCTCGACACCGACGCCCGGATCGCCGGGGCGGCCGGGCCACTGCGTGAGCTGGCCGCCGACTGGGTCGCCGGGCGCGACGTCGACTGGGACGCCCTGCACCCCGAGGGCGCCGTCCGGCGTACCGGCCTGCCCACCTACCCGTTCCAGCGCCGGCGGCACTGGATCGACCCCGTGCAGAGAGGCCCGCGGTGAACTGGTTCGTCTCCACCGGAAGCCGCCCCGAGGCGCCGGTGCGGCTGTTCTGCCTGCCCTACGCCGGCGCGGGCGCCAGCGCGTTCCGGCACTGGCCGGAGGCGTTCGGTCCGGGCGTCGAGGTGCTGCCGGTGCAGCTTCCCGGCCGGGAGAACCGGATCATGGAGGACCCGCGCTTCACCGCCGCCAACGTGGCCGACGCCATCGCCTCCCGCGCCGACCGCCCGTACGCGATCTACGGTCACTCGATGGGCGGCCGTCTCGGCTTCGAGGTGGTCCGGGAACTGCGCCGCACCGGCCGGCCGCTGCCGCTGCGGCTCTACGTCGGCGGCGCCCGCGCCCCGCACGTCGCCGCGCCGGGCCTCTTCGACGGGCTGTCCCGCGTGGACGACGACGAGCTGCTGCGCCGCCTCCGCGACGGTGGTGGCCTCTCCGCCGAGCTGCTCGACCACGCGGAGCTTGTGGAGTTGCTGCTGCCGCTGCTGCGGGCCGACTTCGGCCGGGTCGACGACTACCGGCACGTTCCCGGCGAGCCGCTGCCGATGCCGATCGTCGCGTTCGCCGGCCGCGCGGACCGGGCGGTCACCCGCGCGCAGAACGCCGCCTGGGCCGAGCACACCGCGGCCGGGTTCACCCTGCACGAGCTGCCCGGCGGGCACTTCTTCCTGCACGACCGGCTCGCCGAGCTGGCCGCGCTGATCCGGGCCGACCTGACCGCCGTGCCCGGCACCCCCGACCCCCGCGCCGACGCGTCGGTCGCGGGTCCGGACCCGGTGCGCGCCGCCGGCCGCGGGACCGCCTGCGGTGCGCACCGGGTCCCCCTCGGCGACACCGGGTGGTCGGTGTGGCGCGATGCGATGCTGCGGACCACCGGTTTCCCCGCCGACGGCCTGGAGCTGCTGACCGCGCCCCGGGCCGCCGCCGCCGCCGACGAACTGCTCGACACCGGCGCCGGCGCGGACCGGTTCGACAAGGAGTTCGACGAGGCGGTCCGCGTCGGCGCCGAGCGGCTCAGCGCGCTGGCCGCCGATCCGCTGTTGCGTGAGGCCGTGATCTGGCAGAACCGGGGCGCCCTGGTGGCGCTGGACGGGCTGGTGCGCGGCGGGGCCGACGCGCCCCGCAACGTGCGGCGACGGGACCGGGAACGGGCGTTGCTCAAGTACTGGCAGCGTTACTGCGGTAAGAACGAGACGGTCGGCTTCTTCGGCCCGAGCTGTTGGGTCACCCTCGACCCCGACCGGACCGAGGTCGCCCGGGTCGACCCCGGCGACCGGCTCACCCGGCGGCGCTGGGTGTGGTTCGAGTCCTGGGCCCTGGCCGCGTACGCCGACCGGCTCGGCGCGGACCTGGCGGTCCGCCGCTCGTGGCCGCCGATGCTGCGGCCCCACCTGGCGATCCGGGACCGGACGGTGCTCCGGCCCGGCCGTCCGCCGCTGACGGTGACCCCGGTCGAGGCCGCGTTGCTGCGCGCCGCCGACGGCCGCCGCGCCGCCGTCGACCTGGTCGCCGACCCGGCGATCGGGCTGCGCCGGCCCGAGGACGGCTACACGCTGCTCGACCGGCTGGTGGAGCGGGAGCTGCTCACCTGGGACGCGGCGCTGCCGGTGAGCCCGGACGCCGAACGGGTGCTTGCCGAGCGGATCGCCGCGATCGGCGACGAGCCGGCCCGCGCCGCCGCCCGGTCCGGCTTCGACCGGCTGCGCGCCGCCCGCGACGCGGTGGCCGCGGCGGCCGGCGATCCGGAGCCGCTGCGCGCCGCGCTTGACCACCTCGATGCCACGTTCACCGAGCTGGCCGGGGTGCCGGCGGCGCGTCGTCCCGGCCAGATGTACGCCGGCCGCACCATCTGCTACGAGGACACCGCGCGGGACCTGGACGTGGTCTTCGGCGGCCCGCTGCTGGCCGAGCTGGCCGCCCCGCTCGACGTGCTGCTGCGGGCCGCCCGCTGGCTGGCCGACGCGCTTGCCGGTGCCTACCTGGAGGTGCTGCGCGGCCTGTACGACGAGCTGCGGGCCGAGTCCGGCGGGCCGGTGGCGCTTGCCGACCTGTGGTTCCTCGCCCAGGGCATGTTCTGGGGCGGTGGCGAACGGCCGGTGGACGCCGTCGCGACCGACTTCGCCGCCCGCTGGGCCGGGCTGTTCGGCCTGGACACGCTCCCCGCCGGGGCCACCGAGGTCCGGCTGCGCGCGGCCGACCTGGCCGGCCGGATCGACGGGGTCTTCCCCGGCGTGCGGCCGACCTGGTCCAACGCCGCCATGCACAGCCCCGACCTGCAGATCTGTGCCACCGACGCGGCGGCGCTTGGCCGCGGCGACTACACCGTGGTGCTGGGTGAGCTGCACGCCGCCTGGTCCTCGTTCGACTGTGCGGTCTTCACCCCGTCGCACCCCGAGGTCAAACGGCTGCGCGACGCGCTCGCCGCGGACCTGGGCGAACGGCGGGTCCGGCTGCTCTTCCCGGCCGACTGGCCGCGCCGCACCAGCCGCACCGCCGAGTCGCTGGCCGGGCCGACCGACAGGCAACTCGCCTTCCAGGACGCGCCGGGCGCGGACCCCTCCCGGGTGCTGCCCACCGTGGACCTCACCGTGGACGAGATCGACGGCGACCTGGTCGCCACCGCCTCCGACGGGCAGCGCTGGCCGCTCGCCGAGATCTTCGCCGAGGCGTTCAGCGCGCACGCGGTGGACGGCTTCAAGCTGGTCGCCGCCGCGCCCTACACGCCCCGGATCACTGTGGACCGCCTCGTGGTGGCCCGGCAGACCTGGCGCACCACGGTCGGGGAGAGTGGCCTGGCCACCGCCACCGGCGAGCGGAACCGGTTCCTCGCCGTCCGGGCCTGGCGCCGCCGGCTCGGTCTGCCCGAGCGGGTCTACGTCAAGCTCGGCACCGAGACCAAGCCCTGCTTCGTGGACTTGGCCGCGCCGGGGTTCGCCACCATGCTCTGCGCGCTGGTGCGGGCGGCCCGTGGCGACGGCGGCGACGGCGTCCCGCTCACGGTAAGCGAGATGTTGCCCGGCCCGGAGCACGCCTGGGTGCCCGACGGTGCCGGCCGCCGCTACTTCAGCGAGCTGCGCCTGCACATCACCGATCCGGCCGAGCACCTGGGAGCACAGCGGTGACCGACATCCTGACCGCCACCGCCACCTCCGGCGCGGACCTGCCCTGGCCGGACGCCACCCTCGCCGACCTCATCACCGCGCGGGCCGCCCTCGTGCCCGACGCGGTGGCGGTGCGCCAGTGGGACAACCGGCTCACCTACCGGGAACTCGTCGAGCGGGCAGCCGGGGTGGCCGCCGCGCTGCGCGCACACGGCGTCGGCCGGGGCGACCGGGTCGGAGTCTGCGGCGCGCGCACCCCGGACCTGGTGGTCACCGTGGTCGGCGTGCTGCTGGCCGGCGCCGCGTACGTGCCGCTGGAGCCGGGCGGCCCGCGGACCCGGCTGCGCGAGATCGCCCGCGACGCCGGGGTGCGGGTGGTGGCCGGCGACGCGGCGGCGGCCGAGTTCGGCGACGAACCGGGCGTGCGGACGCTCGACCGGACCGGCCCCGCGCCGCTGACGCCCTGCCCGGCCCGCCCCGGCGACCCGGCGTACGTGCTGTTCACCTCCGGCTCCACCGGCCGTCCCAAAGGGGTGCTCACCACCCACCGCAACGCGGTCGAGTTCGTCACCGGGGTGTCCGCGCTCACCGGCGCCGACGGCTCGATGCGCAGCCTCGGCATCGCCTCGCTCGGCTTCGACGCGGCCACCATGGACCTGTTCGTGCCGCTGACCCTCGGCGGCGCGGTGCAGCTTCTCGGCGCCGACGACCGGGCCGACCCGGCGCGGCTGGCCCGGTTCCTCGCCGCGCACGACGTGACCTGGGGGTTCGTCACCCCGACCGTGCTCGCGCTGCTCGACCCGGCCACCGCGCCGTCGTGGCGGGTGCTGCTCTGCGGCGGCGAGGCGGTCCCGGCCGAGCTGGTCGCCCGCTGGGCGCCGGGCCGGCGGTTCCTCAACGCCTACGGCCCGACCGAGACCACCGTGCTGGCGGTGAGCGGCGACCTCACCCCGGCCGACTCCGATCCGGTGCCGATCGGCCGGCCGCTGCCGAACCACCGCGCGTACGTGGTCGACGCCGGCCTGCGGCCGGTGTCGCCGGGGGAGACCGGTGAGCTGCTGATCGGCGGGCCGGGCCTGGCCGACGGCTACCTCGACCGGCCCGCGCTGACCGCCGAGCGGTTCGTGCCCGACCCGTTCGGCGACGCGCCGGGCGAGCGGCTCTACCGCACCGGTGACCTGGTCCGGCAGGCGCCTGATGGCCGGCTCGTCTACCTCGGCCGGGCCGACCGGCAGGTCAAGGTGCGCGGCCAGCGGATCGAACCCGGCGAGGTCGAGGCGGTGCTGGCCGCCCACCCCGGCGTCGAGCGGGCCGTGGTGGAGGCGGTGCCCGGCCCGGCCGGCACCGAACTTGTCGCGTTCCTCACCCCGGCCGGCGGGCCGGACCACGACACGCTGCGGGCGTACGCGCGGCAGCGCCTGACCGCCGCGATGCTGCCGGCCCGGACGGTGCGGTTGGCGGCGTTGCCGGTGAGCCCGACCACCGGCAAGCTGGACCGGCCGGCGCTGCGTGCGCTCGCGACCACCCCCGCCATCGTGGACGACACGCCCGAGGGCGACGATCCGGTGCGCGACGCGGTCCGGCGGCTCTGGACCCGGCTGCTCGGCTCCGCCCCCGCCCCGGACAGCGACTTCCTCGCCGCCGGCGGCAACTCCGTCGCCGCGATGCGCCTGGTCGCCGGGCTCCGCGCCGAGCTGGGCCGGCAGGTCGACACCCGGGTGCTGTTCACCGACCGCACCTTCGCCGCGCTCGTGGACCGGGTCCGCGCCGCCGACCCGGCCGACGGCGACGGGCTGACCACCGGCAACCCGCCCACGCTGTCCCCACCGCAGCGGCGGCTGTGGTTCACCGACCAGCTCACCGCGTCCAGCGCGCCCTACAACATCGCGGTCGCGCACCGGCTGCGCGGGCCGCTTGACGTCGCCGCGCTCGGCGTCGCGCTGCGCGCCGTCGCCGAGCGGCACGACGTGCTGCGCTGGCGCAT
Organism: Micromonospora marincola; assembly: GCF_056150385.1. Taxonomy (NCBI): domain Bacteria; kingdom Bacillati; phylum Actinomycetota; class Actinomycetes; order Micromonosporales; family Micromonosporaceae; genus Micromonospora; species Micromonospora marincola. Next base: position 42,340 of record NZ_JAXCFT010000018.1, on the reverse strand, counting down.
CCCGCAGACCGGCGGCGTGCCGTACGCGGTCCGCGAGGAACCGACAGACGTGGCGGTCCCGGTGGTCGACCTGACCGCCGCCGCCGACCCGGACACCGAACTGGCCGGCATGCTCGCGGCCGGCGCCGGGCACGGGTTCGACCTGGCCACCGGCCCGGCCTGGCAGGTGACCGTCTACCGGCTCGCCGCCGCGGAGCACGTGCTCGCGATCACCGTGCACCACGCGGTCTTCGACGGCTGGTCCGAGGCGGTGCTCTACGACGAGCTGGCCGCCGCGTACGCCCGGGCGGTCGGCGGGCCGGCCCCGGGCCGGCCGCCGCTGGCCGCCACGTACGCCGACTACGCGGTGTGGCGCGCGGAACGCGACAGGCGTCGGGGCGAGGCGGACCTGGCCTGGTGGACCGGGCACCTGGCCGGCGCGCCGACCGTGCTGGAGCTGCCCCGCGACCGGCCCCGCCCGGCCGTGCAGACGTACGCCGGCGTGGAGGCCGCAGTCCGGCTCGACGCGGCGGCCGACCGGGCGGTCCGCGACCTGGCCGCCCGGCGCGGCGCCACTGTCGCCGCGGTGCTGCTGGCCGGCTTCGGTGAGCTGCTGCGCCGGCTCACCGGCGGCGACGACCACCTCCTCGGCGCCATCGTCGCCGACCGGCGGCTGGCCGCGTTCGACGAGGTGATCGGCTTCTTCATCGACACCGTGCCGGTGCGGGTGCGCGCCGGCGGCAGCTTCGCCGAGCAGGTCGACAGGTGCGCCGCCGAACTGCGCGAGGTCACCGACCACCCGGGCGCGCCGCTGGAACGGATCGTCGAGGCGCTCGGCGTCGGGCGGGACACCTCCCGCGCGCCGCTGGTGCAGGTGCTGTTCAACGTGCTCAACTTCAGCCCGCCCCGGCTGGCGCTGCCCGGCCTGACCGCCGAGCCGGTGCCGGTGCCGAAACCCGGGTCGCCGTTCGACCTGACCGTCTACGTGGTGCAGCGGGACGGGCGGGCCGGCGTCGAGGTGGTGCACAACCCGGACCTGTTCGACGCCGACCGGATCGCCGCGCTCCTGGCCGACCTGGTCGCCCTGGTCGGCGCGCTCGCCGCCGACCCGGACGCGCCGGCCGGCGAGGTGGCGCCCGAGCTGCCCCGCCCGGCGGTGCGGGTGGCGGCGCTCGGCGCGATGACCGTCGCCGCCGAGCCGGCCCGGGCGCCGCTGCCGGCCGGCCCGGGCACCCTCACCGGCACCGAGGCGCTGATCGCCGGCATCTGGCGGGACGTCCTCGGCCGGGACACCGTCGGCGTCGCGGACAACTTCTTCGACATCGGCGGCCACTCGATGGCGCTCGCCGCGGTGCACGCCCGGCTCGTCGAGGCCACCGGCCGTTCGATCACCATGCTCGACCTGTTCCGCCACCCGACCGTGCGCGCGTTCGCCGCCAGCCTCGACGGCGCCGCCGACCGGCCGGAGCTGGCACGCGCCGCGCTGCGCGCCGCCGCCCGGCGGGGCCGCGCCCGGCGTACCCCGCCGCCCCGCCGACCTCAGCAGCCGTGATGCCGCAACCCCGTGCGAGTGAAGGACCTCCCATGCATAACGACTTTCCCGCCGCCGACGACGGCGTCGAACCCATCGCCATCGTCGGGTTGGCCGCCCGCCTGCCCGGCGCGGCCGACCTCGACGAGTTCTGGCGCAACCTGGTCGACGGCGTGGAGTCGACCACCGAGCTGACCCGCGAGGAGCAGCTCGCCCGGGGCGCCCGCCCGGACGAGGTCGACGACCCGGGCTGGGTGAACCGCGCCCCGCTCGTCGACGGCTACGACGAGTTCGACGCCGGCCTGTTCGGGATGACCGCGCGCGAGACGGAGGTGACCGACCCGCAGCACCGGCTGTTCCTGGAGACCTGCTACACCGCGTTACAGGACGCCGGTTACGACCCGGGCCGCTACGACGGCGCGGTGGGCGTCTACGCCGGCGCCGGCGGCAACACCTACCTGCACCGCCACGTGCTGCGCAACAAGCGGGTCGGCGGCAACCCGCACGGCCTGGTCTCGATCGCCACCGGCACCTCGCCGAACTACGTGGCCACGAACGTCTCCTACCGGCTGGACCTGCGCGGCCCCAGCCTCACCGTGCACACCGCCTGCTCCACCTCCCTCGTCGCGTTCCACCTCGCCTGCGAGGCGCTGCGCAACGGCGAGTGCGACATGGCCCTGGCCGGCGGCGTCAACATCGAGCTGCCGCACGTGGGCTACCTCGGCATGGACGGCTTCACCTCGCCGGACGGGCGGTGCCGGCCGTTCGACGCCGACGCCAACGGCACGGTTTGGGGCAGCGGCGTTGGCGTCACCCTGCTCAAGCGGCTCTCCGACGCGGTCGCCGACGGCGACACCATCCGCGCGGTGGTGCTCGGCAACGCGATCAACAACGACGGCGCCGGTAAGGTCGGCTTCACCGCGCCGAGCATCGACGGGCAGACCGAGGCGGTGGCCCAGGCCGTCGGGCTGGCCGGGATCGACCCGCGCAGCATCAGCTACGTCGAGGCGCACGGCACCGGCACCGCGCTCGGCGACCCGATCGAGGTCGCGGCGCTCTCCGCCGTGTACGGCCGGGACACCGACGACCGGGGCTGGTGCGGCATCGGTTCGGTGAAGTCCAACATCGGCCACCTCAGCCAGCCCTCCGGCATCGTCAGCGTGATCAAGACGGTGCTCGCGATGGAACACGGGCTGATCCCGCCGACCATCAACTACGAGACGCCGAACCCGGCCATCGACTTCGCCGACACCCCGTTCTACGTGGCGAACACGCTTACCAAGTGGGACACCGACGGCGGGCCGCGCCGCGCCGGGGTCAGCTCGTTCGGCATCGGCGGCACCAACGCCCACGTGGTGCTCCAGGAGGCGCCGGCCGCGTACCGGGCCGAGCGGCGGGTCCGCCCGGCGCACCTGCTCCAGGTGTCGGCGAAGACCCCCACCGCGCTGGACGCGGCCGTGCGCCGGCTCGCCGACCACCTGGCCGGCGACAGCGACGGGTCGCTCGCGGACGTCGCGCACACGTTGCGCGTCGGCCGCCAGCCGTACGCCCACCGCGCGGCCGTGGTCGCCGGCGACCCGCAGGCCGCCGCCGCCGCGCTTCGCGACAGGCGCCGGACGCACCGGGGCGACGCCACCACCGCCCCCCGGGTGGGTTTCCTGTTCAGCGGCCAGGGCTCGCAGTACGCCGGGATGGGCGCCGAGCTGTACGCCGAGGACCCGGCGTACGCCGCCGCCGTGGACGAGTGCGCCGAGCTGCTCCGCCCCGAGCTGGGCCGGGACATCCGGGACCTGATCCTCGGCCGCGACCCGGACGCGGCGGCGCTGCTCACCGAGACCCGCTGGACCCAGCCCGCCCTGTTCACCGTCGAGTACGCGCTCGCCGCCGCGTGGCGGGCCGCCGGCGTCACCCCGGCCGCGATGATCGGCCACTCGATCGGCGAGTACGTGGCCGCGACGCTCGCCGGGGTGATCACCCTGCCGGACGCGCTGCGGGTGGTGGCCGCCCGGGGCCGGCTCATGCACGCCCTGCCGGCCGGGTCGATGCTCGCGGTCACGCTCGACGAGTCGGCGGTGGCCGAGCTGCTGCCCGAGGGCCTGTCGGTGGCGACCGTGAACGGCCCCGGCACCTGCGTGGTGGCCGGCGAGACCGCGCTCGTCGAGGCGTTCGCCGAGAGCCTCGGCGGGAAGCACAAGTCCAAGCTGCTGCGCACCTCGCACGCGTTCCACTCGCCGATGACGGACCCGATCCTCGACGAGTTCACCGCGCTGATGGCGGGCGTGCCGCTGCGCCCGCCGGCGGTGCCGTTCGTGTCCAACGTGACAGGCACCTGGATCACCGACGCGCAGGCCACCGACCCGGCGTACTGGGCCGCGCACCTGCGCCGACCGGTCCGTTTCGGCGCGTGCGTGGCCACCCTGCTCGCCGAGGGCGCGTGGGCGCTCGTCGAGTGCGGCCCGGGCCGGCAACTGGCCAACCTGGCCCGGATGCAGGTCGCCAGGGCGGGCGCGGCGCAGCGGGCGTTCACCCCGCTGGGCAGCCTGCCCGGGCCCGGCGAGTCGACAGGTGACCTGGCCACGCTGCTCGGCACGGCCGGCGCGCTCTGGTGCGCCGGGACGGCGGTGAACCTCGCCGCCGACCCCGGCGCGCGGCGGGTGCCGCTGCCCACGTACCCGTTCGAGCGACGCCGCTACTGGATCGAGCCGGACCCGGTGGAGGAGACGGCCGCGACCCCGGCCGAGGCCGGCCCCCGGCCGCTGCCGGAGTGGTTCGCCGTGCCGGTGTGGCGGCAGGTCGCGCCGGCCCGCGCGGTGGAGCCGCTGGGCCGCTGCCTGGTGCTTGCCGACGGTCCGCGCGGCGAGGCGCTCGTCGCCGCGCTGCGGGCCGCCGGCGACGACCCGGTCGAGGTACGCGCCGGCGGCGCGTTCGCGGCCACCGCGACCGGTTTCCGGCTGCGGCCCGGCGACCGGTCCGACGCCGACGCGCTCGTCGCGGCGCTCGGACCGGACCTGCCCCGCCGGATCGTGCACGCGTTCGCGCTCGACGGCGAGCCGGCCGGCACCGACGTGCGGGCCGCCTGGGCCGCCCAGGAGCGCGGCTTCTTCGGCGCGCTGCACCTGGTGCAGGCGCTCGCCGGCGCCGGCCTGACCGCCGAGGAGGCAGGCGTCCGCCTCGACCTGGTCACCGCCGGCATCGGCGACGTGCGCGGCGATGACGTGGTCCGGCCCGAGCACGCCACGCTCACCGGACTGGCCCGGGTGCTCCCGGTCGAGCTGCCCGGCCTCACCGTCCGGCTGCTCGACGCCGACCCGGTCGCGCGCGGCGTGGCCGCCCTCGTGGTGGAGCTGCGCAGCCCGGTCGACCCGGAGCACCCGGAGGTGGCGCTGCGCCGCGACCGGCGCTGGGTGGGCGGCTACGAGCAGGTGACCGTGGGGCCCGAGGACGAGCCGGGCGTGCTGCGCGAGGAGGGCCGCTACCTGATCACCGGCGGTCTCGGTGGCATCGGTGTCACCCTGGCCGAGGACTTCGCGGTCCGGGCCCGCGCCAAGCTGGTGCTGCTGGCCCGCTCCGGCCTGCCCGAGCGGGACGACTGGGACGCGCACCTGGCGGTGCACGGCGGCGCGGACCGGGCCGGCCGGGCCATCGCGGCGATCCGCCGGATGGAGGCCGCGGGCGCCGAGGTGCTTGTGCTCGCCGTCGACGTCACCGACCCGGACGACCTGCGCGGGGCCCGCGCCGAGGCGGAGCGCCGCTTCGGTGGGCTGGACGGCATCGTGCACGCCGCCGGTCTGCCCGGCGGGGGCATGGCCGAGGTGAAGGAGCGGGCCGAGGCGGAGCGGGTGCTCGCGCCGAAGCTCGCCGGCACGCTGGCCCTGGCCCAGGTCTTCGGCGACCTGCCGCTCGACTTCGTGGTGCTCTGCTCCTCGGTCACGGCGGTGATCGGCGGGTTCGGCCAGGTCGACTACTGCGCCGCGAACAACGTCCTGGACGCCTTCGCGCGCTCCGGCGCCGGTTTCCGCGCGCCTGTGGTGTCGCAGAACTGGGGCGGCTGGGCCGAGGTCGGCATGGCGGTGGAGACCGCCGCGCCGGCCGCCTTCCGGGCCGCCGGGCGGGACACCGTGACAAGCGCGGTCAACCACCCGGTGCTGACCACCATGGTCATCGGCCCGGACGGCGCCGTGCTGCACGGTCTCGTCGCGGCGGACACCCACTGGCTGCTCGACGAGCACCGGATCGGCGGCGTGCCTGTGGTGCCGGGCACCGCCCACCTGGAGTCGGTGCGCGCCGCCGTGGTCGCCGCGCTGCCCGCGCCGGCGCCGGACGCCGCGGTGGAGCTGCGCGACGTGGTGTTCCTGGAGCCGTTCGGCGTGCCGGACGGCTCCGTCGCGCAGTACCGGGTCGAGCTGGCCCCGGCCGAGAACGGCGTGGACTTCACCGTGGCCAGCCTCACCGCCGGCCGGTCGCGTACGCACGTGCGGGGCACGGCCGGCTGGACCACCGAGGCCGCGCCGCCGGCCGCGCCGGCCGAGGTCGCCGGCCGGCGGGTCGACGACGACGCCTCGTTCGGGCACGGTCGCACCAGCATGCTCACGTTCGGGCCGCGCTGGGCCGCGCTCACCGAGCACCACCTGGGCGAGGGGGAGGAGTTGGCCCGGGTGGAGGCGCCCGCCGCCGCGCGGGACGACCTGCCCGCCTGGGGGCTGCACCCGGCGCTGCTCGACGTGGCCACCGCGTTCGGCCGGGGCCAGGGCGCCGGCACCTACCTGCCGCTGTCGTACGGCCGGATCGTGGTGCGCGGGACGCTGCCGGAGACGTTCCACAGTCACCTGCGCCACCGGCCCGCCGCCACCGACGAGGTGGTCGCCGCCGACCTGTCGCTGCGCGACCCGCACGGCCGGGAGCTGGTCGCGATAAGCGACTTCGTGCTGCGCCGGGTGGACCGGGGCGCGGTCGCCGGCACCCTGGCCGAGACCCCGGCGACCGACGAGCCGGCCCCGGTCACCGAGGACATCCGGCCGGTGGACGGCGCGGAGGCGTTCCGCCGCAGCCTCGGCGCCGGCCTCGGCGCGCAGGTGGTGATCGCCACCCGCGCGGTGGCCGACATCCGGCGCCGGGCCGCCCGGGTCACCACGGACAGCCTGGCCGGGGAGACCGACGCCCCGGCCGGCGCGCCGGGCGCCACCGGTGGCTCGGCCGCGCCCGGCACCGACCTGGAGCGGACCATCGCGCAGGTGTGGCGCGACGGCCTCGGCGTCACAGACGTCGGCGTGGACGACGACTTCTTCGCCCTCGGCGGCAACTCGCTCGTCGCCGTGCAGCTCATCGCCGCGATGCGGAAGGCGACCGGGGTGCGACTGCCGATGCGCAGTCTCTTCGAGACCCCGACCGTGGCCGGCCTGGCCGCCCGCATCGAGGAGCTGCGCGCCGAGGCGCCCGCCGACCCGTCGACCGCGCCGGCGGCGATCCCGGCCATCCCGCGGCTACCCCGCGGCTGACCCGACCCAACAAGGAGACACCGCATCATGAGCGAGACAACCGCCACGCTCCCGGTGGTCGTGGAGAACGACGGTCGGGCGCTCACCGACCTCATCGCGGCCCGCCGCGCCGAGCTGCGGGACACCCTCGTCGCCCACGGCGGGCTGCTGTTCCGCGGCTTCGACGTCGGCGGCGTGGACGGCTTCGACGCCGCCGTGCGCGCGCTGGCCGGCGAGCCGTTGACCTACACCGAGCGTTCCTCGCCCCGGCACTCCATCTCCGGACGGGTCTACACCTCGACCGACTACCCGCCGGACGAGGAGATCTTCCTGCACAACGAGAACTCCTACCAGGCGCGCTGGCCGCTGACGCTGTTCTTCTGGTGCGTCACCCCGCCGCTGACGCTCGGAGCCACCCCGCTGGCCGACGTGCGCCGGGTGTACGAGCTGATCGACCCCGCGGTGCGGGAGGAGTTCGTCAGGCGTCGCTGGATGCTGGTCCGCAACTTCCACGGCGACTTCGGCACCCGCTGGCAGGAGGTGTTCAACACCGAGAGCCGCGCCGAGGTCGAGGCGTACGCGGCGGCGAACGGGATCACCGTGGAGTGGGTCGGCGCGGACGGCCTGCGGACCCGCGCGGTGCGCGACGTCGTGCACCACCGGCCCGGGTCGGACACCCCGCGCTGGTTCAACCACGCCACGTTCTTCCACCTCAGCACGCTTCCGGCGGACTACCAGGAGGGCCTGCTGGCCATGTTCGGCGCCGACGGGCTGCCGTCGAACACCTACTACGGCGACGGCGGCGAGATCCCCGCCGACGTCATGGACCACCTGCGCGCCGCCTACCGGGCGGCCACGGTCCGCTTCGACTACGAGCGCGACGACGTGCTCGTGGTCGACAACATGACCGCCGCGCACGGCCGGGAGCCGTTCACCGGCCCGCGAAAAATCGCCGTGGCGATGGCCGAGGCGTACACCCCCGACACCGCTGGAGCGAACTGAGATGGCCGAACCCCGATTCCTTGTCGTCCGCAACGACGAGGAGCAGTACTCGATCTGGTCGGCCGACCGGGACCTGCCCGCCGGCTGGCACGACACCGGCTTCGCCGGCGGTCGCGACGAGTGCCTGGCCCACGTGGACGAGGTCTGGACCGACATGCGTCCCCGTTCGGTGCGCGAGGGGCTCTCATGAGCCAGGAGTGGACCTTCCCGGCCTCGTACGCCCAGGAGCGGGTGTGGATGGCCAACCAGCTCGACGCCGGCTCGCCGGTGTTCAACATCTCCGTCCCGTGGGCCGTCCCGGCCGGGGCGGACGCCGCCACGGCCACCGCCGCGCTGGACCGGGTGGTGGCCCGGCACGAGGCGCTCCGCACCCACCTGCGGGTCGACGACGGCGCGCTGGTGCAGGTGGTGCGCGCCCACGAGCCGGTCACGCTGCCCACCACCGACCTTAGCCACCTGCCCGCCGGCGACCGGCCGGCCGCGTTCGAGCGGCTCCGGACCGAGCTGGTCCGCACCCCGATCCCGCTCGACGCGCCGCCGCTGTGGCGGGCCCGCCTGGTCGACCTCGGCGACACCCGGAGGTTGCTCTTCGTGGTGCACCACGCCGTCTTCGACAGCCACTCGGCGGTGCTGTTCCACGCCGAGCTGACCGCGTCCACCGGCGCCGAGCCCGTCGTGCCCGAGCTGCCCATCCAGTACGCCGACTTCGCGGTCTGGGAGCGCGAGCAGCTCACCGGCGACGAACTGGACCGGCAGCTCGCGTTCTGGACCGGTCACCTGGCCGGCGCGCCGCCGGTCACCGGCCTGCCGCTTGACCGGCCCCGCCCGGCCCAGCTCGGATTCGCCGGTGACGAGGTGCGCTTCACGCTGCCCGACGGGCTGCTCGACCGGATCGGCGCGCTTGCGGTCGGCGCGCAGGCCACGCCGTACATGGTGCTGCTGGCCGGCTTCGCGGCGCTGCTGTCCCGGATCTCCGGCGACACCGACGTGGTGGTCGGCGTCTCCACCGCGGGCCGTGACAACCCCGAGCTGGCGCCGCTGATCGGCATGTTCGTCAACCCGGTGGCGCTGCGCTGCGACGTCTCCGGCGACCCGACCTTCGCCGACCTGCTCGGCCGCGTGCGCAACGGCCTGATCGACGCCATGGAACACGGCCGGACCCCGTTCCAGAAGATCGTCGAGGCGGTGGCCCCGCAGCGGGACCCGTCGGTGCAGCCGATCTTCCAGACCGCGCTGAACTGGATCCCGGACTCCGGCCTCGACCCGGCGGAGCTGGGCACCACCAAGGACGACCTGGCCTTCGACATCACCGGCGGGGAGTGCCGCCTGGTCTACCGGACCGCGCTGTTCGACCGGGCGACCGCGGAGACGGTGGCGCGTCGCTACGCGCGGCTGCTCGCCGCCGCGGTGGCCGAGCCGGAGCGGACGGTCGGCGCGCTGCCGCTGCTCACCGACGACGAGCGGGACCTGGCGCTCGACGCCTCGACCGGCGACGCGCGGGAGGTGCCGGCGACCACTGTGGTCGACGAGGTGCGGCGGCAGGTCGCCGCCACCCCGGACGCCGTGGCGCTTGACTGCGACGGCGTGACGCTCAGCTACGCCGAGCTGGACACCGCGGCGAACCGGCTGGCCCGGCTGCTGGTGGCCCGGGGCGCCGGCCCGGAGACCCGGGTCGCGCTGGTCCTGCCCCGCTCCTGCGAGCTGGTGGTGGCGCTGCTCGCGGTGCTGAAGTCCGGCGCCGCGTACGTGCCGGTGGACCCCGCCTACCCGGCCGCGCGGATCGCCTACCTGTTGGCGGACGCCAGCCCGGCGCTTGTGGTGGCGATGCCGGACACCGCCGCGCTGGCACCAGGCGACGCGCTCGTGCTCGACGGTGAGGTCGGCGCGGACCAGCCCGGCGACGACCTCACCGACGCCGACCGGGTCACCCCGCTGCGCCCGGAGCACCAGGCGTACGTGCTGCACACCTCCGGCTCCACCGGCCGGCCGAAGGGCGTGGTGGTCGCGCACCGCGCGGTGACCGCCTACCTGGCCTGGGCCCGCGCGGCCTACCCGGGCCTGGCCGGCGTGGCGCTGCTGCACTCGCCGGTGTCGTTCGACCTCACCGTCACCGGGCTGCTCGGCACGCTCACCGCCGGTGGCACGGTGCGGCTGGCCGCGATCGACTCGCCCGCCGCCCGGGCCGGGGGCCGACCGTCCTTCCTCAAGGTCACCCCGAGCCACCTGCCACTGCTCGACGCCGACCTGTCGCCCACCGCCGACCTGGTGATCGGCGGCGAGGCGCTCACCGGCGAGCAGCTCGCCGGCTGGCGGGCCGCGCACCCCGAGGTGGCGGTGACGAACGAGTACGGCCCGACCGAGGCCACCGTCGGCTGCGTCGCGGCCCGGATCGCCCCCGGCGCGCCGCTGCCCCCGGGTCCGGTGCCGATCGGCACGCCCGCGCCGAACACCGGAGCGCTGCTGCTCGACGGCGCGCTCCAGCCGGTGCCGCCGGGCGTGGTCGGCGAGCTGTACGTCACAGGCGTCCAACTCGCCCGCGGCTACCACGACCGGCCCGGCCTCACCGCCGAGCGGTTCCTGCCCTGCCCGTACGGCCCGCCCGGCGCCCGGATGTACGCCACCGGCGACCTGGCCCGCCGGCGTGCCGACGGCACGCTCGACTACCTGGGTCGCCGTGACGACCAGGTCAAGGTCCGCGGCATGCGGATCGAGCTGGGCGAGGTCGAGGCCGCGCTGCTGGCCCACCCGGACGTGCGGGCCGCCGCCGCGGCGGTACGCGCCGACAACGGCGATCCGACGCTCGTCGGCTACGTCGTGGGGCCGGCCCGGGAGGACTCGGTCCGCGCCGAGCTGGCCCGCGAGCTGCCGGCGCATCTGGTGCCGGCCGCCCTGGTCCGCCTCGACGCGCTGCCGCTGACCCCCAACGGCAAGCTGAACCGGGCCGCGCTGCCCGCCCCGGCGGCCGGCGGGCCGGCGCGGGACAGCTACGTCGCGCCGCGCACCGAGGCCGAGGCCCTGGTCGCCGAGGTGTACGCGGATATCCTCCAGGTGGAGAAGGTCGGCGCGCTCGACAACTTCTTCGCCCTCGGCGGCAACTCGCTGCGCGGCATGCGGGCGATGGCCCGGATCCGGGCCGAGGTGGACGTCGAGCTGCCCATGCGGGCGCTGTTCGGCAGCCCCGTGGTGGCGGACCTGGCCGCCCAGATCGAACAGCTGATCGCCGCCGAACTCGACGGGCTCTCCGACACCGAGGTCGCCGCGCTGCTCGCGGCGGAAGAGGACACCAACTCATGACCGACCTGAAGGATCCGGCCCGCGAGGCGGCCCGGCAGGCGCTCGTCGCCCGCCGGCTACGCGCCCGCCACGGCGCCGCCCCCGCGGCCCGGATCACCCCTCGGCCGGACGGCGCGCCGGTGCCGCTGTCGTACGCCCAGGAACGGGTCTGGTTCATGGACCAGCTCGCGCCGGGCGAGGCCGCGTACCACATCGCGGTGCCGATGCGGGTGCGCGGACCGCTCGACGTCGACGCGCTGCGCGCGGCCCTGGCCGCGCTCGGCGCCCGGCACGAGTCGCAGCGGGCCCGCTTCCCGGCCGACGCCGACGGCCGTCCGACCGTGGTGATCGCCGAGACGCCGGACATCCCGCTCACCGTGGTGGAGGCGGCCGACGAGGCCGCCGCGCAGGCGCTCGTCGACGCGGCGGCGGCCGAGCCGTTCGACCTGGCGCACGGGCCGCTGCTGCGCGCCCTGCTGATCCAGGTCGCCGCCGATCATCACGTGCTCTTCCTCGGCCAGCACCACATCGTCGGCGACGGCTGGTCGGTGGACGTGCTGCTGCGCGACCTGATCACGCTCTACCGCGGTGGCGAGCCGCCGGCCCTGCCGATCCAGTACGGCGACTTCGCCGTCTGGGAGGCGCGGGAGCTGGACGGGGAGCGGGCCCGGTCGCACGTGGACTACTGGAAGCAGCGCCTCGCCGGGATCACCCCCCTCGAACTGCCGCTGGACCGGCCCCGCCCGGCCACCCAGACCTACCGGGGTGACTTCGTCGAGTTCCAGCTCGACCCGGCGGCCACCGAGGCGCTGCGCGCGCTCACCCGGGACAGCGGCGGCACGCTGTTCATGACGCTGCTGGCGGCGTACCAGGTGCTGCTGGCCCGGCACGCCGGGCAGGACGACTTCGCCGTCGGCGCGTCGGTGGCCGGCCGGTCCGCGCCGGAGCTGGAGGACGTCGTCGGCATGTTCGTCAACATGCTGCCGCTGCGCGCCGACCTGGCCGGCGACCCGACCTTCACCGAGTTGCTGGCCCGCACCCGGCCTACCGTGCTTGACGGCTTCGAACACGCCGAGGTGCCGTTCGCGAAGGTCGTGCACGAGCTGGGGCTGCCGCGCGACGTCAGCCGCTCACCCGTGTTCCAGACCATGTTCGTGCTCCAGAACTACGAGATGGGCCGGTTCCGCGGCGTGTCCGGGGCCGACGACGTCACGTTCGCGTGGACCCCGATGGAGCTGAAGGCGACCCGGTTCGACTTCGAGCTGCACGCGGTGGAGACCGTCGACGGGCTCTGGGGCAAGCTGGTCTTCAACACCGACCTGTTCGACCGGGCCACCGTCGAGCGGATGGCGCAGCGGTGGACCACCCTGCTGCACGCGGTCCTCGCCGCGCCGGACACCCCGATCTCCCGGCTGCCGCTGCTGCCCGACGCCGAGCGGGCGCTGCTGGCCGGCTGGAACGACACCGCGGCGGACTTTCCGCACGCGCAGACGCTGCACGTCCCGATCGAGGAGCGCGCCGCCACCACCCCGGACGCGGTCGCGGTCACCATCGACGGGCACAGCCGCACGTACGCGGAGCTGAACGCGGACGCCAACCGGATCGCACACCGGCTGCGCGCGGTCGGCGTCGGCCCGGAGACGCTCGTGGGGGTGTGCGCGGAACGCTCGGTCGAGCTTGTCGCCGGCCTGCTCGGCGTGCTCAAGGCCGGCGGCGCCTACCTGCCGCTGGACCCGGAATACCCGGCCGACCGGCTGGCCTTCATGGTCACCGACGCGGACGCGCCCGTGGTGCTGACCCAGCGGCGCCTGCGCGACGTGCTGCCGGCCACCGACGCCACCGTGCTCGACCTGGACGACCCGGCGGTCTGGGCCGACCAGCCGGCCACCGACCCGGCGCCGCTCGCCGGGCCGGCGCACCTGGCGTACGTCATCTACACCTCCGGGTCCACCGGCCGGCCCAAGGGCGTGCCGAACACCCACCGGGGCATCGTCAACCGGCTCGACTGGATGCAGAAGACGTACGGTCTCGGCGCCGACGACGCGGTGCTCCAGAAGACCCCGGCGAGCTTCGACGTGTCGGTCTGGGAGTTCTTCTGGCCGCTGCGCACCGGCGCCCGCCTGGTGCTCGCCACCCCCGGCGGGCACAAGGACGCCGGCTACCTGCGCGACCTGCTGGTGTCCGAGCGGATCACCACCGCCCACTTCGTGCCGTCGATGCTCACCGTCTTCCTGGCCGAGGACGGCGTCGAGGCGGCCACCGCGCTGCGCCGGGTGATCTGCTCCGGCGAGGAGCTGCCGCTGGCCACGGCGGTCGACTTCACCGCCCGGCTGCCCCGGTGCGGCCTGCACAACCTCTACGGCCCGACCGAGGCGGCCATCGACGTCACCGCGTGGGAGTGCGAGCCGGCACGGCTGGCCGAGGTGAGCGCGGTGCCGATCGGCGCGCCGATCGCCAACCTGCGGCTGCACGTGCTCGACCCGTCCGGCGCCCGCTGCCCGGTCGGCGTCGCCGGTGAGCTGCACATCGGCGGCGTCGGGCTGGCCCGCGGCTACCACCGCCGGCCGGCCCTGACCGCGGAGCGGTTCGTCCCCGACCCGTACGCGGCCGAGCCGGGCGCCCGCCTCTACCGCACCGGGGACCTGGCCCGCTGGGTCGTCGGGCCGGACGGCGCCGGAGTGATCGAGTTCCTCGGCCGGATCGACCACCAGGTGAAGCTGCGCGGCCTGCGCATCGAGCTGGGCGAGATCGAGAGCGCGTTGCGCGGGCAGCCGGGTGTCACCGAGGCCACGGTGATCGTCCGGGAGGACAGCCCGGGCGACAAGCGGCTCACCGCGTACCTGGTCGGGCCGGCCGAGCACGCCGCGCTGAAGGCGGCGCTGAAGGACACGCTGCCGGAGTACATGGTGCCGGCCGCGTTCGTCACGCTCGACGCGTTGCCGCTGACCCCCAACGGCAAGCTCGACCGCAGGGCGCTGCCCGCCCCGGTGGTCACCCGCGAGGCGTCGGTGGCGCTCGTCGAGCCGCGCGACGACACCGAGCGCGCGCTCGCCGTGATCTGGTCCGAGGTGCTGGGCGTCGACACGCTCGGCATCGACGACGACTTCTTCGACCTGGGCGGGCACTCCATGCTCGCCACCCAGGTGGTGGCGCGGATCCGCAAGGCCGAACTGGGCGGCCGGGCGGTCGGCGTGATGGACCTGTTCCAGCAGCGCACCATCCGCGAGCTGGCCGTGTTCGTCGCCGGCGACGCCGCCCAGGAGGGGCCGCGCCGCCTGCTCTACGAGCTGACCAGGCCGATCCCCGCCGGCAAGCGGGTGCTCACCTACGTCTGCGTCCCGTACGGCGGCGGCAGCGCCATCGTCTACCAGCCCCTGGCCGACGCGCTTCCGGCCGGGCACGCGCTGTGGTCGCTCGCCATCCCCGGTCACGACGTCGGTCTCAGCGAGGACGCGCTGCCGTTCGACGAGCTCACCACCCGGGTCGCCGACGAGATCATGGAGCGCGTCGAGGGGCCTCTCGCGCTCTACGGTCACTGCGGCGTGGGCAGCGCCATCGTCGCCGAGGTGGCCCGCAAGGTGGAGGCGGCCGGTCGGGACCTCGCCGCCGTCTACATCGGCGCGATGTTCCCGTTCGCCCGCCCGAAGGGCGTGTTCTCAGCCGCCCGCAACCGGCTGGAGCAGCTCCGCAGCAACAAGCACTACGCGAGCTGGCTCAAGTCGATGGGCGTGGACACCGACGAGCTGGACCCGGAGCAGGCCGACCGGATCATCAGCAACATGCGGGCCGACTCCCGCGCCTCGGAGGAGTACTTCACCGGGCTGCTGGACCGGCAGGCGACGAAGCTGCGCGCGCCGATCGTCTCGGTGGTCGGCTCCGAGGACCCGGTCACCGACTACCACCGCGAGCGGTACGCCGAGTGGCAGTTCCTCAGCGACACGCTCGGGCTTGTCGTCCTCGACCAGGCCGGGCACTTCTTCCTGAAGTACCGCGCCGAGGAACTGGCCGAGATCGTCAACCGGGTGCATCCCGCGGTGGTGGCCGGTGACGTCACCGCGCTCGACCCGCAGGCCCGGGGCGAGGACGCCGGCTGGGCGGTGCACGACACGCTGCGGGTCGGTACGGGCGGGCCGCCGGCCGCCACGGTGAAGCCGAGCATGGGCCGGTTCCTGGCCGTCACGGTCGGGCAGCTCGTCTCCAGCACCGGCTCCGCGCTCACCGCGTTCGCGCTGCCGATCTGGCTGTTCAGCCGGACCGGCTCGGTGGCCGACCTCGGCCTGCTCTGGGCGCTCGCGCTGATCTGCGGCGTGCTCATGCTGCCGGTGGCCGGCGCCCTTGTCGACCGGGTCAGCAGGCGTCGGATCATGATGCTGGCGAGTTCCGTGGCCGGTTCGGTCCAACTGGTGCTGGCCGCCCTGCTGTGGACCGACAACCTGGTGCTCTGGCACATCTATCTGCTTGTGGCGTTCAGCTCGGTGGCCGGGTCGTTCCAGCGGATCGCGTTCCAGTCGGCGGTGCCGCAACTGGTGCCGAAGCGCTACCTCGGCCACGCCATGGGCATCACCCAGCTCTCCACAGGCGTGGCCACGCTGCTGATGCCGGCGTTCGCCGCCGGCCTGCTCGCCGCGATCGAGCTGAAGGGCATCCTGGTCGTCGACGTGGCCAGCTACGTGGTGGCGATCCTCACCCTGGCCGTGGTGCGCTTCCCGGACCTGCTCGGCTGGCGGCCCCGGGAACGGCTGCTGGTGGCCATCGCGAACGGTCTGCGCTACTCCTGGCGGCACCGTGGGTTCCGGCTGATGCTCGGCTACTTCGCGCTCGGCAACGTCTTCCTCGCGCCGGCGCTTGTGCTCACCACCCCACTGGTGCTGTCGTTCGGCAGCCCGACCCAGGTGGCGCAGGTCGCGCTGGCCGAGGCGGTGGGCGCGGTGCTCGGCGGCGTGCTCATGTCGCTGTGGGGCGGGCCGCGCAAGCGGCGGATGATCGGCGTGCTGATCGGCAACCTGGGCACCGCGATCGGCTGCGTGTTGATCGGCCTGGACGCGTCGATCGTGATGATCTGTGTGGGCTTCTGCTGGCTGGCCATGGCGATGACCACCGCGCAGTCGATCTACGCGACGATCGTCCAGGTGAAGGTGCCGCAGCGCTTCCACGGCCGGGTGTTCAGCCTGAACCAGACCATCTCCTGGTCCACGCTGCCGATCGGGTTCGCGCTGCTCGCGCCGGCCGCCACCGCCCTGTTCGAGCCGATGCTCGCCCCGGACGGCACCCTCGCCGGCACCGTGGGCGAGGTGATCGGCACCGGTCCGGGCCGCGGCATCGGCTTCGCGTACGTCTGCTTCGGGGTGGTCCTGATCCTGATCACCGTGGGCGGCTTCGCGATCCGGCTGCTGCGCCGCTTCGACCTGGAGGTCGAGGACTCCCTGCCCGACGACCTGATCGGCGCCCAGGAGCGGGAGAAGCGCCTGGCCGCCAAGGCGGAGGCCCGGGAGGCCGTCCCGGTCTGACCTCACCCTGTCAAGCGCCGGGGCGGTGCGGGTGTCGGACCGGGCTGGCATGGTGGAGGCATGTGCCGCAACATTCGCGTGCTCCACAACTTCGAGCCGCCCGCGACCGATGACGAGATCGAAGCCGCCGCCCTGCAGTACGTGCGCAAGGTCAGCGGCGCCACCCGGCCGTCCGCGGCCAACGAGGAGGCGTTCGACGAGGCGGTCCGCGCGGTCACCGAGGCCACTCGGACCCTGCTGGACCACCTCGTGACGAAGGCGCCCTCCCGGGACCGCGAGGTGGAGGCCGCGAAGGCGAAGGCGCGCGCGGCCGAACGGTACGGCCCGCGGGCGGCGACGTCCTGAGCCGATCCGGCTCCCACCAACACCCGTGGTCCACCATCGCGGTCCGGGCCCGGCGCGGTCCTGTCGCTCACGGGTGTGCCGGCGTCCCGCCGGCCGCGGCCTGGTCGCCGAAGGCCGCCGCGAACGCATGTGTGATCAGGTCGGCCAGGTCGTCGCGGCCGTCGTCCTCCGCCCACCGGACCAGCGCGGTGTGCATGGCGGCGAGGCAGGCGCTGGCCGCCGCCGCGGCGTGGAAGGCCGCCTCCGGGGTGTCGCCGTCGCCGAGGCCGTCCACGATTGCCTGTTGCAGCACGTAGTGGTTGTCCAGGTGCCGGGCGCGCAGGGCGGGCGTCGAGATCATCAGCCGTAGGCGGGCCAGCAGGAACCTGTCGTCGCCCTCGCTAAGCGTGCGTGCCGAGTCGACGAGCGCGGCGCCGATGCGGCGGACGAGCGGTTGCCCGGCCGGCGTCGCGGCGATCCGCTCGGCGACAAGCGGGCCGTTCTGGTCGACGAGCACGAGATCTTCCTTCGTCGGGAAGTGCCGGTAGACGGTCATCGGTGAGACGCCCGCCGCCTCGGCGACGTCGTTCACGGTCGTGCCGTCGTAGCCGCGCTCGACGAACAACCGCACCGCATGCGCCTGGATCATGCGCTGCGTATCGGCCCGCCGTTGCTCCCGCAGCGTTGAGTGCCGCCCATCCATCTGGTAGACACTATCAGCCTGATAGTTACTACCAGTTTGGGAGCGGCTCACATCATGAGTGAACTTGTCGGCAGGACGGCGCTTGTCACCGGCGCGTCGCGCGGCATCGGCCAGGCCATCGCGGTCCGGCTGGCGGCGCGGGGCGCCGTCGTCATCGCCCACCACGGCACCGGCGCGGACGGCGCGACGGAGACGATCGACCAGATCACGCGCGCCGGCGGCACGGCGTACGCCGTCGGCGCGGAACTGGGCGTCGACGGCGACGTCGACACGCTGTTCGCGGGTGTCCAGGAGCACCTGGCCGGGCGGCCTCTCGACATCCTCGTCAACAACGCGGCGGCGCCACCCGCCGGACCGCTCGGCGTCACCACGCCCGCCGCGTTCGACCGGCTGTTCGCGGTCAACGTGCGGGCGCCGTACTTCATCATCGAACGGGCGCTGCCCCTGCTCCGCGACGGCGGCCGGATCATCACCCTCTCGTCCGTGGCGACCCGGATGGCAAACGCCACCCAGACCTCGTTCGCCATGACCAAGGGCGCGGTCGAGACGATGACCCTGACCCTGGCCAACCAGCTCGGCGCCCGGGGCATCACGGTGAACGCGGTCGCGCCGGGCGCCACCCGGACCCCGGCCAACGGGCCGGTCTTCGAGACGCCCGGCCTGGTCGAGCTGATCACCGGCATGACGGCGCTCGACCGGCTGGGTGGCCCCGGGGACGTCGCCGACGTGGTCGCGTTCCTCGCCTCCGACGCCGCGCGGTGGATCACCGGCCAGGTCATCGACGCCAGCGGCGGCCTGTTCCTGGGCCCCCGCCCCTGACGTGCAAGGCGGGGGCCCTTATTAACGCCTCCGGTAGAGGCGGGGCCCCCTTTTAACACGCCGGATCGTGACTACGCGATTCTTGTCATACTGGTTAGCTGGTGTTCTACTAGAGCAGAACAATCTGGAGGACATCAGGTGATCAACTTTCATGTCGACCGGTCCAGCAGCGTTCCCGCGTACGCGCAGCTGGTGCGGCAGGTGCGCGAAGGTCTCCGGATCGGGACGCTGCGGCCGGGGGATCAGCTCCCCACCGTGCGCAGCGTGGTGACCTCGTGCACGGTCAACCCGACCACCGTGCTCAAGGCCTACCGGGAGTTGGAGCTGTCCGGCCTGGTCGAGGCGCGGCAGGGCGCGGGCACCTTCGTCAGCGGCACGCTCGGCCACGCCGATCCGCACGTCATGGCCCGGCTTCGCGGCAGCCTGGCCCGCTGGCTCGACCAGGCGCGTGAGGCCGGGCTGGAGGACGAGGACGTCCAGGCGCTGCTCGCCTCGGTGATCGTCGAGAACTCCACCCGCCGGGCCGCGACGCCGGCGCCGGTCGCGGGCCGCGGGAAGAAGGAGGGCGCGGCATGACCGATCGGTCCGTCGCCGTGGAGGCCCGCGACGTGAGCCGGCGCTACGGCAGCGTGTGGGCTCTGCGGGAGTGCAGCTTCCGCTTGCCCGCCGGCCGCATCATCGCGCTTGTCGGCGCGAACGGCGCGGGCAAGTCGACGCTGATGAGCATCATCGCCGGCACGTTGGCGGCCACCGGCGGCTCGCTGCTGGTCCACGGCCGGCCGGTGGTGCGGGGCAGGTCCGGCGACGAGGGCGGTTCCGCCGGCAGTCGGGTCGCGATCCTCGCCCAGGACAAGCCGCTCTACCGGGACTTCAGTGTGTCGGACATGCTCCGCTTCGGCAGGTCGACCAACCGGGTGTGGGACCAGCGGCGGGCGCTGTCCTGGCTGGAACGCTTCGACATCCCCATGGACCGCCGCTGCGGCAGGCTCTCCGGCGGGCAGCGGGCGCAGGTCGCGCTGGCGGTCGCCCTGGGTTCCCGCCCGGCGGTGCTGTTGCTCGACGAGCCGCTGGCGAATCTGGACCCGGTGGCCCGCACCGAGGTGACAGGCGAACTCATGGCGGAGGCCGCCGACGGTGACATGACCGTCATGCTGTCCACCCACATCATCGCCGAGCTCAGTGGTGTCGGGGACCATCTGCTGCTGCTCGACGCGGGCCGTCCCGTGCTCACCGGCGATGTCGAGGAGTTGCTCGACAGCCACGTGCGGATGACCGGGCCGCGCGCGGACCAGCCACCCGGCCCGGGCGTCATCGTCCAGGCGCGGCACACCGACCGCCAGTCCACGTTCGTGCTCCGGCGGCCGGCGACCCCGACGGCGCACGCCATGGTCGCGCCCGGCTGGGCGGCCCAGCCCCTCACCCTGGACGAGCTGATCCTGACCTACCTCAGGGCGTCGGCCACGGAATCCCGCAATCTGGAGGCGGTCTCATGAACGTGGTCGTCGACACGGCCCCCGCGCAGCGCCAGGAGGATGCCGGGTCCGGCGCGGGGCTTCGCGGCCTGCTGTGGCTGACCTGGCGCCAGCACCGCTGGACCCTGGTCGCCACGCTCGTCCTGGCCGGGGTCCTGGCGGGTTGGATGACCTACCTGTCGATGGAGCTGACCGACCTGTGGCACCAGTGCCACCAGACGTTCTGCCCGGAGACGTCCCCGCAGGGCCGGCGGCTCGGCGGGTCCGCACCCCTGAGCCTGACCCTGGCCGCCCTGGAGCGGCTGGTGCAGTACATGCCGCTGCTGGTCGGCCTGTTCATCGGCGTTCCGGTGCTCAGCCGGGAGCACGAGCAGCGGACGCTGTTGCTGGCCTGGAGCCAGGACGTCTCTCCGACGCGCTGGCTGTGGACCAGGCTCGGCGCGCTCGGCCTGTTCGTGGCAGCGGTGACGGCGGTCGTCGGCGTCGTGAGCGACCACCTCCAGCGGACGACCGCCCTGGTCGGCCCGGTGACGCTCTTCGACTACCTGCCGTTCCTGAACACCGGGATGCTGCCGGTGGCGATCAGCGTCGCCTGGTTCGCGGTCGGCGTCGCGCTCGGCGCCGTGATCAGACGCACGCTCCCCGCCGTGTTCGTCGTGATCGCGGGCTTCATCGGCCTGACCTACCTCGTCCAGTGGCGCTATCCCACCCTGATGGAGCCGCTGTCCGTGCACCGCCCCATCGGCGGGCCGAACCTCGATGTGCTTCGCGGCAACGCCCTGGTCGTCGACGGCGGCATGATCGACTACGGCATCGACGGGCCGTCCGGCGCGTTCACCGCCTCCGGGCGCGAGCTCACCGGCGTCGAGCTGCAACGCCTCTGCCAGCCCGACAACGGCACCGGCGAGACGCTCGCCTGCTTCGCGGACAACCACCTTGAGCAGCACCTGCTGTACCAGCCGGGCAGCCGGATCCCGGACTTCCACCTGATCGTCGCGTCCGGCTACCTGGGTCTGACCGTGCTGGCCCTGCTCGCCGTCTGGTGGATCGTCCGCCGCACCGACCTCAGCGCGGGCTGACCCCGGTCCGTCGACAGAACGGGACCCTCGCCGGGACGACGGTCTGGAATGCTTCGCTCATGCCCTCCTTTCCGCCCACCTTCGCGGACCGGGTCGTCGCGTTGCCGGCCCGCGCCCAGTTCGAGGCGTTCCTCGACGAGCACCGTGACGCGCTCAACGCCTGCCTGGACGGGCTGACCGAGGAACAGGCACGCCGATCGTTGGTGGCCTCCCGGACCACGCTTCTGGGTCTGGTGAAACACGCGACCTTCGTGGAGAAGGTCTGGTTCGACCAAGCCGTCACGTGCCGGTCGCGGGCCGAGATCGGCATCCCGGAGGACTCCGGGGAGTCCTTCGTCCTCGACGCCGACGACACGATCCCCGCCGTCCGGCGGGCGCACCGCGACGCCTGCGCGGCGTCCCGCCGGGCCACGTCCGCCCTGGGGCTGGACGACATCCTTCGTGGGCACCGGCGGGGCCCGCTTCCGCTGCGGTGGGTGTATCTGCACGTGCTGCGCGAACTCGCGCAGCACTGTGGACACGCGGACATCCTCCGCGAGCAGATCCTCGACGGTGGTCGTCAGCCGGCCTCGTCGGCGGGCACGTCCTCCGGGTCGGCGACCCAGGCGGAGTAGACCGGAAGGCCGTGCCAGGGGCCGCCCGCCGCGTCCGTGGCCACCGCGACCACCGCGTACGGGTGGCCGAAGCGCAGGTCGGCGATGCGCGCGACGCCCTCCGGCGGCAGCCCGGCCACCATCCCGAACGCGGTCACCGCGGCGGCCTCGAAGCCGTAGCGGCCGAACCGCGCCACCGCCGACTGCGCCGCGGAGAACGGCGGCTCGACCAGCCCGAGCAGCTCACCCAACGCGCGGGCCGCCGCGTCGAAGCCGAACCCGGGCGGCGTGAGGTCGTGTCGGCTCCGCGCCGCCCAGCACGGCAGCACGGCGGCGGCACGCTCCTCCCGGCCGTCCCGGGCGAACGTGCGGGTCGGCTCCTCGCGCACCGCCCACAGCGGGCTCTCGCCCAGCGGCAGGTCGAACAGCGACCGGCGGCCCGGCACCGGCCCGTCCGGGACGGTGGCGGCGGCCACGGCCAGGTCCCACGCGGTGGCCAGCACCTCGCCGGCCGGCACGCCCGGCGCGGCGGCCACGGACACCACGAGCATTCCCGCCCCGTCGTCGTCAGACCGGGCCGGCGCCACGTGCACCGCGACGTCACCGGCCCGGTCGGTGGCCGACACCCAGCAGCGGTGCCCGACCGGGGGCGTCCGGAGCACCTGCCGCAGCCGGCCGGCCCAGGCGCTGTCCGCGCCCAGCTCCGCGCCCGGCGCCACCTCGAACGGATCGGCCCAGGACAAGCGGGTGGCAAGCGCGCTGGCCAACACGAGCAGCGTCTCCGGGGCGACGTCGACCGGGAACCGATCGATCAGTCCGCCGGTGCGCTCCCGGGCCCAGGCGTCAAGCGCCGCCTGGTCGGGCAGCGGGCCGCGCTCGGTGTGCGCGGGCAGGGAGGCCCGCCACTCGGCCAGTTCCTCGAACGGCGTCCGTTCCCACAGCGCGGTGGCCGCCGCGACCATCGGGTGCGGCGCGGCGAGCAGCGCCCGGGCCGCCGCGGCGGCGTCGTCCGGGTCGACGCCGAGCGCCTCGGCGAGCGACGACCGGGCCTGTCCGGTGGCGGCCGGGCCGGTCAGCGCCAGCAGCAGCCAGGCGCCGAGCGGCGAGGCGACGTGGTGGGTCTCACCGGCGGCGCGGTGCAGCCGCTCGGCGTAGTGGGCCAGGGGTGCGTGGAGAGGAATCACCGCTCCACTCTGCCCGCTGACGCGCCCACCGGCACGCCGGTCAGGACCACAGCTCGAACGGTTCGTCGATCTCCTCGCCGGCGAGGAACGCCGGCAACAGTGCCGGCAGGCCGCCGCCGCCAGCTCGGCGCGCCGATGTCGTCCGGCGTCACCACGATGCCGGTCTCCTCGCGCAGCTCGCGCACCGCCGCCTCCCGGTACGTCTCGCCCGGGTCCAGCCCGCCGCCGGGTAGCTCCCACCACACCCCCAGGTCGGGGTGCTCCGGGTCGCGGGTGTGGAACAGCAGGAGCCGGTCGGCGGCGTCGAGCACCACCACCCGCACCGCGCTTCGCTCGAACAGCGGCAGATCGCTCGGCAACTCCATGCCCGCAGCCTAAGGAGGGCCCCGCTCAACGCCTCCGGTGAAGGAAGGGGCCCCTCTCCGCACCGGGCTTGACGACCGGCGCGACCCGCTCCGTGCCGCAGCCCGGGCAACGCACCCGGACTCCGGCCGGGGCACCCGGCGCGCGCAGCCGCTGGCCGCACCGGCAGGCGAACACCACCGACCGCACCATCCGCAGGTACTCCGCCCGGTCCCGGCGGGGCCACCGGCCGTGGCAGCGCCGGCAGACCCGCGGCGGGAAGCTGTGGTACCAGGCCATCCCGGCGGCGCCCGCCACCATCACCGTGCCGGACGCCACCAGACCCAGCGGCGCGGCCAGTCCGGGCAGCGCCGCCGTCAGGTCACCCGCCCAGGCGTCACGCACCCCGAACGCGACGAGGAGCACGGCCACGGGTACGCCGAGCACGGTCGCGGCGAATCCCCAGACGAACGTCAGCAGCGAGAGTACGAACACCGCCGTCGCCGACGGTGGCGCCCACCGTGCCACGCCGTACCCGCCGCAGCGCGGGCAGTCCGGCGGGGCCAACTGCGGCGCCGACCGCAGCACCTTCGGGACGACCCAGGTGAGGAGCATCCTCAACAGCTCCTCGGCGAGCTTCTTCACCAACTCCTGCACCAGACCACCCACGGCTGTCCTCCTCACCTCCGCTCATCGTCGCCGTCGGGCGCCGGCCCGGCGGGCGCGGCGCGTGACGGGCATCCGACATCGCCCGAACCTGGGAGGATGGCGGCATGTCGCAACTGTTCGGGGAGACGGCCGACACCTACCACGAGGCGCGACCGGGCTACCCGGTCGAGGTCGCCGACGCCGTCCGCGACTACCACGGCGGGCCGCCCGACACCCTGGTCGAGGTCGGCGCCGGCACCGGCCTGGCCACCGCGACGCTGCTCGCCCTCGGCGCGGCCACCACCTGCGTCGAGCCGGACACCCGGATGGCCCGGGTGCTCGCCCGGCGGTTCCCGGGCGTGCAGGTGGTGACGGAGAGCTTCGAGCGGTGGAGCCCACCGGTCGGCGGCGTCGACGTGCTTGCGTGCGCGATGGCGTGGCACTGGCTCGACCCGGCCACCCGCAACCAGCGCGCCCGCGACGCCCTGCGCCCGGGCGGCACGCTCGCCGTCCTCGGCCACCGCTACGCCTACGTCGAGGCGGAGCAGGCCGAGGCGATCCGGGCCGCGTTCGCCTCCGCCGACCCCGGCGACCGGGGTGACCGGCCCGACGGCTGGTTCCACGACGACATCGCCGACAGCGGCTGCTTCACCGACGTGCGGCTGTCCCGGTTCCGTCGCGCGGTGCCGCTGGACACCGCGGCCTACCTGCGGCTGGTCGGCACGTTCTCGCCGCAGCTGCGCCGCCCGCCCGAGCTGCGCGAGCGGGTCCGCGCCGCGGTCGGCGCGGCGGTCGACGGCTTCGGCGGCACCGTCGTGCTGGACCTGCGCACGACGCTGGCCCTGGCCCGCCGTCCGGCCTGACCGGTCGCCCTGATCGGCCGGCGCGCGCCCGACCGGGGCCGCTGCCGGCCACGGCCGGGGCGAGTCCTCGCCCGGCCGGGGCGATCCGCCGCCGGGGCCGGGGCGAGTCGCCGCTGCCCGGCAGCGCCGGGGCACGGTGGTGAACCGGGCGGCGCGACCGCCACCGGATTCCGCCGCGCACCGGCGGGATAGGCTGCCCGCCGTGGCAGGACTGTTGAGGAACGTGGCGTCCCGGCTCGGCCGGATCACCGGGGGCGCCGCCGCGCCGAACCGCACCGGCGGGCCGATTCCGGCCCAGCCCGCCCGGCGCCGTCAGGTCAGCGCGTTGCAGCGCCGCGAGCTGTCGTACGCGCCGGAGCCGGACGGGCAGGCGGACCCGGGCGAGATCGTGTGGACCTGGGTGCCCTACGAGGACGATCCCCGGCAGGGCAAGGACCGTCCGGTGCTTGTGGTGGGCCGGCACAGCCGCACGCTGTTCGGGCTGATGCTGTCCAGCCAGAGCGACCGGGACGGCCAGCGGCACTGGCTGTCACTCGGCCCGGGGGAGTGGGACCGGGAGAAGCGGCCCAGTTGGGTGCGTCTCGACCGGGTGCTCACCATGCGCGAGGACAGCATCCGCCGGGAGGGCGCGGTGCTGGACCGGCCCCGGTTCGACCGGGTCGGCCAGGCGTTGCGCGCCGGCTACGGCTGGCGCTGACGCGGCGGCGTGGGCCGGTCGCGGCTGGCGCTGACGCGGCGGCGCGGGCCGGCCCCGGTCAGTGCTCGGCGACGAGCTGGCGGTGGGAGGGGGCGACGCCGAGCGTCTTCGCCTCGTACATGGCGGCGTCGGCGCGGCAGAGCGCGTCGGTGAGATGGGCGGGGCCGTGCACCGGGGCGAGCCCGACGGAGGCGGTGACCCGGATGCTGCGACCGCCGAGTGGGATCGGCGCGGCGAGCGCCTCGCAGAGCCGGCGGGTGGCGTGCTCGATCCACCGCCGGTCGGTCGTCGGGCAGGCCAGCAGGCCGGCGAACTCGTCGCCGCCGAGCCGGGCCACCAGGTTGTTGCCGGCGAAAGCGGCGAACCGCTGGGCCGCGCTGATCAACACCTGGTCCCCGGCGGCGTGCCCGTAGCGGTCGTTCACCTGCTTGAACCCGTCGAGGTCGAGGACCACCGCCACCAGCGGTTGGCCGGCGGGGTCGGTGAGCAGGGCGGCGGCCAGCCGGAAGAAGGCGCGGCGGTTGGGCAGGCCGGTGAGCGGGTCGTGGCTCGCGGCGTGCCGTTCGGCGGCAAGCTCGGCCTGGAGCAGTTCGATTTCGGCCTCGGCGCGCACGGCCCGCCGGCGCATCTGCCAGGCGGACATCAGGGCGCCGGCGGCGGAGATGCCGGAGGCGACGGTCATCGGATCCGGCACGCGTCCTCCTCACCGCAGTCCCCGGCCGCGCGGGGCGGCTTCCGGGGGCCGGGTTCGGGTCACCGAACGTGAGCGACCCGGCACACCGTACGTTCGGTTATCATGCTCGCAGTCCATTGCAGATGCAATAGCAGATGCACGTGCATCTCATTCCTCAGTCGACAGACGTCGCCACCCACCGCTCCTCCCCGCGGCCTCGGCTGGCCTTCCCGAAGGACGCCCATGCAACCGCCTCCGAACGGCGTACCCGTGCCCCACCTGCCCCCGATGAGGTGGTTGAAGAGCCGCCGCAGCAATCCCAGCGGCAACTGCGTCGAGCTGGCCGAGCTACCCGGCGGCAGCGGCATCGCGGTGCGCAACTCCCGGCACCCCGAGGGGCCGGCGCTGATCTACACCGTCGACGAGATCGCGGCGTTCGTGCTCGGCGCCCGGGACGGGGACTTCGACCACCTCATCCCGCCGTCCCGTACACGGGACTGATTCGCCCGTCCGGAGGAGTTCACCTCACTGTCGGTTCATGGCATGCTTACTCGTCGGCCGGGGCGGGCGCCCGGTCCGGGAGCGGCCGGGATGCGAGGGGCGGTCAGGTGACGACGGTGCCTGTCGAGGGCGGACCGACAAGCGGTCCGACAGTGCTGCGCATGCTGCTCGGGGCGCAGCTACGCCGGCTGCGGGAGGGCGCCGGGGTCAGCCGGGAGAGCGCCGGCTGGGAGATCCGCTCCTCCGAGTCCAAGATCAGCCGGATGGAGCTGGGCCGGGTCGGCTTCAAGGAGCGTGACGTGGCCGACCTGCTCACGCTCTACGGGGTCACCGCGCCGCACGACCGGGACGCGCTGCTCAAGCTCGCCCGGGACGCGAACAGCCCGGGCTGGTGGCACCGCTACAGCGACGTGCTCCCCGCCTGGTTCCAGTCCTACCTCGGGCTGGAGGCGGCCACCGCGCTGATCCGCACGTACGAGGTGCAGTTCGTGCCCGGCCTGTTGCAGACCGCCGCGTACGCGCGGGAGGTGATCCTGCTCGGGCATCGCGGCGCGACGGCGGCGGAGCTGGATCGCCGGGTCGACCTGCGGATGGAGCGCCAGG
The DNA here is from genome assembly GCF_056150385.1 of Micromonospora marincola. Lineage (NCBI taxonomy): Bacteria > Bacillati > Actinomycetota > Actinomycetes > Micromonosporales > Micromonosporaceae > Micromonospora > Micromonospora marincola. Next base: position 15,073 of record NZ_JAXCFT010000018.1, on the reverse strand, counting down.
GGCTGCTGCGCCGCGCGAACCCCCCGCAGCTTTGGGCGGTGCTGGACGAGGCCGTGCTGCGCCGGCCGATCGGCGGCGCCGCGGTGATGCGTGAGCAACTGGACGCGCTGATCGAGGCGACCGCCGCGCCGCACGTGCGGCTCCAGATCGTCCCGTTCACCGCCGGCGGGCACGCCGCCGCCAGCGGCGCCTTCAGCATCCTGCGCTTCGGCGACGAGGACCTGCCCGACGTCGTCTACATCGAGCAGCTCACCAGCGCCATCTACCTCGACAAGCGCGACGACCTCGACTACTACGCGGAGGCGATGGAGCGGCTGTGCGTCGAGGCCGCGCCGCCGGAGCGCACCCGCGAGCTGCTGGCCCGCATCCGCGACGAGCTCTACCCGGCCTGACCGTCGTGGCGGCGGGAGATGCCATGACCGGCACACCGGTGACAGTGGACGGACGCCATGCCACGGCGGTGGCACGCGAGTCGTGGAGGCGGCCTTGACCAGCGACGCGAACGGCACGGTGACCGAGCCGGAGCGCCCGGGCGACCGGATCGACACCTCGGTGGTGCACCCGGCCCGGCGATACAACTACTGGCTGGGCGGCAAGGACAACTTCCAGGCCGACCGCGACTCCGGCGACGCGATGGCCGCCCGCTTCCCGACCATCCGGGTCAGCGCGCTGGAGAACCGGCGGTTCCTGCGCCGCGCGGTGCGGCACCTGGCCGCCGAGGCGGGGATCCGTCAGTTCCTCGACATCGGCACCGGCATTCCGACCGCCGACAACACCCACGAGGTGGCGCAGTCCGTCGACCCGCGCGCCCGGGTGGTCTACGTCGACAACGACCCGATCGTGCTGGCCCACGCCCGGGCGCTGCTCACCAGCTCGGCGGCGGGCGCCACCGCCTACCTCGACGCGGACCTGCGCGACCCGGAGCGGATCCTCGTCCACCCCGAGCTGCGCGGCACCCTCGACCTGTCCGAGCCGGTGGCGTTGATGCTTGTGGCGGTGCTGCACTTCGTGCCGGACGCGGACGACCCCCACGCCACGGTCGGCCGGCTGCTCGACGCCCTGCCCGCCGGCAGCTACCTGGCCGCCTCGCACGCCACCCATGACCACCTGCCGGCCCACCTCGCCGCCGAGGCGAAGGCGACGGCCCGTGGCGGCGGCCCGCACGGGATGATCAACGTGCGCGGGCGGGACGAGTTCACGCGCTTCTTCGACGGCCTCGATCTGGTCGAGCCGGGCGTCTGCCCGGTGGCCGACTGGCGCGCCGAGGGTGAGCCCGAACCCCGACCCGCGGCCGTCGACGTGAGCCTCTACGGCGGGGTGGCCCGTAAGCCCTGACTCCATCAACCGAGACGAACCGGGTGCGGGGTTGGTGCGACCCAGGGCCCGGCGGGCAGACTGGATTCATCATGTCGCCGTTCACGCCCGACCTCCGGCTGCACGACCGGTACGTCCTGCGCGAGCGCATCGGGCTCGGCGGGATGTCCGAGGTGTGGCGCGCCGACGACGAGGTGCTGCACCGTCCGGTCGCGGTCAAGGCGCTCGCCGGCCGCCTCACCGCCGACCCGCAGCTACGCGCCACCATCCAGCGCGAGGCCCGCGCGGCGGCGCGACTCACGCACCCGCACGTGACCCAGGTGTACGACTACGGCGAGGCGACCCTGCCCGGTGGCGTAGTGACGCCGTACCTGGTGATGGAACTTGTGGAGGGGCAGACGCTCGCCGACCGGCTGGCCGGCGGTCCGCTGGCCTGGCCGGACGCGGTGCGGACCGCCGGCGAGGTCGGCGCCGCGCTGGCCGCCGCGCACCGGATCGGTGTGGTGCACCGCGACGTCAAGCCGGCGAACGTGATGCTCACCGAGACCGGCGCGAAGGTGCTCGACTTCGGCATCGCCGCGCCGGCCGGCCCGCACCAGCCGGTCACCGGGCCGGCCGGTGAGCCACTGGCCGGCACCCCGGCATACTCCGCCCCGGAGCGGCTCGATCCCGGCCCCACCCACCCGGCCGGTGACGTGTACGCGCTCGGCGTGCTGCTCTACCGCAGCCTCACCGGCCGGCCCCCGCTGCCGGTGCGGACCTGGGACGACGTGCTCGACCTGCGGGACCGGCGCCCCGCGGTGCCGCCGCTCCGGGTGCCCGGGCTGCCCGCCGACGTCGCCGACCTGGTCCTGGCCTGCCTGGCCGTGGAGCCGGCGCGGCGGCCCACCGCGGCCCAGGTCGCCGAGCGGCTCGGCGCGGGCCGACCGGTCGATCCGCCGACCGCGTTCCTGCCCACGGTGCCCCGCGCCGAGCGCCCGGTCACGCTCGTCGAACGGCGACCCGCGCCGGCCCGTCCGGTCCCGTCCGCCCGGCCGGAGGTCTCGCCGAACCGGCTGACCGGCGTGCTTGTCGCCGGCGCGGTGGTGCTGCTGCTCGCGCTTGTCGGCGCGCTGGTCTTCGAGGGCCGCTCCGGCCCGTCGCCCGCCGCCGCCCCGCCGGCCACGTCGAAGAGCCCCGCCGTCCGGCCCGCGTCGACCCGCCCCGGGCCGACGTCCAGGGCGCCCCAACCGGTCACCGCGCGTCAGCTCGCGGACCGGTTCACCGACCTGTTGGATCGGGCCGAGACGGCCCGGCTCGTCGACCGCAAGACCGCCGAAGACCTGCGGAAGAAGGCCGCCGAGCTGGACCGGGGCAAGCCGAAGGAGCACGCCAAGCGGGTCGAGGACCTGCACGAGCGGATCGAGGACGCCGCCGACGACGACAAGATCGACGGTGCCACGGCCACGGCCCTGCGGAAGGTGCTCGACGCCTACGACCGGCTGCGCGGCGCCGCCCGCGACGAGGGCTGAGCCCGCCCCGCCGCCTCATGGGTGTCCTCAGCGCAGGGTGGCGGTGACCAGCTCGCCGGTGGCCGTACCGGCCCGGGCCACCGGCACGCCGGCCGGCGACCAGACACCCGACCCGCCGGCCGCGTGCGCGTACCCGCCGCCGGTCGACCCGGCGAAGCTCGCCATCGCCACCCAGATGCCGTGCGCGGCGGCGATCCGGCGGGCGCGTTCGTCCGGCACCGCCGCGTCGTCGGCCGACTCCAGCACCCCGGCCAGGTAGGCGTCGGCGCCCGCGGCGACTGTCGCGTCCGCGTGCGCCGGCACGCCGGTGTCCTTGCAGACCGCGAGGCCCAGTCGCCAGCCGTCGACGGCGAGCACCGCCGGCTCCCGACCCGGACGGAACCGCTGCGGCTCCGCGCCACCCAACCACATCTTCCGGTACGCCACCCGCACGCCCTCGCCGTCGACCGCGAGCACCGCGATGTGCGGCCCGGCCACCGGCGCGCCGGCAAGCGCCAGCGTCCCGGTCCCGGCGCACGCCGCCCGCAGCGGCGCGAGCCGGGCGTCGGACGGGTCCAGCTCGGCGGCGGCCAGCTCGTACCCGGTCAGGGACAGCTCGGGGAAGACCACCACCCGGGCGTCGGCGGCCCGGACCGCGGCGGCGTGCCGTTCGGCGTTGCCGGCGACGTCGTGGGCGAGGGTGAGCGGCTGGGCGACCGCGATCCGCAGCGGCGTACGCATGTGCGGCAGCGTAACCGGCCCGGCTTTGCGTGGCCGTTGCCCACCTCGCCCCGTAACGTGGTCGGATGATCGGACACGCACCACTGCTCGCCGGACCCCGGGCGAGTGCCGCGCGGGCCGCGGAGCCGGCCGGCGAAGGACCTGTCGGCTGGGTCACCGGCCTGGTGGAACGGCTCGGCGGCCCGGGCGCGGGGCTCGCGGTGGCCCTGGAGAACCTGTTCCCGCCCATCCCGAGCGAGGTCATCCTGCCGCTGGCCGGGTTCACCGCCAGCCAGGGCCGGATGAGCCTGCTCGGCGCGATCGCGTGGACCACTCTCGGTTCGGTGCTGGGCGCGCTTGCGCTCTACTACGTCGGCGCGGCCCTCGGGCGGGACCGGATGCGTGCCCTGGTCGGGCGGCTGCCACTGGTCAAGGTGGAGGACGTGGACCGCACCGAGGCGTGGTTCCTGCGGCACGGTGTCAAGGCCGTCTTCTTCGGCCGGATGATTCCCATCTTCCGGAGCCTGATCTCGATCCCGGCCGGCGTGGAACGGATGCCGGTGCCGGTGTTCCTGCTCTTCACCGCGCTTGGCAGTCTGATCTGGAACACCGCGTTCGTGCTCGCCGGTTATCTGCTGGGCGAGAACTGGCACGTGGTCGAGGCGTACGCCGGCACGTTGCAGAACGTGGTCATCCTGGCGGTGGTGGCCGGGGTGGGCTGGTTCGTGGTGAGCCGGGTCCGCCGGTCCCGCCGGTCCGACCCGACGCCCGACGCCCCACCCCGGCCGGGCACCGTCTACCGGGGCGGCTGGTACGGCGCCGACGAGGACTGACACCGGCCGATCACACCACGCCGTGCGCCAGCATCGCCTCGGCCACCCGCCGGAACCCGTTGATGTTCGCGCCGGCCACGTAGTCGCCGGGCAGGCCGTACTCCTCGGCGGTCGCCCAGCACCTTTCGTGCACGTCCCGCATGATCTCGCGCAGCCGCTGCTCCGACCGGGCGAACGTCCACGAGTCACGGCTGGCGTTCTGCTGCATCTCCAGCGCGCTCACCGCCACCCCGCCGGCGTTCGCCGCCTTGCCCGGCGCGAACCGCACCCCGGCCCGCCCGAGGATCCGCACCGCCTCCGGCGTGGTGGGCATGTTGGCCCCCTCGACCACGGTGCGGCAGCCGCCGGCCACAAGCGCGGCGGCCTCCGCGCCGCCGATCTCGTTCTGCGTCGCGCAGGGCAAGGCCAGATCGCACGGCACCTCCCAGACGGTACGGCCGGGGACCGCGACGGCGTGCGGCACGTGCCGCACATAGTCGTCGAGCCGGCTCCGGCGCTCCTCCTTCAACTCCCGCAGCAGCGCCAGGTCGATGCCCTTCTCGTCAAGCACGTAGCCGTCCGAATCGGAGCACGCCACCACCGTGCCGCCGAGCTGGTGCACCTTCTCGACGGCGTAGATGGCCACGTTCCCGGAGCCGGACACCACCACCCGCTTGCCGTCCAGGCTGTCCCCGGTCTGCTTCAGCATCTCCTCGGCGAAGAAGACCGCGCCGTAGCCGGTCGCCTCCCGGCGCACCTGCGCGCCCCCGTACGTCAGGCCCTTGCCGGTGAGCACGCCCGCCTCGTACCGGTTGGTGATCCGCTTGTACTGCCCGAACAGGTAGCCGATCTCCCGGCCGCCCACTCCGATGTCCCCGGCCGGCACGTCGGTCTGCGCGCCGATGTGCCGGTGCAGCTCGGTCATGAAGCTCTGGCAGAACCGCATCACCTCCCGGTCGGAGCGGCCCTTCGGGTCAAAGTCGGCGCCGCCCTTGCCCCCGCCGATCGGCAGCCCGGTCAGCGCGTTCTTGAAGATCTGCTCGAACCCGAGGAACTTCACGATGCCCAGGTAGACCGACTGGTGGAAGCGCAGCCCGCCCTTGAACGGGCCGAGCGCGCTGTTGAACTCCACCCGGAAGCCGCGGTTCACCCGGACCCGGCCGTGGTCGTCCTCCCACGGCACCCGGAAGATGACCTGCCGTTCCGGTTCGCAGACGCGCTCGACCACCTCGGCGTACCCGGGGTGGCGGTGCAGCGCCGGACCGATGCTCTCCAGCACCTCCCGGACCGCCTGGTGGAACTCGGGTTCCCCGGGATTGCGCGCGACCACCTTGGCGAACACCGTCTCGACGGGCTCCGGCATCACGGACACGTCCTTCCGCCTCCGGCACGCGCACCGTTGCCCGCGCCGCCCCCGGGTACGGATCGTCACCGCGCTCCGGTTCACCGGCCGGGTGGACGACATGATCTGGACGCCGATCCCCGCCGCGGGAATGAACCGGAGCGGAAACGGAGACGTATGACCCGGTGGGGACCGGTGAGAGGGGACAACCATGACTGCACCTTCGGGAGACGACGCTGACCTGACCGACACACGCTGGTCCGGGGCCGCCCGGCTGCTTGTCGCCGCCGCCGTGGTGGTGGTGGCGTTCGGCGCGCTTGCGGTCGCGGCGACGATGTCCAACCCGGCCCGACTCGGGGTGGTCTTCTCCGGCGGCGCGGACTCGCCGGCCACGGACGCCGGCTCGGGCGGGGTGGGTGGGGCCGAGGTCGCCGCCACCGAGACGCTCACCGCCCCGCGCGGGGACCGCCGGCGGGCGGACTTCGAGCTTGCCGACGGCCTGACCAGCTTCACCCTGCGGGCCGCCGACCTCGGCGACGATCTCTACCGGATCGGCGCGCCGGACGGCGCCGGCGTGACGCCGCGCCCGCAGGTCACCGGGGACCGGGTCCGGCTGCGGATCGTCGAGAACCGCCGTCCCGGCCCGGCCGCGGTGGAGGTGGTGCTCAACTCCCGGCTGACCTGGCGACTGCGGCTGGTCGGCGGCGTCCGTGAGCAGCAGCTCGACCTGGGCGCGGCGCGGCTCGCCGGGATCGACCTGATCGGCGGCGCGGCGCGTACCCGGCTGCGGTTGCCCCCGCTGGACGGCACGCTCGCCGTGCGGATGAGCGGCGGCGTGAGCGACCTGACCGTCACCGTGCCCGGCGGGCCGCCGGCCCGGGTACGGGTGGCCGCCGGCGCCGGCTCGCTGTCCCTCTACGACGACAGCCACGGCGGGATCGCCGCCGGCGACGTGGTCAGCTCGCCGGGTTGGGACCGGGCGGGCGACCGGCTCTACCTCGACCTGGTGGCCGGCGCGAACACGGTGAGCGTCACCGCCGGTTGAGCGTACAGTTCGGTCGGTGGACCGCACCGAATCGTTGCCCGCGCAGACGCTCCCGCCCGGCGTCGGCGCCACCGACCCGGGCAGCGTGTTGCTGCCCGGCCACGACGTTCCCCTCGGCCGCTACACGACGGTGCGCCGGCTGCTGCCGCAGCGGCAGCGGCGGATGGTCGGCGCGTGGTGCTTCGTCGACCATTTCGGCCCGGACGACGTCGCCGAACGTCCGGGGATGGAGGTGCCGCCGCACCCGCACACCGGGCTCCAGACGGTCACCTGGCTGCTCGACGGCGAGATCCTGCACCGGGACAGCCTCGGCAACGTGCAGCCGATCCGCCCCGGCCAGCTCAACGTGATGACCTCCGGCCGGGGCATCGCCCACTCGGAGCGTTCGCCGCGGTTCCACCCGCCGCTGATGCACGGCGTGCAGCTCTGGGTGGCGTTGCCCGACCCGGCCCGGGCCGGCGAGCCGGACTTCGCCCACCACGCCGAGCTGCCCGGATGGCGCGACGGCGATCTGGACCTGACGCTTCTCGTCGGCGAGTTCGGCGGGGAACGCTCGCCTGCCGTCGCGCACACCCCGCTGCTCGGCGTGCAGCTCGAGGCGCGCGGGCCGGCGCCGGCCACGCTGCCGCTGCGCCCCGACTTCGAGTACGGAATGCTCGCCATGTCCGGCGCCGCCGAGGCCGACGGCGTGGCGCTCGCCCCCGGCGCGCTGCTCTACCTCGGTTCCGGCCGAACGTCGCTGACGCTGCGTGCCGCACCGGGCAGCCGGTTGCTGCTGCTCGGCGGCGCGCCGTTCGAGGAGCCGCTGGTGATGTGGTGGAACTTCGTCGGTCGCTCGCACGAGGAGGTCGCCGCCGCCCGCGAGGACTGGGCGGCCGGCCGCCGGTTCGGCACGGTGGCCGACGACGTCGCGCCCCCGCTGCCCGCGCCCGCGCTGCCCACCACCCGGCTCAAGGCCCGCGATCGCAGCGGCGGCGTGCGGGGCTGACTTCCGCGTCCGGGCCGGCCACGTGCCGCGTGACACACTTTCGCGAATCTCACCCGTTCGGCTGATGCCGCACCGTATGATGATCGTGGCAGTGATGCCCGCCCGGTTCGGGCGAACATCCACCGCCTGGTGATCGCGACCCGGTTCGGGCGCGGACCGTCAGGCACAGGTGCTGCGTGGCGCCCCAGGTCGCGGTTCGTGACCCGGGGCGCCCGCCTGTCGAGGGCCGACCTCGCCCAGCCCAGCCCAGCCCAGCCCAGCCCAGCCCAGCCCTGACCTAGCCAGCGCCGAGCCCGGCCGCGACGGCGACCGGGCGTCAGGCGTGCGGCTCAGATGCCGCGCAGGTGCTGCGAGACGCGCGTGTGGTCGTCCCTTGCCTGCGCCGCCCGCTGCGACCGGTCCAACTCGGGCGCCGCGTCGATCCCGGCGGACCGGGCCACCTCGACGCCGTTGGCGTAGTCCACAGGTGGCAGCGCGCGCAACGCCCGCAACACGTCCGGTGGCGCGCCCTCCCGCTCGGCCTCGCGGATGACGTCGTCCTTCCCCGCCGGGTAGTCAAGCGCGGACAGGTATTCAAGGACGTCCGAATAACTCGCCATGGGCCGGGCTCCTCGCGCCAGTCGTCGGGTAGTGACCGCGCGGCGGTTACCCGTCGGGCGGCGGCTCACGCCCGTGATCCTCCGCTGTTTCCGCCGCGCCGGGACGGGTAGCCGCCCTGCGCGCACCGAAGGGGGTAGCAACCGATGGACCATCACACGTTCGTGGCCCGGGTCGCCGGGCTGACCGGGACCGCCGGGGACCGGGCCGAGACGCTCACCGCGGCCACGCTTGAGACGCTCGCCGAACGGCTGACCGGCGGTGAGGTGCTGGACCTCGCCGCGCAACTGCCGAAGCCGCTGTGGGCCATGTTGCGCCCGCACCCGCGTACCGAGGCGGCCGAGCGGTTCGGCGCGGCCGAGTTCGTCGCCCGCGTCGCCCGGCGGGCCGAATGCGACCAGAACACCGCCCGAGGCGCGGCGCGGGCCGTGTTCACCGCGCTGCACGAGGCGATCAGCGGCGGCGAGTTCTCCGACGTGGTGGTGCAACTGCCCCGCGACTACCGGGACCTGGTGGAGCCGGCCCTCGCGCCGGCCGCCGCCCCTCGGCGCTGACCCCGCCCGTCGGCGCTGGCCGGCCCTGGCCGGCGCTGGCGGGCGCGCTCAGCCGATCGCGCCGGCGGCGCGCAGCGCGGCGATCCGGGCCGCGTCGACGCCCGCCTCGGCAAGCACCTCGTCGGTGTGCTCGCCCGGTCGCGGCGGCGGGCGGCGCACCGAGGTCGGCGTGGCCGAAAAACGCGGGGCCGGCGCCGGCTGGGTGACCCCCTCCGGCGCGACGAACACCTCACGGGCGGCCAGGTGCGGGTGGTCCGGGGCCTCGGCCCAGTCGAGCACCGGCGACACGCAGGCGTCCGTGCCGGCCAGCAACTCCGCCCACTCGTCCCGCGTGCGGGTGCGGAACAGCCGCGTCCAGGCGGCCCGCAGCGCCGGCCAGTTCGCCGGGTCGTCCCGGTCGTGGGCCTCGTCGCCGTCGAGCGGGAAACCGGTGAGTCGGACCAGTTCGGCGTAGAACTGCGGCTCCAGCGCGCCCACCGCCACGTACCGGCCGTCGGCGCACTCGTACGTGTCGTAGAACGGGGCGCCGCCGTCGAGCAGGTTCACGCCGCGCGGATCCTGCCAGAGGCCGAGGCCGCGCAGCGCGTGAACCTGGGTGGCCAGCACCGACACGCCGTCCACGATGGCCGCGTCGACCACCTGGCCGGGAGCGCCGCCGCGGACCGCGTACAGCGCCGCGACCACGCCGAGGGCCAGCATCATGCCGCCCCCGCCGAAGTCGCCGAGCAGGTTCATCGGGGGCACCGGACGCTCGCCGGGCCGGCCCACCCCGTGCAGCGCGCCGGTCAGCGCCAGATAGTCGATGTCGTGGCCGGCCGTCCGGGCGAGCGGCCCGTCCTGCCCCCAGCCGGTCATCCGCCCGTACACCAGGCGTGGGTTGGCGGCGAGGCACTCCCGCGGGCCGAGGCCGAGCCGCTCGGCGACCCCGGGCCGGAAGCCCTCGACAAGCACGTCCGCGCCGGCCACCAGGGTCAGCGCCAAATCCCGCGCGTCCGGGTGCTTGAGGTCCAGCGCGGCCGAGCGGCGGTTGCGGTTCAGCAGGTCACCGGGGAAGGCGCCGAAGCCGCCGCCGCCCGGCCGGTCCACCCGCACCACGTCCGCGCCCAGGTCGGCGAGCATCATCGCGGCGAACGGGCCCGGGCCGATGCCGGCCAGCTCGATCACCCGTACGCCGGTAAGCGGTCCGGAGTTGCTCACCCGCGTCACCCTAGGGTCCGGGTCGGGCCGACGCCACGCCCGACCTACGTGCACAGCGGTTGACCAGGGCAATCAACGGGGGTCCCACTTGGCGTCCGGCCCCCGGTTGGCCTAGCCTGGGGTCGGCGAGGGGAGTACTTCCCACGAACCATTCCGGTCAGTACGGCGAGCCCCGGGGCGAGCCTCGGGTGGTTGCCCACGAACGGTGGGTGAAGGAGACCTCGAACATGACACGGTGTTCGAGGAGGCCCCATGACCGAAGTGTCCTACCTGTCCGCGAGTGAGCTGTCGTCGATCGGCACGCCCACGCTGTGGGCGGTGACGATCGCCGGCGTGCTCGCCCTGCTCGTGCTGGACTTCCTGGTCACCCGCAAGCCGCACGAGGTCTCCATCCGGGAGGCGCTGGCCTGGTCGGCCTTCTACATCGCCCTGCCGCTGGCCTTCGGCGCCTGGATCTGGTCCCGCTGGGGCGGCCAGCAGGGCATCGAGTACCTCACCGGCTACCTGGTCGAGAAGTCGCTCTCGGTGGACAACCTCTTCGTCTTCATGCTGCTGCTCGCCGCGTTCGCGGTGCCCGCCGTGCTCGCCCAGCGGGTGCTGCTCTACGGCATCGCCGGCGCGCTGGTGCTGCGCGCGATCTTCATCGCGCTCGGCGCCGCGGCCCTCCAGACGCTCGACTTCGCCTTCCTGCTCTTCGCCGTCATCCTGGTCGCCACGGCGATCAAGCTGCTGCGCGACGCCCTCTCCGGGCACGAGCAGGAGGTCGACATCAACAAGATGCGGTCGGTGAAGCTGCTCCGCAGGGTCATGCCGGTGGTCGAGGACTACCACGGCACCCGGATGACCATCCGCCAGCACGGCCGCCGGGCCCTCACCCCGTTCGCGCTTGTCGTGGTCGCGGTGCTGGCCACCGACATCGTCTTCGCGGTCGACTCGGTGCCCGCCGTCTACGGCATCACCGAGGATCCCTACCTCGTCTTCGCCACGAACGCGTTCGCGTTGCTGGGCCTGCGGGCGCTCTACTTCGTGCTGCACGCCGCGCTGAGCCGACTGGTGCACCTCAGCTACGGCCTGGCCGTCATCCTGGCGTTCATCGGGCTCAAGCTCGGCCTGCACTGGGCGCACGGCATCTGGGCCGGCGTGCCGCAGATCCCGACGCTCGCCTCGCTCGGTGTGATCATCGGCGTCCTGGTGATCGTCACCATCACCAGCCTGCGCGCCACCCGCGACAGCGACCGCACCGTCGTGCACGAGGTGCAAGGCGGGGGCCCCGCTTAACGCTTTCGGTAGAGGCGGGGGCCCTTCTTAACACCGCGTGTTAAGAAGGGCCCCCGCCTTACACCGCAGAAGCCGTTCCCGGACGCCGTCGGGGGTGGTAGGACTGACGGGTGGGAATCGTGTCGCCGGGCTTTCAGGGCCGGCCCCGTTCGTCCGCCCCGGACCTGCCGCCGGGGCAATATCTCACCGAGGACTTCCCGGTGCTCTCCGCCGGACCGACGCCGCGGGTGTCGCCGGAAACCTGGGAGTTCGTGCTGACAAGCGAGACCGGGGCGGAACACCGCTGGTCCTGGGACGAGATGATGAGCCTGCCGCAGGACACGCCGACGGTGGACCTGCACTGCGTCACCCGCTGGTCCAAACTCGGCACCACCTGGCAGGGCGTCTCACTCGACACGCTGCTCGACGGCGTGGACACCGCCGCCCGCTACGCCCTGGCCCACTCGTACGGCGGCTACACCACGAACCTGCCGTTGGACGACCTCCGTGGCGGGCGGGCCTGGGTGGTGCACACGTACGACGGCGGGCCACTGCCGGCCGAGCACGGCGGCCCGGCCCGGCTGCTCGTGCCGCACCTCTACCTGTGGAAGTCCGCCAAATGGGTGAACGGCATCCGGTTGCTCACCGACGACCGGCCGGGGTTCTGGGAGACGGCCGGCTACCACGACTACGGCGACCCGTGGCGCGAGCAGCGCTACCAGGGCGACTGAGGTGACCGCACCGGCCACGGGGAGCCGGGTGGCGCCGCTGACCTGGCGGGTGGCCCGGCTGGTCGAGCGACGGGTCGAGACGCCGACCGCGCAGACGCTCGTGCTTGACGTGCCCGGCTGGCCGGGCCACCTGCCCGGGCAGCACGTCGACGTGCGACTGACCGCCCCGGACGGCTACCAGGCGGCCCGCTCCTACTCGCTCGCCGGCCCGGCCGACGGCGAGCGGATCGAGGTGACCGTCCAGCGGGTGCGCGACGGCGAGGTGTCGCCGTACCTGGTGGACACCTATGCCGAGGGCGACCCGGTGGAGGTCCGCGGGCCGGTCGGCGGCTGGTTCGTGTGGCGTACCGACGAGACCGCGCCGGTGCTGCTCGTGGCCGGCGGCTCCGGCGTGGTGCCGCTGATGGCCATGGTCCGGGCCCGTCGGGCTGCGGGCAGCCGGACGCCGTTCCGGCTCGTCTACTCGGTGCGGACGCCGGACGACGTGATCTACGCCGAGGAGTTGCGCCGCCGGGCCCGCGACGACCAGGGCCTGGACGTCGCGTACGTCTACACCCGGGCGGCGCCCGAGGGCTGGCGGGGCGAGCCGCACCGGATCGGGCTGGCCGACGTGAACAGTCACGGCTGGCCGCCGGACCTGGAGCCGCTCTGCTATGTCTGCGGCCCCACCGGGTTCGTGGAGACCGTGGCCGACCTGCTCGTCGGGCTGGGCCACCAGACCCGGCGGGTGCGGACCGAGCGGTTCGGCCCGACCGGCTGACGACCCGAGGAGGGCACATGACCGACCTGTCCTACCTGGACGGCAACATGCTCGACGGACCGCTGCGGGAACTCTTCGCCGTCGACCTCAGCGCCACCACCGGGCGCTGCGACAGCTGCGGCATGACCGGCCCGATGGCCGGCCTGCACGTCTACTCGCACGCACCGGGCCTGGTGGGGCGCTGCCCGGCCTGCACCGGGGTGATGGTGCGCCTGGTCCGGGCGCCGGAGCGGGCCTGGCTGGACCTGCGTGGCACCACCTACCTCCAGGTCCCGATGCCACCCTCGGGCTGACGCCGTCGTGCCCGACCCCGTCCGGGTCGTCGCGGCGAGCTAGCTGGTGACGGTCAACCGCTCCACCCGGGTCGGCGCCGGCTCGGCGTGGTGGCCCGGCCCGGGACGCGGCGTGGCGGCCGGGACCAGAACCGGGGCCGGCCGGGACGCCACCGAAGGCGGGCTGCCCCGCCAGCGGCGGCGCAACCGGCCGACGAGTTGGCCCACGGTCACCGGCACCACCGACAGGACGAGTTGGCCGTTGCGCGGGTCGACGGTCGCGGCCACCCCGTACAGCCGGGCGCCGTGCCGGAGCAGGCGGGGCCGGCCGGCGGCGAGGCGGGGCGCGCGTACCGGCGCGGCGCCGCGACCCTGGTCGCCGTCCACCTCGGCGCGCACCGGGTGGCGCTGGCCGCTGGCCGCGCTGGCGGCGAGGAGCCGGTCCGCCGGGAAGTCGGTACGCACGGTCCGGCCGGTCGGGTCGCGGGCGTCCAGCCGGGTGGCGCCGGCGACCTGGCCGGCCACCAGCCGGACCGGGCCGGCCGACACGGCGAACCGGGGGTACGGGCTGCGCGCGGTCACCGTCACGGTCTGACCGTCGACCCAGCTCACCTCGACGGTGTCCAGCCGGGCCAGCCAGTCGGCGCGCACGTCGGTGACGTCGGTCCACGCGGCCGGGGCGCCCCGATAACCGGCATGCCACCGGCCGCCCGTCACCACCGTGTCCGGCACGCCGTGTCGGGTGTCCTGGTCGATGACGGCAAGCAAATCGTCGACGTCGCCGCCGGTCACCGCGCCCAGGCGCAGCCGGGCCTCGATGTCGAGCCGGTTCCGCAGGCCGTCGGTGACGTGCCGCTCGACAAGCCGGCGGACCGTCGCGTGCACCCGTTCCTGCGCGGCCCGGTCCAGCCGGCGGAAGTCGTCGCCGACCAGGTTCGCCAGTTCCAGCCCGACGTGGCGGCGCAGCACGGCGTCCCGCCGCGGACCGGCCGGGATCAGCTCGGCGACGAACGCGAACAGTCGCTCCACGCTTACCAGGCGCTGCTCGATCCGGCTGTGGTAGGTGATGTTGCCGGCGTCGAGCCGGCGTACCGCGTGGTAGTAGTCGTAGTCGCCGAGCGTCGAGATCCGCCGGGCGTGGTAGCAGGCGGCAAGCGTGAACGGCTGGTCGCTGAGGACCGGCATGTCCTCCGAAAACCGCAGCCCGAGCCGGTCGACGAGGTCCCGGCGGAACAGCTTCGTGTTCGCCAGTGACCAGGGCAGCGCCGAGTCGAACAGGTCCACGTCGACGGCGTTGCCGGCGGCGAACACGTCGGAGAAGACGTGCCGTCCGTTGACGCCGACGACCTTGCCGAGCACCACGTCCGAGCCGTACCGGTCGGCGGCGGCGACCAGCCGTTCCAGCGCCTCCGGGCCGAGCCGGTCGTCCGAGCCGAGGAAGAAGACGTACCGGCCGGTGGCCAGGTCCAACCCTCGGTTGCAGGGCGCGGCGGGGCCACCCGAGTTGGGTTGGTGAACCACCCGGACGGTGCCGGGGTGCCGCGCGGCGAGCCGGTCCAGCAGGCGACCGCTGCCGTCGGTGGACCCGTCGTCCACCGCCACGATCTCCATCCGGTCGAGCCCGATGGTCTGCCGCAGCAGTGAGTCGAGGCAGGCCCGCAGGTAGCGCAGCGTGTTGTAGACAGGCACGATCACGCTGACGTCGGGGCGGTCCGTCGGCTCCTCGGCTGCCACTGTTGCTCCTCCGCTGGTAGACCGTCCGATGCCACCCAGCGTGGTGGGGCGAGCCGTCCGGGTGACGTCGCCGACGTGGCCGCGAGGTGACCGGAAGGCAGCGGTTCGATACGCGAAAGGGCCCGACCCCGTGTTCGTGGGGTCGGGCCCTTGTTTGTTCGGGTGGTGTCAGGTGGTGCTGTAGCCGCGGGTGGCGATCCAGTTGGCGAGGTTGTCGATGGTGATGTGGTAGGAGGCGGTGTTGGGGTTGGCGCTGTCGG
>NZ_JAXCFT010000017.1:74145-115355 GCF_056150385.1 Micromonospora marincola | reverse complement strand
CGTCGGGTGTTGGCGAAGCGGTTGGCCAACGGTGACGTCGCGGTCGCTCTGTTCAACCAGGGCAGCGCCACCACCACGATCAGCACCACCGCGGCGGCGGTGGGCAAGAGCGGCAGTTCGTTCACCCTCCGCGACGCCTGGACCGACGCCACCTCCAGCAGCACCGGCGCGATCTCGGCGAGCGTGCCCGGCCACGGCACTGTCGTCTACCGGGTCAGCGGGGGCGGCACCACCACCCCGCCGCCCACCCCGACCACGTTCCGGCTGCGCAGCGAGTCGGCCGGGCGATGCCTCGACGTCGACAACGCCGGCACCGCGAACGGCACCGGGACGCTGATCTGGGACTGCCACAGCAACCCGAACCAGCAGTTCACCGCCAGCGGGCAGGCGCTCCAGGTGCTGGGCAAGTGCCTCGACGTGCCGACCAACGCGACCACCGGCACCCGGGTGCAGATCTGGGACTGCAACGGCGGCACCAACCAGCAGTGGACGTTCAACAGCAACGGCACGGTGAGCAACGTGCGCTTCCCGTCCCTGTGCCTGGACGTCGACGGCGGCGGCACCGCCAACGGCACCCGGGTGATCCTCTGGACCTCCCCCGCAAACCCCCCCCGGGGGGGGCGCGGGGGGTCCCGGGGGGGCCGGCCGCCCGGGGACCCCGCGGCGCGCCCGCCCGGCCTCAGCGGCTGCCCGCGGCGCGGCGCTTGTTCCAGATGTCGAACGCCACGGCGGCGAGGAGCACCAGGCCCTTCACCACCGACTGGATGGACTGGTCGACGCCCATGAGCTGCATGCCGTTGCTCATCACCGCCATGATCAGGCCACCCACCATCGCCCCGACGACGGTGCCGACCCCACCGGTGACCGCCGCGCCGCCGATGAAGGCCGCCGCGATCGCGTCCAGCTCGAACATGTTGCCGGCCGCCGGCTGGGCCCCGTTGGAGCGGGAGGAGTAGATCACCCCGGCCACGGCGGAGAGGAAGCCCATGTTGACGAAGACCCAGAAGTTGACCGTCTTCACCCGCACGCCGGACAGCGTCGCCGCCGGCAGGTTGCCGCCGATCGCGTAGACCTGACGGCCGAAGACGGTGCGGCGGGTGAGCAGGCCGTAGATCAGCACCAGCACGGCCAGGATGATCAGCACGATCGGCAGGCCACGCGCGTGGGCGAGCTGCCAGGCGAACCACATGACGACGGCGCCGACCACCACCACCCGGACGACGAACAGCGGGAACGACTCCACCGGCTGCTCGTGACGGACCCGGGCCAGCCGGGTCCGGAAGACGCTCGCGGCGTACCCGACCACCGCGAAGACGCCGATCAACAGCGTGAAGGCGTCGAAGCCCTGCCCGCCGAGGAGCCCGTTGAGGAAGCCGGCCGCGACCCGCTGGTACTCGTCCGGGAACGGCGACAGCGAGATGTTGTCAAGCACCCGCAGGGTCAGGCCGCGGAACAGCAGCATGCCGGCCAGGGTGACGATGAAGGCCGGGATCCCGGCGTACGCGACCCAGAGGCCGTGCCAGGCGCCCACCGCGATGCCCACGGCGAGCGCCGCGAGGATGCCGACCCACCAGGGCATGCCCTCACGGATGACGAGCACGGCGGAGACCGCCCCGGTGAGCGCCACCACCGACCCGACGGACAGGTCGATGTGCCCGCCGATGATCACGATGACCATGCCGATCGCGAGCACCAGGATGTAGGAGTACTGAAGGACGATGTTGGTGAGGTTGCCGGGGCTGAGCGAGACGCCGTCGGTCAGGATCGCGAACAGCGCGACGATCACCACGAGTGCGATGTAGATGCCGCTCTGGCGCAGGTTGCCGAGGATCAGCGTCCGCGGGTCACTGGTCCCGGTGTGCAGGGTGGCGCCCGCCCCGGCGTCGGGCGCGGTGGCCTTCGGCGAGGCGGAGGGCTTCGTGCTGGTCATCCGACGAGATCCCTGTCCTTGGTCATGAGTTCCATCAGGTTCTCCTGGGTGGCGTCGCCCACCGGCAACTCGCCGGTGATCCGACCGGCCGCCAGGGTGTAGATGCGGTCGCACATGCCGAGCAGCTCGGGCAACTCGGAGGAGATGATGACGACTGCCTTCCCGGCCGCCACCAGGCGGTTGACGATCGTGTAGATCTCGAACTTCGCCCCGACGTCGATGCCCCGGGTCGGCTCGTCGAGGATCAGCACGTCCGGGTCGGTGAACAGCCACTTCGCCAGCACGACCTTCTGCTGGTTGCCGCCGGAGAGCTTGCCCACCACCGACATGACGGTCGGCGCCTTGATGTTCATGTCGCGCCGGCCCCGCTCGGCGACCTTGATCTCCTCGTTGCCGTCGATCCAGCCGTTGCGCGCGAGCTTGCCCAGCGCCGCGGCCGAGATGTTGCCCCGCACGTCGTCGATCAGGTTGAGGCCGTAGTGCTTGCGGTCCTCGGTCGCGTACGCGATGCCGTTGGCGATCGCCTCGGCCACCGTCCTGGTCCGCACCTCGCGGCCGTTGACGAAGATCCGGCCGGAGATGTCCCGGCCGTACGCGCGGCCGAACACGCTCATCGCCAGCTCGGTGCGGCCGGCGCCCATCAGTCCGGCGATGCCGACCACCTCGCCGGCGCGGACGGAGAGCGAGGCCCGGTCGACGACCAGCCGGTCCTGGGTCGGATGGCGCACGGTCCAGTCCTCGATCCGCAGCACCTCGGCGCCGGGCGTCGACGTCCGGGTCGGGTAGAACGCCGCGAGGTCACGGCCGACCATGCCGCGGATGATCCGCTCCTGGGTCGCGGTGCCGTCACTCATGTCGAGGGTCTCGACGGTCCGGCCGTCCCGGATCACCGTGGTCGAGTCCGCGATCGCGGTGATCTCACCGAGCTTGTGGGAGATCATGATGCAGGTGATGCCCTGGTCCCGCAGCCGGCGCAGCAGGTTCAGCAGGTGCGCCGAGTCGACGTCGTTGAGCGCCGCGGTCGGCTCGTCCAGGATGAGCAGCCGGACCTTCTTGGACAGCGCCTTGGCGATCTCCACCAACTGCTGCTTGCCGACTCCGAGCTGAATGACCGGGGTCAGCGGGTTCTCGTCCAGCCCGACCGACCGCAGCAGCGCCGCGGCCTCGCCATTGGTGCGGTGCCAGTCGATCAGACCACTGCGACCGCGGCGCTCGTTGCCGAGGAAGATGTTCTCCGCGATCGACAGGTACGGCACCAGCGCCAGTTCCTGGTGGATGATGACGACGCCACGGGACTCGCTGTCCCGGATGCCCCGGAACTCGACCGGCTCGCCGTCGAGGACGATCTCGCCGTCGTAGCTGCCGGTCGGGTACACCCCGGACAGCACCTTCATCAGGGTGGACTTGCCGGCGCCGTTCTCGCCGCAGATCGCGTGGATCTCGCCGCGCCGGACGGCGAGCGAGACGTCCTGGAGCGCGGCCACTCCGGGAAAGGTCTTCGTGATGTTCCGCATTTCGAGGATGTGATCGCTCATGGAAACCGTCCTGCTCGTGGCCGTCGCGTCGGTACGCCGGCGGACCCGGTGACGCGGTACGCCACCGGGTCCGCCGCGCGGATCAGCCGGCCCGGCCGGCGGCGACTTCCTGCTCGGTCAGGTAGCCGGAGTCGATCAGCACCGACTTGATGTCGTCCTTGTAGACGGTCTGCACCGGCAGCAGGAACGCGGGCACGACCTTGACGCCGTTGTCGTACGCCTTGGTGTCGTTCGCCTTGGGCTCCTCCTTCTTGAGGAACGACTCGGCGGCGGCCACGGCCTGCTCGGCAAGCAGGCGGGTGTCCTTGAAGACGGTCGAGCTCTGGATGCCGTCGT
The DNA here is from genome assembly GCF_056150385.1 of Micromonospora marincola. NCBI lineage: Bacteria > Bacillati > Actinomycetota > Actinomycetes > Micromonosporales > Micromonosporaceae > Micromonospora > Micromonospora marincola. The sequence goes on along the minus strand of NZ_JAXCFT010000017.1, from coordinate 111,554 downwards.
TGATGAGCTTGACCGAGGCGACCTCGGCGTCCTGGCCGGTGATCACCGGCATCTTCTTGGCCCCGCCGCGGTAGCCGGCGTTCTGCAGGGCGGTGATGATGCCCCGGGAGATGCCGTCGAACGGCGACAGCACGCCGTCGATCTTGGTGCCGTCGTTGTAGCTGGAGGTGAGCACGTCCTCCATCCGCTTCTGCGCGGTCTCCTGCTGCCAGCGCAGGATGGCGATCTGCTCGATCTTCGTCTGACCCGACTTCACCTTCAGCGTGCCGGCCTCGAAGTACGGCTTGAGCGTGTCCATCGCGCCGTTGAAGAAGAAGTGGGCGTTGTTGTCGTCGAGCGAGCCGGCGAACAACTCCACGTTGAACGGGCCGGTCGCGCTGCCCTTCGAGCCGTCCTTGTTCTGCAGCCCGAGGCCGACCAGGAGCGCGTTGGCCTGCGCCACGCCGACCTTGTAGTTGTCGAAGCTGACGTAGAAGTCGACGTTCGGGCTGTTGCGGATGAGCCGGTCGTAGGAGATGACCGGGATCTTCGCCGCCGCGGCGGCCTGGAGCTGACCGCTGAGCGCGGTGCCGTCGATCGGGGCGATCACCAGCACGTCCGCGCCCTGCGTGATCATCTGGTCGATCTGCTGCGACTGGGTGGGGATCTCGTCCCCGGCGTACTGCAGGTCGACCTTGTAGCCCTTGGCCTGCAGCTTCTCTTTCACCGAGTTGCCGTCGGCGATCCACCGCTCCGAGGTCTGGGTCGGCATCGACACGCCGATCGTCAGGTCGCTGGGCTTGGCCGAGCTCTTGTCCTCGTCGCCACCCGCGCCCTCACCGCTGCATGCGGCCAGGCTGACGGCGATCGCGATGCCGCCGAGCGCGGCCAGAAATCGTCTGCGCACGAGTTGTCCTCTCCCCTACGTACTCCACGAACCGCACAGGTATTCCTCCCGGGGAGTGTTAACGCTCACAAGTTGCACCGTCAACCGATCGGGCGAAACGCGCATGTCTCGTTCTCGTAACAAGAGCACCGTACGGAGGAGGGGAGGCCGTCGGGGCGGTGGATTCAGGAAGCCGTGCAGGTCGGGGTCATGCCCGACGCGCTGCCGTTGCCCTGGAACCCGAACTCGGTGCTCTGGCCGGCGCCGAGCTGGCCGTTGTAGTCCACGTTCGCGAACCGCACCGTGCCGGTGCTACCGCTCGCGGTCGCGCTCCACGTGTTCGTGACACTCGCCCCACCGGGAAGCGTCAGACTCACCGTCCAACCCCGGGTGCCACCGGAACCCGCAGTCACCTTGATCGTGGCCACGAAACCACCGGTCCACGAGTTCAACGACACCGAAGCCGAACAACCACCCGTACTCGGCGGCGGGGACGTCGTGCTCGGCGGCGGCGTGGTCGGGCTCGGCGGCGGGGTCGTCGGGCTCGGGGGCGGCGTGGTCGGGCTCGGCGGCGGGGTCGTCGGGCTCGGCGGCGGCGTGGTCGCGCCGGTGCCGTCGAAGCCGAGGAACCGCACCGCCTGGGCGGCGTCGAACGGGATCGAGTGGCCGTAGCCCTGGAAGCTGATCGCCTCCACCGGCGGCATGCCGCCGGTGCCGCCGTAGCGGGTCCGGGTGGCGCTGGCCTGCGGGTAGTCGGTCATGCTCGGCGACTGGGAGACGCCCAGCACGTTCGTCCACTGCTTGATCTGCTCACCGAAGTTGACGTAGCTCAGCGTGGTGTCCGTGGTGCCGTGCCAGATCTGCATCCGCGGACGCCGGCCGGTGTAGCCGGGGTACGCGTTGCGGACCAGGTCACCCCACTGCTGCGGGGTCTTGGTGATCCGCCCGCCGGAGCACTCGCTGTTCCACTCCGAGCCGTTGGTGGTGGCGAAGCAGCCGTACGGCACTCCCGACGAGCTGACCCCGGCGTGGAACACGTCCGGATAGACGCCCGCCATCACGTTTGTCATCATCGCGCCGGACGAAGCGCCGGCGACGCCGATGCGGGCCGGGTCGACCGGGTAACGGCTCGACACGTAGTCGATCATCGACTTCAGGCCGACCGGATCGCTGCCGCCGCCACGCCGCAGCGCCTGCGGCGACGACACGTCCCAGCACTTGCTGCTGCGGGTCACCGACGGGTAGATCACGATGAACCCGTAGCGGTCGGCCAACGGGCTGTAGCCGGAACCGGTGTGCATCGCCGGACCGCTGCCGGTGCAGTAGTGCAGGACCAGCAGCAGGGCCGGCCGGGACGGGAGCCGGTCCGGCACGTACAGGTGCATCTGCAGGTTGGTCGGGTTGGTCCCGAAATTGGTCACCTGGGTGAGCGCGGCGGCGGACGCCGGGCCGGCGGCGGTGACGACGGCGACCGCCGTCGTCAGGGCCGTCGCCAGCACGGCCGCGAGCAGCGCGATCTTCGCTCTCATCGGCGGTTCCTCCATGGTGGGGGTACGGACGGAGGTCGCCGGTCCGGCCCACTGTGACGCGGGCCGGACCGGCGCGGGAATCAGCTGGCGGAGCAGGTGGGCGTCAGGCCCGACGCGCTGCCGTTGCCCTGGAACCCGAACTCGGTGCTCTGGCCGGCGCCGAGCTGGCCGTTGTAGTCCACGTTCGCGAACCGCACCGTGCCGGTGCTACCGCTCGCGGTCGCGCTCCACGTGTTCGTGACACTCGCCCCACCGGGAAGCGTCAGACTCACCGTCCAACCCCGGGTGCCACCGGAACCCGCAGTCACCTTGATCGTGGCCACGAAACCACCGGTCCACGAGTTCAACGACACCGAAGCCGAACAACCACCCGTACTCGGCGGCGGGGACGTCGTGCTCGGCGGCGGCGTGGTCTGGTTCGGCGGCGGTGAGGTCGTGTTCGGCGGCGGCGTGCTGGTGCCACCGGCGTTCAGCGCGTTCAGCACCGACGTGTACGCGGCCTTCTTGTTGCCGCTGCAGTCGAAGAGCAGCGCGTTGTCCGAGCCGCGCCACGAGTCGCAGTCCCGCACGCCCCACACGGTGATGCCGGTGCACCGCGACACCGCCATGCAGGAGCGGGTGACCGTGCCGAAGATGTTGGCCTGGTTGCCGCCGGTCATCACGTCCAGCTCGGTGATCTGCACGTCCACGCCGAGGTCGGCGAAGCGCTGGAGGTTGGCCTGGTAGTCACCCGGGATCGTGGTGCCCAGGTGCGACTGGAAACCGACGCAGTCGATCGGCACGCCACGGGACTTGAAGTCCCGCACCATGTTGTAGACGCCAGTCGACTTCGCGTTGACGCCGTCGGTGTTGTAGTCGTTGTAGCAGAGCTTCGCGCCCGGGTCGGCGGCCCGCGCGGCCCGGAAGGCCGCCTCGATCCAGTCGTTGCCGGTGCGCTGGAGGTTGGAGTCGCGACGCCCACCGCCGCCGCCGTCGGCGAACGCCTCGTTCACCACGTCCCAGGCGTAGATCTGGCCCTTGAAGTGGGTGGCCACCTGGGTGACGTGGTTGATCGCCGCGTTGCGCAACGCGGTGCCGGACATGCCCTGCGCCCAGCTCGGCTGCTGCTGGTGCCAGAGCAGGGCGTGGCCACGGACGCTCATCCCGTTCGCCCGGGCGTGGCTGACCAGCCGGTCGCCGCCGGTGTAGCTGAACCGCCCCTGCTGGGACTCGGTGGCGTCCCACTTCATCTCGTTCTCCGCCACCACGGAGTTGAACTCACGGTTGAGCACCGTCACGTACGTGTTGTCGGACAGCTTGTTGGTGGCGACCGCCGCGCCGAAGTAGCGGCCCTTCTCGGCCGCCGACGCGCGTAGCGTCGTGCCGGCGCTGGCGGTGGGCGCCAGCGCCACCGCCATGCCGGCGGCGAGCGCGCCCGCCAACAGGCCGGTGGACAGCAAGGCTCTCGTGGGTCTCATGCAGAATTCCTCTTCCGGGTTACAGCGGTGGTGATACGACCAGCGCGGCTCGCCCGGAGAGCCTGTGCTGCGGATGCCCTGCCATCGACTGTGAGCGATAACATGCCCCACGTCAAGTCCGAGCCGCCCTAGAGGTACACCTCCTCGTGCTCCTTGCGGTAGTCCATGATCTCCGCCGACCGGCCGGCCGCCGCCCGCGTCACCCAGTCCGGATTGCCGAGCAGGGCGCGACCCAACGCGGCCAGGTCGAACTCGCCGTCCGCAAGCCGGCGGGTCAGCCCGGACACCGACTCCGGACCGCCTGGGCGCAGAAAGTCGCGGGTCAGGCCGACCGAGCCCACGGTGATCGACGGCAGCCCGGTGAGGCGCTTCGCCCAGCCGGCCAGGTTGAGCGGCGACCCGTCGAACGCCGGCTGCCAGAAGCGGCGCTGCGACGCGTGCAGGACGTCCGCGCCGGCCTCGGCGAACGCGGTCAGGATCTCGGCCAGCTCGGCCGGGGTGTCCGCGATGCGGGCGTCGAACGCGCGCTCCTTGAACTGCGAGAACCGCACGATCACCGGGCGGCCCGCCGGCAGGTTCGCGCGGACCGCCCGGACCACGGCCGCCGGGAACGCCGCCCGGCGTGCCGGGGAGCCGCCGAACGCGTCGCCGCGGCGGTTGGTGTACGGCCAGAGGAACTCGTCAAGCAGATAGCCGTGCGCGGCGTGGATCTCCACCGCGTCGAACCCGACCCGGCCCGCCACCCGCGCCGCAGCCGCGTACGACGCGAGCAGCTCGTCGGTCTCGTCGAGCGTCATCGCGTGCGCGGCCGGCCGCCCCGGTTCCGCCACCCCGGACGGCGTCCACGCCGGACGGCCGTCGACCGGCTCGCGGAGGCTGCCCAGGTGCCAGAGCTGCGCGGCGATCCGGCCGCCCACGCCGTGGACCGCCTCGACCACCTGCCGCCAGCCCGCCTCGGCCGGCCCCGGCGTGAGCCGGGGCACGGTGTCCTCGTGACCGGCGCTGCGGTGGTCCACCAGGACGCCCTCGGTGACGACCAGGCCGATGCCCTGCTCGGCGCGCCGCCGGTAGTAGTCGGCGACCGCCCGCGTCGGCACGCCGCCGGGCGCCCGGTTGCGGGTCATCGGCGCCATGACGAAACGGGTGCGCAACGGCATCCCGGCGACGGTGACGGGTTCGACAAGCGGTGCCACAGGCGATCCGGCGGCCAGGGTGACTGTCATGCCCCGACGGTAGGAGTTGACACCGGTGTCAGGGGCAAGCCCGTTCAGGCCGCGGACGTGGGGGCGTCGTCGGGGACGGTCATGTCGGTGACGACCTCGTCGAGCACCGCGACCGCGTGGGCGAGCTGCGCCATCTCGGCCGTCATCCGGGCCCGCTCCTCGCGCAGCCGGTCGGTGAGCCAGCGGGTACGGATCTCCGGGTCGGTCACGCAGGGCAGCAGCTCGGACATCCGCCGGCTGCTCAGCCCGGCGGAGAAGAGACGCTGGATGAGCCGTACCCGCTCGACCGCCGACTCGGCGAACACCCGCTGCCCGCTTGCCGTGCGCACGGCCGCGAGCAGGCCCTGCTGCTCGTAGTAGCGGATCGACCGGGCGCTCACCCCGGTCCGTGCCGACAGCTCCCCGATCCGCATCGCCCCTCCCCGCCCGGATCCGGCGTCCGTCACCAAGCATGCCAGGCCGGGGAGCCGGGCGGGCGGACGATAGGCTGCGGGCCGTCGTCGGAGTGTCCGAAGGGGAACGCGTGGCAGGCGTGGCGGTTCGCGGTGCGGTTGCGGTCCGCGGTGGTCCGGAGTGAGCGGCGGGCTGCGTCCCGGCGACCCCGTCCGGCTCGGTGGGTACGAGCTGCTCGGCCGGCTCGGCGAGGGCGGCATGGGCAGCGTCTTCCTGGCCCGCTCCCCGCAGGGACGGCGGGTGGCGGTCAAGGTGGTCCGCTCGGAGCTGTCGCACCATGACGAGTTCCGGGGGCGGTTCCGCAGCGAGGTGAACCGGGCCCGCCAGGTCCCGCCGTTCTGCACCGCCGAGGTCCTGGACGCCGACCCGGACCACGACCCGCCCTACCTGGTGGTGGAGTACGTCGAGGGCCCCAGCCTGGTCCAGGTGATCCGGGAACAGGGACCGATGACCGCGGCGGGCGTGCACGCCACCGCGGTCGGGGTGGCCACCGCGCTCATCGCCATCCACGGCGCCGGGGTGATCCACCGGGACCTGAAGCCGGCGAACGTCCTGGTCGCCCCCGGCGGGATCAAGGTCATCGACTTCGGCATCGCGCGGGCGTTCGAGGCGACGAGCCAGCACACCCGAACCAACCAGATGGTCGGCACCGTCGCCTACATGGCGCCGGAGCGGTTCGACACCACCTCCGGGCACCGGGTGGGCCCGGCGGCGGACGTCTTCGCCTGGGGCGCCGTGGTCGCCTTCGCCGCGACCGGCCGAAACCCGTTCGAGGGTGACTCCACGACCGCCACCGCGATGAAGATCCTCACCCAGCCTCCGGACCTGACCGGCCTCGACGGGTCGCTGCGCGAGCTGGTGTCCCGGGCGCTTGCCAAGGATCCCGCCGACCGGCCCTCGGCCCGGGAACTGCTCGACGGACTGTTGACCACGGCTCACCCGGGCCGGGACGCCGGCCGGCTCCCAAGCGCGCGGGCGGCGACGCCCGGGGCCCCCGCGTCCGGTGGCGGGGACGGATCCGACCCGCTCCCGCCCGTCCCGGACGCCCGTGCCGGCTGGCGGCGACGACCCCGGATCGTCGGGCTGGTCGCCGGCGCGGTGGTGACGGCGGCCCTGGTGTCCGCCGTGCTGTTCGGCCCGGACCTGGTGCGCGACCGTTCCGGTTCGGAGCCCGGGGTGACCGAACCGCCGGCCGCCGGCGGGACGACCACCGGCGGGCCCGCGACCGGCGGATCGGCGTCCCCGTCGCCGGCGTCGCGTACGCCGAACGGGTCGCCCTCCGCCGCGGCCGACCGGACCCGCGCCATGCTTGCCGGAAAGCGGCGGGTCCTGCTGCACGTGGTGGAGGCCGACCGCGATCTCTCGCTGCCGTTCGACGGCGATCTGACGGTCGGCGACGGTACCGGCAAGGACGCCCTCTTCGTGCTCGAACCGGTGGGCGTCGACTTCATGATCAAATCGGTGAACCCGGACATCGCGCACCGCCCGTGCCTCGGCGTCAAGCTCGACGCCGAGAGTTACGCCTCGCTTGTGGGGACCGACTGCGAACCCACCGCGGCCACCATGTTCGGGATCTCCCCCGAGGGCAAGGACGACAAGGGGCGCACGTCGTACGCCATCGTCAGCGACAAGTACGGCCTGGTGCAGTGGGACGAGAGCAAAAGGAAGATCTACGTCCAGGAGCTCGGTGACGCCCCGATCGACACCACCTTCAGCCTGGTCGACCGCGGCACGGCCTGACCGACTCACCAGTCCATTGACATCCATCTAATGTTAACGCAAACATGGGGGCCTCTGAGCGCTCGCTCCACCACCCACGGACCGGGAGGTCCCCCGTGCCACCCACGAGCCATTCCCGCCGGCGGTGGGCGTTCGTCGCCTGCGCCGCCGCGCTCACCGTCACCGCCGCCGGACTCACCGGCACCCAGTTCGCGTCCGCGGCAGCCGCCGGCTGCTCGGTCACCTACACCGTCTCGTCGTCGTGGTCCGGCGGCTTCGGCGCCAACGTCACCGTCACCAACCTCGGCGACCCCGTCACCAACTGGCGGCTGACCTGGAACTTCACCGCCGGGCAAACCGTCACCCAGTACTGGAACACCGCCCTCACCCAGACCGGCGCCGCCGTCACCGCCGCCAACGTCTCCTACAACGGCGCCATCCCCACCGGCGGCAGCACCAGCTTCGGCTTCAACGGCGCCTGGACCGGCAGCAACCCGGCGCCCACCAGCTTCGCCCTCAACGGCACCACCTGCACCGGCGGCGTCAGCACCCCACCGACGACAACGCCACCGACAAGCACCCCGCCCACGACGCCACCACCCACCACCCCGCCGCCGACCACAAACGGCCCCTGCGACATCTACGCCTCCGGCGGTACCCCCTGCGTCGCCGCCCACAGCACCACCCGCGCGCTGTTCCGCGCCTACAACGGCCGCCTCTACCAGGTCCGCCGCTCCTCCGACAACACCACCCGCGACATCGCCACGGTCAACGCCGGCGGCCCCGCCAACGCCGCCGCGCAGGACTCCTTCTGCGCCAACACCACATGCGTCATCACCTGGATCTACGACCAGACCACCCGGGGCAACAACCTCGGCTACCAGGGCTCGGGCGGCATCGGCGGCGCGGTCCAGCCGGCCGTGGCGAACCGCGAGTCGGTCACGGTCGGCGGCGCCAAGGCGTACTCGCTGTTCATTCCCGGGAACAGCAGCTACTGGCGGGACGGCCGCGCCACAGGCATCCCGACCGGCAGCGCGCCCGAGGGCATGTACATGGTCACCAGCGGCACCCACGTCAACAGCGGCTGCTGCTTCGACTACGGCAACAGCGAGACCACCCGCCGGGCCGACGGCGCCGGGGCGATGGACGCGATCAACTTCAGCACCAGTTGCTGGTTCGGCGGCTGCTCCGGCAGCGGCCCCTGGGTGCAGGCCGACCTGGAATGGGGCCTCTACCCCGGCGGCAGCCAGTCCTGGAACCCCAACCAGCGCGCCTTCACCAGCAAGTTCGTCACCGCCACGCTGAAGAACAACGGCACCAGCCGATTCGCCATCAAGGGCAGCAACGCCCAGTCCGGCAACCTCTACACGCTCTACGACGGGTCGCTGCCACCCGGCTACAGCCCGATGAAGAAGCAGGGCGCGATCATCCTGGGCAGCGGCGGCGACTGCTGCATCGACAACCGGAACCAGAGCGTCGGCACGTTCTACGAGGGGGCCATGGTGGCCGGTTATCCCTCCGACGCGACCGAGAACGCCGTCCAGGCCAACGTGGTGGCCGCCGGCTACCGCTGAACCGCCCGGCGGCGGGAGGTGACGCGGCTCGCCGGCCGCGTCACCTCCCCCGGTCAGGGCAGGAGTTCGACGTACCCGCCGGACCCGTGCACCCGGATCCGCTGGCCGTCCCGGATCAGCCGGGTGGCCCCCGGCACGTTCACGACGGCCGGCAGGCCGTACTCCCGGGCGATCACCGCGCCGTGGGTCATCTGGCCGCCCACCTCCGTGACCAGGCCGGCCACCGCGACGAACAGCGGCGTCCAACTGGGGTCGGTGTGCGCCGTGACGAGGATGTCGCCCGGTTCGACGTCGGCCCGGGCCAGGTCCAGGACGACCCGCGCCCGTCCCTCGACCGTCCCGTTCGAGACCGGCAGGCCGACCAGGGCGCCGCTCGGCACGTCGGCACGCCGGTACGCCCCGGCGACGGCCTCGCCGTCCGACGTGAGCACCCGGGGCGGCGTCAGCGCCTGGTAGGACCGGAACTCGTCCGCGCGCTCGCGGATCAGCCGTCGGTCCACCCACTGCGTGCGCACGGCGTCGCGGAACTCCTCGAAGGTCAGGAAGAAGACGTCCTCGCGGTCGGCAAGCACGCCGGCCCGCACCAGCCGGTCCGCCTCCGCCATCAACGCCTGCTTGTAGACGAGGTAGCGGCTCACGACGCCGTACTTCGGATATTCCCGGTAGCCGATGAAGGTCCGGACCCGGTCGATCATCCGCCGGGTCTGGTCGGCCTTCTCCTCCCCGTCCGGCAGCGCCCGCAGTCGCGTCAGCACCTCCCCGGCCTTCCGCTCCGCCTCCCGCCGGCCCTGCTCGAAGCGCCGCCCGGCGGCGCCGGGCGCGAAGTTCCGGACGTGGTCGAGGATCAGCGGTACGAGGATGGCCGGCCGCTCGCTCCACCGTGGCCTGGTGATGTCGATCTCGCCGACGCAGCGCATGCCGTACCGGTCGAGGTAGGCCACGACGGCGTCGCGCGCCTCGACCCCGCCGGGAAGCTTCGGCAGCTCGTCCAGGAAGTCGTCGCTGCGGGTGTCGCGCAGGAACGCCACCACCTCCGGGTACGGGCGGATGACGTCGGCGACGTCGAGGAGCGCCAACCCCATCTCCGAGGTGACGTTGCCCGGGGCGGACAGCGTGAGCGTGTCGGCGGCGTTCGGCTCGCCAAGCCACTCCCCCAGCTTGTCGTTGAGCCACCAGGTGGCTTCCATGCCCGCCATGATCGCCTGGATGCTCAGCGGGTCGGTGAGCACCCGCTTGTGCTCCTCGAACGCCTCGGTCAGGAAGTCGAACAGGCCCGGCCCGGACCGGGTCCGGATGTCGCGCCGCAGCGCGGCGATGCTGTCCTGGTTGCCCTCGACCAGCGCCGCGACGATTGCCGGATCCGTCTCGATCGACGCCGGCGGCAGACCGGCCGGCGGACCGGCGGGGCCCGCGTCCGGCAGCGTCGGCACGAAGTCACCGCGCTCCAGGATCGTCTCCAGCGCGTCCCGGGTCAGCGGATCGGACCGCGTCATCAGGCCCAGGAAGGCGGCACGGCCGGCCGGCGTGGCCAGGTGCCGGGTGGCGTCGACGAACAACCGGCCGCCGGCGGAGTGCATCGACGCCATGGCGGTCAGCCGCCACATCGACAGCCCCAGCGGCTTCATCGCGTCGGTCATCATCTGCTGGTGCCCGACCGACAGGTAGACGTGGTTCTTCCCGTCGTCGACCGCCGGGACGGGGAACAGCGTGGTGATCGGCCGGCTCTGGAGGATCTGGAAGTCGCCGTCGACCAGGCCCCATTCGATGTCCTGCGGGCGGCCGAACCGGGCCTCGATCAACCGGCCGAGCCGGACCAGCCGCAGGACCTGCGCGTCGGTCAGCGCGGGCTGCTCCTGCCGGGCCGGGTCGATCGTCTCGATCCGCGTGCCGCCACCTGGTACAGCGCGCACGGCCCGCCGCTTCACGGCGATCGTTCGGCGCACGATCGCGTCGTCGCGCACCGCGAACACGTCCGGGTTCACCAGCCCGGAGACCAGGGCCTCGCCGAGGCCGACGCCGGCGTCCACCGAGGCGATCTTCCGGTTGCCGGTGACCGGGTCGGCGGTGAACAGGATCCCGGCCGCCTCCGGCAGGACCATCCGCTGCACCACCACGGCCATCCGCACGGCGCGGTGGTCGATGCCGTTGCGGAGGCGGTAGGTGACCGCCCGCTCGGTGAACAGCGACGCCCAGCACCTGCCGACGTGGGCGAGGACCGCGGCCGGGCCCACCACGTTGAGGTAGGTGTCCTGCTGGCCGGCGAACGAGGCCGTCGGCAGGTCCTCCGCCGTTGCGCTGGAGCGGACCGCGTAGGCGGCGTGCTCGCCCAAGCCGGTCAGGGCGCGGGTGATCGCCGCCGCGACGTCGTCGGGAACGGCGACCTCCTCGACGGCGCGGCGGATCTCCGCACTGATCGTGCGGATCGCCTCCCGGTCGTCCGGCCGCGCCCGGGAGAGCCGGTCGAGCTGGTCGTCGAGCGTCGGGACGTCGGCCATGGCCCGCCGGAAGGCATCTGTGGTCACGCAGTAGCCGGCGGGCACGCTCACCCCGTCGATGCGGGACAGCGCCCCGAGGTGCGCGCCCTTGCCGCCGACGACGCCGACCTGCGTCTCGTCGATCCCGTCGAATCCGACCACGTACTGTCCGGTCATTCCGTGCCCCCGTTTTCCCAGGTGAATCGCGTCCGGCCGACGATTCTGCGGCACCACCCCGGTCTTGCCACAAGCCCCCGGGTGCGATATACGTTAGAGGTGGCAGGGAGTGTGATCTCCCTGCCTTTCCTGTTGTCACAGGTGGAAGCACAGCGCCGACCGGCGGGGCGCGGGTCCGGCCGCACCGCCGAATTGTGGCACTCCTGACCGTGGCCCGGCGGCATGGCCGGCACGCCGCCGGGGCAAGAACAACGCGGAGAGCCGAGACGGTGAGGGGGACTCAGGCGATGACCGGCGCTGGCACCGACCCGCGGACACGTGCCGACGTGTTCGCCGTCGACGGTGAGATCGGCCCGGACCTGGCCCGGCTCGACTGGTCGGCCCACCCGCTGGGGCAACCGGGCGACTGGCCGCAGAGCCTGCGGACCGCGGTACGCATCCTGCTGTCCTCCCGCTTCCCCATGTGGATGGCCTGGGGACCCGAGCTGACCTTCTTCTGCAACGCCGCCTACCGGCGCGACACGCTGGGCCGCAAGTATCCGTGGGCGCTGGGCCGGCCGGCGAACGAGGTGTGGGCGGAGATCTGGGACGACATCGGACCGCGCATCGACACCGTGCTGCGCACCGGCGAGGCGACCTGGGACGAGGGGCTGCTGCTGTTCCTGGAGCGCTCCGGCTACCGCGAGGAGACCTACCACACGTTCTCCTACAGCCCGCTCCGCGACGACGACGGCGCCCTGGTCGGGATGCTCTGCGTGGTGAGCGAGGAGACCGAGCGGGTCATCGGCGAACGGCGGATGGCCACGCTGCGCGACCTCGGCTCGGACCCGAGCGTGATCCGCACCGAGCAGGAGACGCTCGCCTTCGCCGGCCGCCAGTTGGGGCGTAACCCGCAGGACCTGCCGTTCACGCTGACGTACCTCTTCGGCGAGGACGGCGACGCGCGGTTGGTGGAGGCGACGGGTTTCACGGCCGACCATCCCGCGGCGCCGGCGGCGCTGTCGCCCGGCGACCCCGACGCGGTGTGGCCGGTCCGGGCCCTGGCCGAGGGGGAGTCGGTGCGGGTGCCGCTCGACGGCGGCCCGTTCGCCGGCCTGCCGGCGGGCGACTGGCCGGACCCGCCGGCCGAGGCGCTGCTGGTGCCGCTGCGCCAGCAGGGCGGCACGCCGTACGGGTTCCTGGTGGCGGGGCTCAACCGCTACCGGACCCTCGACGACGGATACCGCGGGTTCGTGGAGCTGACCGCCGGGCACGTGGCGACCGGGATCGCCTCCGCCCGCAGCTACCAGGCCCAGCAGCGGCGGGCCGAGGAACTCGCCGAGCTGGACCGGGCCAAGACCGCGTTCTTCTCCAACATCAGCCACGAGTTCCGCACCCCGCTGACGCTGATCATGGGCCCGGTGGACGAACTGCGCGGCCGGCTGCGGGACGCCGACGGGCCGGTCCGCGAGGAGCTGGAGGTCATCCGCCGCAACGGGCTGCGCCTGGGGAAGCTTGTCAACAGCCTGCTCGACTTCTCCCGCATCGAGGCCGGCCGGATGCAGGCCCGCTACCAACCGGTGGACCTGGCCGCGGTGACCGCGGACCTGACAAGCGTCTTCCGCTCCGCGATCGAGCGCGCCGGCCTGGCCTTCGAGGTCGACTGCCCGCCCCTGCCCCAGCCGGTGCACATCGACCCGGCGATGTGGGAGAAGGTGGTGCTCAACCTGCTCAGCAACGCGTTGAAGTTCACCTTCGACGGCAGCGTGCGGGTGGCGCTGCGCGCCGAGGGCGGGCAGGCCGTGCTGCGGGTCGCCGACACCGGCATCGGCGTCGCCGAGGAGGAGATGCCCCGGTTGTTCGAGCGGTTCCACCGGATCGAGAAGGCCCGGTCCCGGTCCGACGAGGGCAGCGGGATCGGCCTGGCGCTGGTCAAGGAGCTGATCGGCCTGCACGGCGGCACCATCGGCGCGGTCAGCACGCCCGGTCGCGGCACGGAGTTCACGGTCCGGCTGCCGTTCGGCGCCGCCCACCTGCCCGACGACGCCATCGACCCGGCCGACCCGGGCCGCCCGCCGGTCTCCGCCGAGCCGTTCGTGCAGGAGGCGCTTCGCTGGCTGCCCGACGACCCGACCTCCGAGGTGGTACCGGAGGACCCCGCACCTGTCGACGGGCCGACGCCGGCCATGCCCGGGCAGGTGCCCGCCCGGGTGCTGGTCGCCGACGACAACGCCGACATGCGGGAATACCTCACCCGCCTGCTGCGCTCCGCCGGCCACCGGGTGCAGGCCGTGGCGGACGGGCAGGCGGCGCTTGACGCCGCCCGCACCCACACGCCCGACCTGGTGGTAAGCGACGTGATGATGCCCCGGCTCGACGGCCTGCAACTGGTCGCCGCGCTGCGCGCCGACACCCGCACGGCCGGCACGCCGGTGCTGCTGCTGTCCGCCCGCGCCGGGCAGGAGGCCTCGATCGAGGGGCTGGAGGCCGGCGCCGACGACTATCTGGTCAAGCCGTTCCCGGCCGCCGAGCTGCTGGCCCGGGTGCGGGCGAACGTGGAGCTGGCCCGGCTGCGCAACCACCACGCCCGCTGGCGCACCGCGCTCGTCGACTCGTTGCAGGAGGCGTTCTTCGTCTGCGACTCCGACGGCTCGGTCGTCGAGATCAACGCGGCGTTCACCGACATCCTCGGCTACGGCCCCGAGGGGCTGCCGTACGGGCCGGTGCAGCCGTGGTGGCCGGACCCGGAGGCCGAGCCCGAGGCGCACCGTCAGGTGTCCGCCGCGTTCTCGGCGCTGCTCGGCCAGAGCCAGGGCACCTACACCGTGCCGGTGACGCACCGCAACGGGCACCGGCTCTGGATCGCGGCCTCGTTCAACCAGGTCGACGACCCGGACACCGGGCGCCGGGTGATCGTGGGGACGTTCCGCGACGTGACCGCCGAGCACTACGCCGTGCGGCGCGAAACCGCGCTGGCCGGGGTGAGCGTGCGCCTGTCCCAGGCGGAGGACCTGGCCGACGCCCTGCACGGGGTGCTGGACGAGATGCGCGAGCTGTGGCGGGCCACCGCCGTGGTGACCGCCGTCTTCGGTGACTCCGCCGTGCCCGAGGTCCTCGCGACCGACCCGGCGCTGCGCTGGGAGTCGCTGCCCGACGGGCGCCGGCAGGCGCTGCTCGCGCTGCGGGACACGCCGCCGCTGACGCCGGTGGCGACCCGGGCGCACGGCGCCGGCATCGCGGTGGAGCACCCGCACGGCGCGATGGCGCTCTGGATCGACCTGGGCGAGAAGCGGCCCTTCACCGAGCAGGACCAGACGCTGCTGGCGCTTCTCGCCGGTCACCTCGGTCCGGGCCTGCACCGCGTGCACCAGATCGACCAGCAGCGCGAGACCGCGCTGGCGCTGCAACGGGCGATCCTCGGCCCGTCCCAACTACCGGCCGGCTTCGCCGTGCGCTACTCCCCCGCCACGCTGCCGCTCAAGGTCGGCGGCGACTGGTACGACACCGTCGAGCTGCCCGACGGACGGATCGGCATCGTGGTCGGCGACTGTGTCGGCCACGGCCTCCAGGCCGCCACCGTGATGGGACAGTTGCGCAGCGCCTGCCGGGCGCTGCTGCTCCAGGACGCCAGCCCCGCCCCGACGCTGATGGCCCTGGACCGGTTCGCCGCCCTGCTTCCGGGCGCGCAGTGCGCCACCGTCTTCTGCGGTGTCCTCGACCCGGTCACCGGGCTGCTGCGCTACTCCAGCGCCGGGCACCCACCGGCCATCGTGGTGCACGCCGACGGCACGCCCCAGTTCCTCGACCAGGGCCGCTCCCGACCGCTGGCGGTGCGGACCGGGCGGGAACGCCCGGAGGCCGAGGCGGTCGTGCCGGCCCGGGCCACGCTCATGCTCTACACCGACGGTCTCGTCGAGCGCCGCCGCCAGCCGCTGACCGCCGGCATCGACCGGGTCACCGCCGCGATCCAGGAGGGCCGGGGCATCCCGGTCGAGGCCCTGGCCACCGACGTGATGGAGCGGCTCACCCCGGACGGCGGGTACGACGACGACGTGGCCCTGCTCCTCTACCGCCATCCGGGTCCGCTGGAGCTGGACTTTCCCGCCGAGTCGACCCGCCTGGCCGAGGTCCGCACCGCGCTGCGCGGGTGGCTGGACCGGTGCGGGCTGGCGCCCGCCTACTCCTACAACGTGCTGGTGGCCGCCGGTGAGGCGTGCGCCAACGCGATCGAGCACGGCCACCGGGACAGCCCCGGCGGCCGGATCCGGCTCCGTGCCGCCGCCACCGCCGACGCGCTGCGGCTCAGCGTGACCGACAGCGGGCACTGGCGGGAGCAGAACCGTCCCGCCGACCCGAGTCGCGGTCGAGGTCTGGTGCTCATGCGTGCTCTCATGGACAGCATCACCGTGACGCCGGGAGCCACCGGCACGACCGTCGACATGCAGGCAAGGATCATCCGATGAGCACGGCCCTGACGCTCACCACGAGCAGCGGTTCCGACGGCGCGCGCGTACTGACCGCGGTCGGCGAGATCGACCTGAGCAACGCGGCTTCCTTCGCCGCCGCGCTCGACGACGCCGTACGGCCCGACGGCGACCCCCTCGTGGTTGACCTGACCGAGGTGGAATACCTGGACAGCGCCGGCCTGGCCGTGCTGTTCCCGCACGCCGAGCGCATCGCGCTCGTCGCCAGCCCGCTGCTGGAGCCCCTGCTCACCATCTCCGGGCTCGCGGACATGACCACGGTGCGAAGTCGCTGACGCCTCGACGCGACCGATTCTCTGGCTTTTAGGGCCATCGATGTTAACGTTAACCTCGGTGACCTCCCCTCTCGCAGATACATAAGATGTATGCGGCAGGGTTGCGCGCAGCTCATCATTGACGTTACATGCCGGAAACGCTTAACGTCTGATGTCTGAGGCCCACCACCGTGTTCCGGAGGGATCGCCATGTCCCGTCCCCACCTCACCCGCCGGTCGGTTCTGACCGCCCTCGGCGCGAGCGGCGCCGCGATCGCCGCCGGCGGCGTCCTCCGCCCCGGGCCCGTCGCCGCCGCCATCCCCGGCCCGTCCTCCTACGCCGAGACCTGGGCGTCGGTCGGCCAGCACCCGGCCGCGCCGGAGTGGTTCCAGGACGCCAAGTTCGGCGTCTACTTCCACTGGGGCGTGTTCAGCGTCCCGGCGTACGCCAACGAGTGGTACCCGCGCAACATGTACAACAACGGCTCGAACGAGAACAACCACCACCGGTCCGTCTACGGCGACCCGTCGGCCTGGCCCTACCACAACTTCATCAACGGAGCCCGGGACAAGGCCGGCAACCTCGTCCAGTTCGCTCCGAAGCTCCGCTCCGCCGGCGGCGCCTTCGACCCGGGCGAGTGGGCCCAGTTGTTCGCCGACGCCGGCGCGCGCTTCGCCGGGCCGGTGGCCGAGCACCACGACGGCTTCTCCATGTGGAACAGCCAGGTCAACGAGTGGAACTCGGTGGCCCGCGGCCCCCGGCTGGACCTGCTCCGCCTGCACACCGACGCGATCCGGGCCCGTGGCCTCAAGGTCATGGTCGCCATGCACCACGCGTACAACTTCACCGGGTTCTACCAGTGGGTGCCGCAGCAGTCCGACGCGAGCCTGCGCAAGCTCTACGGCCAGCTCGGCACCGCCGCGCAGGAACAGCTCTGGTACGACAAGCTGCGCGAGGTCATCGACCAGGCCCAGCCGGACATGATCTGGCAGGACTTCAACCTCACCCGGATCAGCGAGGCGCAGCGGCTGAGGTTCCTGGCCTACTACTACAACCGGGCCGTGGCGTGGGACAAGGAGGTCGTCGCCACCTACAAGGACGGCCTGGACCTCGGCGGCACGGTCTTCGACTACGAGCGCGGCGGTCCCGCCGCCCTGCGCCAGCCCTACTGGCTCACCGACGACAGCATCAGCAGCTCCAGTTGGTGCTACACGGTGGGCATCGGCTACTACTCGCTCAACCAGATGCTGCACTCGCTGCTCGACCGGGTGAGCAAGAACGGCAACATGGTGCTCAACATCGCGCCGATGGCCGACGGCACCATCCCCGCCGGGCAGCGCACCGTCCTGCTCGGCATCGGCGACTACCTGCGGCGCTTCGGCGAGTCCGTCTACGCCACCCGGGCCTGGACCACGTACGGCGAGGGTCCGACCCAGATGGGCGGCGGATCGTTCAGCACGCCGCGGGCCGGCACCGCACAGGACATCCGGTTCACCCGCAGCAAGGACAACCGGGTGCTGTACGCCACGGTCCTCGGCTGGCCGGGCAGCGCGGTCACCATCACCACGCTCGCGTCGAACCGGATCGACCTCAGCAGCCTGGCCGGCGTGCAACTGCTGGGTTCCACCGCCGGCAGCTACGTCAACCTGCCGACCCGTACCCAGGACACCGGCGGCCTGCGGGTCACCCTGCCCTCGGCCGGCGCGCCGTTCAGCGCGCCCGCGTACGTGCTCAAGCTGACCTTCAACGGCCCGATCCCGGAGCTGGGCGGCGGCACGACCACCTGGCGGCGGATCACCAACGTGACGAACGGGCTGGCGCTCGACAGCGGCGGCAACGTCGCCTCCGGGTCCGCGCTCAAGCAGTGGAGCTGGGACGGCAGCACCAACCTCCAGACCTGGGCACCGGATACCACCGGATCGTCAACCGGACCAACGGCATGGTCGTCGACGGCTTCGGCCGGACCGGCAACGGCGTCGCCGCCGCGCAGGCGCCGTGGAACGGCGGCAACAACCAACAGTGGCAGCTCACCGACCAGGGCAACGGGCGGTACCGGATCGCCAACCGGGCGACCGGCCTGGTCCTCGACGGTGGCGGCCAGGTCGCCTCCGGCTCCCCGGTCAAGCAGTGGACCTGGGACGGCAGCACCAACCTGCAGTGGACGATCACCGCCGTCTGAACCACCGTGACGACTCCCCCGGACGATGGAGGAAGCACCATGACCCGTAGGGCTCTCCTGAGCGCGGGACTGACACTGATGCTCGGCGCGTCGGTCGTGTCCGCCGCCGGCTGCGGTGACGGCACGGCCGGTGGCGGATCGGACGACTCCCGTCCCCTCGTCGGCGTCGACTACCCGCGTTCCGACACCGACTTCTGGAACTCGTACATCAGATACGTGCCGCAGTTCGCGGACGAGCTGAAGGTCGAGCTGAAGACCACCAACTCGCAGAACGACATCGCGAACCTCATCTCGAACGCCCAGACGTTCATGAGCCAGGGCGTCAAGGGCGTGGTGATGGCGCCGCAGGACACCGCCGCCATCGCGCCGACGCTGAGCCAGCTCGACAGCAAGAAGATCCCGGTGGTCACCATCGACACCCGGCCGGACACCGGCAGGGTCTTCATGGTCGTCCGCGCCGACAATCGCGCCTACGGCACCCGGGCCTGCCAGTTCCTCGGCGCCAAGCTCGGCGGCAAGGGAAAGGTCGTGATGCTCCAGGGCGGCCTCGACTCGATCAACGGCCGGGACCGCACCGAGGCGTTCGGTGAGTGCATGCGTAAGGACTTCCCGGGCATCACCGTGTTCGGCGAGGCCACCGACTGGAAGGCCGACGTGGCCGCGACGAAGTTGCAGACCCGGTTCGCCTCCGACCCGGACGTCAAGGGCGTCTACATGCAGTCCTCGTTCGCGTTGTCGGGCACGCTCCAGATCCTCAAGCAGCGGGGCCTCCAGGTGCCACCGACCGACCCGAAGCACGTCTTCGTCGTCTCCAACGACGGCATCCCGGAGGAGCTGACGAACATCGGCAAGGGGCTGATCGACGCCACCGTCAGCCAGCCGGCCGACCTGTACGCGAAGTACGGGCTGGAGTACGTGCGGGCGGCGATCGAGGGCAAGACGTTCCAGCCCGGCCCCACCGACCACGACAGCACCATCATCCAGGTCCGGGACGGGCTGCTGGAGGACCAACTCCCGGCGCCGCTCGTGACGCTCGACGGCGCGCCGGTCGGGGGTCAGCCCACGCTGAAGTTCGACGACCGGTCGCTGTGGGGCAACCAGGCATGAGCGCCGACCCGCGAACTCTCGACGACGGGCCGGTGGGCGAGCGCCGGCCCGTCGTCGAGGCGGTGCGCATCACCAAGCGCTTCGGCTCGACTGTCGCCCTGTCCGACGCGGGCATCGTGGTCCGGCCCGGTGAGACGCACGCGCTCGTCGGCCGCAACGGGGCCGGCAAGTCGACGCTCGTCGGCATCCTCACCGGGTTGCAGGCCCCGGACGGCGGGGCGGTGGCGTTCGACGGTCGCCCGGCGCCGCCGCTCGGTGACCGCGACGCCTGGCGTCGGCGGGTGGCCTGCGTCTACCAGAAGTCCACGATCATCCCCACGCTCACCGTGGCGGAGAACCTGTTCCTCAACCGGCACGCGCGGGGTCGGGGCGGGCTGATCCGCTGGTCGCGCCTGCGCCGGGAGGCGGAGCGGACGCTTGCCGCGTGGTCGGTCGAGGTGGACGTCCGCCAGCCTGCCTCGACGCTCTCGGTGGAGCAACGGCAGTTCGTGGAGATCGCCCGGGCGCTGTCGTTCGGCGCCCGGTTCATCATCCTCGACGAGCCGACCGCCCAGCTCGACGCCGCGGGCATCAGCCGGCTGTTCGCCCGGATCCGGGACCTGCGTGCCCAGGGGGTGACGTTCCTGTTCATCAGCCACCATCTCCAGGAGATCTACGACATCTGCGACCAGGTGACGGTCTTCCGCGACGCCCGGCACATCGTCACCGCGCCGGTCGCCGAGCTGAGCCGGCCGGCGCTTGTGGCGGCCATGACCGGCGAGGACGTGACGCTGCCCCGGGCGGACCACCGGCCGCTGCCGGCCGGCGCGCCGGTGCGGCTGTCGGTGCGCGACCTGGTCACCACCTCCGGCGCCGAGCTGTCGGTGGAGGCCCGGGCCGGCGAGGTGGTCGGTCTCGCCGGTGGCGGTGGCAGCGGCAAGGTCGAGGCCGCCGAGGCGATCGTCGGGCTGGCCCGGCGCGCGGGCGGGACGGTGAGCGTCGACGGGCGCGCGGTGCGGCCGGGCAGTGTGCCCGACGCCCTCGCCGCCGGGGTCGGGCTGGTGCCGCAGGACCGGCACCGGGAGGGTCTGGTGCCGTCGCTGTCCATCGCGGAGAACGTCACCATGACCGTGCCGGACCGTATCTCCCGGCGTGGGCTGATCTCCCCCGAGCGACGCGACGCCCTGGCCCGCCGGACCATCGCCGACCTGACGGTCAAAGCGAGCGGTCCGCACGTCCCGGTCGCCGACCTGTCCGGCGGCAACCAGCAGAAGGTGGTCATGGGCCGGGCCCTGGCCAGCGATCCGAAGGTGCTTGTCCTCATCACCCCGACCGCCGGTGTCGACGTGCGGTCCAAGCAGACGCTGCTCGGGGTGGTGGAGGACGTGCGCCGGCGCGGCGCGGCCGTGCTCGTCGTCTCCGACGAACTCGACGACCTGCGGATCTGCGATCGCGTGCTTGTCATGTTCCAGGGCCGGGTGGTCGGCGAGCTGGCGCACGACTGGAGCGACAACGATCTGGTAGCCGCCATGGAAGGGGTGGACCTCCACCATGTCTGAGACGCTGTCCGCCGCCACGCCGTCCTCGGCCGCGCCACCGCCGGCGACGCCACCGGCGCCCTCGTCGCGGAGCCTGGCCCTCGCCCGACTCCGCGACCTGGCCCTGGTGCCGGCGATCGTCGCGGTCGCGATCGTCGGGTCGATCGTCAGTCCGGTCTTCCTCAGCCCCGACAACATCATCAACGTGCTGCAGAGCATGTCGGAGATCGCGATCGTGGTCCTCGCCCAGACCATCGTGCTGATCGCCGGCAAGATGGACCTGTCGTTGGAGTCCACCTTCGGCCTCGCCCCGGGCATCGCGGCCTGGTTGACCGTCGACCCCGCGCTCACCCGGGGGCTCGGGCTGGACCTGCTGCCCGGCGCCTGGGCGGTGCCCGTGGTCCTGCTCGTCGGCGCGCTTGTCGGCGCGTTCAACGGGCTGCTCATCGTGCGCTTCGGGCTGAACGGGTTCATCGTCACGCTCGGGATGCTCATCGTCCTGCGCGGCCTGCTCACCGGCATCTCCGGCGGACAGACCTTCTTCGCGCTGCCCGAGTCGATGACATACCTCGGCTCCACAAGCTGGCTCGGGGTGCCGGCGTCCATCTGGGTGTCGCTGCTGCTCTTCGCCGCCGGGGTGGTCGTCCTCGGCTTCACCCGCGCCGGTCGGGCGCTCTACGCGATCGGCGGCAACACCGACGCGGCCCGGGCCGCGGGCATCCGGACCGACCGGGTGCTGTGGATCGCCCTGATCGTCGCGAGCGTCCTCGCCGCGCTGGCCGGGCTGCTGATCAGCGGTCGGCTCGCGGCGGTGCCGGCCGCCCAGGGCAGCGGCGCGATCTTCCAGGTCTTCGCCGCCGCGGTGATCGGCGGCGTCAGTCTCAACGGCGGCCGGGGCAGCGTCTTCGGCGCCTTCACAGGTGTCCTGCTGCTCTTCATGATCATAAATGTGCTGACCCTGGCCGGGGTGCCCGCGCAGTGGACCAACTTCCTCAACGGCACCGTCATCCTGGTGGCCCTGGTGGTCTCCCGCATCACCGGTGGCAAAGCACAGACCTGAGACCGTTCGATCCCCAGGAGACCCGTTGAGCGAGCGCATCACGTCCGTAGAAGCCATCGACGTACGGTTCCCGACGTCCCGCCAGCGCGACGGGTCGGACGCGATGAACCCCTTCCCCGACTACTCGGCCGCCTACCTGCTCCTGCACACCTCGGCCGGGACCGAGGGGCACGGCCTGGTGTTCACCGTCGGGCGGGGCACCGAACTCGTGGTCGCGGCGCTGCGGTCGCTGGCGCCCATGGTGGTCGGTGAGCCGGTCGACCGGCTCCTCGCCGACCCGGGCGCGCTCGCCCGCCGGCTCGTCGGCGACAGCCAGATGCGCTGGCTGGGTCCGGAGAAGGGGGTCGTGCACATGGCCGCCGGCGGCCTGGTCAACGCGGTCTGGGATCTCGCCGCCCGGCGCGCCGGCAAGCCACTGTGGCGGCTGCTCGCCGACCTCACCCCGGAACAGGTGGTGGCGCAGGTCGACTTCCGCTACCTGCGCGACGCCCTCACCGAGGACGACGCGCTGGGGCTGCTCCGGGCCGCCCGGGACGGACGCGCCGAGCGGGAGCGCCGGCTGCTGTCCGAGGGCTACCCGGCCTACACCACCACGCCGGGCTGGCTCGGTTACGACGACGACAAGCTCGCCCGGCTCTGCAAGGAGGCGGTCGACGCCGGATTCCGCCTGATCAAGCTCAAGGTCGGCGCCGACCTCGGCGAGGACGTCCGCCGCCTGGGCATCGCCCGGCAGGCCGTCGGGCCGGACGTCCGCATCGCCGTCGACGCGAACCAGGTCTGGGGCGTGCCAGAGGCGATCCGGTGGATGCGCGCGCTCGCGCCGTTCGACCCGTACTGGATCGAGGAGCCGACCTCGCCCGACGACGTGCTCGGGCACGCCGCCGTCCGCGCCGCCCTGGCCCCGGTGAAGGTCGCCACCGGCGAGCACGCGCACAACGCGGTGATGTTCAAGCAGTTGTTGCAGGCCGGCGCCGTAGACGTGGTGCAGATCGACGCCTGCCGGGTCGCCGGCGTCAACGAGAACCTGGCGATCCTGCTGCTCGCCGCGAAGTTCGGGGTGCCGGTCTGCCCGCACGCCGGCGGGGTGGGGCTGTGCGAGCTGGTGCAGCACCTGGCCATGTTCGACTTCCTCGTGCTCAGCGGCAGCACCGAGAACCGGGCCATCGAGTACGTCGACCACCTGCACGAGCACTTCACCGACCCGGTGGTCGTCCGGGACGGCCACTACCACGCGCCCCGCGCGCCGGGCATGAGCGCGGAGATGGTCCCCGCGTCGCGGGCCGCGTACCGGTTCCCCGACGGAGCGCGGTGGGCCCCGGCGAGGGCGGCCCGGACGTGATCATCGACGCGCACCACCACCTGTGGCGGCCGGAACACGGGTACGACTGGCTCGACGCGCCCGGGCTGGACGCCATCCGCCGTCCGTTCACCCCGGCGGACCTGACCGCCGAGCTGAACGCGTCCGCCGTGGACGGCACCGTGCTTGTCGAGGGCGGCCGGTGCCATCGCGACGAGGCGCCCGAGTTCCTCGGGTACGCCGCCGACACGCCGCCGATCCTGGGCGTGGTGGCCTGGCTCGACGTCGCGGCCGACGACGTCACGGCCACCATCGCGCGCTACCGGGCGCTGCGCGGGGGCGAGTTCCTCGTCGGCGTGCGCTCCCAGGTGCAGGGCAAGGCCGATCCGGACTATCTGGACCGCGCCGACGTGCTGCGGGGTCTCGCCGAGGTCGCCGCCGCCGACCTCGCGTTCGACCTGGTGATCCGCGCCGACCAGCTACCGGCGGCGGCCCGGGCCGCGCACGCGGTCCCCGAGCTACGCCTCGTGCTCGACCATCTCGGCAAGCCCCGGATCGACCAGGGCGAGGCGGGGCTGCGGATCTGGCGCGGCCCGCTCGCCGCGCTCGCCGCCAACGCCAACGTCACAGGCAAGCTGTCCGGGCTGGTCACCGAGGCCACGCCGGGCTGGTCACCGGCCGACCTGGCGCCCTTCGTCGACGTCGCGGTGGCGGAATTCGGCCCGGATCGTCTGATGTTTGGGTCGGACTGGCCGGTCTGCCTGTTGCGGTCCGACTATCCGGGGGTGCGCCGGGCGTTGGAGAGCGCGCTGCCGCCGCTGCCGACGCGGCACCGGCAGGAGATCTTCGCCGGCACCGCCGTGCGCACCTACCGCCTGGCCGAACGCCGGGAGCCACCCGCGTGACCCCGGCCGCCGGACCTCACTCGGCCGCCGCCTTGGCCGCCAGCACCGTACGCAACCACGCCTCCGAGGTGTTCACATGCATCAGCGCGCTGGCCTGGGCGAGCAGTTGGTCCCGCGACCGCAGGGCGAGGTAGATCGCGTGGTGCTCGTCGATTGTCGTGTGCGCGGCGTTGGCCTCGATCAGACCGCGCCACACCCGGGCCCGCAGGGTGCGGCCGGACAAACCGTCCAGCAGCGAGGTGAGCGTCTCGTTGCCTGTCGACGCCACGACGGTGTGGTGGAAGGCGGTGTCGAAGGTGATCAGCTTCTCGGCGTCGCCGGCCGCCGCGCGCATGTCCTCCAGGATCCGGGCCAGCTCGTCGAGCCCGGCGTCGGTCATCCGCAGCGCCGCCATCCCGGTCGCCACCGGCTCCAGCATCCGGCGCACCTCCATGACCTCCAGCAGCGTGTCGTCGCGCAACAGCTCCACCGCGACGCCGAGGCCCTCCAGCAGCAGCCGGGGAGCGAGGCTCGTCACGTACGTCCCGTCGCCGCGGCGCACGTCGAGCACCCGGGCCGACTCGAGCACCTTGACCGCTTCCCGCACGCCGCTGCGCGACAGGCCCATCTGCGCCGCCAACTGCGGCTCCGGTGGCAGCCGGGCGCCCGGTGGCAGCTCACCGCTGGAGATCATGCCGCGGATCCTCGCGATCGCGTCGTCGGTAAGTGCCATCCACGCCCCTTCCGGACCGGCTCGCCGTGCGCGGTCGCCCCGACCTCGCCCGGGGTGGCGAGCCTCGGCGACCCACCCCACTATAGAGACGTCGGATCTCTGATCCGGTCGTGGCCGAAGGGAGCGTGATCGGCGTGCGATACCGCCCGCTCGGCCGGACCGGCCTGGACGTGTCGATGCTCGGCTACGGCGCCTCACCCCTCGGTGGGGTCTACGGCCGGATCGACGAGCAGGACGGCATCCGCGCCGTCCGCACCGCACTCGACCTGGGCGTGAACATCATCGACGTGTCGCCCTACTATGGCGCCACGGTCGCCGAGACGGTGCTCGGCCGGGCGCTGCGTGGCGTCGACAGGTCCGGCTACGTCCTGGCCACGAAGGTCGGCCGGTACGGCGACGCGGCGTTCGACTTCTCCGCCGCGCGCGTCACGGCGAGTGTCGAGGAGAGCCTGGACCGGCTCGGCACCGACCACCTCGACCTGATCCAGTGCCACGACATCGAGTTCGGCGACCTCGACCAGATCATCGCCGAGACGCTGCCCGTGCTGGAGAAGCTGCGCGAGGAGGGGAAGGTCCGCTTCCTCGGCGTCACCGGCTATCCGCTTACCGCGCTCACCCGGGTCGCCGCGGCGACGCCTGTGGACACCGTGCTGTCCTACTGCCGCTACACGCTGCTGGACCGCGCGTTGGCCGACAGCGCGCCCGGGTTCGCCGCCCTCGGCACGGCGGTGATGAACGCGTCGCCACTGGCCATGGGGCTGCTCTCGCGGCGGGGCGCGCCCGACTGGCACCCGGCGCCGCCTCCGGTGCGGCGGGCCGCCGCGGCGGCGGCCGAGCTGTGCGCCCGCCGGGGCGTCGACATCGCCCAGGTGGCGCTCAGCTTCGCCGCCGCGCCGCTCGCGTTCGCCACCACCTTCGTCGGCACCGCGAGCGCCGAAAACATGGCCCGCAACGTGCGCTGGGCGCTCACCGAGACCGACCCCGACCTGCTCGGCGAGATCGAGACGCTGCTGGCGCCGGTGCTCGGCCACGCCTGGAGCAGCGGCCGGGACGAGAACAACCCAGAAGGGCGTGACGTGCGACGACCAGGCGACACCGAGGAGGCGGCGTGAACCGCAGCG
Organism: Micromonospora marincola; assembly: GCF_056150385.1. Lineage (NCBI taxonomy): Bacteria > Bacillati > Actinomycetota > Actinomycetes > Micromonosporales > Micromonosporaceae > Micromonospora > Micromonospora marincola. The sequence goes on along the minus strand of NZ_JAXCFT010000017.1, from coordinate 85,467 downwards.
CGCACTACGTCGGCGAGCGGAGCTTCGTCGTCGAGAACACCCCGTCGGTGCCGCCCGGCCCCGGCCAGGTGCGCATCGCGGTCGCGTACACCGGGATCTGCGGCACCGACCTGCACATCGCGCACGGCGCGATGGACAAGCGGGTCCGCGTGCCGGCGGTGCTCGGCCACGAGATGTCCGGCCGGATCGCCGAGCTCGGGCCGGGCGTGGACGCGCACCGGGTGGGCGACCCGGTGACCGTGATGCCGCTGGAATGGTGCGGGCAGTGCCCGGCCTGCCGCGCCGGACATCCCCACGTCTGTCACCGGCTCACTTTCGTCGGCGTCGACTCGCCCGGCGCGATGCAGCGCTCCTGGACGGTCCCGGAGCGCATCGTGGTGCCGCTGCCGGCGGACCTGCCCCTGCCGCGCGCCGCGCTCGTGGAGCCGACCGCGGTGGCCGTGCACGATGTCCGCCGCTCCCGACTCGCCGCCGGTGAGCACGCGGTCGTCATCGGCGCCGGGCCGGTGGGGCTGCTCATCGGCGCGGTCGCCCGGGGCACCGGCGCCACGGTGACGGTCCTGGAGATCGACCCGGACCGGCGTGCGCTCGCCGCCGACCTCGGGCTCACCACGCTTGACCCGGCGGCGGTCGACGTGCCGGAGGCGATCCGGGAGGCGACCGGCGGCGCGGGGGCCGACGTGGTGTTCGAGGTGTCCGGCTCGGACGCCGGGGTACGCCTCGCCACCGACCTGCTGGCGGTGCGCGGACGCCTGGTGGTGGTGGCGATCCACCCCACCCCGCGGCAGGTGGACCTGCACCGGGTCTTCTGGCGCGAGCTGGAGTTGATCGGCGTGCGGGTGTACGAGCCCGACGACTACGCCGAGGCGGTCCGTCTGGTGCACGGCGGCCAGGTGCCCGCCGACCGGCTCATCTCCCGGATCGTGCCGCTTGACGAGGTGTCGCGGGCGTTCGAGGCGCTTGCCGCCGGCGGCGACGTGAAGGTGCTCGTCGACTGTGGAGGGGGCGCGTGAACCCGTTCGATCTCAGCGGCCGGGTGGCGGTGGTCACCGGAAGCCGGCGCGGCATCGGCCTGGCCATGGCGGAGGCCCTGGCCGCGGCCGGCGCCGACGTGGTCGGGGTGAGCGCCGCGCTGGAGGAGACCGGCAGCGCGGTGGCCGAGCGGGTGGCGGCGCACGGGCGGGAGTTCGTGCCCCGCCGCGCGGACCTGTCCGACCGGGCCGCCGTCCGTGAGCTGGCTGGTTGGCTGCTCGCACGCGGCCCGGTCGACATCCTGGTCAACAACGCCGGCACGATCCGCCGCGCGCCCGCGGCCGAGCACTCCGACGACGACTGGGACCACGTGCTGGAGGTCGACCTGTCCGCGCCGTTCGTGCTGGCCCGGGAGATCGGCCGGGACATGGTCCGGCGCGGCTCCGGCAAGATCATATTCACCGCGTCGATGCTCAGTTTCCAGGGCGGGGTGACCGTGCCCGGTTACGCCGCGGCGAAGTCCGGCATCGCCGGGCTGACCCGGGCGCTTGCGAACGAGTGGGCGCCGCACGGGGTGAACGTCAACGCGATCGCGCCCGGCTACATCGCCACCGACAACACCCGCGCGCTGCGCGAGCAGCCGGAACGCAACCGGGCGATCCTGGACCGGATCCCGGCCGGACGCTGGGGGCGGCCCGAGGACCTGGGCGGCGTCACCGTCTTCCTCGCCTCCGACGCGGCGGCCTACGTGCACGGCGCGGTCATCCCGGTCGACGGCGCCTGGCTGGCCCGCTGACCCCGGTGGCCGGGACCTGCGCGGTGGCGGCGCGGCGGTAGCGTGTCGCCCGTGAACGGGGCAGGGGTGGGTGGGACGTCGGGATCCGGCCGGCGGCGACTGGGCGGTGTCGCGGCGACGGTCGCGCTGGTGCTTCTCGGGTGCGGGGTGCACCGCGACGACGATCTGGCGAGGGACAACGCGCCGGTGTCGGACGCCGCGCGGCCCACCGACCCGACGACGGACGCGGCGGAGCGCCTCAACCAGGCGCTCGGACACCGTGACCGGATCCGGGACGCCGCGTCGATCGCCGCCACCGAGGTCGTGACGGATGTCGCGACGCCGCCGCCGGGTGCCGACCCGGCCGTCCGGCAGGAGGCCCTGGCCTGGTCGGGTCGCGTCTACGCGGACGAACTGGCCACCATCGACGTCCGGTTCGTGTCCCTCGGTGAAGGGCCGACGGCCGGGCCCGGCGAGAGCAGCCCACCCGCCGGCCGGACCACCCGCTGCTACCGCTACGAACTGCGGCTCTACCGCTACACCACCTACCGGGAGATCGACTGCCCGCCCGGGGCCGCTCCTCCGCCGCCGAGCGCCGCGCCGGTGCCGGCGCTGCCGGCGGACGGACGCAGGCGGCTCACGACGGTGCTGCGCACCGCCACCCCGGCGACGCTTGCGGGCGCGGTGCGAGCGGCGTTCCCGCAGGAGTGGATCACCGTGGACACGGTCACCCACGAGGGCGCGCTTGTCGCCGCCGTGGGCGTCCCGCCGGAACGGCAGTGCCTCCTGCTGGTGCGGACGCCGGCCGGAAAGATCGAGGAGCCGGGGTACGACCGGATCTGGCTGGAGCCGGGCGAGATGGGCTGCAAGACCGGCCTGTACGTCGCGCCGCCGCGCTGACTGTCACGGTGGCGGTGACGGACCTGTCCCTCCTGGCCGAGATCGGGGCCGCCCGAGCCCGGCTCGACGAGCAGGAGCTGGAGCTGATCGACCGGGCCCGGCACGACGGCGCCACCTGGGCGGAGATCGCCGGCGCGCTGGGGCTGAGCAGCCGCCAGGCCGCCGAGCAACGCCGGCAGCGTCTCGTGGCGGCCCGCCGTTCGCGGCTGGGGCGACTCGACCGGGCCTGGTCGGCAGAGGTGGTGGCGTTGCGGGCCGCCGTGACCGACCTCGACCGGTGGATCGCGGCGGACCGGGCGTGGGACCGCCGGTTCCGCCGGGCGGCACTTGTGCGCGGCACCACCGCGTCGGCCCTCGACGCCGCCCCCGGGCCGCTGTTCGCGCTTGCCGCGTACCTCGTCGGTGACCTGGCCGAGGTCGGACCGCGACTGCCGGCGCCCGCCCGCGACGCCGCTCGACGGATCGCGGCCACCCTGTCAACAAACGATTGACGTGAGCCATCAGCATTGCTTCGGCCGCACTCAAGAATTGAGGATGTGAGTCTTCCCCGCTCAACCGTGGAGGACCCATGCGCCGCAACGCCGCGCTGTTCGTCACCATCTCGCTGCTCTCCGGCCTCGGCAGCAGCGCCATGGCGCTTGTCGCCGGCATCTGGGTGCTGGACCTCACCGGTTCCACCGGGCTGGCCGCGCTCGCCGGGCTCTGCGTCTACGCGCCGGTGCTTGCCGGTCCGTGGCTCGGCGGGCTGCTGGACCGGGCGCCCCGACGCCCGCTCGTCATCGCCGTCAACCTCGCGCTGGCCGCCGCCCTGCTCTGCCTGCTCGCGGTCCGCGGTCCGGGCGAGACCTGGCTGATCTACGCCGTCTCGCTCGCGTACGGCGTCAGCTACGTGGTGATCGACGCCGGCGAGACCGCGCTGCTGCCGGCGGCGCTGTCCCCGGCGCGACTCGCCGACGTCAACGGCTGGCGGTCCAGCGCGCAGGAGGGCATGAAGCTTGTCGCGCCGCTGGCCGGGGCGGGCCTCTACGCCTGGCGGGGCGGGCATTCGGTCGCCGTGCTCAGCGCCGCCATGCCGATGCTTGTCGCAGTGCTCTACGCCGCGCTGCGGCTGCCGGCCACCGGCGCGGCCACGGTCGACGGGCAGACGCCGGCCGGCCCGGCGACGCCCCGCCCACACGGCCTCCGGGCCGGGCTCGCCGTCATCCTGCGCCGGCGCGCGGTAGGCGTACCCGTGGCGCTGGCGGCGGTGTCGATCGCGATGTCCGGCTTCACCACCGCGGCGCTCTACGCCGTGGTGGTGACGGAACTGGCCCTGCCCTCGACGTTCCTCGGTGTGCTCGCCGGCGCGCAGGGCGGCGGCTCGGTGCTCGCCGGACTTGTCGCCGGCCGGCTCGTCGGCCGTTGGGGGGCCACCGCCGTCGGTGTCGCCGGCACGGTGCTGTTCGCCGTCGGCTGCCTGGGCCGCTGCCTGCCCTGGTGGCCGGCCACGGTGGCCGCCTCGGCGGTGATCGGGGTCGGCCTGCCGTGGACGCTCGTCGCCGCCGTCACCGCGGTGCAGACGCACACGCCGCCGGCGACGCTCGGGCGGGTGTCGGGAACCGCGAACACGGTGATGTTCGGGCCGATCGTGGCGGCCATCCCGCTGGGCTCGGTGGCCGTGCAGACCGGCGGCCGGCCACCGCTCGTCGCCGCCGCCGTGACGTGTCTGTCCGCCGCGCTTGTGGCAGTCGTCGGACGCCGCCCGGTGGGACAAGTGCCGGCCCGGCTCCGGGCGCGGGCGGAGTCATGACCTCGGGTGCACGGCGCGGCCCGTCCCCACCGGAGGAGGACGGGCCGCGCCGCCGGCCGCTACCGCCAGGTGTCGGTGTTGGCGCGGGTGCCGCCGGCCGGGGTGGTGAAGGCCCGGTTCGCGCCGGACTCCCAGGTAACCGAGCCGTCCGGGTTCTTCTTCACGTACTTGTACTCGACCGCGGTGTTCGGCGGCAGGTCGACCGTGGCCCGCCAGATCGGGTAGGTGGCCGGGGAGAGCGCGACCGCGTTCGCCGCGTTCCACCCGCCGAGCGCCGCGATGTCGCCGACCACGAACACGTTCTGGCCGTACGTGGTGGTCGCGGTGACGGCGAACGAGGTGGCCACCGTCGTCGAGACGGTGTCGCCGCGGAACGTCCCGGTCACCGCGTACGTGCCGGCGGCAGGCGTGGTGAAGCTGCGGTTCGCGCCGGACTCCCAGGTGACCGCCCCACCCGTGGTGATCTTGACGAGCTTGTACTCGACCGCCGTCGACCGGGGCAGGTCGACCGTGGCGCGGTAGACGCCACCGCCCTGCGCGGCGAGCCTGACCCCGTTGGCCGGCGTCCACGAACCCAGCTCGGGGACGCTGCCGACGACGTACACGTCCTGGCCGGCGGCCGGGGTCGCGCTCATGGTGAACGTGGTGGCGACCCGATCGGTGGGGCTGGTGGTCGGGCCGGCCGTCGGCGAGGCCGTCGCGGACGCGGTCGGCGACGGGTTCGTGCCCGGCCGGGCGTTGACGTGCACCGCGACGGCGCCGTTCGCCGGAATGGTGACGGTGGCCCGGCCGCCGGAGACGGTCACCGTGGCGCCGGCGCAACCGCCGGCGGTGGCGCTGCCCGCGATGACGTCGCAGTACCTGCCGTCGGCCAGCCCGGTGGCGAACGTGGCGGTGGCGGCGGAAGCGGAGTCGTTGATGCCGATCCAGGCCCGGTCGCCCCGGTGGAAGCCGATCACGTTGCTGTTCACGGTGGTGAAGTCCGAGACGGTCCGCACCGGCCGGGCCGCGTTGGCCCAGCCGACCATGCCCTTGATGCCGGCGCTGCGGGTCAGGCAGTTCCAGGCGGCGCCGCAGACCGTGTCGGTGACCCGCCCGGAACTGTCGCTCGGCGGGGACTGGTTCCGGTTCGACCAGGTGAAACTGTCGTAGACCGACGGCTTGCCGTGCGGGTAGGCCAACGCGAAGTAATTGGCGAGCACGTAGTCGGCGCCGTTCTGGTAGGACAGCACCACGCCGTCGCGTTCCAGGTCGTGGTTGGTGACCATGGCGAAGACGTTGGCGCTCGGCGCGTCGAGGTTCCAGTTCGGCACGTTCGCAAGCGTGGAGATGGAGCCGAGGAACGCCGAGCGGATGCCCTTGGCGTACCCGAAGTCGAGCACGTCGCCGTTGCCGACGTACGCCCGGGCCTGCAACGCCGGGTTGCTCGCGCCGTCGAAGATCTCCTGGGCGACGTACGGGCGGCGGCCCTCGGCGACGGTGTTGTTCAGCTTGCCGAGGATCGCCGCGAAGTCGTCCTTCCGGACGTGCTTGACCGCGTCGACCCGGAAGCCGTCGACCCCGAGGCCGATCAGGTCGTTCAGGTAGCCGGCGATCCTGGTGCGGACGGCGTCCTTCTCGGTGTAGAGGTCGGACAGGGAGAGCAGCTCACAGCTTGTCACCTGGGCCTCGTTGTTCCAGTCACTGATGCCGCCGCCGGTCGGGCAGTTGTCCCCCGGTCGGTGGAAGTCCCCGCTGCCGTAGGGCACCGCCGGGTAGCTGTAGCCGGTGAACTCGGAGCCGGCGTAGCCGCGCGTGCCGGCCGGGTTGTTGGTGCCGGCCATGTGGTTGACCACCGCGTCGACGTAGACCCGCACCCCGGCGGCGTGGCAGGCGGTGACCATGGCCGCGAACTGCTGCCGGTTGCCGAACCGGCTGTCCAGCCTGTACGACACCGGCTGGTACACCTCGTACCAGGGGTGCGCGCCGTCGGGGCTGTTCGGCAGGCTCACCGACTCCTGCGGCGGGGCCACCTGCACCGCGCCGTATCCGGCGGGGCCGAGGTGGTCGGTGCACGCGGTGGCGATCGACGTCCAGTTCCATTCCCAGAGGTTGGCGGTCACCTCGCTGTCGTTCAGGACGGTGGCGGCGCGGGCGGGGGTGGCGGTGGTGGCAGCGGCGACGACGGCCGTCCCGCCGGCCGCGACGAGCGCGGCGGCGAGCAGCAGGCGAACGGCGCGGCCACGGGGGTGTGGCCTGACGGGTTCCATGGCAGAGGGACCTCTTCCGCTTTCGAAAGGGCTCACGGGGGAAGGACGGCCGTCCAGGTGCGACCACGATGCGGCATCCATGAAAGTCTTTGCAATACCTTGCGGCAAACTTTATGAAGCTTGCAAGCAACACCCCCACCCGCCGTCCCCGCACTCTTTCCGTGAATCTGCACGGAGGTCAGCCGGAGAAGGGGGTGACCATGAAGTTGACGCCGCCTACGGAGATCAACGCCGCCGTCAACCTCATGATCGCTCCCCGGCGGCGTCGGCGGCGGGCCGTCAGTCAGGTGACCGTCGCGGCGGTGAGGAAGAACGTCACCGCGTAGGTGAACCGGCGCGTGGCGACGGCCTCGTCGAACTGGTCTTCGAACGCACGGGCGTCGGCCGGGTCGAGTGCTCCGCGTCGCGCGGCGGTGGCGGCCCAACTGCGGAGGCCGAGCACGTTGTCGACGGCGGTCGGGTCCCGCAACAGCAGCGTCCGGGGCTCGACGGCGACGTCGACCAGGCCGTGCCCGGCGAGAAGACCGGCATGCTGATGGGCCAGGGTGCCGTTGCGCAGGAGGACGTCGGCCCGGAACCTCAGCACGCGCCGCGCCAGCCCCTGGTCGGCGATGTCGAGCGCCTGGGTGTCGTAGTCCGGGTCCGCGAGGACGATACGGCCACCCGGCCGGACCACCCGGATGAGTTCCCCGATGGCGGCGTGGGGATCGGCGAGGTGTTGCAGCGTGCGATCGGCCCATGCCCCGTCGAAGGCGCCGGCGGGAAACGGCAGGTGATGGGCGTCGGCGACGGCGCATCGGGTCAGGCCGCGAGCCCGGATGGCGGCAGCCATGGTCCGCGCGTGGTCGACGGTCACGACGCTTACCTCGTGTTCGTCCGTCAGGGCGGCTGCGCCTGCCCCGGTGCCGGCGCCGACATCGAGGTAGCGACCGCCGGGGGCGGGGTGGAGCAACTCCCGGACCCGCCGCTGATACGACCGGTAGAAGGGCTCCTCGGTGAGACGGTCGAGCACACCGACCCAGGCGTCCGGGGTCGGCTGGCGGTCGACGTCGGTGAACCCGTGCACGAGCGAAATCCTATTGGCTGCCCGGCCGGCTTCCCGCATGATCGGCTCGTGGACACGTACCTGGAGACCGAACGCCTGATCCTGCGCCGTTTCACGGCCGACGACGCGGACCTGCTGATCGAGCTGGACAGCGACCCGGCGGTGATGCGCTACCTGACCGGCGGCGAGCCGACCGCGCCGGAGACCATCCGCGAACGTTACCTCCCGAGCATCCTCACCGGCTACCAGAAGTGGCGCGGCGACCTCGGGGTGTTCGCCGCGCACGAGAAGAACGGCGGCCCGTTCATCGGCTGGTTCATCCTGCGCCCCGCGCCGCAGGGCCCGCTGGACGAGGTCGAACTGGGCTACCGGCTGCGGCAGGCGGCCTGGGGCAACGGCTATGCCACCGAGGGCTCGCGGGCGCTGCTGGGCAAGGCGTTCACGACGCTCGGTGTGCGCGTGGTCTGGGCGGAGACGATGGCGGTGAACCACGGTTCGCGCCATGTCATGGAGAAGCTCGGCATGACGCTCGTGGCCACCATTCCCCATCCCCCGGACCTGGAGATGATCGAGGGCGCCGAGCACGGAGAAGTGCGGTACGAGATCACCAAGGATCGTTGGGAGCGGCGGTAGCCACGCGAGCCCCGGTCGGTCCGTGACGGATCGACCGGGGCTCGTCGGGTGGAACAGGTGGATCAGGACCTGTCGAACCGATCCAGCTCCATCACCTTCGTCCAGGCGGCGACGAAGTCGGTCACGAACTTCTCGCGGGCGTCGTCGCTGGCGTAGACCTCGGCCAGCGCCCGGAGCTGGGAGTTCGAGCCGAAGATGAGGTCGACCGCGGTTGCGGTCCACTTCACCGTGTCGGTGGCCAGATCGCGGATCTCGTACACGTGCTCCTCGGACTCCGACGCCTTCCACCGGGTGCCCGGGGAGAGCAGGTTGGCGAAGAAGTCGTTGGTGAGCACGCCGGGCCGGTCGGTGAGCACGCCGTGTGCCGCGCCGCCGACATTGTTGCCGAGGGCCCGCAGGCCGCCGACGAGGACGGTCATCTCCGGCGCGCTCAGGCTGAGCATGTACGCCCGGTCGACGAGCAGCACCTCCGGCTCGGTCTTCTCGCCCGGCCGCAGGTAGTTGCGGAAACCGTCGGCGCGCGGCTCCATCACCCGGAACGACTCGACGTCGGTCTGCTCCTGGCTGGCGTCGGTGCGACCCGGGTGGAACGGCACCGTCACCTCGACACCGGCGTCCCGCGCCGCCTTCTCGACCGCGGCCGAGCCGGCCAGCACGATCAGGTCGGCAAGCGAGATCTGGGCGCCGCCGCCGGCGTTGAACTCCCGCTGGATGCCCTCCAGGGTCGCCAGTACGGTGGCGAGCTGCTCGGGCTGGTTGACCTCCCAGTTGCGCTGCGGCTCCAGCCGGATCCGCGCGCCGTTGGCGCCGCCGCGCTTGTCGGTCGAGCGGAAGCTCGCGGCCGAGGCCCACGCGGTGGAGACGAGCTGGGCGATGGTGAGCCCGGAGTCGAGGACCTTCGCCTTGAGCGCGGCGATGTCGGCGTCACCGACGAGCGCGTGGTCGGCGGCCGGGACCGGGTCCTGCCAGAGCTGCGCCTCCGGCACCCACGGGCCGAGGAACCGGCTGACCGGGCCCATGTCGCGGTGCAACAGCTTGTACCACGCCTTGGCGAACGCCAGCGCGAACTCGTCCGGGTTCTCCAGGAAGCGGCGTGAGATCTTCTCGTACGCCGGGTCGACGCGCAGCGACAGGTCGGTCGTCAGCATCGTCGGCCGGTGCTTCTTCGCCGGGTCGTGCGCGTCCGGGATGATCGCCTCGGCGTCCTTGGCGACCCACTGCTTGGCCCCGCCCGGGCTGGTGGTGAGCTCCCACTCGTAGCCGAAGAGGATCTCGAAGAAGCGGTTGCTCCACTGCGTCGGCCGGTCGGTCCAGGTCACCTCGAGGCCGCTGGTGATCGTGTCACCGCCCTTGCCGGTGCCGTGCGTGCTCAGCCAGCCGAGGCCCTGCGCCTCCAGCGGGGCGCCCTCGGGCTCCGGGCCGACGTGGTTGTCGGCGATGCCGGCGCCGTGGGTCTTGCCGAACGTGTGACCGCCGGCGATGAGGGCGACGGTCTCCTCGTCGTTCATCGCCATCCGGCGGAAGGTCTCCCGGATGAAGTGCGCCGCCGCGAGCGGGTCCGCGTTGCCCCGGGGGCCCTCCGGGTTGACGTAGATGAGGCCCATCTCGGTCGCGCCGACGCCGGACGCCATCTCCTTCTCGGAGGCGTAGCGCTCGTCGCCGAGCCAGGTGTCCTCCGGGCCCCAGAAGATCTCCTCGGGCTCCCAGACGTCCTCACGGCCGAAGCCGAAACCGAAGGTCTTGAAGCCCATCGACTCCAGGGCGACGTTGCCGGCCAGCACCAGCAGGTCGGCCCAGGAGATCTTCTGGCCGTACTTCTGCTTGACCGGCCAGAGCAGCCGGCGGGCCTTGTCCAGGTTGGCGTTGTCCGGCCAGCTGTTCAGCGGGGCGAACCGCTGGCCGCCGTCGCCGGCGCCGCCGCGGCCGTCCTCGATCCGGTAGGTGCCCGCGGCGTGCCAGCTCATCCGGATCATCAGGCCGCCGTAGTGGCCGAAGTCGGCCGGCCACCAGTCCTGCGACGTGGTCAGCACCTGGGTGATGTCGCGCTTGAGGGCGTCGACGTCGAGCGTGGCGAACTCCCGGGCGTAGCTGAAGTCGGCCCCCAGCGGGTTGCCCTTGGACGAGTGGGCGTGCAGCACCGACAGGTCGAGCTGGTTGGGCCACCAGTCCCGGTTGGTGCGCGGACGGCCGCCGGTCTTCGGGGTCGGCGAGTCGATCGCCGGGTTCTCGCTCTCACTGCCCTGCGCGGTCACGGAGTCGTGCGCGACCGGGCAGCCGGCCGCCTCCTTGGCGTCCACGCCCTGGGCGCTGACGGGCCCGTTGTCCTGGGTGTCGCTCATCTGTTTCCTTCCGAACTGGCGGATCGTTGGCCGAACTGGCTGATCACTTGGCGGTGCGGTCGGTCGCGCAGTCGGGGCAGGTGCCCCAGTAGACGACCTCCGCCTCGTCGACCACGAAACCGTGGTCGTCGGCGGCGGTGAGGCACGGGGCGTGGCCGACGGCGCACTCCACGTCGGCGATCGTGCCGCACGAGCGGCACACGATGTGGTGGTGGTTGTCCCCCACCCGCGACTCGTAGCGGGCGACGGCGCCGGCCGGCTGGATGCGGCGCACCAGCCCGGCGTCGGTGAGCGCCCGGAGCACGTCGTAGACCGCCTGGTGGGAGACCGTGGGCTGATCCGCCCGGACCAGCGCGATCACGGTGTCGGTGTCGACGTGCGGATGGTCCCGCAGGGCGGCGAGCACCGCCAGGCGGGGCCGGGTCACGCGCAACGAGACCGCCCGCAACTGGGTCTCGAAGTCGGACGTCATGCGACGAACATAGTCCAGTCTTCTGGAATGAATCAAGTTTCGACCCGGGTGTGTCGGCCGGCACACGCGAAGGTGGGGGGGGGGGGGGGGGGGGGGGCCCCCCCCCCCGGGCGGGGGGGCGCGGCGCCGGACCGGGGGGGGGCCGCGC
>NZ_JAXCFT010000017.1:0-74135 GCF_056150385.1 Micromonospora marincola | reverse complement strand
GAGGCCCGTCCACCGCGCGCCCCCGGGGCGGGGGCGCCGCCGCGGGCCGGTCCCCGGGGTGGGGGGGGGGGCCCGGGGGGGCGCCGCCCCCACCCGGGAGAAGGTCGACTCAGCTCGTCGAGCAGGTCGCCGTCGGCGTGTTGCTGTTGCCGTTCTTGTAGAGCGTGATGCCGAAGTTGTTGCCGTTGCCGTTCGGACGCGCGGTGAGCGTGCCGCTGGTGCCGCTCACCGACGCGTTCCAGCTGTTCTGCAGGCTCTGCCCGCCCTGGGTCTGGATCCGGACCGTCCAGTTGCTGCTGCCGCTGACCGAGAACGTCGTGTTGAACCGGTCACCCCACTCCTCGGCCCGGCTCACGCTTACCGTGCAGCCGCCGCCGCTGGGCGGCGGGGTGGTCGTGCCCGAGGTCGGGGTCGGGCTGGAGCCGCCGATCGTGATGTTGGAGTTTCCGCTGCTCTGGTAGCCCTCGGTGGCCAGGATCTGGTAGTCGTGGTTGCCGAGGTTCATGCCGAGCCGGGACCAGGCGCTGAAGTGGTTGCCCGCGGAGATGGTGCCGCCGACCCGCTTCGACTGCCGGACGCTCCAGTACTGGTAGAAGGTCTTGTTGTCGCCCTCGATCGACGGCGCGTTGACCCGCTGGGTGCGGTAGATGTCGTACGTGCCGCCATCCGAGCTGACCGAGCCCATGTAGCCGCTGCCCGGCGGGCGCCAGCTACCCCAACTGTCGACGATGTAGTACTCGATGAGGGGGTTGTGGGTCCAGCCGTACAAGGTGAGGTAGGCGTTGCCGGACGGGTTGAAGCTACCGGAGTACGTGACGTTGCGCGCGGTGCCGGGGTTCCAGCCCTTGCCGGCCACGAAGTTGTTGATGCCGCTCCACTGGGTGCTGTACTGACCGCCGTTCCCCATGGTCATGGAGACGTTGCCACTGTCCTTCCAGAAGGAGAAGAAGTAGCCGTTGTTGTTGCCGGTCTGGTTCGACGTGACGGTCGTGTCGGCGTAGGCGGGACCGGACAGGACCGCAGTGGTGCCGGCGGCGGCGAGCGCCACGGCGCAGACTCCACCGAGAAGCATCCTGAGGCGTCCGCGCCTGCGGCTGCCCGAGCGGACGGGGGCGTCGTTCATGGGCGTGTTTCCTCCCTGTGGTGGCGGGGGCGCGGCCGGCGGGGTGGCAGCACCATCGCCGGCCGACGAACCTCGATCGCCATCGAGGCGAGTCGATGGCCACAGTATTGAAGGCGTTGTTCTTTGTGTCAACAACTTCCGGAAACGTCATGGAAACCGGTGATGGCGACAGAGAGATCATCGACGCCGGATATGCGCTGGAAGACGGCGAGTTGAAGCGCTTCGACAACCGGCATTCGATACGGCGACGTATCGCACAACCGTGGCCGGTGGAGATCAATTGCCGAAACTTTCGGAGACTTTCCGGACCAGAAGATCGGACGTCGAGTGAGGCGTCAACCCGGCGGCGCGGCGCACGAGTTCGCGCGTACCCCGGCAAGCAGGTCGGCGGTGGTGTGCGCCCGGACCTCCGGCGGCGCGCCGCCGGCGTGGCCCGCGACCACCGCCCGGACGTGGCGCTCGGCGGGTTCGGCCAGGCCGTCGTAGACGGCCGCGAACAGCTCCCGGGCCGCCTGCCGGGGCCACCCGGCCGGCAGGAGTTCCAGCGGCAACCGCGGGTCGAGCGTGGGAAACCGCCGGTAGGTGTCCATCACCTCGGTGCGCGCCCGCACCGCCGCCGCGCCGTCGACCGACCCGGTCCGGGACGCCAGCGGGGTCCACCGGCGCAGGAACTCCTCGTACTGCCGGCTGATGGCGGTGATGTCCCAGGCCGCGATGGGCGGGCGTCCGCCGGCCGCGTCCAGCTCCGCGTGCCGGCCCCGGAACACCGTGACCGCGCCCAGGGTGAGCTGGGCCAGCCGCGCACGCGCCGCCCGGGTCAGCTCGTGCGGCGAGATCCACAGCCCGTCGTACAGCGGGGCGTAGCCGAGCCAGCGGAGCTGGCCGCGCAGCGCCCGCCGCTGCGCGCTGTGGTCCTGCGGCAGCGAGAACGCGACGATCGTCCAACACCCGTCCCACGGCGCCGCGGGCGAGGTGGAGGCGAGGATCCAGTGCCCGCCGGCGGAGAGGTTCGCGGCGACGGACTGGCTGAGCCGGTAGGAGCTGTTCCGGCCCGCCCGGCTGCGCTCCAGCACGCCCCGGCGGGCCAGCCGGCTGATCGCGGTCCGGGCCCCGGCGCTGCTCACCCCGGCCTCCGCGAGCAGCGCCACGATCGCCGCGGACGGAAAAGCCGCCCGGGTACGCAGGGTGTAGTCCGCCATCAGCGTCACCGCGACGCCCTGCGGCGCGGCGCCGGACTGCCTCCGGGGCAGCCGCACCGACGGCTCGTCCGGGTAGATCTCCTCGATGTCGAACGCGCTGGCCACGGGCGCTCCGGACTCGGCTCGGGGACGGGACCTCGACTGTAGACGGATCACCCCGGTGTCATGCACATCGTGATACGTCGATTGACACTTCACGGACCGGCGAGAACACTATGTGCTACCCGACGCGGAGCCGGGCAGGGCGCACCACCGACGACCCCAACCTGCACAGGTGATCGAAGGAGTCTCCGTGAAAATCAGAGGGAAGATGCTGCTCGCGCTGGCCGCCACGCTTGCGGCAGCCGGCCTGGTCATCCCGGCCATGCAGCCCGCGTACGCGGCGTCGCTGACCGAGGTGACAAGCTTCGGTGACAACCCGGGGCGGATGCGCATGCACGTCTACGTCCCGGACAACCGGCCGGCGCGGCCGGCGACCGTGGTCGCCATGCACGGCTGCGGCGGTTCCGGCCCGGGCTTCTACTCCGGCAGCGAGTTCGCCTCGCTCGCCGACCGGTACGGGTACATCGTGATCTACCCCAGCGCGACCCAGCAGGCCGGCTTCGGCAACTGCTTCGACACCTGGTCCGACGCCGCCAAGCGTCGCGGCGGCGGGAGCGACCCGGTGTCGATCGTCTCGATGGTCCGCTACGTCCAGCAGCAGTACGGCGCGGACCCTGACCGGGTCTACGCCACCGGCAGCTCGTCCGGCGGCATGATGACCAACCACATGCTGGCGCTCTACCCCGACGTGTTCAAGGCCGGCGCGGCGTTCATGGGCGTGCCCTACAACTGCTTCGCGAACGCGGCGGACTACCCGCCGGGCAGCAGCCAGTGCACCGGCGGCAACATGAACCGGACCCCGCAGCAGTGGGGTGACGCGGTCCGCGCGGCGTACCCCGGCTACTCCGGGCCCCGTCCCCGGGTGCAGCTCTGGCACGGCACCGCCGACACGCTCGTGCCGTACTCGCTGCTCCAGGAGACCATCGAGCAGTGGACCAACGTGTTCGGCCTCAGTCAGACGCCCACCTCCACCGACACGCCGCAGGCCAACTGGAACCGGCGGCGCTACGCCGACGCCAACGGCACCGTCCAGGTCGAGGCGTACAGCATCCAGGGCGCCGGGCACAGCCTGCCGTCCGGCGGCATGGCGGCGGTCGCCCTCGCGTTCTTCGGCCTGACCAGCACGCCGAGCCCCACCACGTCGCCGACCACCTCGCCCAGCCCCACCACCTCGCCGAGCCCCACCACCTCGCCGACCACGTCGCCGACGCCGCCCCCGACCCCGACCACGCCGCCGCCGGGCTCCGGCGCCTGCCGGGTGAGCGTCGACCTGAACGCCTGGAACTCCGGGCTGACGGAGAACATCATCATCACCAACACCGGATCCGCCGCGGTGAACGGCTGGTCCCTGGCGTTCACCCTGCCCGGCGGACAGACCATCACCTCGGGCTGGAACGCGTCGTACTCCCCCAACTCCGGCCAGGTGACGGCGCGCAACGTCAGCTACAACGGCGCCATCCCGGCGAACGGCTCGACCACCATCGGATTCCAAGCCACCCACACCGGTAACACCGGCCGCCCGAGTTCCTTCACCCTCAACGGCGCCGCCTGCACCCTCGCCTGACCCCGTCCCTCGTCCCCCCGTCCCGCTGATTCACGGAAAGAGTGGCTGTCCGAGCCTGGGCAGCCACTCTTTCCGTGAATCCGGGCATGGGCATGCGGGGGCACGGGCCGTTAGGGCAGGGGGGCGCCGCGGGCGGTCACCCAGAGGTCGTACCACTCCTCGCGGGTCAACTCCGGGTCGCGGCGGGCCGCGTCCCGGCAGGCCCGGATGCGGTCCGGGTTGGCGGTGTCGAGGGACGCCTGGAGGTGGGCGATCTGCGCCGCCGCCATGTTCGACACGCCGAACTGCCGCACCAGGGCCTGCCGGTGCAGCGAGGTCAGCGCCTCGGCCACCACGTCCGGGTCGGCCAGCGGGTCCGGCCGGTGCAGCAGCAGCACGTCGAGCACGTCGGTGCGCAGCCGGGTCAGGCTCCGCTCGACGCTGCGCACGATGTGCTCCCCGCGCAGGTCGTAGCGGCCCGGCCCGTCCGTGCCGGCCAGGCGGATGCCGCACTTCGTCTGGATCACGAGGCGCGACCGGAGTTCCGGCGCGCGGGCGAGCACCTCACCGAAGACCGCCTCGGCCTTGCCGTTGCGGTAGATGTCCGCGTGGTCGAACGCGGTGACGCCGATCTCCAGGGCGGCCTCGACCGCCGCCTGGGCCGCCGCGATCTCCGGCGCGCCGTACGGTTCGTCGTCCCACCCGCCGCCCAGCCCCATGCAGCCGTAGATCAGTCGATTGTCGCGGATGTCGGCACCCACGGGGGAAACGTGCTGGTCGTCGGCCATGCGTCGTGGATAGCACAGCACCCGGTCACCGGCACGGCGACCCCGTAACGCTGCTCGGCGACGGCACCCGGCAGGCCCTCGCCTCGGGATCTTGGTACGGATCGGCCCCTGTCAGGGCGGTCCCGTACCAAGATCTCAGCGGCACGGCTCGCCTCGATGACAGTTGGTAAGTGTTCGACTACCTTGGATCACTGTTCCGGGCGTCGGCCGAGATAAGCCAGGAGGAGTTCGGCCGGAAGATCGACTACTCGGGGTCGCACGTCAGCGGGGTGGAGACCGCCGGACGCGCCCCGGCCAAGGAATACATGCGGACGATCGACGAGCGGTTCGGCAGCGGCGGCCGGTTCGAGCGGATGCTGCGCGCGCTGGGGTCGCTCGACGCCGATCCGGCGTGGCTGCGGGAGTGGATCGTGTTCGAGCGGGAGGCCACCACGCTGCGCTGGTTCGAGCTTGCCTACCTGCCGGGCCTGTTCCAGACCGAGCGGTACGCCCGCGCGACGCTTGCCGGCGGCCGGTTCACCCCGGAGGAGTGCGACGGCATCGTGACGAGCCGCCTCGGCCGGCAGGCGGTCCTGACCGGGCCGCATCCGCCGCAGCTCATCGCCGTCATCGACGAGTCGGTGCTGCGCCGGCCGGTGCTCGACGCCCCGGGCCTGATGGCCGAACAGTTCGACCGCCTGGTGGAACTGGCCGTGCTGGAACACGTCCAGGTGCACGTGGTGCCTGTCGACGCCGGCATGTACCTGGGCCTGGCCGGGCAGTTCATCATCGCGGAGCTGCCGGACGGCGCCCGGGTTGCTTACGCCGACAACCAACTCAACGCGCAGATCGTCGAGGCATCGGCCGACGTTGCTAGGCTCGCGAAGACGTGGGAGATCGTGCGGAACGAGGCGCTCCCCCGCCGGCAGTCCCTCAAGCTGATCAAGGAAGTGGCGAAGTCATGGAACTGACCACCCCTCAGTGGCGGAAGTCGACCCGGTCCGGCGGCAACGGTGGCTCCTGCGTCGAGGTCGCCGACAATCTGCCGGGCGTCGTGCTGGTCCGCGACACGAAGGACCGCGACGGCGGCACCCTGCACGTCGACGCCGCGTCCTGGCCGTCCTTCGTGGACCTGGCCAAAGCGGATCGGTCCCGCCGCCTGACGGCCCTCGGCCGCACGGAGCACGAGCCGCTCGGTCCGGATCGGCGCGGGCGGCCAGGCGACCGGTCCGCGGCCGGTCATGCCGGCCATTCCATCAACCGCCGTGGTCACCGCGCCAGCTCGGGCGGCGTCAGGTCGGTCAGGTCGAGGTGAGGCCGCCCGAAATCAGCGCGACCACTCCGCAGCAGAGCGGCACCATGACGGCCAGCGCGACAAGCGCGACGCTGTAGTTCGACCACAGGCCGAAGCGGGTCACGTCGGTGCCGTAGCCGTCGTGCACCCGGTTGCGCCAGGCGCCGAAGCGGAACGACAGGTGATGGGCCGCCCCCGGCTGGGCGACAAGCGACGTGGTGACGATCGGGATGCCCATGAAGTCGGTGTACCGGACGTCGTGCGGGCCGGCCGGGACCGCGATGTGCCAGGTGCCCTCGCCGGGGATCGGCACCACCAGCTTGTCGACCTTGAAGCGGCTGGTCGTCGGCACCGGGATCGCGTACGGCCCCCGGTTCACCGAGACGACGAGCACCGCGTGGCCCGGCGGCGGCGCGATCGGTTGCGGGTAGGCGGTCAGCGGGGCGGCCGGCATCGGCTGGTACGGCTGCGCGGGTAGGTAGGACACGGCTGCCGATTCTGGCACGGCCGCGCACCCCACGGCCGATCAGTGGTCGGGTCCGGCTCCGGTCAGGACCCGGCGACGAGGATGGTGAGCGCGACGCCGATCGCGGTCGCGCCGGTGACGGCGGCCAGGAAGAGCCACCCGCCGCGGTACGCCGCCAGGCCGGCACCGTCCGTTCCGCCTGGAGGCCACGGTCGGCGGGTCGGCGGCGACCGTCTCACCACGCCGCCACCCCCTTGCCGATCGCGATGACGCTGCCAACGATGGCAAGTGCCAGCATCAAGCGTCGGGCTGTCCGCTCCGGCAGCCAGCGGCTCAGCCAGTGCCCGCCGCCGATGCCCACGGCCAGGGCCGCCCCGCAGGCCAGCAGCAGCTTCCAGGACAGGGTCGGTGGGCCTTTGGCGGCCAGCGACAGCACGTTGGTGACCAGCCCGACCAGTTGCACGGTCGGGACGAAGCTGCGGTGCTCCCAGTCGGTGCTGGCGGCGTACACCGCCAGGGCCGGCCCGCCGGTGCCCGCGGTCGTGTTGAAGAAGCCCGACGCGAACCCCGACGCCACCGCCCCGCCCCGGTTCCGCAGGAACGGCATGCGCTGGCCCAGCGCCACCCAGGTCACGGATCCGGCGGTGATCAGGCCGATGCCGACGAGCAGGACCGGGCCGGGGAGTTCCCGCACCATCCAGACGCCGAGCGGCAGCCCCAGGATCACTCCGGCGATCATCTGGAGGGCGAGGCGCCGGCGCAGTGCCCGGGCGGTCACGCAGAGCACGACCAGGTTGATCACCCCGGAGAGCAGGTTGGCCAGGGTCACCCCGGAGAACGGCCCGAGGATGATGACCAGGAACGGCGCGGCGACCAGGGCGAAGCCTAGACCTGTCGCGCGCTGCATGGTGGCGCCGACCGCGACGGCGCCGACCGCGAGCAGGTCACCGACGGGCGGCATCTAGCGCGACACGGCGCAGGCGAGCCGCACCGCGTCGGGGAAGACGTCGCCGGGTACGCCTGAGGACAGCACCACCCAGGGACTGCTGATCGCGGTCGTCGGCGCCGCGCAACCGGCGGTGATCTCGTCCGGGGTGCCCCTGCCGTGCGTGGGCACCAGCCGAACTGCTTGTCGACGAGGATCGCCGAGGCGTGGGGGTTGAGCGCGCGCGGCGTCGACCTTGAACGCGGTGAGCTGCGCGTCGGTCACCGGCTCGCTCTGGCGCGGGGCGAACATGGCGTAGCCGCCGGACGGGCGGGCGAGGATCGAGGGGTCGACGGTCACGGTTCCTCCATAGCTCGGACGCACATCATGGCAGCGCTGAGTCGCGCCGGCTTCCTCTCGGTCGCCGACCTTAGCGCGCAGCTCGGCGTCTCCCAGATGACCGTCCGCCTGCCGCCGGGCGGCGCCGTGGGGCAGGGGTACGCCTCCCGCGCGCTCAGCCACGCCGGCGCCAAGCGGATGCGGTGTGCCTGCTGACGCTCGTCGGCGCGGTGATCAACCCGTACACCCGTCACCGTGCCGTGCGGATGCTGCCGAACCTCGGCCTGGACCGGCTGCGTCCGGCCTTCTACGACCTGGACGACCTGCCGGCGGCCCTGGACGCGCAGCGCGCCGGCACGGCCGACAAGGTGTTCGTCGCGCCGCACGGCGTCGCCGCCGCACGCGGCTGACGGTGGCTCCGGGGCGGACGCCGGCTATCCGCCCGCGCGGCTGACCGGCGGGTCCGGGGCCGACACCGACTATCCCGCGGCCGGCGCCCCGGCGTCGGCCAGCAGGCGCTGGCGCATGAGGAACTTGCGCACCTTGCCGGTGGGTCCCATCACCACGCCGTCCTCGGGAACGGTCACCACCCGCCGCAGCGTCGCGGCCACCGCCGGGCCCAGCGCCGCCCGGACCCGCTCGGTGCGGTCGAGTGTGGGATCGGCGTCGTCGGCGAGCAGGAGCAGCACGTCGGTGACCGTCCCGCCGCCGTCGGCGGTGGCGGCGACGACTGTGCAGTCCCGCACGTCCGGGCAGTGCGCGAGGATGCGCTCCTCGGAAAGCGCGGTGTAGAGCCACGCGCCGTCGCCCAGGTCGACCGCGTCGCTGGCCCGGTCGACGTGGTGGTAGTCGCCGTTCGGGTCGCGGTACATCAGGTCGCCGGTCAGGTAGTAACCGTTCAGCCGGGTGCGCCAGGTGGTGACCGAGTCGTTCCAGTAGCCGATCGCGAGCGTCGGCGACTTCAACCCGACGTGCCCGACCTGGCCCTCCGGGACCTCCTCGCCGGTGCTCACGTCGAGCAGGGCGATCTCGGCGAACGGGTACGGCCGGCCGACGCAGCGGTCGTAGCGGTCGCTGCCGAGCCGGTGGGTGATCCGGAACGCGCCGTGGCCCATCTCGGTGGAGCCGAGCATGTCGACGAACTTGGAGCCGGGCACGTCGACCATGCCGTCCCGGGTCCAGGTGGGGTGGCTGCCGACGGCGACCAGCCGGCGCACGTGCGACTCGTGCGCGCAGTCGCCGGTGTTGAACCAGTTGCGCACTGAGCTGAGGTCGCGGGTGCCCAGGTCGACGCGGGCCAGCTCCGACCAGGTCACCGCGAAGCCGAAGACGCCTGTCGGACGCCACCGCTCGATGGCGTCGAGGATCGTCTCGGCGCTGCGCGCGAACGGGCCGCCCTGCGCCGACAGGCAGAGCAACTGGTAGCCGTTGCAGAGCGCCTGGTTGAGCGTGATGATGCCGGCGGCGTGCGCGGCCGGCAGCGCGGATAGCTCCCGCACCTCGCCGTACGGCCGGGACTCGGTGAGCCGTACCGCGCGGATCGCGGCGAACAGGCCGTGGTGCGAGTGCACGATCGCCGCCGGCACCCGCGTGGTGCCCGAGGAGTGGGTGATGACGACCGGGTCCTCCGGGTGGTGGCGGTGGTGCGGCGGCGCCTGCGCGGGGTCACCGGCGCCGATCTCCGCCGCGTCGCCGAGGATCGGCACGCCGAGGTCGTGGTCGCGCAGCGCGGCGTGGTCGGCGTCCACGACGACACCGGCGCCGCGCAGCCGGCGGACGAACTCGGCGGCCAGCTCGACAGGCATGTTGCCGTTCATCAGCGCCGGGATGGCGCCGAGCCAGGTGAGGGCCAGGAAGGTGAGGAACACGTCAGGCGCGGAGGTCACGTACACCGCGACCGGGTCCCGCCGGCCGATGTCGCGCGCGGCGAACCAGGCCGCCCGGGCGGCCACCCGCTCGGTGAGTGTGGCGAGTGACAGCGGGGTCCAGGCGGGGATCCCGTCCACGTCGACGTCGAACGTCACCCGGGGCATCCGCATGTCGGCCCCGTGCTCGGCCAGCCGCAGCAGGACGTTGCCCGCGCCCAGTTCCTGGTCCGCCGCCAGGGTCGCCCGGAAGTTGTCGGCACCCAACGCGTTGCCTCCTCTGTGTGACACGCCCACCGAAGCCACGCCCCCGCGCGCCCTCGCCGCGCGAGGACACGATCAGGCTAGAGCGCCCGTCACGGCGAGACAATGGTCGATAGAGGACGGTCAGGAGACCTCGCGGTTGAACAGGTGCGACGACCAGAGGAGGCTCGCGGCGGCCAGCCCGACCATGATGAGCGCGCCCTGCCACACCACGGTCTGGAAGACCTGGCCGGCGAAGAGCGCCCGCATCCCGTCGGTGGCCCAGGCGAACGGGTTCCAGAGCGCCACCCGCTGGATCCACATCGGCGCGAGCACGAGCGGGATGAGCACGCCGGCCAGCAGCGAGATCGGCTGACCCACGGTGTTCACCAGTACGCCGAGGCTGTTCTCGTTGCGGACCAGCAACGCGATGTCGTACGAGATGGACGTGCTCAGCAGCACCATCACGCCCAGCAGCGCGTACGAGACGAGCAGGTTGACCAGGTGCACGCGCAGGCCGAACGGCAGCGCCACGAGCGTGACGACGACCGCCTGCGTCACGTTGAGGCACACGTGCATCAGCGCCCGGCCGAGCAACAACGCGGTGCGGCTCACCGGCGTCACCCGGCACCTGTCGATGATGCCCGCGCGCAACGCGCTGAGCAGCCCGTAGCCGGCGAACAGGCCGCCGAACAGCCCCATCGCCACGAACAGGCCCGGCACGTAGATGCGATAGGCGTCGGCGTAGGTGGACGCGCCCCGGTCGACCATCACCACCTTCAGGAACGGGGCGAAGAGGACGAGGTAGGTGATCGGCTGGGCCAGGCTGAACGCGACCATCACCGGGTTGCGCACCATCAGGCCGGCCTCCTGCTGGAAGATCAGCCACGTGTCACGGACGAGTCGCACCGTCACTCCTCAAGCGAACGGCCGGTCTTGGCCAGGAACACGTCGTCGAGGCTGGGCCGGCGGGTCTCGATCGCGGCCGGCTCGACGCCCCGGTCGTAGAGCGCCCGCATGATCTGCGGGATGGCCGTGGCGGCGCTGTCGACGTAGAGCCGCAGGGTGCCGTCGACCGGCTCCGCCGCGCGGACGTAGGGCGCCTCGGCCAGCAGCTTCGTCGCGGCCGGCAGGTCACCGCCGGCCGCGTCGACGAGGTCGGGCGCGGCGAAGTCGATCGCGACCACGTCACCGGAGATCTCGCGTTTCAGGTCGGACGGCGTGCCCTCGGCGACGATCAGGCCGGCGTCGATGATGGACACCCGGTCGCACAGGCTGTCCGCCTCGTCCAGGTAGTGCGTGGTCAGGAAGATCGTCATGCCCTCGTCGCGCAGCCGCCGCACCTCCTGCCACATCCGGGTCCGGCTGGGCGGGTCGAGCCCGGCGGTGGGCTCGTCCAGGAACATCACCCGCGGCGAGTGGATGACGCCGAGCGCCACGTCGAGCCGCCGGCGCTGCCCACCGGAGTAGGTCCTGATCTTCCGGTCGGCGAAGTCGTCGAGTTGGAACGCGCGGATCGCCGCCGCCGCCAACTCCTGCGCCACGCTCTTCGACCGGCCGTGCATCCGCGCCTGGAGCACCAGGTCCCGGCGGGCGGTCGAGTCGTCGTAGGTGCCGCTGGCCTGCGCCACGAACCCGATCCGCCGCCGCACCTGGGCGGGCGAGCGCAGCAGGTCGACGCCCGCGATCGTGGCCGCGCCCCCGCTGGGCTTCAGCAGCGTCGCCAGCATCCGCAGGGTGGTGGACTTCCCCGCGCCGTTGGGGCCGAGGAAACCGACGATCTCACCGCGCCGCACCGCGAAGTCGACACCGCGTACCGCCTCGACCGTACCGGCGCCCCGGCCGCGACCCACCCGGAACGACTTGCGAAGGCCGGTGGCCTCGATCATCGAGCCTCCTCGTGCGGCGGCGACGCCGGGCCGACCCGCCACGGGCGCTCGCGCGGGTGCGTCAGGTCAGGCTAGTGGGGGCCGGAGCGTTGGACAACGGTCGATGTGTGCGGGCCAGCTCGGCGAGGTGCGCGGCGGCGGCCCGGGCACCGCCCGCCGCGGCGAACGACTCCCCCACCCGGCGCGCCGCGGCCCGGTACGCCGGATCGTCGAGCACGGCGGTCACCGCCGCGGTCAGCTCCGCCGGGGTGGCCGCGTGGAAGGACACCTCGACGCCCGCCCCGGCGCGCGTCACCTGCCGCGCCACGGCCGGATGGTCGTGCCGGATCGGCGCGACCACCACCGGCACGCCGTGCGCCATCGCCTCGGAAACCGTGCCCAGCCCGCCGTGCGAGACCACGGCGTCCAGGCGGGGCATCAGCTCCAGCACCGGCACCCGGGGCGCGACAAGCACGTGCGCCGGCGGGTCGGGCACCAGCTCCGGTGGGGCGGTGAGGACCACCTGGACGCGGTCGGCGAGCGGCGCCGTGGCGGCGAGCGTCAGGTGGAAGAAGTCGCGGGCCAGGTGCTCGGCCATCGTCCCGACCGTGACCAGCAGGTGGCGGCGGGCCGGATCCCAGGCGTCCCAGGCGAAGCCGGGCGCGTGCGGGCGCCGGCCCAGGGCCGGCCCGACAAGCACGCACCGCGCCGGCATCGCCGCCGCACCGGTGAGCGCCGCCGTGGTCAACCCGATCACCAGGTACGGCGAGAAGCGCAGATCCAGCGTCCCGTCGACGGGCAGGTCGGTCATCGCCCACACCCGCGTCAACTGCGCCCGCACGTAGTCGGTGAACTCCGGCATCAACTCGGCCGGCGGGGTCAGCTCCAGCATCCCGACGCAGAACGTCGCCCACGGCAGCCCGTGCCGGTGCGCGGCGAGCGCGCCGGCGAGCGCGTACTGGTCGGCGACCACCACGTCGGGCCGGTAGTCGACGACCGCCCGCTCGGCGGCGTCCCGGATGAAGCGGTTGGCCGGCAGCACGTGCCCCTCCCAGAGGCTGCGCACCGAGGCCATCCCCGACCCGGCGTCCGGGCGGTAGTGACGCTTGCCGGTGGGATAGAGCGTGGCGTCCGCGCCGATCATCGGCCGCAGGTCGCTGCGGGGCCCGCACCACGCCACCTCGTGTCCGGCGGCCGTGAGCTGCTGGGCGATGGCGTAGGGCGCGTTCAGATGCGAGTGCACCGGCAGCACCACGAAAAGGAACCGAGCCACGTCGATATGATGGCACGCGTGACGGTGTACGGATGACGGCGATCGACGCCGTCTCGGTGTTCCTGCCGAGCCACCGGGTGCCGATCGAGACCCTGGCCGCGCCGCTGCGCCTGACCGAGATGCAGATCCGGCTGTTCCGGCGTTTCCACGGGCTGACCGAGGTGCGCCGCGACCCCACCCGGTCCCTGCCCGACCTGCTGCTGCGCGCGGCCGACGGCCTCACCGCGCTGCGCGGCGCCGAACACCGGGTGCGGTTCGTCCTGTACGGCCGCGCGTTCCCGGTGGTGACGCCGTACCCGGCCAACCCGCTGCACGACGTCTGCCGGGCGCTCGGCCTGGGCCACGCGCTCGCGTTCACAGTGACCCAGCAGTCCTGCGCCAGCGCGCTCACCGCGATCGAGGTGGCCGGCCAGCTGCTCGCCGCCGAACCGCACCAGCCGGGCGAGGAGCCGCTCGCGCTCGTCCTCACCGGGGAGAAGGCGTTCACCCGCGACGCCCAGTTCATCCCGGAGACCTCGATGTTCAGCGAGGGCGCGTCCGCCTGCCTGGTCAGCGCGCACGGCGACCGGGACCGGCTGCTGTCGTACGCCTGCGCCCAGCGCGGCGAGTTCGACGTGGCCGGCGGCGAATCCCCGGCCCGGTTCCAGCGCGCGTACCGGCCGGCGCTGGCCGACGTGATCGGCCGCGCCCTGGCCGACGCCGGGGTGGGGCTGGCGGACCTGCGGCTGGTGCTGCCGCACAACGTCAACCTGATGACCTGGAAGCGGCTGTGCAAGCTGATCGGGCTGCCGCTCGACAAGGTGGTGCTTGACAACATCACCGGGGCCGGGCACGTCTACTGCGCGGACGCGTTCGTCAACTACCGCACCGCCCGGGAACGCGACCTGCTGCGCCCCGGCGACCGCTACCTCGTCGCGGCCGTCGGCGCCGGCGACGGGGCGACGTTCGCCGCCATGGTGTTCGAACACTGACCTGGGAGGCGTCCTGCTGCACCTGATCCGCGCCGCGCGCCGGGAGTTCACCGGCGCGGCCGACCTGCTCGCCGACCCCGACCTGCGGGGCCGGACCGCCGAATACCTGACGGACCTGACCCGGCCGTACGGCCTGCGGGTCGACCCGGCGGCGCTCGGTCAGTCCTACGGGGAGATGGCCGCTTCGCTGATCCCGGCGCTCGTGCCCGACGACGAGCCGGTGGACCTGCTGGTGCTGGCGTTCGCCGTGCACGACGCGCTGCCCGGCCGGGCCACCGCGGCGTACCTCAGTCACGTCTGCCCGGGCACGCCGATGTCGTTCGCGCTCTGCGACCAGGGCTCGGCGGCGGCGTTCACCGGTCTGCGGATCGCCGGTGCCCAGCCGGCGGGCCGCCGTTCGGTGGTGCTCGCCGTCGAACAGGCCGTCCTGCCGTACGACACCGGGGTTGCCGTGCCGGAGCGGCACCGGGCCGTGGCCATTCTGCTCGGCGGCGGTCCGACCGCCGGGGGTGGCCCGGCAGCGGGCGGCGCGCGGGTGACGGCGCTGCGGCAGCGCGCGGATGTGGGGTCGGAGGACGTGGCCGGGCTGGCGGCGGCCGAGTTGCGCAGGCTCGGCGCCGGCCGGGCGGACGTGACCGTGGTGCTGGGCGCGGGTCTGGCCGGGGTCGCGACCGGGGTCGTCGCGTCCGGCGGGAAGCCGGTGACGGTGGCGCCGCCGGGGCAGCAGTCCACCGGTGTCTGGTGGGCGCTGCTGGACCGGCTCGGTGACAGCCGCCGGCCCGGGGTGGTGGTGGCCGCCGACTACGATCCTGAACTGCGCTACCTGTGCCTGGTCGCGATCGAGACAGAACATCCCTACGAGACTTCCGATTCAGGTGGCAGATATTAGGGCGAACCGGCACCAGCATCCGGATCTGCCGATGAGCGTGCGTCGAAAGGGTGGCACCCTTCCCTTCAATCTCTGGCAGATCCCGATTTGTCGCTCGCGGGCCGGTCATGGATGTCGAGCTCCCCTTGATGAGCGGCGAATTCTGCCCGCGTGCCGACGAAAGCAGATTCGGTGCGGTCGCTGCCAAAAGCCGCCGTAGACGTGGCTCGGCGTATGCGGCATCGAGCGGTTCTGAGCAAACTCGACCATCGTCTCGCACGACCTGCCAGCCTCCTTCGACGAGGGCTTCAGCCGATCGCGGCGATTCCATGGCCGCGGGTATGCCATCGGAACGGCACGTCTGGGCCGGTCGTAGACGTCCTCAGCTGCCGCCAGGTCGGGCGCTGTCGCACTCACGGCTACGATGCGGGCGTGCCGAAACTCGAAGTGGCCGCTGACCAAAGTTGGCTAGATCATCTCGGCGTCTTACCCGAGACCGAAGAGGTGTCGGGCGATGAGTACGTGCGAGAGGTGCGGGTTTCCAGCGCGGACGCTGAGGAAGTCCAGTTCACCTGGGACGTCACCGACGACAGCGTTCGGGTACGTCACTACCGGGGCGGCAGAATTGTGTCCGACCTGTTTCGCGAGATGGCGACCCTGCTGACGGTGGCGGGCACTGGGTCTGCGATCGAGGTCCTCATCGAGTACGGCTCCGACAACTGGTCTGGACCGCGGCATTAACGTGAGTGTTCGGCATGCAGTTCGGCGTACGGCCGGCGTTGGTCGGGGTGGCGACGGAGTCTGCCCATGCCGATCTCGGCGCAACAGTGCGTGCCTGGGTTGCGAGCACGGTGGGCGGGGCACTCCTCGGCCAAAACGCGGACCTGGTCGGCTTCCAACTCGAACGCCTCACGGCTGCCGGTGAGCACCAACGTGTCGGCGGCGATGTCCCACCGCAGATGATCGCGGAACTCTTGATGCCAGACTCGCCGGTGATCATCAATCGACCGCGGCGGCCACGCCTGACCGGGTAGGACGACGGTGTGTGGCCGGCCGGTCCCCAACCGGGAACGGACCTGCTTCCACCGCGACGGCGGGAACGCGAGACGGTGATGCAGCAACACCAGGTCGAGCGGGCGCCCCCAACTGTGATGGTCGGGACGCGTCGCGCGACGTAGGGGGAGATAGACGATTGTGTGCGGCGACCGGGCAGCCAGCCCCCACGCCAGAGCGAACAGCGTCGCTGTTTCCTTGTCGAGGCAGAACTGGGCTCCAAGACGGCCCTCGTACAGACCGGCGAACCCCGGCGGCCGTGCCGGCCGTATGACCCGGTACCGATGACGCCCGAGGTGAACGGTACTGACCATCACCGGCCATTCGTGTCCGCCCAACCGTCGACCCACTCCAGCAACACCCTTCGACCCTCGTCGTATCGCCGTCCGGTGAGCATTGTCGCCGGGCCCGGCACGACACGGCGACAGAGTTACCTGACGGCGGGAGCCCGACTCAAGATCGAGCGCGCTCTCATGCCGCGCTCTGCAGCGTTACTGCTGGTGACAGGTTACGCTTCCGCTCTTTGCGGTGGATCCGGTTGAGCCCGGTGTCGCAGGCGAGGAGAGTACACCGACGTACGCCGAGGGGCAGAGGATGTCGTCGCGGGTGAGTGCCTCGGCGATGGCGAACATTCCGTACCCGGCCAGGTACATGCCGAAGATGCGCTGGACGACGGGTGCGGTCTGCGGGTCGGGGGTCGGGCCGCGAAGCCGTCTACCGTCGGCGGCCTTTGCCGGGTTCGGGTGCGGTCCGAGGTCCTTGAGCGTGTAGCCGTACGGCGGTCGTCCACCCAGGAATCGGCCTTCCAGTTGGGTCTGGGAGGCCATGGCGGTGCGGACCCGGACCTTTACTGGGCATGTCAGCTAGCCTCGCGGGCCGCGTGCGGGTGGGCGCAACTACAAGTCGAGGCAGTGGCGGCCATCATCGAGGACTACTCGCCCGTGCAGTTCCGCGACGCCCGGCTCGATGCCTACGGTGAGGTCCCACCGGCCGACGAGAGGACTGAATCGTAATGATGACCATGTCGTGGACCCGTGCCGCTCGAGGACGCCCTCGATCCCGCCGCGTCCCCGATCGACCGGGGACGCCTGTGGTCGTCGCTGCTGGCAAAGGCAGAGGCGCCGACGGGCTACGTTCCGGCGATCACGCAGTGCCGCAACGTGGAGTGCTACGACGACGGCTTTCTGCGGGAGGTCGTTCGCAACGGCGAAAAGCTGGTTCAGCGGGTACGACGACGATCGATGCGATCGTCGGCGTCCTGCGGACCATGGCGGTGACCGCTCCCCAGTGAACACCCCGACGGCCAGGGAGCCCTGGCGATCCGTTGCGCCAGGGCTCCGTGGTATTCCGGACGGGGGTGGTTTCGGTCAGGCGGTCGCGCCACCGTCGGAGACGAGGTCGTGACCGACCACGAACGCTGACTCGGGGCCGGCCAGCCACAGCACGGCCGCGGCGACCTCATCCGGGGCGCCGACCCGGCCGAGCGGAACCAGCGAGGCGATCCGCTGGTCACGGTCGGCGTCGGTCTCGCCAGGGCGGCGGGACATCGCAGTGTCCGTGGCACCGGGGCTGACCGCGTTGATGCGGATGTTGTCCGCGATGTACTCGCGGGCCGCGTTGCGGGTCAGCACGCTGGCTCCAGCCTTGGCCGCGGCGTACGCGCCCATCCCGGGACGGCGTCCGTGCGCCCCGATGTTGGAGGCCATGTTGACGATCACGCCGCCGCCGTGCTCGCGCATGTGCGCGATCTCGTACTTCATGCACAGGAACAGGCCGGTGAGGTTGGTCGCGACCACGCTGTCCCACACCTCTTCGTCCAGGTCGGCGAGCGGGCCGGGGCGGCCCGCGGTGCCGGCGTTGTTGAACGCGATGTGTAGACCGCCGTGCCGCTCGACGGTGGCGTGAACGAGGGCGGCGACGTCGTCGCTGCGGGTGATGTCGGCGACGACGGCGCTCGCGGCGCCCCCGTCCGCAGTGATCAGCTTGACCGTCTGCTCGAGTTTGTCGGCATCGCGCCCGGCCACCACGACCGTGGCATCCTCGCGGGCGAACGCCTGCGCCGTGGCGCGGCCGATACCGGAGCCACCCCCGGTGACGAGGACGATCTTACCGGTGAACCGCTTGCTCATGGGT
The DNA here is from genome assembly GCF_056150385.1 of Micromonospora marincola. Classification (NCBI taxonomy): domain Bacteria; kingdom Bacillati; phylum Actinomycetota; class Actinomycetes; order Micromonosporales; family Micromonosporaceae; genus Micromonospora; species Micromonospora marincola. The sequence goes on along the minus strand of NZ_JAXCFT010000017.1, from coordinate 56,103 downwards.
CTCCTTCAGTATCCTGGCCGCGCGTGCTGCGCGGAGTGGTCAACGACGGTGCCGCAGGGCCCGGATCGCGCACCCACCGGTGACGGCGAGAGCGAGGGCGGCGGCGAGGAACGCGGCGGCGTAGCCCTGGGTCGGTGTGGATCCGGACGAGGTCGCACCGGAGACGTAGACCAGTACGGCGAGTCCCACGGTGGGACCGACCTCCATCGCCGTGTTGGCCGCGCCTGCGGCCAGGCCAAACTGACCGGGCGGGGTGTCCTCGACGGCGGCCACGGTGGCGCCGGAGAACGTCAGCGCGGTACCGGCCGGGAACAGCAGCAACCCGGCCGCCACGGTCCAGGTCACCGAATCCGGGGCCAGGCGGCTGAGCAGCAGCAGGCCGGCCGCGGCCAGCAGCAGGCCAGTGCCGGTGACCGTCCGGGCGCCCCACCGGCCGACCAGCCGCCCGGACGCCGCGCCGGTCGCGAGCAGCACCAGGCTGAACGGCAGGAAGACACCGCTGGCGGCGAGCGGGCCGAGGCCACGCACCTGCTGCAGGTAGAGCGACAGGAAGAAGAAGACGCCGGACATGGCGGCGGCGGCCACCAGGACCGCGAGCAGCGCGGCGCTGCGGCGGGCCGACGCCAGGAACGACGGCGGCAGCAGCGGCTGCGTGGCACGGGCCTCGACGAGGAGGAACGCGACCAGCAGCACCGCCCCGGCGACCAGCGGGATCAGCACGCCCGGTGCGCCCAGCCCATGGTCGACAGCCATGACCAAGCCGTACGACAGGGCGGTGAGACCGGTCGTGACCAGCGTCGCCCCGGGGTAGTCGATGCGGCTGCGCACCGGTTCCGGGCCGGGGGGCAGCAGCCGGGGACCGGCCAGCCAGGCCAGCAGGCCGATGGCGGCGGGCAGCGCCATGCTCCAGCGCCATGAGCCGACCGCGAGTACTACACCGGAGAGGAGCGTGCCGCTAGTCGCCCCGATGCTCGCGACGGTCCCCCAGATCGCGGTCATCCGGCTGCGGACCGCGGGATCCGGGTAGAGGTCACCGAGCAGGGCCATCGCGGCGGGCGCGGCGAGCGCCGCCCCGACGCCCTGCGCGAACCGAGCGGTGAGCAGCGCGGGATAGCCAGGGGCCAGCATGACCGCCAGGGACGCGAGAGCGAAAGCCGCAGTCCCGATGCGCAGCAGCCGGCGGCGACCAAGCAGGTCGGTGAGGCGCCCGCCGAGCATCAGCAGGCCGCTGAACGACAGCCCGTAGGCGGCGCTGACGAGCGTGAGCGCGCCCAGCGAGAGTCCGAATTCGCGCTGGATGGCCGGCAGCGCTACCGACAGCACGGTGATCGCGGCGATGAGCACGTACTGCACGCCCGCGAGCAGTACGAAAGCCGGCAACGACCGGGCCGCCCGACGGGAGTCCGGTGGGACTGCCACGGTCTCACGCACGGGATGCACTCCTCATTCGAGAACGTTCGGTCGGTAAAAATCAGCTAGCTAGGGCGTTCGCGTACGCCGCAAGCTGGATCCGGGAGTTGATGTTTAACCGTCGGTAGCGACGCCACGCCGGCTAGGTGGCGTGCCTGCGGGCTGAGCCCGGAGTACAGCTGATTCAGATCCGGGTTTCTCAACACAACGGTAAGCATGAAGGCTGTCCCCCGCTCTTCGGACATTACCGGCGGCGTCTTGCTGGGCAAGGGTGTAGGCCCGACCGGCCCGCGCCATGAGAGAATATATCAGAACGATGGGTCCAGATTCTACTTGCTGATGGCGGCGACCGCTTGGCGTGCGGCGTCGCGAACGCGCGCCGGGTCAGTCCCCTTGCCCACGACGCGCAGACCCTGGAGCACGACCACCAGGAAGCGCGCGAGGCTCACCGGATCGACGTCGGCGCGCAGGTCTCCCTCGGCCCGGGCCCGGGAGAGCGAGGTGGCGAGGGCCACCTCGAGCGTGCGCCAGCTCGCCTCCACCCGGCGGGCCACGACCTCGTCGCCGGGCAGCAGCTCGACGGCCGCGTTGACCACCATGCAACCGCGCTCGGCCGAGTCTCCCATGCCAGCCTCGGCGGCGTACCAGTCGATCAACTCGAAGACGGCGGGCAGCGCCGGACCGGGACGTGACAGCCGCTCGATCACCTGCGCGTCCGTCGCGCCGATGTAACGGTCCAGCGCCCGCAGGTACAAGTCGTGCTTGCTGCCGAACGTGCCGTAGATGCTGGCCCGCCCGATGCCGAGATACTCGACGAGATGGGTCATGGAGGTGGCTTGGTACCCACGCTGCCAGAAAAGTTCCAGCGCGGCGCCGAGCGCCTGCTCGGGATCGAACTCCTTGGTCCTGGACATGCCGTCAGCATAGTGCGGTTTCTGGAATGACCGATCCCGCTTCATCCGTACCTGGCCATCCGGTATCTCGACCGATCGAGGTGACGAACTGTCCGCGAACGCGTTGACCCCGGCGGCGGGTACGGCCTGTTGTCGCGTCGGCACGGGCTGACCGTCGACCACCTGTTCGGCGTCGAAGTCGTCACCGTCGCAGCCGATGGCAAAGCCCGTGTGGTCCTGGCGACCCGGGAGAGCGACGACCCCCACCGGGATCTGTGGTGGGCGCACACCGGGGGCGGCGGCGGCAACTTCGGCATGGTGACCCGCTACCTGTTCCGCTCGCCGGGCACCCTCGGCACCGTACCCGGCGACCAGTTGGTCCGGCTGGTGAACGCGGTCGCCGTGCCATGGAGCGCCCTGGACCGGGACGCCTTCGCCACGATGGTTCGGCGCTACAGCGAGTGGCACACCGCGCACAGGGGCACCGGCGACTCGACCGCGGATCTCTGCAGCTTCCTGATGATGAACCACGTGCCGAACGGCTCGATCGGGATGCTTACCGTCATCGGCGCCGATGCGCCGCAGGCGGAGGCGGAGGTCAAGGTGGTAAGGGGATAGCCTTGCCTTGCAAGTGGGAGCAGATCGGGTGCGGCTTGGCGAAGTGGTCAGCGTGCCCGAAGCTGTCACGCCGGCAGAAGGCCGTCAACCGGGCCCACGCGAAGATCCGCGCCCGCGGCGAACGCGCGATCGCCACACTCAAGACCTGGAAAATCCTGGTCAAGCTGCGCTGCTGCCCACGCCGAGCGACCGCGATCGTGCAGGCCATCCTCGTCCTGCACCACGTCGAAGCCGACCGCAACGCAGGATGAAAATGGCTCATAGATGCACGGTGGCGATTGACGTGTGTACGGCCGAGTCGGGTGCGAAGGTGATCATCGGAAGTAAGTCGCGCCGTCTAACACAGCGTCGAGCCAGCGTTCATACCACCCGAGGAAGTCGGCATCGTTGGTGAAGGTCGGTCCGGTCGAGGTATCGCTGTTGTCGGTGACGCGGCTGCGGGCGGGTCCGCTGACCACAAGGATGGACAGGTAGCCGCAGCCCTGATCACTCAGCGCCAGTGTCCCGGTGTACGGCTCGTCGTCATCACCGGGCGCAACGTCAGTCGGCCAATCTGAGTACACCCGTCCCGGCTCAGCGGGGAAAGGCTTGCTCAGCGTGTTCGAGTCGGGCATGCCCCACAGGCTGGTGGCCCAGTCCTCAAGAGGGTGCAGGCCGTAGTACGGGCCGGCACCACCCCAACGGCCCGGCCCGCCGTGCCCGATCACGGTGATGAACGCCCGGTAGTCCGCCGGTAGCGAAACGCCGTGCTCACGTTCGAATGCGGCGACCTCGGTCTGGGGCAACGGCGGACCCAGTTCGAATCGGTGAGCCGACGCCCCGAACATGACTGACTTGCCTGGCCGCCTCGCTGCGACAGCCAGTTTCTCCGCTACCCGGTCGAGGCGTGCCGACAAGTGGGGATCAGCAGTCACGCGATCATTGTGACGCGTAGCTGCGGAACGTGGGTAACGGCAGCGGGTTGCTCACGACCGGCGCACGGTAGGGAGGCAAGCAACACGAGCTGGCTCTGCACGCTCATGCCGCACGGGCGCGTGCAGGCGAGGTGACGAGAACCGTCGGCGCTCGTGACCCGTCGCTCTCGCAGTTAACGATGGTTATCCGCCCAGACGGGATCGGTCAGGGCCGCCACACGATTCCACTCAGGCGCTCCACCGGAAAGTGTCCAGGCCCTGCTGGGCTTCGCCCGAAGCTGCGGTGCCACGAGTTCGTCGGCGAACCGCCGTCGCTCGACGCTCAGCGCATCGGTGGCCCCTGGCGTGCCCTTGAGGATCTCGTCTTCGATGTGGGCGCTGGTCTCCGTATGGCGGCGCACCGACCACGTGTGGCACCGCTGCACCTCGTCGGCGTCGACGACCGCCGTCAGTGTCATCAGTGGTGGCTCGACCGCCTCGGCCAGGCACGCGGCCAGCCGGTCATGCCCGTCGAGAATCAGGTACGAGTCGAGGCTGCTCACCCACCACAGCAGGATCGGTGGCAGCGTGCCGCTGCGGGCCTGCTTACGGTAGCTCTTCACGCGAGCGTCGTCGGATCGGGACATCGGACGCATCGACAGGACGAGGCCACTGCCGCCGTGGATGTACGAGTCAAGCTGCCCGGCGTCGTCGTCGACCAATAGCTCGGACCACCGCTCGACGGTCTTGGCAGGTTCGAGAACGGATCCGAATGCCTCCACATAGCGCAGGTTCGGTGCGCTCGGCTGCAACAGCCACCGACTCGGGTACAGCGGTCCCACCGTGCTGGTGGTGAGCAGATCCGCGAACCGGTACGCCCACCGGGTGCCCCGGTCCCCTGCCGGCTCCTCGCCTATCCGCCGTGCATCCGCCGACCGTACGGGCGGCAAGACCGGCTTGAAGCCACGCAGTCGCCGGTAATCGACGTCACGGTAGGCAGCGTCCACCCGCGCAAGGAACACGACCGTTGACCCCTGCCGGATAATGAGGCGCCTACCGCTGGTTACCTCCACCGCGGTCCCGGGACGTCGGGGCGCGGCGGTGACATCGAGAAGCAGCCCCTGCCAGCGGTCTCCCCGAAGCACGTCCTCGCGACGAGCGCGGACCACCGCTTTCGTACCCTCGATCTCCTCGACAACCACGGCCTTGTCCTACCCGACCACCAGAGCGAACACGACCAGATATTCGCCGGCCCTGCCCGAAACCCGAAGACGCGTGGCGGCATCACGTACGGCAGCGTGCCGGGCGGCGGGATCGTACGAGTCGGATCCGGTGACCGGGATCCGGGCCCCGCGCCGTCGGGGGGCGATCAGCCGTTCGGGTTGCCGACGCCGGTGAGGATCCGGCTGCGGAGGTACCGGCCCGCCTCGGTCAGTACGCCGTTGCCGGTGAAGTCCTCACCGGCGCAGGTGCCCTGCTGGAACGCCGAGTTGGTTTCCCGGCCGTCCGAGAAGCTCCACATCCCGTACGAGATCTTGTTGCTCTTGAGCAGGTCCAGCCAGGCGGTGGTGCTGGCGAAGTCGTTGGTGCCGTCGCCGGTGAAGGTCTGCGTGCCGAACTCGCTGACGAACAGTGGCAGGCTCTTCGCCGCCCGAGCCACCACCGCGCGCCTGTCGGCGCCGTGCGAGGCCGCGTAGAAGTGGAACGTGTACATGACGTTCTCGGCATCTACCGGATCGTTGACGATCTCGGTCTCGTCGCTGCCCTCGCTGAGGCCCAGCGACGAGAAGCCGCGGGTGCCGACCAGCACGACGCTGTCCGGCGAGTTCTTCCGGATCACGGGGATGACCTGCTCGGCGTACGTCTTGATGCCGTCCCAGCTGACCCCGTTCGGCTCGTTCGCGACCTCGTAGAGCACGTTGTTGTTCGCCGCGTGCCGGGCCGAGACGTCCGCGAAGAACGTCGTGGCCAGGCCCAGGTTCACGTTGGGGTCGCCCGGGGTGAGGATGTGGAAGTCCACCAGGACGTAGAGCCCGAGGCGGGTGGCCTCGTCGACGAGGCCGTTCACCTTGGCGGTGAAGCCGACCGGATCGGTTTCCAGGCCACCCTCCTGCACGTACATCGACAGCCGGATGAAGTCGGCCGTCCAGTCGTTGCGCAGCGCCGCGAGCGAGTCGGCGTTCACGCAGTTCGGGAAGAACTGCAGGCCGTGACTACTCATGCCGCGCAGTTGGATCGCCTCGCCGGCCTCGTTGCACAACCGCACACCGCACACGCTGAGCTGACCGTTGACCGCCACTGGCGTACCGGCCGGCGCAGCCGCGGAAGCCCCCGGCGCGGCTGCGGATTCGGCGGGTGCCGGCTCGGCCGGGGCGGTGGCGGCCGGGGCGGTGGTGGGCTTGGCGACCGGTGTCACCCTGGTGCCATCGCTGAGCGCGCACGCCGACAGGCCCTCGGCGTCGAGGTCGGGCTTCGCGGCGTTACGGCCGATCGCCGTCTCGATCCGGTTGATGGTGGCGAATCGCTTGTCCCGCAGCGGGCCGAGGATCGCGTTCTGGGCGAAGTGGGGGCCGCCCTGACCAACCGTGTCGCGCAGCCGCTTGTCGGCCTCGGCGATCTGGGTGTCGAGCAGTTCCAGGTTGCGCTGCACCTCGGCCTGCTGGCGAGCCGGGATGTTCACGCCGACAGTGACCGTCGGGCAACTGACGGTGGGCGCCGACTCGTCGGCGGAGGCGATGCCCAACCCGACGCCGACGGCGAGAACCGCGACCCCGGCGACGGCGCCGAGCCGCCAACGACGCTCTGACCTGCGTGACCTGCCGAACCTCGAACTGCGCATCGGAACCGCCACCTCTCGCCGGGTGCCCTCACATCCGTACCGAGGGGTTTACGGGAGCGCTCCCGCCACGGATCAGCCCGCACCCTTGTCATGTTGCGACAGGTACCTTCTTCTGACAAGGTATTGGCATGCGGACCGATCCAAAGCTCGTGGCGTTGCGGCGCGGCCTGCTGGAACCACTCGTCCTGGCCACGGTCGAGTCCCGGCAGCGCTACGCGGCCGAGATCCTCGCCGCGCTGCGGGAGGCGGACTTCCCCACCCAGGAGGGCACGCTCTACCCGCTGCTGAGCAAGCTCCGACGAGACGGGCTCGTGCACCACGAGTGGCATGAGTCGCCGTCCGGGCCGCCCCGGAAATACTTCTCCCTCACGGATGCCGGCAGAAGCCAACTCGCCGCGTTCCGCGACTACTGGAACGAGTTGACCCGCATGATCAACACGATGGGACGATGACCCGTGCACGAGCCGACTGCCATTCGTCTCACCGGTCACGTCGTGGCCTATCCCGCCACCCGCGAAGCACGCGATGCCCTGCGGCAGTATCTCGACGAGTCGCGACGCGCGCTGAGCGGCGACCCGGACGCCGACGAGATCATCCGAGATCTCGAATCCGCGATCGGCGACCGGCTGAGCACGCTCACCGGCTCGGGCCACGAGCCGGTGACCGGCGCCCAGATGGGATCGATTCTGGCGGAGCTGGGGCCGGCACGCCCCGCGTCGCCGTCCCCCGCCGCGGGACCGCCGCGCGGCCGGTTCTGGTGCCGCATCGACGAGGGCAAGTGGTTCGGCGGCGTCTGCCTCGGCATCGCGGCGTACGGCGGGTTCGGCGTCGACTGGGTCCGAACCGTCGTGCTGCTGCTGACCCTGTTCACCGGTGGCGCGCTCGCCGTGCCGTATCTCATTCTGCTGCTCCTGCTCCCCGCCGTCCCGACGGTTGCCGACTACGAGCGCCAACGGGACGGCAGGTGACCAGGGCCGGGCGGACGTCTGGACGCGGCCCGGCACCGAACTGCCTCGACGAGCACGTCCGGTCGGCGAATACCCTGCCCTGATGGCCATGTCGTCCCATCTCGCCCGGCTGCGGGCCATGATCGGCCACGAGTTGATCCAGCTCCCGTCGGTGTCGGTCCTCGTCGTCGACGACCACGCCCGGCTCCTGCTGGTGCGCCACGCCGGCAGCTCGGACGGGTGGGCGGTGCCCGGCGGCGCGGTCGACGTCGGCGAGTCACCGGCCCAGGCGGCCGTCCGGGAGATCCGCGAGGAGACCGGCATCCAGATCAGCACGCCGCGACTGCTGGACGTGCTCGGCGGCGCCGACTACGAGGTGACCTATCCCAACGGCGACCGCGTCGCCTACGTCACCGCCGTCTACCAGGCCGACATCGAGGACGGGACCCCGGCGCCCGATCACGACGAGATCAGCGAGCTGGGCTGGTTCACCCCGCCGCAGCTTCCCGGCGTCGACCTCAACCGGTTCGCCCGCGCGCTGCTCCGAGCCACCGGCCACCTCACCACCTGATGAGGGCAGGTGATGGGAAGTCGCTGTCGGTCGGTGTCGCGGAGCGCCAGGTGGCTCGAGCGATCAAATGTGCTTCTCGAAGTTGAGCTGGTTGTAGGGCGAGGTGCTGTAGGCGCCGATTTCGCGGTATCCGCTGCTGCGGTACAAAGCGATGGCTTCGCCGAGTGAGTTGTGGGTTCCCAGCCGGACCGTGCCCACGCCGTGCGCGGCGGCGTCGGCTTCGAGGTGTTTCAGGAGGCGGCGGCCCAGGCCGAGGCCGCGGGTTGTGGTGTCGGTCCACAAATGGCGGATCTCGGCGATTCCGGGGGCGAGTCGGACCCACGCGCCGCACCCGGCGGGTCTGTCGCGCTCGCAGGCGAGCAGGAGCGACCCGTCCAAGTCCTCGGGCCGGGTCAACGTTGCCTCGTCGTAGCCTTCCGGGAAGCGTCCGGCCAGCTCGGTTGCGTACCGGCGCAGGCACCACCACGCCCGTGGGTCGTCCGCCGTGACCGGGGTGATCGTGACTGTCGCCACCCGTAGCAGCCGCCGGACCTGTTGCTGGGCGGCTAGCAGCTCATCCTGCTGGCCTGGACTGAGCTCGCCGATCAGGGCGGCGATATTGGCACGAGATCGATCGTCGAGCACACCGCGTTCCCGTCGGCCGGCGTCGGTGAGCTCAGCGATCCTGGCTCGACCGTCGGCGGGATGCGGGACGACGCGGACCAGGCCCTGCTCTTCAAGGGCCCGTAGCAGCCGGCTCAGATACCCGGAATCCAGACCCAGGCGGTCGCGTAGCTCACGAACGGCGGTGCGGTCACCGATCTCCCAGAGCAGCCGAGACGGCCCCAGGGGGCGATCAAGACCGAGGTAGTGATCAGTGAGCAGGCCCAGACTTTCGGTATAGAAGCGGTTGAAGTCGCGTATCCGGTCGATGAGGTCAGTCTCCATCCCACCGATATTAGCTGACCGAGGTCAGACAAGTCACCGGGCGAACCGATTTGAGCAGGCCGACAACTTCCCGAGCCCTCCCACACGGAAGGGAACAGCAGCCGGGGCGCCGTGGCAGCCCAGGGTGTGCTTACCTTCTGGAATGCCGCACCCCATCATGTTCGACGAGGCGGACCCGCTCCTGGGCCGGCTGCGGACGCTCGCCCTGGCCCTCCCCGACGCGGCCGAGAAGGTCTCCCACGGGCGTCCCGCCTTCTACACCACCAAAGTCTTCGCCTACTACGGGGGATCGGTGAAGGTCGACGGCGTCTATCACCAGCACGGACAGTCGGTGATCGTGCTTGTCGACCCCGACGAGCGCACGGCGCTGCTGGCCGAAGACCGTTGCTTCGTGCCGGCCTACCTGGGGGCCTACGGGTGGGTCGGTGTGGACCTCACCGATGGCATCGGCTGGGATGAGGTCGGCGAGCTACTCGACGCCAGCTACCGACGTACGGCCGGGGCACGCAGAATCACGCTGCTCGACTCCCGACGGCCCTGAGCAACCCGCGACTGCTCGGCAACCAGTCTCAGTCGAAGATGCCGACGACAGCGCCGGCCGGGCACACCACCGGTGGGATCGTCGGCGATCAGTCGACCCGGTTGAGTACCTGGGCCCGAGCGGCGGAGTACCGTTCGCGGATCGCGGGTACGGCGTCCGCCTCGTGCCTCTCAACCCGTCCAACGGTCCATGCGTGTGGTTGCTGCCCGCCCGACAACAGCCATGCCGCCTGCCGGGCGGCACCGTCAGCGACGTGCTCACCGAGCGGTGGTACGAGTACGGGCCGGCCGAAGACTGTAGGCGCGATCTGGCGTACCGCCTCCGAGCGGGCGCCGCCGCCGACCAGGAGGACCCGTTTGACCGTCGTACCCTGCGCGATCATCGCGTCCAGCCCGTCGGCGAGTGCGCACAGCATCCCCTCAACAGCGGCGCGGGCCAGGTGAGAGGGGGTCGAGGTCCGCAAGGTCAAGCCGTGCACGGCGCCGGTGGCATGTGGAAGGTTCGGTGTGCGCTCACCCTCCAGGTAGGGCACCAGGACCAGCCCGTCGGCACCGGGCGGGGCGGACAACGCCAGCGCGGACAGCTCTGCATGGTCCACCCGCAGCATGGTCGCGGTGGCGTCCAGCACCCGGGCGGCGTTGAGCGTACACACCAGCGGCAGGAAGCGGCCGGTCATGTCGGCATACCCGGCCACGATCCCGCTCGGGTCGGCGGCCGGCACGTCGGCCACCGTGGACACGATGCCCGACGTGCCGATCGACACGACCACGTCGCCCGGCTCGGCGCCGGCACCCAGCACCGCCGCTGCGCAGTCGCCGCCACCAGCGCCCAACGGTGCGCCGGTGCGCAGCTGCCCCGCCTGACCGGTAGGTCCGAGCACCTCCGGCAGCAGCAGGTCATCACGACCGAACGCCAACCCGACCAGATCGCGTCGGTACCCACCGGTTGCGGCCGACCAGTACCCGGTCCCACTGGCCTCGCTGCGGTCGGTACACAGCGCGGCCAACCCACCCGCGCCGGCCAGCCGCCAGGTCAGCCAATCGTGCGGCAGACACACCGCTTGCGTACGTGCGGCATTGTCCGGCTCCGCCGAGGCCAGCCAGCGCAGCTTTGTGACGGTGAAGCTGGCCACCGGCACCAACCCGACAGCATCGGCCCAGGCTCGCGACCCGACCTCCCCACCTCCAAGATCCGAAATCAGGTCAAGGGCAGCCCCGGCCGAGCGGGTGTCGTTCCACAGCACAGCGTCGCGGACAACCATGCCATCCGCGTCCAGGCACACCATGCCCTGCATCTGCCCCGCGACCGAGGCCGCCGCCACATCGTCCAGTCCGCCGGCCCGCTCGACCGCGCCGAACAACGCGGCCTCCCACGCGGCGGGCGGCACGGCCGTCCCGACTGGGTGCGGTACGCGGCCCGCACGCACGAGCCTTCCGGTTTCGGCGTCGCGGATCACGACCTTGCACGACTGGGTCGAGGAGTCGACCCCGGCGACAAACGGCACAGTTCTCCCAATGGGTGGCGACAGGGCCACTGATGCAGGCGGCTCAGCGGCCGGGTGGAGGACAAGCGTCCTGCCGGGGCGGGCGGAGCGCAAGCGGCGGGGGTTCTACGATCCACGTGTGGGCTCCCGGGCGAACGTGGCCGTCAAACGGAACGGCGAATGGACGCACTGCGGCAGTAACGGCATGGGCTACAGCCTCGACGCGTGGCTTGCGCTCGGTCCCGCTCCCGCGCTGGCGGTCATCGGGTCCTTCGCCGTATGGGACCGGGACGAGTGGCAGATCGAGTCCTCTTGTGAGGCGGGCGCGCTGATCGACCTGGACGGCCAGGACCTGCTGTTCTTCCTGGGGGCCGACTACGCCCAGCGGCTCGCTGATCTGGACGGGTATCGACGTACCTGGCCGGGCTGGACGATCCGCTGGGCGTACAACGGCATCGCCGACGTGACCGACGCACTCGGCCTGGACACGGCGGTCCTGCGACGTGAACCGTGGGACAACACCGATCTGTTCCGGTGGGGCCGTCCCGATGCCCAGGAGCCGCCGGACCTTCGATACCTGGTCACGGTGGGCGATGCAGGATACGGTCTGGGCGGCTGGGAGGTGCCACCGTGGCAGGTCGGACCTGACCTACTCGACCAGTTGACCGGCCTCCCGCAGCCATCGACCTGGCCGGAGGTACCGCGCGGCGGCCTGCATCTGGATCCGGCCGCTCGCCGTGCCGGGGTCTGGTCGGTCGATCCGGTCCTGGGCCTGGCCGACCGGTTCGCCGAGCGCTGGCCGGGCTGGACGCTGGAGTTCTGGCAGGACCGGTACCAGGAGCAGGAGCGACGGTGTGCCGGTGCGTTCCGATTCCCCGACCCGGCACCCGCCGCCGAACTCTGCGGCTACGCCCTGGTGCGGCGGGTGATGCAGCACTGGGTGCCGGCCACGTCGGAGTTCCGGGACAGCTGGCCGCAGGAGAAGGAGGGTCACGACCCCTTCTGCGGCACGCGCGATGCCGGACTCGGCATCGCCGACCTGCAAAAACTCGGCGAACTACTCCTCGGCCCGAGCCGCGATCCGCACCACCCGCCGACCATCCCGGACGGCTCGCCCGCGTTCTGGACCGAATGGGCGACGATCGGCGACTGGAGCCGGCCCCTCGACGTCGCCGCTTACGCGCGCCAACTCCACGGTGTCAGATCTCTCTGAGCCACTCCGCTACCGGCTCATTACCGGACCCGATGATGCCGACTTCTGCGCCCGCATCAGCGGCCTTCCGACCAGGGCTAACGGCTGTACGACTCCCCGGCGCTGACTTTCAACGGGTGAACGTGTCATCGCCGCTCATGCGTTGGTACTGCCGAACTCGGCCGGCCCCGAGGCGTCCGAGGGCGGCGACAGACAGAGACGTACGCTCATGCCGCGCCCCGCGCGTCACGGAACGTAGCCAACTGACGCCCGGGTGAGGCATCCGGACGTGCCGAGTTGCGGAATGCTGGCGTCCGTTCACCCGCGCACACCGTAAGGTCCGGGCATGGCTAACGCGAAGATCAGGCTCGACCACTGCGTGATCGCGGTCAGCAACTGGGAACGGTCGACGACCTTCTATCGAGACGTCCTGGGTGCCGACGTGGTCGACCATCCCGACGGTCACGTGGCCTTCCGGTTCGGCGACCAACAGCTCAACGTCCACGGACCGGGCCTGGATGTCGGAAAGCTGGTGGCACGGCCGCCCGTCACGCCAGGCGGCAGCGACCTGTGCTTCGTGTGGCCCGGTACCACCGAGGAAGCGATCGCTCACCTTCACCACCATCGCATCGAAATAGAGGCAGGGCCGGTTACCCGCAGCGGTGGAGGTGGGCGTGGCGTCAGTGTCTACTTCCGGGATCCGGACGGTTCCCTGTTGGAGCTGATCACCTACACCGAACCCTCGTAGCCGGGACCGGGCTCCGAAGATGCTCAGGCCCTTGGCAGCGGTCCGCGGGCATCCGCACATGCCGCGACCCGGGCACCGACCCGACTAAGGCGTGTTTCATAAGCCCGGTCAGAGCCATTCGCAGATGATGGTGATGGTCAGGACGGCTTGGAACCGGACGGCTAACTTGTCGTAGCGGGTGGCCACGCCGCGGTGGCGTTTGAGTCGGGCGATGCCGTTCTCGACGGCGTGTCGTAGCCGGTAGAGGTCTCGGTCGAACTTCGGCGGGCGTCCGCCGCGGCTGCCCTTGGCTTTGCGGTGGGCGTCCTGGTCGGTCTTGCTCGGGATGCACGCCTTGATCCCGCGCTTGCGTAGGTAGGCGCGGTTTCCGCGGCTGGTGTAGGCCTTGTCGGCCAGGACCAGGTCGGGGCAGGTGCGGGGCCGGCCCACCCCGAGACGGCTCACCCGGATACGGCGCAGGACCGGGATGAACTGCGGACTGTCACCACGATGCCCGGCGGTCACCACCATCGACAGGACCTTCTGCCCCTGCTCACAGGCCAGATGCGTCTTGGTGGTCAAACCGCCGCGAGATCGTCCGAGGGCGTGATCGGCGGGTTCGTCGTGCACGCCGCCGGGTGGCTCTTTCTGCGCGTGGCCGTCGGTGCGGGCGCCAGCGGCGTGCTGGTGAGCGCGGCTGGTCATCGAGTCCACGCTGACCGTCCAGGCGATCCGGCCTTGCGCATCGCCGGCGGCCTGTGACGCGGCCAGGATCTTGTCCCAGGTGCCGTCGCGCTGCCAGCGGCGGAACAGGCCATAGACCGTCTGCCAGGGTCCGTACTCGGCCGGGACGTCACGCCAGGGCGACCCGATCCGAATCCGCCACCTGATCCCGTCGACGAGCTGCCGTTTCTCCCACTTCGGCGGCCGACCCTTCACCGACGCGACCGGCAACAGTGCGGCGAGCCGCTGCCACTGAGCGTCGGTGAGGTCGTGCCGCCTCGTCACCGCTAAGGTGGCCACGAGGTCTCCGGTATGAAGTTCTTGCTTGGTCGCAGAACCAGATACCGGAGACCTCTTCAGTTGTCGATCACCGCCACGCCGCGACCTTCATCGACCACCACGACTTCTGAAACACGCCTTAATCGGTAACCCAGCGTGAGCAGCGGATGGAAGGTCTCTGGGTCAGCAGCCGGCCGACGGGGCCGAAGCGGCAGTCCTCCCGGGGTGTGTACGTGTGGCGTACTGGTTGAGCAATGAAGCCCGTACGCCGACATGCCGCCGTCCGAGCGCGGCCTGACCACGTATCAGTGCTCCGGGGCGGCATGGCCCGGTGGTCGGCTTCCATCATGGCGCGGCGGCCCGCCAGATCGGTCAGTGCTCGCCGTCTCCCACCTTCCGCCACGCAACCATCCGCTCGGCCATGGGCCCGGTGCCGGCGCGCTCGGGTGACATGCCGAAGTGACCGCGGATCTCCTCGTCGAGGTACTCCCGGATCTCGTTGCTGTCCGCTCCACCGGCCAGCCTCGCCAGCAGCGGCGAGAGCATGCAGTCGTACTCGTCGACGTTGGTCTCCGGATCGAAGACACCGATGAAATCCCATTCGTCGAGCAATCGTCGCAACTCGTCCGCCCGCTCGTACATGCGGCGATGATCGCATGTACGACGGGCAGGAGCCCGCCGTCGACCGGCAGAGCGCTGCACTCCGTTGCCGCCGTCCGCTGAGAAAGGGCTCGGGGACGCCTCGCAGCGGCGACGCGGTTCCGAACTCGGCCCGGCTCGAACGGGCTGCCACCCTCTCCTGCTGGATCGCGGGCGCGGCCATCCGGAGCCACCGCCTCTTGGGCGAGGACGGGACGAGTTTAGGGGGCGGCGACGACGCACGGACAGGCCGCGATATTCGCGCTGCTGGGCCAGCGGGTCCTACATGCCCAGTGAGTGTGCGGAGAGCCAGTGGTGGTGGCGGCTTCGCAGGGCGTCGCGGTCAGCGGTGGTCGGCAGGACGACGTCCATGCCCCCGTCGTACGGGTGATAGAGCCAGCGCAGATCGACGTCACAGACAAGGACATTGCCGATGACGTCGTCGGCTACGTGACGTAGGAGCGGGTCGAGGCAGCCGGGCGCCCAGGGCGTTTCACTGGCATAGAGATGCATCCAGCTTTCGAAGCCCGGCTCGTCATCGACGCAGACACTCGTCCAATACACTCCGGACGGGTGTGCCTCGATGGTTTCAGCTGATCGGCCAGGTTCCTGCGGGTCGGGCTGGTCCGAATAGCCAGCGGTTATCACCAGCACGGCGGGGCCGGTCACCAGCTCGCCCAGGACGGTGTTGTGTCGAGCCAGCCCCGGATCTCCCGCACTTCATAGGGCAGCTTCGAGCATCCCGGCCACCGTTGCTCCCACAACGTCGACAGCCGGGTCGGATCCATCACGACGCCGATCATCGGCCAGTACTCGACATCCAGCAATAGGGCGCATCCCGCTTATCCCGCCGACAACTCGCTGCGGAAGGCGACATCGGCACCGTGATCGGATGCGCGCACATGCCGCGAGTCACGCGCTACCCGACAGTCGCGGTCCGTATGGAGGCCGACGCAGGCTCCTGCCGAGTCGAATCTGCTGTTGCAACAGCGCCGGTACTAACCGTGCCCTCATCGTCACCCGAGTGGCTCGCCTCCACCGTCCTGCAACGAACCTGCGGCAGCGGCTGGACGCCGGTAGCGGCCACGGCTGTCGAACATTGCCGTGACCAGGAGTTCCGACGATTAGCCAGTTCGACGGTTGCCGTACTGGCGAGGACCCTGCACCGCGCCGGAACGGCCGTGGGCGCGGCTCGCGGTACCCCCGATGTGGTTGGCGGTGCCCTTGCCCTTGGACCGCCGTGCCGCCCGGTTCTCGAAGGGCTGCGGCTGCTCCTCGGTTCCGGATTCGGCGTCAGCGGTGGAATCGGCGTCGCTGGTGGCGTCGGCCATCGGTGTCTCCTCGTGCTGTTCAGGACCGGACTATTCGCTGCGGATCTGGAAGCGTGACCGCCACGATATCCAGACGGTAGCGGGCAGGCCGACCCGAGTCGGGACCGGCTGCCCGCGCAACCATCCAGTCACGCCAGAGCCATCGCCAGGGTGATCCAACCACGACACCGTCCGAGCACCCGGATTTGCCGCGAGTCGCGCATCGCCGGCGGACCTACCCGAGCAGCGCCGCCGCCGTGGCCAGGGTGGCGAGCGACAGCGTCGTGGTCACCATCACCGCCCGGTTGGCCACCTCCTCGCCGACGCCGTACTCCTGGCTGTAGATGAACGTGTTCTGCGCGGTCGGCAGGCCCGCGCACACCACCACGGCCAGCAACTGCGACGCGGACAGGTGCAGGGCCACCCCGGCCGCGTACGCGATGACCGGCTGCGCGACGAGCTTCAGCGCGGTGAGCACGGCCAGCTCGGCCGGATCGGCCCGCGACGGCACCGTGCGGTGCAGTGACGGCGTCGTGCGGTGCAGTGACGCGCCGAGCGCGACCAGGGCGGCCGGAACCGCGGTGCCCGACAGCAGGAGGAGCGGCGCCTCGGCCGCCGACGGCAGACGCAGGCCGGCGGCCGAGCACACGACACCGAGCAGCGACGCCAGGATCACCGGGTTGCGTACCGGCAGGGAGGCGATACGGCGGACGCGGACCCGCCCGGCCGGGTCGCGGCGGCGGTCCAGGGCGACCAGGATCACCGGCGTCACCACAAGCACCTGTAGCAGCACCACCTCCGCCAGGAACGACACGTCACCGAGAACCTGTGTGGCGATGGGGATGCCGAGGTTCGCCGAGTTCACGTACCCGGCGGCCATGCCCCAGATCGGCCGTTCGCCGGGCTCGCGACCGAACAGCCGGCTCGCGCCGGCCCACCCGAACCCGACGACCGTGGCTGTGCTCACCGCGAAGGCGAGCAGCGAGCGGCCGGCGAACCCGGCCAGCGGCATGCGGGACAGGGCCAGGAACAGGGCGGCCGGCATCGCGAGGTGGAACACGAACCGGCCGAGCACCGACGCCGCCGCCTCGCCCAGCAGCCCCCGACGGCAGGCCGTGTAGCCGACGGCGGTGAGGATCCAGATCGGCACGAACGCCGACACCAGGCTCATCCGGGCGTCACGGCGCTCGGGCGTGGTGACCCCGGTCAGTCGGCCAGCGGGCGGTAACGGAGGTGGACGACGCCGTTTCGGAATCGGCGCTCGCCGAGGAACTCGTAGTCGGTGCGTACGCCGGTGGGCAGTCCCGGCTTGCCGCCGCCGACGGTCGTGGGCCACACGAGCAACTGGCACTCGTCGACAAGTCCGGCCCGGATGGCCTGCGCCGCCAGGTCCGCGCCGCCGATGGTGATGTCGCTGCTGGCCGTGGCTTTCAGCCGGCGCACGGCGTCGGGGTCGAACTGGCGCTCCACGCTTGTGCGGGCCGTGGACGCCGTGGTGAGAGTGGTGGAGTAGACGATCTTGTCCGCCGCCTGCCACACGCTCGCGAAGTCGGCCATCAGGTCGGACCCCGCGGCCAGCGAGGCGTCCGTCTCCCAGACGGCCATCGACTCGTACAGCCGGCGCCCGTAGAGGAAGGTGCCCGTCGACCGCAGGATGTCGGTGGTGAACGTGAAGACCTCGTCGTCGGGCGGGAGCCAGGCGAAAACGCCCTTCTCGTCCTCGATGAAGCCGTCGATCGACACGTTTGTCACATAGATCAGCTTTGCCATACCTCTGCCTTCCGGTGCAGGTAGGACCCGATGGGTTCGTCTCGCTTGTTCTACGAACGAGTCGGCCCGGATTCGACGGCAGGTCGGGAGGAAATTCTAGAAGCCCTCGGCGAGGAGCGTACGGACGAACGCGCGGAGCCTGTCGTTCGCCTCGTCCGAGCCCACCGTGATCCGCACCCCGGCGCCGGGTAGCGCCATCACCAGGATCCCGGCCGCCCGGGCCCGGTCGGCGAACGGCACCGCCCGCTCCCCCAGCGGCAGCCACAGGAAGTTCGCCTCGCTCGGCGCCACGGTGAGACCGAGGTCGTGCAGCGCGTCGGTCAGCCGGGTCCGCGCGGTCACCAGGTCCGCGCACCGCCGGGTCAGCTCCGACTCCACCTGCGGCGTCAGGCTCGCCACGGCCGCCGCCTGGGCGAGCGCGTTCGGGAAGAACACCGCGCCTGTCATCGCGGCCGGCGGGACCAGCCGGGGCGGCAGCACGGCATAGCCGATCCGCAGCGCGGCCAGCCCGTACGCCTTGGAGAAGGTGCGCAGCACGCAGACGTTGTCGTACGCCCGGTACAGCTCCATCCCGTCCGGCGCGGCCGGGTCGGTGACGAACTCCCGGTACGCCTCGTCCACGATCACCGGCACGTCGGCCGGGATCCGGTCGAGGAACGCCTCGACCCGGTCCCGCCGCAACGCCGCCCCGGTCGGGTTGTTCGGGTGGCACAGCAGCACGCACCGGGTCCGCTCGGTCACCGCGTCCGCCATCGCGGGCAGGTCGTGGTCGTACCCGTCGAGCGGCACCGGCACCGCGCGGGCGCCCGCGTTGCGGATGATCAGCGGGTAGCCCTCGAACGACAGGGCCGCGTGCACGACCTCCGGCCGGGGGCCGAGGGACTGCACGAGGTGCTGGCACAGCCCGGCCGAGCCGGGGCCGACCAGGATCGCCTCCGGCCCCACCTCCAGGCGCGCCGACAGCGCGGCCACAAGCGCGGCGGCGGTGCGGTCCGGATACCGCTGGAGGGCGGCGGCGCCGTCGGCGACGATCCGCCGCACGCCCGGCAGCGGCGGGTACGGCGTCTCGTTCATCGACAGGTCTACCGGGGCGATGGTGGTGGCGGGTGTCATGGTGGCTCACTTCTCCGACGGCGCCGGTGCGGAACGGGTGTGTGCGTGCCGGTCGGCGAGCACGCCGAGCTGGTGGAGCCGGTCGACGAGGGAGAGCGGTCGCAGGTCCGTGCCGGAGAGGTTGCCGGCGGTGAGCCCGAGCAGCCGGGGGTTGGCGGCGGTGCGGCGCATCATCCGCGCGCCGAGCAGCTTCGGCAGCCCGGACACGCTGGTGATCATGCGGGAGGCGTTGTGGCTGACGGTCGCCACGTGGTCGAGGCGGGGCCGGCGCGCGGCCTCGTACGCCCGCAGCGCCCGGTCCACCGTGGCCGGTTCCGGCGTGCCGCCCTCGGCGGCCAGGCCGGCGGCGAGCGTCTCGGCGTCGCCGAGGGAGCTGTTGACGCCCTGCGCCGCCATCGGGTGCACCGCGTGCGCGGCCTCGCCGACGAGCGCGAGGCCGGGCACGGTCAGGCGGGCGGCGCGCAGCCGGTAGACCGCGAGGAGCTGCCGGCGGTGCAGGCTCGCCCGGATCGCCGGCTCCAGCGGCCGGACCGCCGGCACGTCGGCGAGCAGCCGGTCGCACCAGCCGCCCAGGTCGGCGCGGCCCCGGAACTCGTCCGGCGTCACCTGGACGTAGAGGCGGCACCTACCGCCCGGCAGCGGATAGACCAGGCAGAGGCCGCGGCCGGTCCGGTAGGCGGTCACCTCGTCGGCCACCTCGGCGCCGGCCACGTCGAAGGCGACCAGGCCGTGCGGGTACTCGGTGCGCCGCACCGCGATGCCGGCGGCCCGGCGCAGCGGCGAGGACATGCCGTCGGCGGCCACTACGAGCGCCGCCGGGATCTCCTCGTCGGTCCCGTCGCCGGTGACCCGGACCCCGGCGACCCGGCCGGCGTCGTCGCGCCGCAGGCCGGTGACCCGCCGGCCCCACCTGAGGTCCACCGTGGCGGGCAGCCCGTCGGCGAGCACGCCGCGCAGGTCTCCGTAGTCGGCGCAGAGGATCTCCCGGTACGCGCCGGGCAGGCCGGCGTAGTCGAGGCAGAGCAACGGCTCGCCGTACGGGTCGCGGATGGCCAGCCGCCCGACCGGGCGGGCGCCGGTGGCCCGCAGCGGGTCGAGCGCGCCCCAGGAGTCGAGGATGCGGACGGTCTCCGGCTGGAGGATCTCGCCCTTGGCGATCGACGCCGGGGTGCGCTGCCGGTCGAGCACGACCACCCGCAGGCCGAGCGCGCCGAGCGCGCGGGCGCTCGCCAGCCCACCGGCGCCGGCGCCCACCACCACGACGTCGGCGCTCATCGGGCGACCGCCCCGGGCGCGACGTCAGGTCGCCCGGCGGCGGCCCGGCGGTGGTCGCCGAGCGCCCGCAGCGCGAGCGCCTGGGTGATCACCGCGTTCGGGTAGCGCATGTGGTGGCGGATGTAGTTGCACACCCGGGCCGCCGGCCACCCGCCGTCCGGTCCGGCGGCCGACACCAGCCAGGCGACGCCCCGGCCCGCCGCGGCGGCGACCTCGGGATCGCCTGTGGCGAGCAGGCCCTGGACGGCCCACGCGGTCTCCTCGACCGTGCCGGGCGTGCCGTCGCCCGGCCCCCACGAGCCGTCCGGCAACTGGGTGTCGCGCAGCCAGCCGGCCGCGCGGCGGACCACCTCGTGCCGGGCGTGACCGACGCGCGACAACGCGCCCACCACCACCGCGGTGCCGGAGGTGTGGTCGCGGTACCAGAGGTTCTCGAACGTGCCGTCGGGCGCCGCCCGGGTCAGCAGCCAGGCCGCGGCGCGCGCGACGGCCGGGTGGTCGTCCGGGTGCCCGGCGTCGTGCAGCGCGAGGATCGCCTGGCTGGTGATGGCCGGGCAGGGGCCGTCGTTGGCGAGCTGGGTGTCGCGTACCCACAGGCTCCACGAGCCGCGGCTGTCCTGGCGGTCGACAAGCCAGGCCAGGCCGGTACGCAGGACCGGGTCGGCATCGGCGTCGGGGTAGCCGGCGAGCGCGGACAGGATCTCGGCCGACTCCAGCGTCACCGGCCAGCCACCCACGTTGGAGTAGCTCCACCCGCCCGGCGGCACGTCGAGCACCTCGAACGCGGTCGGCTTCTGGGTGGCGTGGAGGAAGTCGCGGGTGGCGCGCAGGCGCGGGTCGGCGGCGTACCCGGCCGCGACCAGACCGGTCACCGCGTAGCCGGAGCGGGTCAGGTCCAGGTTCGTCACCGCGTCCCAGGCGCCGTCGGGGCGGACCGCCCGCCGCAGCCAGCCGACGACGGCCCGCGCGATGTCCGGCGCCTCGCCGCTGCGGGCCAGGCCGAGCAGCACCAGGGCGGCCGGCCACGGGTCCTCGCTCAACGCGCCGGTGCGGCCCTCGTGGTCGAAGATGGAGCGCAGCAGGCCGACCGCCACCGGCCGGGCCCGGCGCAGCGTGGCGCGGCGCAGCCGGCCGGCGGGCAGCAGGTCCGCCTGCATCAGGGCGAGGCCGACGAAGGGCGCGGTACGGAACGACAGGCGCCGGCGGCGGACCCGGTCGAACAGGACGATCTCCAGCGGCAGCCGGCGCAGCGGGCCGGCCTCGGCGGTCATCCCGGCCATGGTGAGCAGTTGGCGGCAGAGCAGCGAGATGGCCCGGTCGGTGACGGTGTCGACGCCGCCGAGGGCGGCCAGCCGGGCCCGGCCGGCGGCGATCGCGTCGACGCTCGCGGCCGGCGCGCCGAGCGCGAGCGCCGCGACCGCCACGGCGGTGGGCACCACCTCGCTGTCCGCGCCGACCACGCCGCCCCAGCCGCCGTCGTCGTGCTGCTGCCGGCGCAGCCACACGGCGCCGGCGTCGACGAGGTCGGCGCTGCCGGCGGGGTCGGCGGCGTGCAGCGCGGCCACCGCGCCCGCGGTGCCCAGCACCGACGCCGGCGGGTCGTCGCCGAAGACGCCGTCGGGGCGTTGGCGGCGCAGCAGCGCCTCGGCGCCGGCGGCGATCGCCGTCCCGACGGCCTCGGCGGTCACCTCGGTCATGTCGCGTCCTCCAGGGGCACTCGACGGTGGGCGGCCAGGGCCAGGCCGGCGGTCGGCGGGCCGAGTTCGTGCCGGACGCGCATCCCGCGCTGCGCCCACCAGGTGAACGCGAGCATCGGCAGCGCCAGCAGGATCTGCACGGCGACGCCGAGGCCCAGCCCGACCACGGCCGAGGCCAGCACGACCCGTTCGACGACCAGGACGGAGTGGGCGCGCAACGCCACCAGGACGGGCATCCCGGCGCGGCGGGCCACGAGCGGCGTCCACGCGGCGACGCCCACGACCACGACGACGAGCAGCGTGGCCAGGTAGGCGGGCCGCGCGTCGCGGTCGGCAAGCAGGCCGGCGGCGAGCGCCGCGCCGACGGTGACCGCGTGCAACGCCACCACGGTCCGGACCGCGAACGGTACGCCCCGGCGCACCGGCAGCGTCTGGTAGCCGCCCGCGCGGTCGCCGTCGATGTCGCGCAGCGCCCCGACCAGGTTGGACATCGCGTCGTGCGACCAGAAGGCGACGGCAAGCGCCAGCAGGACCGCCCACGCCGGGAATGGGTCCGCCGGCAGGCCGACGGCGAGCGCGCCGTAGAGGAGCGCGACCGCGCCGAGCGCGCCCCGGACCAGGTTGCCGGCGATCCCACGCGCCTTGAACCAGCGGCTGTACGCGACGATCCCGGCGCCGGCCAGCAGCGCCGCCGCCGTGGTGCCCCAGCCGCCCGCCACGGCAAGCGCCGCGAGGACGGCGAAGCAGGCGCAGCCGCACGCCAGCGCCGTCCCCGCGCCCAGCCGGCTCGACGGGATCGGCCGGTGCGGCTTGCTGCCGGCGTCCAGCTCGCGGTCGAACCAGTCACCGAGGTAGTGGCCGCCGAGCCAGCCGGCGGTGGGCGCCGCCCAGGCCGACAGCAGCCGCCACGGGTGGTGCGGGCCGGCGGCCACCGCCGCGCCGCCGAGACCGACAAGCCCGACGTACCAGAGCGTGTAGGGCCGCCAGGTCTCCACGTGCGCCCGCAGTGCCCGGGCGACGCTCACGGCGTCTCGCTCGTCATCCAGGCCGCGATGCCGGCGAGCACGTTCGCGCTCGCCGACGGCGCGAGCACGGCCAGTTCGGCGCGGGCGCGCTCGGCGTGCTCCACCATCCGCCGGCGGGCCCGCGCCACCGCGTCGACCTCGCGCAGCAGCGCGGTGACCCACTCGACGTCGCCGGGGCCGGCGCCGCGCCGGTGCAGCACCGCCATCAGCTCGACCCGGGCCGTGTCGGTGGCCGCGTCGTACGCCAGCAGCAGCGGCAGCGTCGGCCGGCCGTTGTTGAGGTCGCTCGTCGCCGGCTTGCCGGTCTGCTCCGGCGTGGCCACGTAGGACAGCAGGTCGTCGCGGATCTGGAACGCGATGCCGAGGTGCTCGCCGTAGCGGGCGAGCGCGGACGCCACGGCCGGTTCCGCGCCGCCGAGGAGGGCGCCGATGTGGCACACCGCGCGGAACAGCGACCCGGTCTTCAGGCGGATCATCTCCGGATACCACTTGGCGCCCGCGTCAAGGTCGCCGACGAGCTGCGCCTCGATCGCCTGCCCCCGGCACAGGTCCTGCCCCGCCTCGGCGAGCGCGGCGAGCGCGGCGACCACCTGGCCGGGCGGGACCGCGCTCCCGCCGTCCACGATGGCCCGGAACGAGGAGAAGATGAGGTGGTCGCCGGCGACGATGGCGTTCGGGATGCCGAACGCGACCGGGACGGCCGGGCGGCCACGGCGCATCGTGTCGGCGTCGATGATGTCGTCGTGCACGAGCGTCGCGACGTGGAGGTATTCCGTGCCGAGCGCGGCGGCGAGCACGTCCCGGGGTGATCCGCCCACCGCCTCCGCCGCGTGCAGCGTCATCATCGGCCGCAGCAGCTTGCCCGGCGGCAGCAGCGCGTACCTGGCGATCGTGACGAGCTGGTCGGTCGTCTCCGGCCAGCGGCGGCCGAGTTCGGCGTGGAGCAGTCGCCCTGATTCGCTTCGGGCCAGGTCGTCGATGAAGGGCGGATATCGCGTGAATCCAGCAACGGTCATGACGCGTCGACCCTTTCAACGAAGGCTCGGCTAGTCGCCACGCGAGACGTTACCGGCCGGAACTCCGGTGAACAACCATCGATAAATGCGCCTTTCTCTCGGCCCCGGCGAATGCGATGGCGATAATCTTCGCCAAATTGGCCGATGCGCCGCCAAATGCGTCAATGGCCGCGCGCACCGGTGGGTATGGGACGACCCGTCGCGGCGCGACTCAGGCCGCGACGAACTCCATCAGCGTGAGCCCGCCGGAGCCGTGGAAGGTGCGCCGGGGCGCCAGCCCCGCGGCGGCGGCAAGCGCGGCGTGCTCGGCCACCTCGCGCTCCCGGCCACCGACAAGCACCAGCATCCGCAGGTCGTACGGGGACAGGTGGGGCACGTGCGGCACGGTGGGCAGCACCTCGATGACGAGCACCCGACCGGTGTCGCCGGCCGCCTCGGCGCAGCGGCGCAGGATCGCCGTCGCGTGGGCGTCGCTCCAGTCGGTGAGCGCGCGGGACACCACGTACACGTCGCCGCCGGTCGGCAGCGCGGCGAAGAAGTCACCGACCACGGCGTCGACCCGGCCGGTGAGACCGTGCTCGGCGAACGTCGCGGCGGCGGTCGCCACCGGCTCGTCGCGGTCCACGAGCGTGCCCCGCAGGTGCGGGTGCGCGCACAGCAGCTCCCGCAGCAGCCCGCCGGAGCCGCCGGCGACGTCGACCACGTGCGTCACCTCGGGCCACGGATAGCACGCGGCCACCTCCGGCGCGGTGATCCGCTGCTGGCTGAGCATCACCGCGTCGAAGTAGGCGCGGTGCTCCGGATGGGCGTCGAGGTCGACCCAGAAGTCGCGGCCGTGGACCGCCGCGTAGCCGGGGCCGCCGGTGCGGATCGCGTGCGGCAGCCCGGCCCAGGCCAGGTCCATCCGGGCGCCGAGACCGCCGAGGTCCAGGTCGGCGCCGTGCCCACCGCCGTCCCGGTCGCAGAGCAGCGCGCCGACATCGGTGAGCGCGAACACGTCCGGCGACGCCTCGACGAACACGCCCCGGTGGGTCAGGTAGCGCAGCAGGCGGCCCAGCACGGCGGGGTCGGCGTCGCACGCCGCGGCCAGCTCGGCCAGGCCGGTGACCCCGGCCGCGATCCGGTCCGGCACCCGCAGCGTCACCGCCGTGCGGACCGCGAACGGGGTCGCCAGATCGGTGAGCCGGTCGAGCCGTGCCGCCGCGTCCCCGTCGATCGCCACCAGGTTCCTCCCCCGTCCGCCGGCCCCGAATGATCCCAAGTTCGCGGCCGGCGCGTCAACGGCGACGGTGGTGAGGACATTCACGAGCGTGGAAGAATGCGCGGACGGGCCGTCGCGCGCAGACCGGAGGATCACCGATGACCACTTCCACCGCCGTCGACGTCCGACCCGTGACCGGCGCGCTCGGCGTCCAGGTGCGCGGCCTCGACCTGAACACGCTCACCGACTCCGGCTTCGCGCACGTCCACGACCTCCTGCTGAAGCACCACGTGGTCTTCCTCGCCGGCCAGGCCGGGCTGACCCCGGAGGCGCACGTCGCGTTCGGCCGCCGCTTCGGCGAGGTGGAGCTGCACCCCTACCTGCCCCGCCTCGACGGGCACCCGGAGATCGTGGTGATCGACTCGGAGGACGGCGGGAAGGTCGACGTGTGGCACACCGACATGACGTTCCACCAGAGCCCGCCGATCGCCTCCGTGCTGCACCTGATCCAGTTGCCGGAGGTCGGCGGCGACACCATGTGGACCAACCAGCACCGGGTCTACGAGGCGCTCTCCGCGCCGCTGCGGGACCTGCTCGACGGGCTGACCGCCATCCACGTCATCCGGATCGGCACCGAGTTCACCAGCCGGGCGGAGCATCCGGTGGTGCGCGTGCACCCCGAGACCGGCCGCCGCTCGCTCTACGTCAACCGGCTGTTCACCTCGCACATCCCGCAGCTCACCCGCAACGAGAGCGACGCGCTGCTGGAATACCTGTTCGGGTTCTCCGAGAGCCCGCAGTTCACCTGCCGCTACCGCTGGCAGGCAGGTGACGTCGCGGTGTGGGACAACCGGGTCACCCAGCACTACGCGGTGAACGACTACGACGGCATCCGGCGCGGGCAGCGCATCACCGTGCTCGGCGACCACCCGACCGGCGACCCGCCCCGGTGGGAGCACCACGTCCCGGCGCCCGGCCAGCGCTACTGGCCGGACCGCGTCAACGCGGTGGAGAGCTACTGAGCGCGCCGGTCACCAGGTGACCGGGAACCACGCGATGCCGCCGTTCATCCGGTCGTGCCGCCACGGGATCTCGTCGATCGGCACCGCCGGCGCCAGCCCCGGCATCCGGGCCAGCAACGCGCCGAGCGCCAACTCCACCTGCATCCGGCCCAGCGCCGTGCCCAGGCAGAAGTGCGGCCCGAAGCCGAACGTCAGGTGCGGGACGGTGGGCGTCCGGTCGATGTCGAAGACGTTGGGCTCGGGGAACTGGCGGGGATCACGGTTGCCGGCCCACGGGATCGCCATCACGCAGTCGCCGGCCCGCATCGCGACGCCGCCGAGGACCAGGTCCTCCCGCACCACCTGGACCCGGAACATGGCGCTCACCGACGTGTAACGCAGGATCTCGTCGGTCGCCGAGCCGAGCTTCTCCGGCGCCGCGCGCAGCTTCGCCAACTGCTCCGGGTGCTGGAACAACGCGCGCAGGCCGGCGCTCGTGGCGTTGATCTCCAGGCCACCGAGCAGCACGCCCATGGCCAGCTCGACCAGCTCGGCGTCGACAAGCTCGTGCGCGTCCTGGCCGAGCACCCACGCCGAGAGCAGGTCGTCGCCGGGCTCCGTCCGCTTGCGCGCCACCTGCCCCGCCAGGTAGGCCCGCAGCTCCGCCTGCGCCTGCGCCGCGTCGGTGGAGCCGTAGGCGGTGACCGAGTTCAGGCCGGAGATCCAGGCGTAGAACCGGGGCCGGTCGGCGGCCGGCACGCCGAGCACGTCGCACACCACGAACACCGGCAGCGGCGCCACCAGCCCGGCCACCACGTCGGCCGGGCGGGAACCGGCGAGCATGGTGTCGACAAGCCCGTCCACGATCCGCCGCACCCGGGGCCGGAAGGTGGAGATGCGGCGCGCGGTGAACGCGCGGCCGGCGACCCGGCGCACCGCCGCGTGCGCCGGACCGTCCATGTTCAACTCCCGGGGGCCGGCGGCGCCCGGCGCCGAGGTGGCGCCCGGCGGCAGCCGGGAGAACCGGGGATCGGCCAGGACCGTGCAGCAGTGCTCGTAGCTGAGCACCAGCCAGGCGGGCCGCCCGTCGGGCAGCCGCACCCGACTGACCGGGTCGGTGACGACCATGTCGAGCAGGTCGGCGGGAAGGTCGCCGGTGAACGGCGCGAACGGATAGGGGCGCAGCGCGGAATTGACCGGCACCGGGTAAGACTCCACCACCCGTTAGTCCGGCGTCAATATCTATTGACGCCGGAGACGACTTCCGCGGACAGACTCCGATCGCCTAGCATCTGTGGTCCAGGACTGCCGTTTCGCGCGCGGATTGGTGGCATTTGACTGCGGCCATGCGAATTCTGATGTCGACGTGGGGCTGGCGGTCGCATTTCTACGGCCTGGCCCCGCTCGGGTGGGCGCTCCAGGCCGCCGGGCACGAGGTGCGGGTGGCCAGCCATCCCTCGATGGCCGCCACGATCACCGCCGCCGGGCTCGCCGCCGTGCCCCTGGGGGCCGACATCAACTTCGCCGAGGCGTTCGCCGGCCGGATCGGCGCGGTGGGCCCGCTGGACCGGGCCGCGCCGGCGGGTCTCGTCGAGCCGGAGATCACCGCCGACGGCGGCGTGGTCCGGTTCGCCGACGCCCTCCTCGACGAGCTCGTCGACTTCGGCCGGGCCTGGCGGCCGGACCTGCTGGTCTGGGAGCCGTTCAACCTGGCCGCCCCGGTGGCCGCCGCCGCGCTCGGCGTGCCGGGCGTGCTGCACCTGTGGGGGCCGGACTCCTCGGTGACGCTCCGACTGGACCAGGAGTCGGTGATCGGGCCGCTCGCCGCCCGGTTCGGCCTCGCCGCCGGCGACGTGGCGCTGCACGGCGACCTGACGCTCGATCCCGCGCCGCCGCCGATGCAGGTGCCGATGACCCGCCCGGGCCGGCCGGTGCGCTTCGTGCCGTACAACGGGCCGGCCGTGGTGCCGCCCTGGCTGCGCCGCCCGGCGGACCGGCCCCGGGTCTGCGTCACGGCCGGCACCATGATGGCCGGCGTCGGGCTGCACGACCGGCTCGACCTGGCCGGGGTCCTCCGGTCCGTCGCCGAGCTGGACGTCGAGGTCGTGGTGGTGGTCGAGCCCCGCCAGCAGCGCGGCCTGGGACCGCTGCCGGCGAACGTGCGGCTGGCCGACGCGCCGCTGGCGTTGCGGCTGGTGCTGCCGACCTGCGCCGCGCTCGTGCAGCAGGGCGGCGCCGGCACCACCATGACGGCGCTCGCGTACGGCGTGCCGCAGCTCGTCCTGCCACAGGTGAGCGACCAGCACTTCAACGGCGAACGGCTGGCCGCCACCGGTGCCGGCGTCTGCCTGCCGCCCGCGCACGCCGGCGGCGTCGCGCTGCGGGACGCCGTCGGGGGCCTGCTCGGCGACGGACCCGCGCGGGCGGCGGCGGCGCTGATGCGGGACCGGATCGCCGCGCTGCCCAGCCCCGCCGACGTGGTGCCGGCCCTGGCCGCCCTCGCCGAGCACACCCGGCCCTGACCACCACCGAGGAGTCGCAGATGACGCAGCAGCAGCCCGTCCCGTACCCGCTCGCTCCGGCTCCCACCATCTACCACCCGTCACCGGACTACACCCGGCTGCGCGAGACCTGCCCGGTGGCCCGCGTCGAGCTGCCCGACGGGGCGTCGGCCTATCTCGCCACCCGGCACGCCGACGTGCGCCGGGTCTTCACCGACCACCGGTTCAGCCGGGCCGCCGCGGCCGGACCCAACCGGCCGACCCGCGAACTCGGCTCGCTCGCCGAGGACTCGCTCATCGGCATGGACCCGCCCCGGCACACCACGATGCGCCGGGCGGTGTCGCACGCGTTCACCGTCCGCCGGGTGGAGGAGCTGCGGCCCACGGTGGCCGCGCTCGTGGACGGGATGATCGACCGGATGGAGGCGGCGGGACGCCCGGCCGACCTGATCCGCCACCTCTCCGCGCCGCTGCCGATCTACGTGATCAGCAAGCTGTTCGGCATCCCGGAGGCGGACCAGGAGCGGGTGCGGGAGTGGTCCGACGCGCTCGTCGGCGACTGGGACGCCGACCCGGCCGCGCCGCAGGCCGCCCTCGACGCCTTCCGCGACATGATCGTCGAACGCCGTCGCCGGCCCGGCGACGACCTGATGAGCGCGCTCATCGCCGCCTGGGACGAGCACGACGACCTCACCGAACGGGAGCTGGTGTCGGTCACCGCGGGCATCTTCGTCGGCGGGCACGAGACCACCACCAACCAGCTCAACCTGTTCCTGCTCGTGCTGGCCCGCCACCCCGAGCAGTTGGCCGGGCTGCGCGGCGACGACCCGGTCGCGGTCGCCCGCGCGGTCGAGGAGCTGTCCCGCTTCATCCAGCTCGGCGACAACGGCGTGCTGCTGCCGCGGGTGACCACCGAGGAGGTGGAGCTGGGCGGCGTACGCCTGCCGGCCGGGTCGGCCGTGATGCCGGCGATCGCCTCGGCCAACCGGGACACGACGGTGTTCCCCGGCGCGGACACGCTCGACCTGGACCGCGCGCACAACCCGCACCTGGCGTTCGGCGCCGGCCCGCACCACTGCCTCGGCGCGGCGCTGGCCCGGATGGAGTTGCAGGAGGCGCTCGGCGCCCTGCTGCGCCGGCTACCCGGCCTGCGGCTCGCGGTCGACGACGCGGAACTGCGGTTCCGGCCCGGCCTGGTGGTGCGCAGCCTGGAGTCGCTGCCGGTGACCTGGGACGACAGGTGACCGCCTGAT
Organism: Micromonospora marincola; assembly: GCF_056150385.1. Lineage (NCBI taxonomy): Bacteria > Bacillati > Actinomycetota > Actinomycetes > Micromonosporales > Micromonosporaceae > Micromonospora > Micromonospora marincola. The sequence goes on along the minus strand of NZ_JAXCFT010000017.1, from coordinate 26,259 downwards.
GCCGGTCAGCAGATGGAACCCGGCGTGACCCGGGTCGGCGCGGCGGCGTCGAAGGCCGCCTCCACGGCCACCTCCTCCACGCCGCGCAGCAGCCGCTCCGCCCGCGCCTCGGTGAAACACGCGAAGTCGAAGATCACCTGGAGGAACACCGTGTCCGGCTGGTCCTCGACGGTGAGGAACACCTGCTCGTGGAGGTGGTCCAGCGGGCCGTCCCAGACCAGGAACGTCTCGTCCGCCCTCCGCCGGATCGCCTCCGCGGTCACCGGCTCGTCCCGGACGCCACCGTCGGCCGCCGCGCGGGTGGTCACCCGCCTGTCGTTGATCCGGCAGGTCACCCGCGCCGGGTAGCCGCGCTCCGCGTCCAGCCGGCCCTCCAGGTCGGTGAGCCCCACCGGGTCGTAGTAGGCGTACATGCCGGCGGTCACCGAGGCCCGGCGGGCCCGGGCCACCACCTCGTCCACCGTGGCGCCCGCGGTGTCGACGGTCAGCACGCCGTTCTGGCTCAGCGGCGCGATCGCCTCGGCGAAGCCCGGCCGGAACCGGTTGCCCACGATGAGTTTCGCGGTGAGCGGGCTGACGCCGGTGGCCCGGCCGATCGCCACGGCGATGACCGCGAGCAGGACGCGCGAGGTGTCCGTCCGGGTCCGTCGCGCGATGGCCCGCACCGCCAGGTACGCCGCGGGCGAGCTGAACCGGCCGTGCCAGTACCGGTGACCCCGCCGGCCGCCCGCGGTGGGCTCGCCGAACGTCAGCGGCGGGATGGACCGCAGGTGCGACGCCCAGTGCCGGACCGCGCGGTCGCTCACCCGCCGCAGCGGCGGTGTCTCCTCCCGCCGCCCCAGGTCGAGGATCTGCACGGTACGCGGGTCGCGGGCGCGACGGACCGCCGGCTCGGCCAACCCGAGATCGGCCAGGAGCAGCGAGGTGGCGGTGCCGTCCACCACGAGGTGGTCGAACGTCAGCACCCGGTGCACCAGCGCGCCCCGGTGCCGGACCACCGCCATCCGCACCGACCAGTCCCGATACAGGTCGTAGGGGGCAAGCAGGCGGGCGTGACCGAGCTGGTAGGCGAACGCGGCCACGTCGGCCGGGTCGGCGTCGTCGGGGACGTCCACCACGTCCAGGACCGTCTCGCCGGAGGCCGACACGACCTGGCACGGCCCACCCCGGTCGTCGACGCCGAGCCGCATCCGCAGGGCCGGGTGCCGGGCCATCAGGTCGGCCAGCTCCGCCGCCATCTGCTCGACGGTGACGCCCGCCGGCAGCGGGTGCGCGCCGGAGACGTTGTGCGTCCACCCGGTCTCCCGCATGTCCTGCATGATCGCCTTCTGTCCCCAGGTGAGGGGCGCGGCGCCGGCGCCCGCCCCGGCGAACGGAACGGGGACCTGCGCCTCGGCCGTCTGCGCGATCATCGGCCTATCAGAGCAACGCGCATCGGCCGGTGTCAACGTCCGACCGGAGCCGTTACGCTGCCGTCCATGCGGGACGCCGTACGGGTCTGGGTCCTCGCGGTCACGGCGTCGCCGGCCGAGGTGGCCCGGTGCCGGGCGGTGCTCGACCCGGCCGAGAAGGCTCGCGGCGCGAGGCTCGGCGACGAGGCGCTGCGGGACCGGTTCGCGGTCGCGCACGGAGCGCTGCGGCTGCTCGCCGCCCGCGCCGTGGGCGCGTCGCCGGGGGCGCTCACCTGGCGGCCCGGCCGGCACGGCAAGCCGGCGCTGACCGGGCCGTGGGCCGGCCTGCACACCAGCCTGTCCTACTCCGGCGACCTCGTCGCGGTGGCGACAAGCGCCGGCCGCCCGGTCGGGGTGGACCTCCAGCACCCGCCCGCCGGCCGGGACCCGGTGTCCCTGGCCGCGCGCTTCTTCCACCCCGAGGAGGCACGGCACGTGGCCGACGGTGCCGACGCCGCCGAGCGGGCGCACCTGTTCACCCGGCTGTGGGTCCGCAAGGAGGCGGCGGTCAAGGCCGCCGGGGGCCGGCTCTGGCCCAACCTGGCGGTCCCGGTGCACCCGGACGACGTGGTCGCCTGCGTCGACGTACCCGCCCGACAGCGCCTGACCGACCTGGCCACGCCGGCCGCGTACCGGGCGGCGGTCGCGCTCGCCGGTGACGGGCCGTACACGGTCGAGTTCCACCCGTTGACACTCACCGATCTTCTTTGCTCTGATGACTCCATGTTGGAGCGCACGCGCGACCCCCGGGGCCATCGGTGCTAGAGCACGACACCTCGACCACGTCCCCGTCGCGCGAGCGGATCGTCGCCAGCCTGACGGCGTTGCTGACCCGCATGCTCAGGCCGGACGCCCCGGTCACCGAGCGGACCCAGTTGATGGACGAGCTTGGTCTCAGCTCCTCGCTGGCGCTGGAGCTGCTGCTGGAGCTGGAGGACGAGCTGGAGATCCAGATCGACGTGGAGGATCTGGACGAGGACCAGATGGCCACGCTCGCCGACCTGGCCGACCACATCGTCGCCAACTCCACCCCCCGCTGAGCATGCCGCCCAGCCTGAGCGTGGTGGTGCCCGCGCACGAGAACGGCGCCGCCCTCGACACCACCCTCGACTCGCTCACCCGGCAGACCCTGCCGCGCGACGACTTCGAGGTCGTCGTCGGCGACGACGGCTCCGCCGTGCCACTGCGCCCGGTCGTCGAGAAGTACGCCGACCGCCTCACCGTCGACTACGTCCGCAGCGAGCACAACCGGGGACGCAGCGCCAACCGCAACGCGGCGGCGGCCCGGGCCCGCGCCGACACGCTGATGTTCCTGGACGCCGACACGGTGGCCCACCCCCGGCTGCTGGAGCGGCACCGGGACTTCCACGCCGCGCGTGCCGGCCGGCCCGGGGTCCTGCTCGGGGCGCGCCACGACCTGGACTGGGCGGGCGCGGACGCGCTGCGCCGGGGCGAGCCGGTCGAGCCGGCGATGCTCGACGCCGAACGCGGCGACCCGCGCCTGGAGGACACCTCCCACCCGCAGCGGATGCGGGACTTCCCGAGCGCGCCCTGGGTGCTCGGGCTGACACACAACGCCTCCGTCGACCACGAGTCGTTCCGGCAGGTCGGCGGCTTCGACGAGGCCATGGTCAAGTGGGGCTTCGAGGACCTGGAATTCTTCTACCGCGTCTTCCACCTGCACGGCGCCCCGGCCGAGCTGTTCCGCCTCGACGTCGACGCGCTCTCCTACCACCTCCCGCACTTCCGCCGGACCACAAACGGGCTGGCCTCGATGGACAACATGAAATACCTGCTGCGCAAGCACCTGCGCTACGACGTCGAGGTGCTCTACGCGATCAACACGTTCGGCCGGCACCTGGGCCGCATCCGCCTCTACGGCGACGCGATCGACGCGTACCGCCGGGGTGGGCTGGGGCGACCGGCGGCGCTGCCCGCCGCGGTCCGCGACGAACTGGCGACCAGCCGGGCCCTGGTCATCGGCAACGGCGTGTCCGCGCTGACGCTCGGCGCGGGCTCGCACACGTTCGACCACGCGGCGCCGCCCGGCGGGACCAACTCCCACCTGCTCGGCACCGTCCTCCAGCAGTTCAAGACCGGCTCGCTGGACCTGATCGTCAACGTGGACCTGTGGCGGTGCCTGCTTCCCGAGGACCTGCCGGCGTTCCTGACCCGGGGGCTGCTCAAGGCCGACCGGATCGAGCTGGTCGCCACCCACAGCGATCTCGACCAGCGGGCGCTGCTGCCGGTGCCGCTGGTCGCCGACCTCGACTACGTGGTCGACATGCTGACCCCACACTTCACCCTCACCACATCCACCCACCCCACCGCCACCATCCTCACCCTCCGCTGACCCGGCCGGGGTTTCAGCCGGGCGACGACGCCGGGTGGCCCAGGACGAGGCTCACGTTGTGGCCGCCGAAGCCGAACGAGTTGGACAGGACCGCGTCCACCGCGGCCGGGCGGGGCTTGTCGCGGATGTGGTCCACGTCGGCGGCCCGGTCCGGGTCGTCGAGGTTGTGCGTCGGCGGCAGCAGGCCACGCCGCAGCGCCTCGATGCCGATCGCCGCCTCGATCACGCCGGAGACGCCGAGCATGTGCCCGGTCACGCCCTTGGTCGAGCTGAGCGGCGGCGAATCCGCGCCGTACACGTCGGCAAGCGCGGCCAACTCGGCCGCGTCGCCGGCCTTGGTGCTGGTGCCGTGCGCGTTGACGTACCCGATGTCGTCGGGACACAGGCCGGCGTCGCGGACGGCCATCCGCATGCAGTACGCCGCGCCCGCGCCGTCGGGCCGCGGCGTGGTCGGATGGTACGCGTCGTTCGTCGCGCCCCAGCCGAGCACGTCGGCGTGGCGGCGGGCGCCCCGCGCGGCGGCGTGCGCGGCGCGTTCCAGCACCAGGACCCCGGCGCCCTCGCCGAGGACGAGGCCGTTGCGACGGCTGTCGAACGGCCGGCTCGCGACCGTCGGGTCGGCCCAGCCGCGAGCAAGCGCCCGGGCGTTGCCGAACGCGTCGGCGAACGTCGGGAACAGCGGCGCCTCGGCGCATCCACAGAGGACCACGTCCGCCTCGTCGGCCCGCAGGATCCGCAGCGCCTCGCCGACGGACTGGGCGCCGGCCGCGCACGCCGTGCCGATGGACGAGGTGTAGCCGCGGATGCCGTACGTGATGGCGATGCGCGCCGCGCCCATGTTCGGCAGCGTCCCGGGCAGCATGTACGGGCTGACCCCGAACCGGCCCCGCCCGGCCCGCTGGAGCACCTGGTCCGCCAGGGTGGACAGGCCGCCGACGCCGGAGACGATGACCGCCACCCGATAGGGGTCCACGTCCCGGCCGATGCGCAGGCCCGCGTCGGCGAGCGCGTCGCCGGCCGCGCGCAGCGCCATGACGATCGAGCGGTCCACGACGCGGGACTCCGGGCCGGGCAGCACGCTCGCCGGGTCGATCGGCGGGGCGAACGCCGCGACGTCGAGCACCCCGTGGACCGGGTGGTCCGCCGGCGGCCGGGACAGCCCGGACCGCCCGTCGCACACCGCTTCGAACACCTCGCCCGAGGTCGCGCCGACCGGGCTCACCAGCCCGATGCCGGTGACCGTCACGCGCTCGCGCACGCCGCGACGCCCGATCAGTGCGCCGACGCCGGTTGGATGCGTTGGTCCACCGCCCGGCAGAACTCGGCGAGAGTCATCATCGCGAGCATCTCCGCCTCGTCGTCGTCGAACGCCACCCCGAACCGGTCCTCCACCCGAACCGCCAGCTCGGCCAGGCCGAGGGAGTCCACGTCGAGGCCGGCCGGGCCGAACACGGTGTCGTCGTCGACGTCCCCGACGTCGTACTTCATCTCGGTCAGGGCAGCGAGCAGGAACGCGCGGATCTCATCGGTCATGGCCGGTGTGTCCTTTCCACAGCGTGAAATTGACCTTACTCAATCGGCATGGTTTGGCAAGGCGCCGATCGGCCGGTGCGGGGCCGGCGCGGTCAGTCGCACGGACAGGCGGTCGTACCCGCGCAGCATGAGCTGACGTCGCTCGCCGGGCTCGGCGGCGAGCGCCAGCGCCGGGAAGCGGTCAAGCAGGCGGGGCAGGACCAGCCGGCCCTCCGCCCGGGCCAGGGCGGCGCCGAAGCAGTGGTGCGGCCCGGCGCTGAACGCCAGGTGACGGTTGTCCGGTCGGGACGGGTCGAACGAGTCGGGATCGGGAAACCGGCGCGGGTCCCGGTTGGCGGCGCCGGTCAGCACCACCACAGTCGCGCCGGCCGGCACCGGCAGGCCGGCGACCTCGGTGTCGGCGGCGGCGTAGCGGAGCGCGAAGTGCACAGGCGGCTCGTACCGCAGGATCTCCTCCACGTAGGACGCGGCGAGCGACGGGTCGGCGCGCAACGCGGCCACGGCGTCCGGACGGCCCAGCAGAAGGACCAGGCCGCTGCCGAGCAGGTTCGCGGTGGTGCGGAACCCGGCGTTGTACATGATGATCAGGTTGGCCAGCAGCTCGTCGGCGGAGAGCTGGTCGGGGTCGCGGTCGCGCATCCCCACCAGGGCCGAGACGAGATCCTCGCGGGGGCGCGCCCGGCGCTCGGCGAGCAACCCGGTGAAGTACACGGTCAGCTCCGTCGCCGCGACGTTCGCGGCCCGCACCTCCCGCATCGAGCGGCGGCCGATCTCCAGCACCGCGTCGAACGTCCGGACCCGGGCCGGGAACCAGGCCCGGTCCCGCTCCGGTACGCCAAGCAGCTCCCCGACCACGTCACTGGGTAGGCGCAGCGCGAACGCCTCCATGAAGTCGACCGGCCGGCCGCCCGCGCCCGCCGCGTCGAGCCCGTCGAGCAGACCGTCGGCGATCCGCTCGATCGCCGGCTCCAGCGCGACGACCCGGCGCGGGGTCAACGCCTGGCTGAACAGTTGCCGGACCCGGAGGTGGTCGCCCGGCGCGGCGTTCAGCATGGACGTCTGGAGGATCCGGATCGCCGGGTGCGCGCGCCAGCGGGTGCCGGCCCGGTCCAGGTAGTCGGCGCCGAGCACCCGGAAGACCGGATCCCGCAGCACCCGGTTGACCGCCCGGTAGCCGTGCACGACAAGGGCGTGCGGGTCGTCGGGCCGCAGCGCGACCGCCTCACCCAGGTCGTGCAGCCGGGCGTAGAACGGGTAGGGGTCGCGCCGCACCTCCTCGCCGAGCAGGTCGTCGAGGGAGATGGAGACACCCATGGCCGCTCCTCGTGAGGCACCGACGTGACGTGACCCTAGAGTCACCGCCACCGATGTGTCCACGCGGTCCCACGATCGGCCCTGTTTCCACCCGCCCGACCCTGCCGATCCGTCATCGCGACGGCCGGCCGATCGTCACGGTGGCCAGCAGCGCGGGATGGTCGGTGGACCCGCGCATGTCCACCGACCGGCGGCAGCAGACCGTCGCGTCGGTCGTGGTCAGGAGATGCTGCCGGGCACCGTCGTCGATCCGCCGGTAGTCCGGCGGCACGCACGTCCGCACGTCCGGCTCGCCGCCGGCCCGCAGGTTGAGGTCGCCACCGAGCACGCTCGGCGCGGGACCGGCGGCGCGGCGGATCGCCGTCGCCACCGCACCGAGCAGGTGCCCGCACTGGGCCAGCGCGACCGCCCCGCTCGTGTTCGCCAGGTGGGTGGTGCAGGCGTGCAGCAGCCCGGCGGACCCGACGCAGAGCCACACCCGCTCCTCCGGGTCGGCGAGGTCCTGCGTCGGGTAGGTCCCGCGGCGCACCACCGGCCGGGCCCCGCCGGTGTCCAGGCGGGCAAGCACGCCGATCCCGTACGGCTCCCCGTTGGTGCAGCGGGTGGCGGCGCCGCTGGGCCGGTCGCCGGCCGCCTGGAACGCGGACACGACCGTGGCGCCGCGGTGGACGACCGCGAGCGACCGCTCCAGCGTGTCCACGTCGTCCCGGCAGATCTCGTTGAGGGTGACCACGTCGGGCCGTTCGGCGGCGATCACCTCGGCGGCCCGGGGCACGGCCCGGCCGGTCCAACAGCCGGCGCGTCCGCTGTTGCAGAGGTTCATCTGGAGCACCCGGAGCGTCCCCGGGCCGGTGGCGCCGGCCGTCGCCGACCCGGCGGGCAGGCCGGCCACGACGAGCAGGCACACGACGGCAAGCGCCCGGCGGAAGCGCCGGGGGGCGCGGGTGGCGGGCGGCGGGGCTCCGGCGGGCTTCGGTGGGATGCCCATGATCCTACTGCCGGTCCGCGGTGGTTTCCGAGGGTGCGCCGCGCGGGCATGAACGCCGTACCGGTGGGAGGAGTGACGGCAATGATCGTTAGTGGATATCTGGGCGGTGACGAGGAGACCCGCCGCCGGAGCGCCCGGGGCCGGACCCGGAGCTGACCCGGGCCGGCGGGCGGGACCGGACCGTTCCCGCCCGCCGACCGGCTACTCCCGGACGCCGATGTCCTCGATCGGCGGCGTCCGCAGCAGCCGCCGGACCGGCCACACGGTGGTCGCCAGCGCCAGCAGCGTCGCGCCGCCGAGCACCGCCACCCCGCCGAGCGGCGGCACGTACGGCACCGGGTTCCCGGTGAGCGCGTTGACGATCGCGCCGAGGGTCAGCGCCGCGATCGTCGCTCCGACAAGCACCGCGGTGCCGAGCAGCCCGGCCTGTTCGGCGTGCACCATCCGGCGGATCTGCCGGCGGGTCAGACCGACAAGCCGCAACAGCGCCAACTCGCGGCGGCGGGCCAGCGCGGCCATCACCATCGTGGTGGCCGCGGCAAGCGCCGCGTAACCCACCATCACGCCGATGAGCAGCCGGTTCAGCCAGGCGCCGAGCGCCAGATCGGTGCCGACCAGCCGGGTACGGGTGGCCGCGTCGCGCACCTCGCCGCCCGGCTGCCGGGCCGACCAGCCGGCCAGCGCGGCGTCGGCGTCCGGGCCGGCGCGGACCAGGATCTCGTCGGCGGTGGCCCCGGCGGTGTGCCCGGCGACCGTCTCCGCCGCGAGCGTGACGTCGCCGAAGCCCAGACCCCGGCCGTAGACCGCGACGACCCGCAGCGTGACCGGGGTGCCGTCGCCGAGCCACAGGTCCACCCGGTCACCGACGTGCCGGCCGGACGCGGACGCCTGGGTGGTGGACAACGCGACCGTGTCCGCGCCCAGCCGGGCGAGGTCGCCGTCGCGCACCGCGAGGTCCATGGTGGAGGTGATCCCGGCCGGGTCGACCGCCTGGGCGGCGACCGGCTCGATCCCGTCGAACGCCCGCACCACCACCTGGGTCCGGCGTACCCCGGTGGCCGCCCGCACCCCGGCCAGCTCGCGGACCTCCCCGGCGGCGTCGGCCGGCAGGCCGCCCGGGGCGACAAGCACGCGCTCGGCGAGCGTGCCCGCACCGCTCTGCGCGACGGTCTGCCGTTCCAGGTTGGTCTGGAAGAACCAGACCGAGCCGCCGAACCCGACCGACAGCACGAGCGCGGTCAGCACTGTCGCCATGCCCCGCGCGTTGGCGCGCAGGTTGGCGGCGGCCAGGTAGCCGCTCACCCGCGAGGCCCGCGCCAGCATCGGCGTCAGCAGGCGCGCCGCGTACGCGTTGAGCAGCGGCGCGAGCAACGCCACCGCGATGACGAACAGGTAGAGCATGCCGACCGCGCCGGTGAGCGCCGCCGTCACCCCGGCGCCGCCGAGCGCGAACCCGCCGGCGGCGACGGCCGCCGCGAGCGTCAACCCGCCGGCGACCGGCCGCACTCGGCCAACCGGGGGCGGCTCGACGGCGATCTCGCCGAGCGCCTCGACCGGCTTGATCGCGGTGACCCGACGCCCGGCCACGAGCGCGGCGAGCACCGCCACCAGGGCCGCCGTGACCACCGCCGCCGGCACCGCGACCAGGCCGCCGGTCATCGGGAAGCCGGCCGGGACGAACCCCCGGTCGACCAGTTCGCCGTGCACCCAGCGGGCAGCAAGCAGACCGGCCGGCGCGCCGACCGCGGAGCCGACGAGCGCCAGCAACGCGGCCTCGGCGACAAGCAGGCGACGCACCTGACCAGGCGTGGCGGCGACGGCGCGCAGCAGCGCCAGGTCACGGCGGCGGTGCCGCACGGACAGCCCGATCAGGCCGGCCACCACGAAGACGATCAGCAGCACCACGTACCCGCCGAACGCCGAGCCGGCCGTGACCAGCAGGGACCGGGCGGCCAGGTTCGGGGACCGTTCGGCCTCCCCACGCCGCGGTCCGGCGTACGTCGTGGCGCCGCCCGCCGAGGCGATGCGCTGGACCGCGTCGCGGACCGTGCCGGGGTCGGCGTCCGGCGCCACCCGCACGCCGATGGCGTCCACCCGGCCGGATCGCGCGGCCAGTCGGGCGGCCTGCGCGTCGGTGAAGAACACGGTGGCGGCGCCGGTGTCGGCGACGGCGCTCACCCGGTACGACCGCCCGGTCCCGCCGACGACGAGGTCGAGGCGGTCGCCCGGGGTCACGCCGAAGCGGGAGTCGGCAAGCACCTCGTCGTCGGCGCGCGGCGCGACGCCGGCGACGATCGGACGGCCGGTGAAGGCGTACGTGGCCCAGCCGTGCCCCTCCGCCGCCGGCGCGCCGATCGGCACCCGGTCGTCGCCGCTGACCGCCGCGACGCCCGGCACCTGCCGGATCCGGTCCACCAGGGCGGCGTCCACCGTGCCGCCCTCGGGCAGCGCGACGGTGCTTGTGGTGGTGTCGCCGCCGAACTCCTTGATCGTCTGACTGACCGTGCGGTGGGCGACGACCAGGTCGGCGCCGGCCCAGAGCCGGGGCTCCGGCCGGAAACGCAGCCCGGACTCGACGAGCGTGCCCATGGCGACCAGGATCATCACGCCGGCGACCAGGGCGAGCAGGGTGGCGACGGCCGGGCCGGCGCGGTGCCGCAGCAGCCGGGCGGCGAGCGCGGTCATCGGACGGCCCGCCGATCGAGCGAGGCCAGGTGCTCGGCGATGCGGGCGGCGCCGAGCTGCGGCAGGTCGCCGACGATCCGGCCGTCGGCGAGCACGAGCACGCGATCGGCGTACGACGCGGCGACCGGGTCGTGGGTCACCATCACCACGGTCAGCCCGTGTTCGTCGACGACCGCGCGCAGCAGCGTCAGCACCTCCGCCGCGGTGCGGCTGTCAAGCGCGCCGGTGGGCTCGTCGCAGAAGATCACCTCGGGCCGGGTGGCGAGCGCCCGGGCGATCGCCACCCGCTGCTGCTGGCCGCCGGAGAGGGCGGGCGGCCGGTGGTGCAGCCGGTCGGCCAGCCCGACCCGCTCGACCACCCGGGCCAGCCAGGCCCGGTCCGGGTGGACGGCGGCCAGCCGCAGCGGCAGCACGATGTTCTCCTCGACGGTGAGCGCGCCGATCAGGTTGAACGCCTGGAAGACGAAGCCGATCCGGGTCCGCCGCAGCTCGGTGAGGCGGGTCTCGGACAGCCGCGTCAGGTCGGTGTCGCCGACGAGGACCCGCCCGGAGGTGGGTCGGTCCAGACCGGCGGCGGTCTGCAACAGCGTGCTCTTGCCGGAGCCGGACGGCCCCATCACCGCGGTGAACGTGCCGCGACCGAACCCGACGTCGACCCCGGCCAACGCGTCGACCCGGGTGCGGCCGGTCCGGTAGACCCGGGTGAGCTGTTCGACGCGGACGGCCGCGTCGACGGTCGTCATCGGACTGGTGGTCATCATCCTGGTGGCCTCTCTCCGTGTCCTCGCAGGGGGCGAGGACGCACCAGGAACGCTAGGGAGACGGCGGTCCGATCACGATCCCGCGAGCTGCCGAACCCGGGTACAGCCTGCGGTACCGCCGACTGTCGCGCCTGCGGGATCGTCCACGCCGCGCCGCCGGCCTAGCGTCGACGGTGTCGTTCGGACATCCCCGAGGGAGGCACCATGACTGATCCGTATCGCATCGCCGAAGCCCCGGCCGCCGCGCCGGGGAGGCCGGGCGCCCGGCTGCGCCCGCTGCTGTGGCTCGCGCTCTTCGTCAGCGCGGCGGCCAACGCGGTGCTTACCACCGCCCTGGACACCCCGTGGGTCGGCTCCGGGTTCGGCCTGGTGGCGCTGCTCTGCGCGGCGGCGCTTGTCACGCACCACCGCCGCCACAGGTGACCGGCGGTCAGATCGGGAACCGGCCGGTGCGCCAGCGCCAGTGCCGGCCGGCGGTCAGGTGGTCGACGATCGCGCGCTGGAGCGCGGTGTGGCGGGGCAGCCGGTGCGGCGGCGTGTTCACGGTGCGGAACACGAACCGCAGCACCTCGACGTCGGCGTCGATGCCCTCCGGATTCTCGTCGGGATCCAGCGTGAACCGCCGCTGGAACCGGACGATGTTGGAGTCCTCCGGCAGGTATTCGCGGAGCTGCGGGTCGAGCAGCCAGGAGCCGCAGGAGAACTCCGTGTACGGCTCGTCGGGAAAGTGCCGCGGGAAGAACGCCCGGGCCTCGTCGAGCGACGCGTCGACCGCCTCGGGGGTCAACGGCCCCGCCTCGGGGATGTGCAGGCCGATGGTGTCGCCGCGATGGTGCTGCAACCGGCCCAGCTCGTAGACGCCGCCGCGCGCGTGCAGCGTCAGCCAGCTCTGCATGACCGGCCAGCCCTCGCCGCCCATCCGCCTGTCGATGGCGAGGTTGCGGCCCAGATCGGCGAGCGTCACCCAGGACACCGCGTCCGGGACGCCGTGGTCGCGGTGGTAGGCCCGGACGACGTCGACCAGGGCCAGATACGCGTACACGTAGAGGTGCCGCCAGGCGGGACCGCGCTCGCGCGGCAGCGCCGGGCCGGGCGGCAGCCACTCGTGGCCCCCGAGGTCGGCGCGGACCAGGGCGATCGAGCGGTCGAGCAGCCAGCGCAGCTCCGGGGTCCACAGCGGAGAGTCGGGGTCCGGCCAGCCGGCCATGATCTCGTCGACGTCGTCCGGCGGCGCCCCGAGCCGGCGCAGGAGCGCGGGCGCGTCGGCCCGGGCGGGCAGCGGGGCCGACGGCCGGTCGCCGGCGAGCCGGCGCACCCGGTCGACCTCCTCGACAGGCACCCCGAGCCGGGCGGCGGTGTCCTCGGAATCCACGCCGACGACCCTACCGACGCCGGTGCCGCCCCGACAGGCCGGTGGGGCGGCCCAGGGCCCGGGTCCACCCGACGGGGATCAGGGCCGGACGGCGTCGAGGAGGTTCTCCGTCCGGGCCAGGGCCGCGGCCCCCAGCAGATGGGCGGACGCGCCCAGGGATCCGGAGGAGATCCGCACCGAGGCGGCCATCATCGGCGGGGTGTACTGGTCGACCGCCTCCCGGATGCCCGCCGCGATGATGTGCGAGGCGGCGCCCAGGGCGGCGTCGACGACGACGGCCTGGGGGTCGACGAACACCACGAAGTCGGCCACGCGACGGCCGAGGGCGCGGCCGAACCCGCGTAGCGCCCGCATGATCCCGAGTTCCCCGGCGGCGGCAGCCGCGTCGAGGTCGCCCACGGTGAAGGTCCGGCCGTGCGCGGCGGCCAGTTCGCCGAGCAGCGCCGGGATGCTCGTGCTCTGCCAGAAGCAGCCGCGGGCCCCGCACTCGCAGAGCTGCCCGCCGTCGTCGGAGTGGAGGTGGCCGATCTCGCCGGCCAGGCGGGAGCCGCCCCGGTGCAGCCGGCCGCCGATGACCAGGCCGGCGCCGGTGCCGTTGGTCAGGGAGATGTGCAGCACGGTGTGCGCGCCGGCGCTGTCCCCGTGGACGGCCTCGCCGAGCGCGGCCAGGTTGGCGTCGTTCTCGCCGAAGACGGGCCGGCCGAGGTGCGCGGCGAGGACGTCCACGGCGGGCCGTCCGTCCCACTCGCGGAAGCGCCGCAGGTGTGACCCGCCGAGCGGGTCCGCGCCGGGCGGCGCGGCGAGCGGGGACGGCCCGGGGAGGCCGAGAACCGCGAGCGCGATGTCGCGCGCCGTCACTCCGGCATCGGCGAGAGCCTGATCGAGCAGGCTCAGGGCCACGCCGGGCGGGGCGGCGTCAACCGGGCCGGGCACTGACGCCAGAACCTCGCCGTCGGGCCGTACGACCCCGCCGAGGAAGCCGTGTGCCGAGGCCACGACGACGGCGAGCAGGCCGGGTGACGTGGCGAGCGACCACGCCCGCGCGGGCCGCCCGCGCGTCGCCCGCTGGACCGGATGTTCCACCACCAGGCCGGCGGTCCGCAGGCGGTGCAACGCGTGCACGGCGCTGCTGCGCGCCACCGGAAGCTCGGCGCAGAGCTCGGCGACGGTGCGTCGCCGGCCGTCGGACAGCGCCCGCAGGACCGCCCGCGCGGTGCCTGTGGCGCCGCTGTCGAGGTCTGCGTCGGAGGTCAGTGCCACAGCCGCATTTATAGCTGCTCCACCGGAATGGCGCTATCACCAGCCTCCATTTACGACAACTTCGTTGTAAATAAAGCGCGATGACCAGGCTCTTTTCGTCTATTGATTGTTTCCGGGGTGTTGCGTACCGTCCCTGCCAGGGCGCCCCCTTCCCCAAGCGGCGCGCACCGATCGGAGGGACCAGCAGTGTCGAAGCGAGCATTCCTGACCGGGGCGGCAGTCATCGCCGGCGTGGCCCTGATCGCCCCCGGCAGCGCCGTCGCCAAGCCACCCGGCGGGCACGGCGACGGAATCCGGAACGTCATCCCGATCACGCAGATCCTGTCCTACGGCCAGAAGGTCACGGCCGTCGCGGTCGAGTACTCGGCGACGGTGAACCCGCGCACCCTGGACGAGGACACCTACACCGTCTCGGACAGCCTATACAACTTCCGCTTCAACCCGGTCGCGGACCTCACCGACCCGGCCAAGCGAGCGGACCGCACCATCACCGCCGTCTACACGAACGACACGCCGAGCCTGAACGGGGACCGGCAGTCCGACCCCGGCAGGTTCGTTGTCATCGAACTCGACAAGCGGGATCCGGGCGGGAACACCGTCATGGCGACCGGCAACTTCGTGACGATCAACAAGGACCTCCAGACGCGGGTCACGCAGAAGAAGGAGGTCCACGCCCAGCCAGGCAAGGGCAAGGGCAACGGCCCCCGCCTGGCCGCCGGCTCCACCAAGGCCTACGGACCCACCCGACCCGCCGTCAACCTGCTCGCCGACGACTTCGTCTACAAGCGGTTCACCACCACCGGCGGCACGATGATCCCCTACGCCTACCACCTGCCCGAGGGCTACGACCCGGCCAAGCGGTATCCGGTCGTGGTGATCCTCCCCGGGCAGGGCATGGGCTTCAACGGAAGCAACGAGGGCGTCCAGGTCGCCGCGGACATTCCCGCCACCGCCTGGCTCCAGGAGGAGTGGACCGGCAGCACCGAGGACGTCATCGTGCTGGCGCCGCAGAACCAGCGGGTCGGCACCGCCGCCGCCCAGGCGGAGGTCATGGTCGAGCTGCTCAACGCGTTCACCGGGCAGTTCGCGGTGGACCAGGACCGGATCTACGCGTCCACGGTGTCGTACGGCTCGACCCTCGCCTGGTCCGCGCTCGCCACCCACCCCGGGCTCTTCGACGGCGCGCTCATCACCGGCGGCTTCGGCGCCAGCGAGGCTCAGGCCACCGCCGTCGCCGCCTCGGCCACGCCGGTCTGGATCACCCACGGCACCCACGACCACCTGCTCAACGTGGTCACCACCGGGCAGGCCTCCTACAACCGGATCTGGAACGCGTACGTCGCCCTGGGCAAGACCCCCGCCCAGGCCAACGCCCTGGTCAAGTACACCGAGTACGCCGACTCGGCGTTCTACGAGCCGGATCACCACCTCGCCGCCGCGCCCACCTACGAGGACCGGACCATCCTGCGCTGGCTGCTGGCCCAGTGACCACCCACGCCTGACCCGCACCACCACGTCGGCCGGCGGACGCCGCTCCGACCGGGGACCGGAGCACCGCGTCGAGCCAGCGCAGTTGGCGCCGGACGTGCAGGGCCTCCCCGCCCTCGTGGCCGTTGAACGGGTAGGTGTGCAGTTCCCGGGCCGGTCGGTCCGTCCCGACGGCGGCGACGCCGTACTGGTCGTGGGCCGCGAGACCGCCGCTCGGCGGGCAGACGGTGTCGCGCAGGCCGATCCCGAAGTGCGCCGGCGCGGTGGCCCGGCGGGCGAAGGTGACGCCGTCGACGTAGGACAGGGTGCGCCGGACCGCCTCCTCCGCCTCGCGGTGCACGGCGAGATACCTGCCGATCTCACCGTAGGGCGAGGCGTCGGTCAGCTCGATGGCCCGCTGGATGTCACACAGGAACGGGGCTGTGACGAGCAGCGCGGTCAGGTCGCCGACGAGGCCGGCCACCGCGAGCGCGAGCCCGCCGCCCTGGCTGTTGCCGACCGCGACGACGCGGGTCGGGTCGACGCCGGGCAGGGCGCGGGCCGCGTCGACCGCGCGGACCGCGTCGGTGATCAGGCGGCGGTAGTGGTAGTCCTCCGGCGTCAGGATGCCCCGGGTCGCGATGGTGGGGCCGCCGGGCGCGGCGTGCGGATCCGGGGTGTCCCCGGAGGCGTGCAGCCCGGCCTGACCCCGGTTGTCCACGAGCAGGTGCGCGTATCCGGCCACCGGCCAGGTCAGCCGCTCGCCCGGCAGGCCCCGGCCGCGGCCGTAGCCGGGATACTCGACCACCGCCGGCAGGGGCGTGGTCACACCCGCGGGACGGGTGTACCAGGCCCGGACCGGTTCGCCCGCGAAGCCGGCGAACGTCACGTCCCAGACGTCGACAAGCCGCAGGCCGGTGGGCTCCGGCCGGACGTCGACGAGGACCGGGGTGGCCGCCGCGGCGGCGAGGGTGGCTTGCCAGAACCGGTCGAAGTCGGTGGGCTCGACGACTGTGGGCGGGTCGCGCCGGAGTTGGGCCGGGGAAAGATCGATCGACACTCTTGACACGCCGACAACGATACCCATAAATTTCCGAAAGGCTTACGGGGCATTACCGGAAACTTTCGGTCACGCGCTCCGGACAGGAGGGGTGCGGGTGTTGTCCGAAACCGTGCGGCCGTCGTCCGACGCGCGGCCCGGCACGCCGCCCCGGACGACGCGCGCCCCCGGCCGCCGGCCCGGACGTCCGCCCTGGCGGCGGGCCCTGCGCCGGGACTGGCAGCTCTACTCGCTCGCGGTCGGGCCGCTGCTGTTCTTCCTGACGTTCCGCTACCTGCCGATGCTCGGCAACGTGATCGCCTTCCGGCGCTTCCAGCCCGGCGGCAGCCTGTTCGGCGAATACTGGACCGGCCTGCGCTACTTCCGGCTGTTCTTCACCGACCCCACGTTCTGGAGCGTCTTCACCAACACGCTCGTGCTCGGCGCGCTGACCCTGCTGTTCTGCTTCCCGCTGCCGATCGTGCTCGCGCTGCTGCTCAACGAGGTCCGCAGCCGCGTCCTCAAGCGGTTCGTCCAGTCGGTGTCCTACCTGCCGCACTTCCTGTCGATCGTGATCGTGGCCGCCATGGTCATGCAGTTGCTGTCGGTGGACGGCACGGTCAACCAGGTGGTCGGCGCCGTGGGCGGGAAACCGGTCCAGTTCCTCCAACAGGCCGAGTGGTTCCGCACGATCTACGTCTCGTCCGAGGTGTGGCAGACCGTCGGCTGGGGCACCATCCTCTACCTCGCCGCGCTCACCACCATCGACGGCGACCTCTACGAGGCGGCCCGGATCGACGGCGCCAACCGCTGGCGGCAGACCTGGCACGTCACGCTGCCCGGCATCCGGCCGACGATGATGACGCTGCTGATCCTCAACGTCGGCACGTTCATGGCGGTCGGCTTCGAGAAGATCCTGTTGCTCTACAACCCGCTCACCTACCCGACGGCGGACGTGATCTCCACGTACCTCTACCGGGTGGGCATCGTCTCCGGCAACCTGAGCTACGCCGCCGCGATCGGCCTGTTCGAGGCCGTGATCGGGCTGACGCTCGTGCTGTCCGCGAACGCGATCTCGCGGCGCACGGTGGGGACAAGCCTGTGGTGACCACGGCCGCCCGCGCACGGGGGCGGGCGAGCCGGCCGCGGGGTCCCCGGCCCACCCGGGGCTACCGGATCTTCCAGGCGGTCAACGCCGTCGTCCTGACCGCCGTCGTGGTGGTGACGGTGTATCCGTTCCTCACCATCGTGGCCCGCTCGCTCAGCGACAACGCGTACATCGTCGCGGGTGAGGTCAATCTGGTGCCGCGCGGCTTCAACCTCACCGCCTACCGGGCGGTGATGTCCGACCCGACGTTCTGGGTCAGCTACCGCAACACCGTCTTCTACACGGTGGTCGCCACGCTCATCTCCGTCGTGCTGACCACCTGCTACGCGTACGTGCTGTCGAAGAAGCACCTGCGGGGCCGCACCGCGCTTGTCGGGATCGCCGTGTTCACCATGTTCTTCACCGGCGGCCTGATCCCCAACTACGTCCTGGTCACCAGCCTGGGGCTGAAGAACTCCGTCTGGGCGATCGCGCTGCCGAACGCCATAAACGTGTTCAACCTGCTGGTGATGAAGGCGTTCTTCGAGAGCCTGCCGGTCGAGTTGGAGGAGGCCGCCGCGGTCGACGGGCTGAACACGTACGGCACGCTGCTGCGGATCGTCCTGCCCCTGTCCAAGGCGATGGTCGCCACCATGGTGCTGTTCTACGCCGTCTCGTTCTGGAACTCCTGGTTCGCCGCGTTCCTCTACATGGACCGGCAGGACCTGCTCCCGGTGACCGTCTATCTCCGCAACCTCCTGGCCGGCGCGACCGACGCCACGCAGACCGGCGGCGGCCTCGGCAGCGCCAGCGACGTCGTGCAGTCCGCCGCCACCATCCAGTCCGTGACGATCGTGCTGACGGTGCTGCCGATCCTCGCGGTCTATCCGTTCATCCAGCGCTACTTCGTCTCCGGAATCATGCTCGGCGCCGTCAAGGGATAGCCGCGCACGCACCAGCCCACCACTGGAAGGAACACCATGGTCCAGCTGTCCCGACGCCAGGTGCTGTTCGCCACCGGCGCAGCCGCCGTCGTCTCCCTGGCCGGTTGCGGCGACGACACCCCCGAGAAGAAGGACCTCGACCGCAACCGCGCGGGCGCGATGGACAAGTACGGCGTCGGGGACCAGTTCAAGGCCACCGAGGCGCTCACCTTCTCGATCCTCTACAACAACCACCCGAACTATCCGCTCAAGCCCGACTGGCTGTTCTGGAGCGAGCTGGCCAAGCGCACGAACATCAAGCTGGACCCGGTGGCCGTCCCGCTCAGCGACTACGAGCAGAAGCGCGGCGTGCTCGTCGGCTCCGGCGACGCCCCGCTCATCATCCCGAAGACCTACCACCCGCAGGAGAACCAGTACGTCTCCTCCGGCGCCATCCTGCCGGTGAGCGACTACCTCGACCTGATGCCGCACTTCAAGGAGAAGCTGGAGAAGTGGAACCTCCAGCCGGAGATGGACACGCTGCGGCAGGAGGACGGCAAGTTCTACCTGCTGCCCGGCCTGCACGAGAAGCCGTGGCAGGACTACACGCTCGCGGTCCGCACCGACGTCCTGGAGCAGCTGAACATCCCGTCGCCGACCTCGTGGGATGAGGTCTACACGATGCTCAAGGCGATGAAGGCGGCCCACCCGGACCTCTATCCCCTCTCCGACCGGTTCGGCAAGCCCAACCCCGCCGGCAACCTGCTGAACATGCTCGCCCTCGCGTACGGCCTCCAGGGCGCCGGCTGGAACTACCAGCCGACGAGCTGGGACGAGAGCGCCGGGAAGTTCGTCTTCACCGGCGGCTCGGACCGGTGGCGCCAGGTGTTGGAGTACCTCCACAAGCTTGTCGCCGAGGGGCTGCTCGACCCGGAGACGTTCACCCAGACCGACGACCAGGCCCGCCAGAAGCTCGCAAGCGGCAAGTCGTTCGTGATCAGCGCCAACGCGCAGTCCATCGTCAACGACTACCGCCCGGACAGCGCGAAGCTCAACCCGAACGCCCGCTTCGGGAAGATCATGTTCCCGATCGGTCCGGCCGGCCCGGTCAACCCGGCGGGCCGGCTGGAGAACGGCGTGATGATCTCCAGCAAGGCCCGGGACAGCAAGAACTTCGTGGCCATGATGCAGTTCATCGACTGGCTCTGGTATTCCGAAGCCGGCGAGGAGTTCGCCAAGTGGGGCGTCGAGGGAACCACGTACTCCCGGGACGGCTCGGGCAAGCGCACGCTCGCGCCGGACGTCGACGTGCTCGGGCTCAACCCCAAGGGCACCAAGCACCTCCAGAAGGACTTCGGCTTCTACAACGGCGTCTTCGCCTACGGCGGCAAGCTCGACCTGGTGCAGTCGTTCTTCTCCCCCGAGGAGTTGGAGTTCCAGAAGGAGATGAACGCCCGCAAGCCCGCGCCCTGGGTGACCCCGCCGCCCGCGCCGCTCAGCGACGAGGAGCAGGAGCAGACCACGCTGTGGGCCACCGCGTTGAAGGACCACGTCACCGCGAACGCGCTGAAGTTCGCCCTCGGCCAACGGCCGCTCAGTGAATGGGACGCCTACGTCGCCGAACTGAAGGGCAAGAACGCGGAGGCCTACGCCGAGTTGGTCAACAAGGCGTACGAGCGGTACCGCAAGAACCACGGCTGATGCGCGTCACCGTTCCCGAGCGGCCCACCGGCCGGCTGACCGGGGCCTGGCGCACCTGCGTCGGCACCGGGCGGTTCGACCTGGCCTTACGGCGCGACTATCAGGACTCGCTGGCGCTCGTGCAGCGGGAGATCGGCTTCCGGCACATCCGCGGGCACGGCCTGCTCAGCGACGGCGTCGGTGTGCACCGCCCGTACGAGCACCGGGGCGAGCGCCGGGTCCGGCACGCCTTCACGTACGTCGACCAGGTCGTCGACGCCTACCTCGACCTGGGCATCCGGCCCTTCGTGGAGCTTGGCTTCATGCCCTCGGCGCTCGCCTCCGGCGAGCAGACGGTGTTCTGGTGGCGGGGCAACGTCACGCCGCCGCGCAGCTTCACCGAGTGGGGCGACCTGGTCCGGGCCACGGTGGGCCACCTGGTCGACAGGTACGGCCTCGACGAGGTGCGCGGCTGGCCGATCGAGGTGTGGAACGAACCAAACCTGACCGACTTCTGGCAGGACGCCGACCGGGCCGCCTACCACCGTCTGTACGAGGTTTCGGCGCACGCGGTCAAGGAGGTCGACGCGGCGCTCCAGGTCGGCGGCCCGGCCATCTCCCCCGGGGCCGACGAGTGGTGGGAACCGTTCGCCGAGTTCGTCACCGACCGCGGGGTGCCTGTCGACTTCGTCAGCCGGCACGCCTACACCTCCGGCCCGGCACGGCACGTGCCGTTCGGCACCCGGCAGGCGCTGGCCCCGGCGACGGAGCTGCTCGACCAGTTCGCCGCGCCCCGCCGGCACCTGGCCGGGACCGCGCTCGCCGACCTCCCGGTGCACATCACCGAGTTCAACTCCTCCTACCGGCCGGACAACCCGATCCACGACACCGCCTTCCACGCCGCCTACCTCGCGCCGGTGCTGGCCGGCGGCGGGGACCTGGTCGACTCCTTCTCGTACTGGACCTTCAGCGACGTGTTCGAGGAGTGCGGGGTGCCGACCGCGTTGATGCACGGCGGCTTCGGCATGCTCACCCACCGGCAGGTCAAGAAACCCACCTACCACCTGTACGCGTTCATGGCCCGGCTCGGCGACGCGGTGCTCGCCCGCGGGCCGGACCACCTCGTCACCCGGCACCCCGACGGTCGGGTCGCGGTGCTGGCCTGGGCTCCGGTGGACGTCACCGGCCGGGAGCCGTCGCCCGAGCGGCACACCCTCGCGCTGTCGGTCCCGCTCGGCCCGCCGGGCACCGTGTCGGCGTTCCAGCTCCGCTCGTCGGTGAGCGAGGACGCCGGCAACGTCTGGGCGGCCTGGCGGGAGTTGGGCAGCCCGCAGTCGCCCCGCCCGCGGCAGCTCGACGTGTTGCGGGAGACCGCAGAGCCGGCCCGCAGCCACCGGGCCCTGCCGGTCACCGCCGGGCGGGTCGACCTCGACCTCACCCTCGGCCGGCACGAGGTGACACTCGTCGAGCTGACCCCGGTGGTGGACGAGACACCGCCGTGGTGGGACGACCGGCTGCTCGACCAGACCGGCGACCCGACTGGCGACCCAATCGGCGACCCGACTGGCGACCCGCCGGTCGGCGCGGCGCCCGAGGCGCGGCCGTGAGCGACGCGGCGGGCAGCCGGCGGGAGTTCGGCGACGGGCCGTTGTCGCGCGTCGCCGCGGTCGTCTACACGCTGCTCGCGGTGGAGCTGTGGCTGCTGCTCAGCGTGCTGCCCGGGCTTGTCGCGCTGGTGCTGCTCGACCGCGACGCCAGCAACCTCCCCCTGGTCGCGGTCGCCCTGCTGCCGGTCGGCCCGGCCGTCTCCGCCGCCCTGCACACCCTGCGCCACCAGCGCCCCGACCTGACCGACCTGCGTCCCGCCGCCGCGTTCCGCCGGGCCTACCGGGCCAACCTGCCGGGTGTGCTGCGGGTCTGGGCGCCGACGCTGCTGTGGCTGGCCGTCATCGCGGTGAACCTCGCCCACCTGCCGGCCGCGGCCGTACCGGGCTGGTGGGCGGCGCCGCTGGCACTGGTCGGGGCGGGGGTGGTCCTGGCCGGGGTCAACGCCCTGGTGATCGTCTCGCTGTTCGACTTCCGCACCCGCGACACGGTCCGGCTGGCCCTGTACTTCCTGGTCCGGAAGCCGGGCGTCACGTTCGGCAACGCCGTGCTGCTGGCCGCGGTGGCCGGCGTCACCGCGGCCCTCTCCGAGGCGACGCTCGCGTTGTTCGCCGCGCTCGTCGTACTGGCGCTCCTGCGGATCAACGAGCCGATGATCGAGCACGTCCGGACGGAGTTCACCTCGTGAGCGCCCCCACCGGCCAGGCGTCCGCCCACGCCGGCGAGTTGACCTGGCACGCCGCCTGGTTGCCGCCGGAGGCGTTCCGGGCCCTCGGTTCCCGGGACGTGCTCGTGCACGGCGGCGGCCCGCTCGTCGACACCGTCCTGGACGAGGTGACGCGGGCCTGCACCAGGTACGGCGGCCGGATCTGGCACTCCCCGCCCTGGGACGTCGACGCCGACCTGGTGCTCGCGTCGCGCCACGACGGTCCGGTCGCGAACGCGGCGGCGGAGTCGGCCCGGCTCGGCGCGACACCTGCGGTGGACGGCGCCGGCGCCGGCTCCCTCGGCGACGAGGGCTTCCTGCTGGCCCGGGTGAACGGCGTGACGGTGGTGCTCGCCGACGCGCCGGCCGGCCTGCTGTACGGGCTGTTCCACGTGGTCCGGCTCGGCGCGGCGGCCTTCGACGACGACCGTCCGGCGCGGCGGCACCAACCCGCCCTGGCCCGGCGGATGCTCGACCACTGGGACAACGTGGCCGTGCACCAGGTGTCGGGTCAGATCGAGCGCGGGTACGCCGGTGGCTCGATCTTCTGGCACGACGGCGCGGCCCGGCGCGACCTGGCCCGGCTGCGCGACTACGGGCGCCTGCTCGCCGCCTGCGGCGTCAACGCGATCTCGGTGAACAACGTCAACGTGCACGACACCGAGGCGCTGCTGCTCACCGACCGGCTCGACGACGTGGCCGAGATCGCGGACGTGCTCCGCCCGTACGGCGTCCGGGTGCACCTGGCGGTGACCTTCGCCGCCCCGGTGGTCCTCGGCGGCCTGCCCACCGCCGATCCGCTCGACGACCGGGTGCGGGCCTGGTGGGCCGCCGCCACCCGACGGGTCTACAAGCGGATCCCCGACTTCGGCGGCTATCTGGTGAAGGCCGACTCCGAGGGCCGGCCGGGCCCGTTCACCTACGGGCGCGACCACGCCGAGGGCGCGAACCTGCTCGCCGACGCGCTCGCCCCGCACGGCGGCGTGGTGCGCTGGCGGGCGTTCGTCTACGACCACCACCAGGACTGGCGGGACCGGTCGACGGACCGGGCCCGGGCCGCCCACGACCACTTCGCTCCGCTCGACGGGCGGTTCCGGGACAACGTGATCCTCCAGGTGAAGTTCGGTCCGCTCGACTTCCAGGTGCGCGAGCCGGTGTCGCCGGTGATCGCCGCCATGCCGGCCACCCGAGTGGCGGTGGAGTTGCAGGTGACGCAGGAGTACACGGGCCAGCAGCGGCACGTCTGCCACCTCGGGCCGTGGTGGGCCGAGGTGTTGCGGTTCCCGCCGTGGGGCGAGGGTGGCCGCACGGTCGCCGACGTGGTCGCCGGGGACGCCGGTGGTGGCCTGGTCGCGGTCGCGAACGTGGGCGACGACCCGTTCTGGACCGGGCATCCGCTGGCCCAGGCGAATCTGTACGCCTTCGGCCGGCTCGCCTGGGATCCCCGGCTGGACCCGGGCGCGATCCTCGACGAGTGGATCGAGCTGACCTGGCTGCCGACGACCACTGGCGACCCGGAGCTGGTGCGGCGGACGTTGCACGCGATCATGGACGACTCCTGGCGCACCTACGAGCGTTACACCGCGCCGCTCGGCGTCGGCTTCATGGTGCGGCCCGGGCATCACTACGGCCCGGACGTGGACGGCTACGAGTACACCGCGTGGGGCACCTACCACTTCGCCGACCGCGACGGCGTCGGGGTGGACCGCACCCGGGCGACCGGGACCGGCTTCACCGGCCAGTATCCGAAGCCGTGGTCGGAGGTGTACGAATCACTCAAGCGGTGCCCGGACGAGCTGCTGCTCTTCTTCCACCACGTCCCCTACCGGCATGTCCTGCACAGCGGGCGCACCGTGATCCAGCACATCTACGACACGCACTTCGCCGGCGTCGAGGAGGTGGCGGCGATGCGCCGGCGGTGGCAGGCGCTCGCCGGGATGGTCGCGCCGGCCGTGTACGAGCGGGTGGCCGAACGCCTCGATGAGCAGCTCCGCAGCGCCGTCGAGTGGCGGGACCAGATCACCACGTACTTCTTCCGCAAGTCGGGGGTGCCGGACGCCCACGGTCGCCGCATCCACTGACCCCGGACGCGCTCACCAGGGGTGGACGGTGCCGTCGGTCAACCGGTTCACCGGCAGGTAGGCAGGCGCGTACGGGTAGCGGGCCGCGGCCTCCTCGTCGATGTCCACGCCGAGGCCGGGGGTCTCGGCGGGATGCAGGTAGCCGTCGTCGAAGTGGTAGCCGTGCGGGAAGACCTCGTCGGTGAGCGCGGTGTGCCGCATGTATTCCTGGAGGCCGAAGTTGGGGATGGCGAGGTCCAGGTGGAGCGCGGCGGCCATGCAGACCGGGGAGAGGTCGGTGGCGCCGTGCGAGCCGCTGCGGACGTGGTGCAGCGCGGCGAGGTCGAAGATGCGGCGCAGGTGGGTGAGACCACCGGCGTGGACCACTGTCGTCCGGACGTAGTCGATGAGCTGTTCCCGGATGAGCTGGGCGGTGTCCCAGACGCTGTTGAAGACCTCACCGACAGCGATCGGCGTGGTGGTGTGCTGCCGGATGAGCCGGAAGCCCTCCGGCAGGTCCGCCGGGACCGGATCCTCCATCCAGGTCAACGCGTACGGCTCCAGGCTCTTGCCGAGCCGGGCCGCCTCGATCGGGGTGAGCCGGTGGTGCACGTCGTGCAGCAACTTCAGGGTGGGGCCGAACTCGTCGCGGACCCGGGCGAACACCGTCGGCACGTGCGCCAGGTACGCCTCGGTGGACCAGGTCGTCTCCGTCGGCAGCGCGGCGTCGGCCGGCTCGTAGAACATCTTGTCGGCGCTGACGCCGTAGGTCCGGGGCAGGCCGGGCACGCCGCACTGCACCCGCACCGCGCGGTAGCCGAGGTCGACGAAGCGGGCGACCTCGGTGAGCACCTCGTCGACGGTCTCCCCGTTGGCGTGGCCGTAGACGGTCACGCCCTCCCGGGACCGGCCGCCGAGGAGCTGGTAGACCGGCAGCCCGGCGACTTTGCCCTTGATGTCCCACAGCGCGGTGTCGACCGCCGCGATGGCGCTCATGGTGACCGGCCCGCGCCGCCAGTACGACCCCTGGTAGAGGTATTGCCAGGTGTCCTCGATCCGGGCCGGGTCGCGCCCGACCAGCAGCGGCACGACGTGGTCGCGCAGGTAGGACGCGACGGCCAGTTCCCGGCCGTTCAGGGTGGCGTCACCGACGCCGGTGACCCCGTCGTCGGTGAGGATCTTCAGGGTCACGAAGTTGCGGCCGGGACAGGACACGATGACCCGTGCGTCGACGATCCTCATCCGTGCATCATCCCCCAGTTATCGGTCAAGGTCGATTCGGGCGGGGGACCGGTCGTGGCGGCTCGGCCACGACCGCTCCCCCGGCCGCATCCGGTCAGGCGACGTCGCAGTTCTGCCCGTTGAGGGTGAACGCGGTCGGTCTGGTGTTGCCGCCGGACCAGCCGGCGATGAATCCGAAGGTCACGGTGCCGCCCGGGCTGATGGCGCCGTTGTAGCCGACGTTCGTGGCGGTGACCTGCGCGCCGCTCTGGGTGTAGGTGGCGCCCCAGGCCTGGTTGATCTGCTGGCCGTTGGCGAAGGACCACCGCAGGGTCCATCCGTTGACCGCCGTGGTCCCGGTGTTGCGCACCGTCACGTCACCCTGGAACCCGTCCGGCCACTGGCTGGTGATCGCGTACGTGATCTGGCAGGCGCCGGTGGACGGCGGCGGGGTGGTCGGCGAGGCGGTGGGCGACGGGCTGGCGGTCGGCGTGGTCGTGGGGGTCGGGGTGGGCGTGGGGCTGCCGGACCCGCCGCTGACCCGGTAGACGACAGTGCCGTGGCCGGGCACGCTCGCCGAGATCGCGCCGGACGTGCTGCTCGTCGTGTTGGTCCAGGCGTCGCGCAGCGTGAACGAGCTGCCCGACAGCCCGATCGCCGCCGCGGTGGTGCTGATCGTGGTGGTGGCGCTGCCCTGGTTGAACAGAGCGACCGCGACGTCACCGTTGGCCAACCGCTTCGCCAACACCCGACG